>NZ_JBOIHZ010000001.1:0-607757 GCF_051408735.1 Staphylococcus sp. AS1337 | reverse complement strand
ATCAAACTCTCCATAAATGAATTATGATGTTTGATTAGCTCATAAAATACTAATTTGTGTTATCTCTAACACTTGTTTTGAACCAACAATTCAATGTTGTGTTCGGAATTAACGTTGACATATTGCAATTCAGTTTTCAATGTTCATTTCTTCAATCACAAGAAACAATTTTACTCTCTTTAACTTAGAAAGTCAAGAAGTTTTTTGAAATTGTTTTTTATGTTTCGTTTGTATGTTTGTCGCTTTGTTTCGTCCGACAAGTAAATACTATACACGTATAAAAACCTTTTAACAACGGTAAAATTTACACTTACTCTCTTTAAAAATCTAGCTTTATTAGCAAAAACCAAACTTTAACTCATCAATTGTGATTAAAGTCCCTTTTTCAGTGTTTTTCAATACTAAAAAAGTACTAATATATATAAAATAACTCCTATAGCCATACTTTATTTTATTTTATATTTTCTTAATTTTATTTATAAAAATAAGGCTATCCCAAAATGGAATAGCCTTATCCTCTATTTACTATGCATTTCATGCATTGCTACATCTCTGTTCTACCCATTATAGCTTTAGATAATGTAACTTCATCTGCATACTCTAAATCTCCACCTACAGAAAGACCTTGTGCTAATCTCGTTACTGTAACGCCTATTGGTTTTACTAGTCTTGAGATATACATAGCTGTCGACTCTCCCTCTAAATTAGGATTCATCGCTAGTATCAATTCTTTTACTTCTTCGTCTTTTAAGCGATCAATCAAACTAGGTATATTAATATCTTCAGGTCCAATACCGTCCATAGGTGATATAGAACCATGTAGTACATGATACAGTCCTTTGTATTCACGCATCTTTTCCATTGCAATAACATCTTTGTCATCTTCTACTACACAGATGACAGATCGATCTCTTTGCTTATCTTGGCAAATATAACATGGGTCTTGTTCTGTGATATGCCCACATACACTACAATAGGTTAGCTCTCTTTTAACATCTACAAGTGATTTGGCAAATTGAACAACGTCGTCTTCTTTCATATCTAATACATGAAACGCCAGACGTTGAGCCGTTTTAGGTCCAATGCCTGGCAGTTTCATGAAACTGTCAATAAGTTTCGAGATTGGTTCAGGATAATGCATGCGATCACATTCCAGGAATGTTTAAGCCTTGCGTGTGCTTACCTAAACGTTCTTGCGTAAGTTCATCTGCTTTATTCATTGCTTCATTTGTAGCAGCAATCACTAAGTCTTGTAACATTTCAATGTCATCTGGATCTACCGCTTCTTCTTTAATTTCTACATCTAATACCTCTTTATGACCTGATACAGTTACAGTTACCATACCGCCACCAGCTGTACCTTGCACTTTTTCTTCTTTAAGCTTTTCTTGCTCTTCGCCCATTTTCTTTTGCATTTTTTGCATTTGTTTCATCATTTGTTGCATATTTCCGCCACCGCGCATAATTATATCCTCCTTAAAACTTTTACATCACTTTGTTGTGATTTATCTTTTGTCTCATTATACATGCCTTTTTGAACATTGTCATGTATCACTCTTCATCTATAACATTTACAGTACTTTCACCGAATAAGTCTTTTGCTTTTTGAACAACATCTACTTCATCAGGTATTTGAGTCGTAGTTTGTTCGTCATTTCCCGCTTCTGTTGTTGAACCAGTTTTTCTATTTTGAAGATATTCTGTTCTCACTCTCATCCATTGATCTGCTGGCACCCCAACTACTTTAACTGTTTTATTTATAATATTACAAACAACATTTTCGATGTTCTCTCGTTTTTCATCATCTTTATTAACAATTTCACAATGAATCTCTTCCTCAAATTTGATAAGCACATGGGTCTCACTAGCTGCCACTGGTTCAGAATTCTGTAACAAGCTAACTAAAGATTTCATATCATTATTTTTGGCATGATCGACAACTTCTTGCCAATGCTCTTTCAATTGTTTGATATCATCTTTATTTGCTTTATCTAAAACTTTGGCAATTTGTTGCATTGAAAAGGCATTTTTAGATTGTCCACCTTTGCTAGAAACACGCTTTGTTTGCTGCGGTGATGTACTTGTCGCTATACCATTTGCCCTAATTGATTTAAGCTCATTTTCAAGTTGTTCCATTCTTTGTAGCAATACATCATTATTAGGTTCTGTTGCAACACCTGTTGTAGCAACTGTTCGAACATGTTCAGGTGTTTCTTTAATCATTTCAGCTAATTTTACTAATAATACTTCAAAATGTACACTTTGATTCACACTGAAACGAATCGATACAAGTGTATCGTTAATAACATCTATCATTTTGTATAGTACATCTAACTCAAAATGCATTAATGCATCATATTCAGTTTCTTCATTAGAAGTTTTATTCATAATCGTATCTCTAACAAAATAAATCATATCATTAATCAAGCGATTTACTTCTTTACCCTGAGACACAAATTTATGGTAAGTTGCAAAGGCGTTTCTTACATCCCCCTCTACAACCTTTCTAAATAATTCATCTAACGCTTTCGCATCTACACTACCCGTGACATTCAAAGCATCTTCTAAGGTCAAGTGTTCATCACCAAAAGCAATAGCTTGGTCCATAATACTTAGTGCATCACGCATACCACCTTCAGAAGCTTTCGCTATAAAATCTAATGCCGTTTCATCATAATCAATTTGTTGTTCTTCTGCTACGAATTTCAATCTTTCTACAATTTCATTTTGACTAATTGCTTTAAAATCAAATCTCTGTGCTCTTGAGATAATTGTAGGCGGAATTTTGTGAGGTTCTGTTGTCGCCAATATAAAAATCGCATGTGCTGGCGGTTCTTCCAATGTTTTAAGCAATGCGTTAAACGCGCCAGTCGTAAGCATGTGTACTTCATCTATGATATAAACTTTAAATTTCGATTCACTAGGTGCATATTTAACTTTATCTCTAATATTTCTAATTTCATCCACACCATTATTACTAGCTGCATCAATTTCAATAACGTCTGAGTTTGTACCACGAGTGATACCTTTACAAATCGCACATTCATTACAAGGTTCTCCATCTGCACGCTCAAGACAATTAATAGCTTTGGCAAACACTTTGGCAATACTTGTTTTCCCAGTACCCCTAGGCCCGCTAAATATATAAGCATGTGATTGTTTATTTTTTGAAATCGCATTGCGTAGTGTTTTGGTAACATGTTCCTGTCCTACAACATCATCGAAACTTTGCGGTCGGAACATTCTATATAAAGCTTGATAATTCACTTTCGCACCTCCAATTACATTCACCAATCATTATAGCATTGTATTTTCCACTTTGAATATTAGTTAAAAGCTTCAGGATAAATTACATCACCTTTTGGTTGTTCAAGTAATTGATCCCATAAAAATTTAACCATAAAGAATTCCGACGGTACATCAAACGGATTAGAAATCTCAAAATTTTGTGCCTCTTCATAACCAAACTTACCATAATATGATGGGTCTCCCAATACAATAATCGTACTATAGTCTTGTGCTTTAGCCCGTTCTTCAACCGCTTGAATCAGCGCTTTGCCTATACCTTTCCCTCTATAATCTGCTAATACAGATAATGGCGCTAATGCTAAAGCGGTATAACGGTCGTCTCCACTTATAATTGCAATTTCAGATAACATGATGTGACCTATGACTTCACCGTCATCATTTTTAGCTACAACCTCTAGTTCATAATTATATTCAGGTGCTTTCCTCAACATTTTCACTAATTCTTGTTCATCGTGATTTGATTCTGCCACATCTAAAAAAGCCGCTTCAATAGCATCTAAACTTGTATCATAATCATTTTCAGTTAAAGTACTTAAGTAAATTTGCATGGCTACCCCCTCAAAACGTTTAGTTTTATTTTTAAACATTATAACATCAGTTAGCACATTCCATTTGTACGGATACTAAAACAACATTAAAGCATTGCTTATATTTTAATATAAAAAAAGAGCGACTGCTATCAAAAGAAGTCACTCTTTATATATGTATATTTGAATTTAATTATTTTTTAAAATTAAAACCGTGCACCTTCGCTTCGAATACGTATCATAAACGTAACCAAAGTCGACAGCTAAATCTCGGCAACCCTACGGCACATACGATGATCCACTTAATGCTGCTTCCGTCAGGACCTGACATGGTTCATGGGTTCATATTGCATAGGACCGAGATCTTCAAACACTACGTGCTTTGGGCAGACTTTACAAAAACGTACCCTTAGCAAAGGAATTCAGTCTCGCGTAAAGCGGATTTCGAGTACAGGGAACCGCTACCTCCCCACCTAGCACGGCAAAATATATCATACTATATTCTTCTATCTGAATGCAAGCATTAGCTTTTCATTTAACAAATAGATTATTAGAACCATTCACAAAACGGTCATCTTATAAATAAATATTATATTTTGTGACGCCTTGAGAAATCTTTGAATTTAAACTCTGTAGCTAAATGCCTAGAAATATTATATTGGAATTGTGTAGTATCTTTGAGATGTACAATCCCCCGTACAGTAGCTGTATAAGGTGGCGCTACATCACCAAACATCTCATACTCTAAGTCACCAAAAGCTTCAAATGTTATTGATTTATTAGAATAACTAATATCTAATCCTAGCACATTCTCTACATATGCATATAGAGACGTTTTTACAATATCCCAGGTCAAACCTGGAACAATTGCTTCTATTAAATAATCTTCATCAATTATCTTTACTTTGTCATTAATCTTCCTAGTACGAATAACATGCCACAATACTGTGCTTTGGGTAACATTTAAAGCTTCCTTCACCCTTGGCACATCCCCTGCAGGTATTCGCTCTAAAACTTTCACTTCAGTTTCATGTTGTAATCCTAACCCTTGTTGAACTTCTCGAAAGCTCGTTAAATCTGCAAATGGAAATTCTGTTAGTCCTTGATATATTACAACCGAACCTTTACCACGAATTTTTTGTATCATTCCATCTCTCACTAATAAATTCAAAGCTTTACGGACAGTTTCACGTGACGCATCATAAGTTTCTACCAGTTCATATTCTGACGGTAATTGTGTACCATAAGATATGCGCGATTCGATGATGTCTGCTCGCAAAGTTTCATATATTGTAATAAACTTTTTTTGTGCCATATGCGCTCACTCACTATCCTTTTATAAATTATTGTGCTACAACTATTGCACCAAAACCATCTATCAGCCCATCCGAGATATTACCATGTTGCATCATCACTCGACCTTCAACATTTAAGTCCTCTGGTATAGCAACACTTTCTTTTGAAAAGTTCGCCACAACTAACCAAGTTTCACCTTTATAATGTCGTTTATATACAAATAACTCATCGTGTTCCATGTACAATGGTTCAATACTACCATAAGTTATAATATCGTATTCATGACGCAAGCGAATTAAATCTCTGTAAGTATGCAAAACAGATTGATCATCTTCAATAGCAGCTTCAACATTGATTTGATCAAAATTATGAGGAATATCTATCCAAGGTGTTCCTGTAGTAAATCCTGCATTTTCCTCGCTCGTCCACTGTACAGGTGTTCGTGAGTTATCTCTAGATTTTTGACCTAATATTGTTAATATTTCATCTTCATCATAACCAGCTCGCTTCATATTATTATAAGCGTTTAACGATTCTATATCTCTGTACTGGTCAATACTAGCAAAACCAGGATCCGTCATACCTATTTCTTCCCCTTGATATATATATGGTGTCCCTTGCATCATATGCAATACTGTTGCCAGCATCTTAGAGCTTTGTTTACGTAACGTTTCATTAGTATCATTTCCAAAACGCGAAACAACACGCGGTTGATCATGATTACACCAAAAAATTGCGTTCCAACCCCCACCTTCATAAATACCCAGTTGCCATTCCATTAGTATATCTTTCAATTTATGAAAGTCTAATTTTGCATTTGACCATTTTTCGCCATTAACGTAATCCACTTTAAGATGATGGAAATTGAAAACGCTATTCAACTCTTGACGTTCAGGCGCCGTATATTTTATACAATGATCAATCGTTGTGGAAGACATCTCACCCACAGTCATTAATTCTTTACCTCCAAAAGTACACTCATTCATTTCATGTAAATATTCATGTACATGTGGACCGTCTGTATAGAATTCTTTACCAATTTTTTCAGAATTTTTAAATTCACCTTTTGAAATTAGGTTAATAACATCAAAACGGAAGCCATCTATACCGAAGTCTATCCAATAATTGATAATATCATATAATGCGTACCTTACTTTGGGGTTATCCCAGTTCAAATCCGCTTGTGTTACATCAAACAAATGTAAATAATACGCATCTGTCTTTTCATCGTATTTCCACGCATTCCCTCCAAATTTCGATTCCCAATTTGTTGGTGGTTGAGCATCAGATGACCTTTTAAAGAAATAGTAATCTCTATATTCACTATCGCTATCAGCGTATGCTTGTTTAAACCATTCGTGTTCTGTAGATGTGTGATTTATAACAATATCCATCATTATCTTTAAATCACGTTTATGAGCTTCAGCAACAAGTGTTTCTAAATCTTCAATCGTGCCGAACTTCTCATTTATTTTATAATAATCACTAATGTCATAACCATTATCATTCATTGGAGATTCATACACTGGTGTTAACCAAATGTAGTCTACACCTAAATACTGTAAATAATCTAACTTTTCAATGATTCCTTTCAAATCACCTTCACCATTACCTGTCGTGTCATTAAATGATTTCGGATATATTTGATAAACTACTGACTTTCTCCAATCACTTTGACTCATGGAATTACCACCTTTACTTATATTATTTAAAGAAGAAAAACCCGCTAAGTCGTTTTAGCGAGTTTAGTTGTATTGCTTTAGAATGCTTATTCTTCTACCATTTCTTTTGCTTTATCTTTACTAAATTTTGACAAGAATACCGTTAGAATTGCCGGAACCACAATTGCTAAGAAGGTACATACAAGGTAGATACCCCAATACTCGCTTTTAATTGAGATGAAAGCAGGAACGCCACCGACACCAACACTACCAAGCACGCGCGTTGCACCAATGATTGCTCCTAACACACAAGATGTTGATATCGCTGCGACAAACGGATATTTCAATGGTAAATTGACACCAAATAATGCCGGTTCCGTCACCCCTAAGAAACCTGAAACACCAGAAGTCATTGCCAAACCTTGTTCTTTGCCCATTTTACGTCTTCTATAAACAAACCAAGCGCCGAATGCTGCTGACCCCTGACAAATATTAGATATCGCCAAAATTGGCCATAAGTATGTTCCACCGAGCTCACTACCCATAAGTTGGAAATCAACAGCCAAGAACATATGATGTAATCCTGTAATAACAAGTGGTGCGTATAATAAACCATAAATAGCGCCACCTAACCAACCAGCATGTTCAAAGACGAACGTCACACCATTTGTAATGCCAGTACCTAGCCATAACGCTACAGGACCAATAACAATAAATGCTAAGAATCCTGTTATTAGTAATGCAATTGGACCAACAACTAACATTTTAATTGAATCATGAATATGTTTATTTAAGAATTTTTCAATTTGAGCTAAAACATATGCTGCAAGTAAAATCGGCAACACTTGTCCTTGATAATTTAGTTGCTTGATTTCTAAACCAAAAATATCCCAAGTAGGAATGTTACCTTTTGCAATATCATACTGCGAAACAAGCTGTGGGTTCATTAAAATCAAACCTAACACTAAACCAAGTATTTGACTTCCTCCAAACACACGCATACTACTCCAACCAATCAATGCTGGTAAAAATATGAAAGCTGTACTAGCAATGACGTTAATAATATTTGAGATATCGCCCAATTGTGGAAATTGTTCAACAAGTGGTTTCGGTCCAAATAAATCTTCCATTGTGAGTAAATTATTAATTCCCATAAGTAAACCAGCAGTTACGATTGCTGGCAAGATTGGTATAAAGATATCCCCTAATAACTTAATCAATCTTTGAATAGGATTCCCCTTTTTAGCTGCTGCCGCCTTTGCATCATCTTTAGATGACTCACTAATCCCCGTTTCTGCTATCAGTTGCTTATAGACTTCGTCTACCGTTCCCGGCCCAATAACTATTTGATATTGGTTATCTGCTTTGAACTGGCCTTTCACTAAATCGTTATTACTCAATCGGTCTTTGTCCACTTTATCATCGTCTTTCAAGACAAGTCTCAAACGTGTAACACAGTGTGTTGCTGTGTCCAAATTATCTTTGCCCCCAACAGCTTCGACTATATCTTGCACATCTTTCTTTTTAACGGCCATGACGATCCACTCCCTTATACTTTTAACATTACAGAAATTATAACTTGTCTAGACAAGTTTTGCAAAGGCTTTCATAAAAATATATACAAAACTTTTACCCCATCGTACAAAAGGCCATAACAAACTGTATTATTACTAAAAGTGAGAGATAGCAATCTAACGCCTTTCACTTAGTTATCAACTGTTCATTCTTCATCAAAACACATTTCTTTTTCGTTGAAAAGTTACCATTTTGATTTTATAACTTTAAATTCCTTATTCAGCAAAGAACGGATAAACATAATTTTCTAGATACCTTACTATATAATCATGCAGTCTTAAAAAGCACATCAAAAAAGGCAAGCATTCAATACGAGATTGAATACTTGCCTCATCTATTCATTAGTCTTGGTTTTAAAAATATAATGGCGGAGGAAGAGGGATTCGAACCCCCGCGAGCCGTTAAGCCCCTGTCGGTTTTCAAGACCGATCCCTTCAGCCGGACTTGGGTATTCCTCCAAACACAATACTCATCATATTATAGCCATTTGTAAAAGTCAATCAAAATTACAAAGTTACACTAATGTTTTTTCATTTAAATAAGAATCTACAGAATCTGCTACCGCTCTACCCTCTTGTATCGCCCATACAACTAAACTTTGTCCTCTTCTAGCATCGCCTGCAGCGAATATGTGCGGTTGGTTTGTTCTAAAATCTTTGTTATCAGCTACAATTTTATTGCGTTCTGTTTGAATATTAAAAGCATGTGGCACTGTTGTTTCAGTACCTACAAAACCTATAGACAGCAGTACTAAATCCGCTGGCCAATGGCGCTCAGTACCATCTACAACTACCATGCCTTCATCAGTTTCTTCGAGAATTTGTGTATAGACACCTTTGACATTACCAATTCTATCCACATCATAGCGCATTGTTTGCACACCATAAGCACGTGGCTCAAAACCAAAGCGTGATTTATATTCTTTATGTGCATAATCCATTTTAAATACAGGCATTGCCAACGGCCAATACGTATTCTCATCAAATTCAATTTCTTCTGGTTGTTTTGTATATTTATTAAATTGTACGATTGATTTACAATTTTCACGCAATGCAGTAGCCACACAGTCTGCTCCTGTATCTCCTGCTCCGATTACGACCACATTTTTACCTTCGGCAGAAATAGATGGTTCATCGATTTCACCATTTAAATACTGACCTTGTTCTGTTAAATAATCCATCGCAAAGTGAATACCTAATCCCATGCGTCCTTCTAAAGGTAAATCTCTTGCGTTTTGTGAACCGGTACATAAAATAATTGCATCATATTGCTTGTTAAGCGTTTCTTTGCTAATATCCACGCCAATTTCTGTATCAGTTTCAAAACGTATACCAGATTCTTTCATCACTTTTATTCGGCGACGTACTACATCTTTATCTAATTTCATATTAGGTATACCATACATCAACAATCCTCCAGCTTCGTGCGCACGCTCGTAGACTGTTACGTTGTATCCTAATTTATTTAATTCATCTGCAGCAGTTAAACCAGCTGGACCACTGCCTACTATAGCTATTGATTCGTCTTTACGATACTCTGGTACTGTCGGTTTTACCCAACCATTTTCAAAAGCTTCATCTATAATAGTTCTTTCAATCCCTTTAATAGCAACTGATTCACGATTAATCTTCATGACACAAGATTGTTCACAAGGCGCTGGACAAACACGCCCTGTAAATTCAGGGAAGTTATTCGTTTCGTTCAACCGTTCATAGGCAGTTTTGAAATCTTGTCTATAAACAAGGTCGTTCCATTCTGGAATATAATTACCTATAGGACAACCAATGGTTTCTCTACCAAATGGTTCTCCGGTTTGGCAAAATGGTGTACCACAATCCATACAACGAGCACCTTGTTGCGCCGCTTCGTCTTTCGTAAATCTTTGCTGAAACGCATCGTGACTCTTCAAACGATCAACCAAAGACAACTCGTGCAATTGTTGTTTGTCATAATTCATAAATCCTTTGAATTCGCCCATGATAAATCCCCCTTCTACAATTAATATACGGCAGTCAATTGTTGCTCTGATTCTATATATTTGCGCTTGTCATTAAAAGCATTTAATAAAGCTTGATCAAGTTCTGTTGAATTTTGCTTTTGTAAATCGATTTTTTGCATCATTAGTTTATAGTCTTTAGGAATTACTTTAACGACTTTATCTGCAACATGTTCAAAGTTAGCTAAAATATTTTTCGCCTTCGTACTATTTGTATACTTCACATGTTCTTCTAACATAGATTTCAAAACATCATATTCTTCTTCGACAGTAATGAAATCGAAATCTAAGCTGTCTAATTTATTTTCTGATTTAAATTGCTCTATATCAGACGGGAAGATATAACTCACACCGCCACTCATACCTTGGCCAAAGTTTTTACCTACATCACCTAACACAACAACTCTACCACCAGTCATATATTCAAGACCATGATCACCAATACCTTCAACAACTACTTGCACACCACTATTTCTAATACAAAAACGTTCTCCAGCTTTACCACTTATAAAAGCTTTACCATGAGAAGCACCATAAAAACAAACATTACCCACGATAATTTCGTCTTCACGTTGTTGGTTTGGCGCCTTAACAATCACTTTACCACCAGATAAACCTTTACCTACATAATCATTAGCGTCTCCTGTGTGATGAATCGTTAAACCACTTGGTGTATAAGCCCCTAAACTTTGACCTGCATGACCAACAGTCTCAGCATAAATCGAATCTTCAGGCAGTCCGTCTTTACCATGTGCTCTTGTAATGGCGCTACCAGTGATAACACCTACATCACGTTGTTCGTTTTTCAATTGATATTGACCACTAAATAATTGACCACTTTCAATCGCAGCTTTAGCATCTGGATAAAATCCTGTTAAATCAAAGCCTTCGTCGAGATGGTGGTTTTGCTCTACTTTTTTAAATCTTTCACCTTCGTGTTGATACAACAATGCTTCAACATTCATCGATGCTGCTTTAGGACGACTGTTAGCTAGATTGTTCTTACGTGTTAATAAATCCGTTCTACCTACAAGTTCGTCTACAGATTTCAATCCAAGTTCAGCTAGTATCTCACGCAATTCTTCAGCAACAAAGTGCATAAAATTAACTACATGATCCGCTCTACCGTTAAACAAGGCTCTTAAATCTTGGTTCTGTGTAGCAATACCTACAGGACAAGTATCCTTATGACAGACACGCATCATAATACATCCGAGTACTACTAATGGCGCAGTAGCAAAACCAAATTCTTCAGCACCTAGCGCACATGCATAAGCAACATCTTTACCTGTAAGTAACTTGCCATCGGTTTCTACTTTCACTCTTGATCTTAAACCGTTCATCATTAGAGTTTGATGCGTTTCCGCTAGACCAATTTCCCATGGCACCCCTGCATGTTGAATACTCGTTTTAGGAGAAGCACCTGTACCTCCGTCATATCCACTAATAACAATCTTATCTGCGTATGCTTTAGCAACACCAGCCGCAATTGTACCTACACCTGTTTTGGACACAAGTTTCACCGTAATGTTTGCGTCTTTATTTGCATTTTTTAAATCATGTATTAATTGTGCTAAATCTTCTATTGAATAAATATCGTGATGTGGCGGTGGTGATATTAAACCTATACCTGGTGTTGAACCCCTTACTTCAGCTATCCACGGATATACTTTAGTACCCGGTAATTGTCCGCCTTCCCCTGGTTTAGCGCCTTGCGCAACTTTGATTTGTATTTCTTTGGCATGTTGTAAATAATCACTCGTCACACCAAAACGACCGGATGCAACTTGCTTAATTGCACTAGAACGATTACGACCTTCTTCATCTACAATATAGCGTTCCGGATTTTCCCCACCTTCACCGCTATTACTTTTACCACCCATTCGGTTCATCGCTTCAGCTAATGTTTGATGCGCTTCTTCAGAAATTGAACCATAACTCATTGCCCCTGTATTAAAACGTTGAACAATGGCACTTGCAGGCTCAACTTCACTGATATCAATAGCTTTTTGCTTTTTAAATTCCATCAAGTGACGAACGTGATCAGTGCGTTTATGATTAACTTCATATGAAAATGATTTGAATTTTTCATAATCATTTAATCTACATGCATGTTGCAACAAATGAATAGATGTCGGATTAAAGGCATGGTGTTGACCTTGTTTACGCCATTGGAATGTACTTCCTGATTCAATATATTTACTGGTAGGTGTTTGTCTTGCTTTATTTTCCTTATCTATCATATCTATGGATATACCTGAAAGTTTAGTTTGTGTACCTGTGAAATATTTTTCAACAACTTCAGATGATAAGCCTACTGCTTCAAAAATTTGTGCCCCTTGATAACTTTGAACAGTAGAAATACCCATTTTAGCCATAACTTTTATCACACCTTCAGATAATGTATCTGTATAGGTTTGAACATTTTCAGAAATACCCCCTTCTAAACGTTGATTTCGCACTAACTGCTCAATCGTACGTTGTGCTAAATAAGGTACAATCGCGTTTGCTCCATATCCTAACAAGCAAGCAACATGATGTACTTCTCTTGTTTCTCCTGACAAGGCTACTATACTCGTGCGCATGCGCAATCCTTCTCTTATCAACAACTGGTGAATATGACTCACTGCTAACAGCATCGGCATCGCATATCCTTCATTAGCATTCACTAATTCACGATCATCTAATACTATGATTTCTTTGCCTTTTTTCACAGCATAAATCGCTTTATCTCCTAATTCCTCTAAAGCTTCCTCTAAATCATTTTGATAAATCGTAGATAAATGCGTAACATTAAATTTACTCTGCTCAATGACTTCTAGTTGCGCTTCTGTTAAAACTGGTCGTACTAATTGAATACGGTTCAATACGTCTTCATTCGGATTCAATAAATTCCCTTCGCTACCTAAATAAGATAGTTCACTCGTAACTATTTTTTCACGGTAAGCATCGATAGGTGGATTCGTAACTTGCGCAAATAATTGCTTGAAATAATTAAATAATGTTTCATCTTTTTCATTTAAAGCCGCAATCGGCACATCGTACCCCATTGCACCTATTGGGTCTTTCTTATTTTCAACAATTTCAGTCAGGTATTTGTCCATTTCTTCTTTTGTATAAGCGAATTGTTTTTGTAAACGCGTTAAACTTTCATCGCTCCATGCAGAATTTTGATACGATACTTTAGCCAATCCTAAATCTACTTTGAACTGATTCAACCAACTTTCATATGGATGTTCATCTGCGATACGCGCTTTCAATTCGTTATTTTCTATTACTTTATTTTGTTTGAAATCAACCAGCAACAACTTCCCTGGGTTTAATTGACCTTTAAACACTACATTATCTTCTGGTACATCTACCACACCGACCTCCGAAGAAAAGACAATATAATTATCTTTCGTAATCGTATAGCGTCCTGGTCTCAAACCATTTCTATCCGTTAACGCACCAATCTTATCTCCGTTACAAAAAGAAATCATTGTAGGACCATCCCACGGTTCCATAAGATAACTATAAAACTCATAAAATGAGCGTACATTAGCATCATTAGCTTCATTGTATAACCAAGGTTCTGGAATCATCAACATCGCTGCTCTTTCAGGTTCCATAGCTAACGATAAAAATTCTAATGCATTATCTACAATGGCAGAGTCACTACCATCTTCATCTACAATTTCCTTAATCTTATCTTTATCGTCACCAAATATTGTTGCTATTAAATCATTTTGTCTTGCTCTCATCCAGTTCACATTACCTTTTATAGTATTAATCTCACCATTATGCATGAGCAATCTGTTAGGATGTGCACGTTTCCAACTTGGAAACGTATTTGTACTAAAACGTGAATGCACAAGCCCTAACTTTGAAACATAAGTCTCATGATTCAAATCTTGGTATAACGCTTTTATTTGATCTGAACGTAGCCATCCTTTGTACACAATTGTTCTATGAGATAAGCTTGTAAAATATAAGTTTAAACGTTGTTGATTAGCGTAATTTTCAATTTGTTTACGCGCTAAAAACAATGTTCTTTCTATGTGTGATACATCGTTTAACGCAACAAACACTTGTTGTATATGCGGCATAGTTTCAACTACGTGCGATGCTATTGCATTCGTATCTACAGGAACATCTCTATAACCAATGACACTTAAGCCTTCTGCTTCAAAGTGAGCATTAAATTGCGCTTCATGTTGAGAATCAGCTATCTTCTCATTAGTAAAAAACATTCCAACCGCATATTTACCTTCAGCCGGTAAATCAAAGTCAACTTTTGTTGCAAAGTATTCATAAGGCACTTCTGTCATAATACCGGCACCGTCGCCAGTAATACCATCAGCACCAATCCCCCCACGATGATCTAACCTACGTAACATTTCTAATGATTTTTCAACAATCTCGTGATTTCTCTGATTATCCATATTGGCATAAAACCCTATACCACATGCATCATGTTCTTCGCGGCCATCATATAAGCCTACTTTTTCACCATATTCAAGCATGACCCTCACCTCTTTTACGAAAATTCTGAATATTAAATTAAGTAAGTAAACTATATAGCAGTTGATTAATCTGTTCAATATATAAATTAGATGATATCATTCTAATTATTAGAATGATTTGGAATAGGAGTTATTAACTATGGAAATAAAACAATTAAAATATTTTATAGAAGTAGCTAAAAGAGAGCACTTGTCAGAAGCTGCACTTGAATTAGACATTGCACAATCTGCCATCAGTCGACAAATCACGCAACTCGAAAAAGAATTACAAGTTACATTATTTAAAAGAGAAGGACGTAATATTCACCTTAC
Organism: Staphylococcus sp. AS1337; assembly: GCF_051408735.1. Classification (NCBI taxonomy): domain Bacteria; kingdom Bacillati; phylum Bacillota; class Bacilli; order Caryophanales; family Staphylococcaceae; genus Staphylococcus; species Staphylococcus sp. AS1337. The sequence continues at coordinate 592,576 of NZ_JBOIHZ010000001.1, read as the reverse complement.
TGATGAAGGTAAGCATTTGTTTACAGAAGCGACTAAGATTATCGATCAACTTGATGAAACTATACGCTTATTTCATAACCAATCTGAGTCAAACCACTTTATCATTCGCATAGGTTATGTCGAAAGTTATATTTCTCAAGTACTAACTTTATTAATCCAAGCCTTTGAAAATAAAAGTGATTCAGTAGTTGAACCCATTCTAATGGAAGAAAATGACATACTCAATGCTTTACTCACCGATCAAATCGATATTGCTTTTACAGAGTTGAAGCATAACCTTAAGAAAAACCCTTCATTAAAGATTAACCCTTTATTCGAAGAAAATTTTCATATCTATGTTCCAAAAGATGATCCCATTACCATGGCAACTAACCCACCGTTAATACAATTTTCAAATAAAATGATTTACGAACTCTACGCCTTACCTCATAACATCAGACAAACATTAGAAAAGGTAGTCGAAACACCAATACGTACAGTTACACACACACAACTCGCACAATATTTACTTAATAAAGAACGTGGTTACATCATCGCCCCCTCATACCATCTTCTAGATAAAAACCCGCAAAAATGGGTAGATATTTCGCTAGAACACACAGAGTTAAGACGTACGATTTGTAGTATCGTTCGGCAAGACAATCGTAAAAACGATTTACAATTGATGCTTACAACTATAGAGCAATTATTAAGTCGTAGTGCGACTTATCATTAATGCAGACTCAAAACTATAGCCTATAAATCTTTGAATTCAACAAAACTGGGGCGTATAATCACATTGTCTAAAATATAGAGAGGATTGAGTCAGCTTGAATTCAGCTAAAAAAATATTGAAGCGCCCTTTTAATTGGGTTGTCTTTGCTTTTTGCATCATATTTTTAGGAGTTTTTATTTTCACTTTCGTGAATGCTAAATTTTACGATATACCTATAGGTCAAGTTATCAATATTGAAAATAAATCTACATCCCAAATTACAGATGAACATCATAACAAAGATACGAAACATAAAGAACAATTAACAATCAAAATACTCAACGGAAAATACGAAGGTAAAACGACTACTATTCAAAATCAATACATTGAGTCACAAGCAGACAGTGAAGCTTATTCCACCAACGATAAAGTCCTGCTACATATTGACGATAAACTGAATAGTGCATATATCACTGAAAAGAAACGCGATAGCCTAATTGTCGCCATTACAGGTTTGTTTTTATTAACTGTATTGCTAGTGGGAAGAAAAATCGGTTTACAATCAATTTTATCGTTAGTGATTAATACAATGGTCGTTGTCTTAGCCATTTACATTCATAATCAGTACCCTAACATCAGTTTATTCGGTTTGATGAGTATCGGCATTTTCATTTCAACTATATTAACTTTAATCTTAGTTACAGGTTGGCAATGGCGAACACTCATTACAATTATCAGTACATTACTCGGTACATTCATTTGCGTCGGCATTACACAATTAGTTATACATTTCACTGACGGTTCAGGTATAAAGTTTGAAACTATGAGCTTTTTAACGTTACCACCTAAAGAAGTATTTCTCTCTTCTGTATTAATTGGTACCTTAGGTGCTGTAATGGATGTCGCGATAACTATCGCAAGTGGTATGGCCGAAATTTTACGGCGTACACCAGACATCAGTATGACGCGTTGGGCGTTAGCTGGGCGTAATATCGGGCAAGATATCATGGGCACTATGACAAATATCTTACTCTTTTCGTATTTATCAGGTAGCTTACCAATGCTACTCATATACTTAAAAAATGCAAACACCATTACATATACTATTTCTATGAATTGGTCACTTGAAATTTCCCGGGCAATCACAGGAGGTATTGGCATCGTACTAACAATTCCGATTACAATCTTATTGATGCAACTATGGTTTAGAATGAGAGGTGCTAACCAATGAGCGCTATAACAATTTTAGGTCTAATATTGCTGGTATTAATGCTTATCTTCGGTGGTAAAAAAGGACTCATTTCTTATATGACACTGTTCTTGAACTTCGTCACCCTATTAATCGCAATTGTCATCATTATATTTGGGGCACCGATTTATCTAGTCACACTTATATTCTGTATTATTATCGCAGCATGTAACTTATTTATGTTGAATAGTTATAACACTAAAACCAAAGCTGCATTTTATGCGACGATTTTAACTACAGTAATATTAATCTTGGCAATTTATTTTTCTGTTTCAATCGGTGATTTACAAGGCTTTACGACAGAAGAACAAGACGAGACTTATATATTTTCCATGAATATCGGTATCGACATGGTCAAATTCATGGTCTTTACAATTGTGTTGGCAGTCATTGCAGCAGTAATTGATTTAGCGATTACGATAAGTTCTCCAATGTGCGAATTAAACGAAACAAATCCTGAATTAACTCAGAAAGAACTATTCCAATCTGGTATGCGCGTTGGCAGAGAAATATTAGCAACTTCAGCAAACACCATTTACTTAGCTTATTTTGGTGGTCAACTGACATTATTTTTCTGGTTCTTCAAACTTAATTATTCATTTGGCCACATAATTAATTCGAAAATTTTTGCTCAAGAATTTATTTCAATTCTGTTAGGTGGAATTGCTGTAGCCATTAGCATTCCAATTACAGCATGGTTAACCTCCATTTTAATTAAAAAGCAAAAGACATCAGTAACACAAAATAACCAACAATTTTAACTTGAACCTATCGGGATTAGAACATATATTTACGTCTATATCTCGATAGGTCTTTAATATATTAAATTTTCCAACTTGCATTTCAGATATCACATCATATATTATTTCGTAAACATGAAATCTTAAAAACGTCTATTCAATTTATTCAATTCACCACTGAAATATGCATTTTCCCCATGAACAACATAGTCTAGACCTTGTTCTTCTTCAACTTCACCCGCAGCAAGCTCGCTAAATAGGCCAATTATTTTTGCGATAATATATGTAACTAATCCACTAAATATAATTGTTACGATTACTGCCAATATTTGAACCATTACCGCCTGTATATTACCACCAAATAGCAAACCATTCGGAATACCATCATTAACTTTTTGTGATTGGAATACGCCCGTTAATATCGCACCGATAATACCTCCGATACCATGGATTCCAAATGCATCTAAAGCATCATTATATTTTAATTTCACTTTGATATAATTAATCGCAAAATAACAACATAAGCCACCTATAAACGCAATTAATATAGCACTCGTATAATCAACAAACCCTGCTGCAGGTGTGATTGCTACTAAACCTGCTAGCATTCCAGACAACATACCGATTAAACTCGTCGTCTTTTTCATCCAATATTCTATAATCGACCACCCTAATGAGCCTGCGCTCGCTGCTAACACAGTATTAATAAATGATGTCATTGCGATATGATCAAATGTTAACGCACTCCCTACATTAAACCCATACCAACCAATCCATACGAATATACCACCTATTAATGAAATAATAAGGTTATGTGGTGGTCGTTTATCAAAGTTTTTGCCTGCACCTATCATCACTGCTAACACTAGTCCCGAAACACCGGAAGTGATATGTACTACGGTCCCACCAGCATAATCTATCGCACCAAGTTGATCAATCCAACCCCCACCCCACACCCAATGCGCTACAGGACTATATACTAAAATCACCCATAAAAACACAAAAATAAGATAAGGTATAAACTTCATTTTTTCTGCAATTGAACCAGATAATATCGAAACAGCAATTGTACAAAACATCATTTGAAATAACATAAATAATCCTAGAGGTACGTGTGATGCCATTTCCGTTTGAGTATCAAATCCAACATGTTGTAATCCCAAATATGTAAAATCGCCTAAGATTATATTTCCTGAACCGAAACTCAAACTAAAACCGAGTATTATCCAAGCAAATGTAACAACTACAATAGCAGACATACTTTGCATCACTGTGTTCAAAACATTTTTAGACTGCACTAAACCTCCGTAAAACAAACTCAATCCTGGGGTCATTAACCATACTAATAACGTACAAAAAAACAAAAATAATGTATCATTCATATTCATATTGCTCACTCCTTTGTAGAAGATCATACCCCCTAACAAATCAGATCACAAAAATGCGTCAAATAAGATAACACACTGTGTTAAGTTATTTGACGCTCTGATTCATTTTTTATAAATTTTGTTTCAAAATATATACTGGTCGCCCTTCTAACTGTGAGGTTCCTACGTTTTGGTAGCAATATTGTTGATATAATTTTTGAGCTATTTCATTATCAGTATTTACTGTCAAATAGATTTCATCAACATCAGGAAAATATTGCCTTAAATATTTTGGTAGCGATTGAATGACTTGTTTGCCATAACCATGACCTCGATAATTCGAATCAATGCTAAATGATCTGAAAAATATCGAGCTTTTATTGTTTGAATAAGGTACAACGCCCTCCCCTTCATGCAATGTAAAGAAACCAACGCATTCTGACCTAGCATTATATACCAATGTCGGGTGACGCTCTCCATCGTTAGTAGCAAGCTCAATATTTTCTTCAGGGCTTTTTGTAAACTTTCTATCTTCTGCTGTGATATTGAATTGTTTTATTTCTGAAATAAGTGTCTCTTCATAAGGTACAAGGTTAATAGTTTCACAATGTTCTGATTGTGTATCAATCCAAGTTAAAACTGCTGGCGCTATTTTATGACGTTCTGATTTATGCATCCATTGCATATCTGTAATTTCCTTGTCAGGTTCAATCGCATCCCAATTTATATTCACTGTAGTACGGTAACAATTCAGTTCTGTTTGTGTATTTTTCTGAGGATATGCTTCTCCAACGACTGTTTGAAGATAGACAAAAGATGACTCTGGTAAATCAATTTGTAATTCTTCTTGTACTTCTCTTTTTAGCGCTTCTTTATGTGATTCACCCGCATCTATCTTACCACCAGGGAAATAATACTTTTTTCTATTTCTAGCTTGAACGAGCAATAAATACTCATTATATTCAACTACTAAACAAACACATTTAATCATTTTGTACCACTCCATCCCATATATACAATCGTACTATTTTTATATGAACATCGCTTATGTTATCATATTTCAATATTGTGTACATCTTATATTTCAAACAACATTAGACATTTATACATCAATCGTAAGTTTATAAAGTGTTATAATATTAAAATAAGATATACATTTTAACATGGAGGGTTTAGTAGAATGGCTAAGAAAACAAAAATCAATCGCATTTCAAATACAGTTAATTTTGCAGGCATTGCAGTAGAAGGTTTCAATTGGTATGCCTATCAATCAAAAAACAAAAAATTAATATATGCTAGCATGGCAATTACAAGCGTAGGTGCAGTATTAGATTTTTATACAGCTTTAAAGTCACCACGCAAATTCGCAAAAATATTTTCAACTTTTACACTTGCAAGTACGCTATTCACAACAGCGAAACGCGTTAAATCTTTACGCAAAGAGAACGCATAATAACATAGTACGCTTTCTGCTAAGATAACATAACTTCAATCTCTTAAGTCGTACATCATTCTAATTTATATTAAAAACTTATATAAAAAGCTCGTATTACAGTTACACGTTTCATACTGTAATACGAGCTTTTTGCTATATTTATTTAGTGAATATATTTAAACGATTTAACTTGTGATGCTGGAATTGTTCTATAAGTAACTGTACCAGGTGCAGCAGAATAATTCATTTCAGATACGGTAATACTACCGTTCGAATTTACTGATTCTACAAAAGCAACGTGCCCGTAATAACCTAAATCCGATTGTAAAATAGAACCCACTGTAGCATTATAATCCACAGTATAACCATCAGCCGCAGCACCAGTATCCCAACTATTAGCATTCCACCAATAAGTACTGATACCTTTACCAATTTGCGCACGTTTATTAAATACATGCCAAGTACATTGTCCCCAATCATATAGATTAGAATGGTTGAATACAGGTGAGTAATATCCCGACGATCCTGTTGAACCAGAACCTCCAGTTGATGCATTACCTGATACTTTCAATTTTTGACCAGGATAAATATTGAAATTCGATAAACCATTTAAACTCATGATTTTTTGATATGTAGTGCCATACCTTGCAGCAATCGCTGATAATGAGTCACCACTCTTAACTATATATGTTGTTGTACTTCCACTACTTGTATTTCCTGAAGTATTCGAACCTCCAGTTGATGCAGTGCCTGACACTTTCAATTTTTGACCAGGGTAAATATTGAAATTCGATAAACCATTTAAACTCATGATTTTTTGATAAGTCGTTCCATATCTCGCAGCTATACCTGATAATGTATCACCAGATTTAACTGTGTATGTCGTTCCAGTTGATGTGTTTGAAGTCGTGTTCGAACTTGATGTCCCTGACACCTTCAATGATTGGTTTGGAAAGATAACATTTGAACTTAGATTATTCAATGACTTCAATTTGTCCACTGAAGTATTAAATTTATTCGCTATTGACCATAATGAGTCGCCACTCTTAACTTTATAAGTTGTAGCGGCATCTGCGTTAGTTGATGAAACTGCTGCTAAGGCGCTAGTGCCTATTACAGTAGCAATAATTTTTTTACGCACTTATGTAAACCTCCTACTATATATCTATTACACTTCGTGTCTATACTCACTCTTTTATTATACATCGTAAAAATGTACATTAGTATATTATTTATATGACATTATGATTACAAAAGAGAACGTAAAAATATAAAACCTGTAATATACAACTTATTTATGACCGTTCAAACGTTAATATATTTACATTATCAATACCAAAATAGTTATCTAATATCGCTAAATAATTATCACTTGTCACAGGTTTCTTCACTTTTTCATCACGATCTGTAATAGTTAAATGGGAATTAGACAATGTTATACGACCATTATCGGTTGCTTTACTTACTATTAATTTTTTCACAAATATAGAACCAGGGTTATGTTGGTTATACGTTATACCCTCTTCAAAATCTGAAATATTTTTAGGTGCATCCGTCGCTTGATATTGTATTTGCCATCCATTATCTTTATACTTACACATTTCAATCGTTTGTGTATCTATATAGGAAGCTCTGAAATAACCATTGATATCAGTAATAACTTCTTGATTATTCGATAAAGGCATTGCCTCTTTAGGTACATCCGCATATCCAACATCTACTAAATAGTCTTGTTGATTTACCTTTACCTTGAGCGCCATATGTGAACCTGCCATCGCCCAACCATTTCCTGTATTAATTGTCGCAGATATCATATCTACATTAAATCCTTTTCCAACTAAATAATTTTTGAAAAAACGATTTTGTTCATAACAAAAACCACCTCGATGTTCTTGAAGGATTTTGTAGAGCATAGACTCATCATTCAGTGCAATCGGTTGCTTATTTTGGACATTTATATTTTCAAAAGGAACATGCAAAACATATTGATGAATATAATGATTTAATGATAGTAAATCAATTCGATTATATTTTTTTGTATCAATTTCTAAATAATTCTCTAATTGACTAAAATCTGTCATTTTAATTCCCCCTCAATCTATACTATTCTACAATACACATATATTTTAATCTAAGAACATTATTTAAAACAATTTTTTAGATTTTCAAAAAATGGCTTAGTTCCTGATTTTTACAACATTAAATACAGGGTATTACTATATATATAGGTCATGATAAGTTTGACATTAATCCGATATACAGATAATGTGTACTTTCGATACTTTTTAACTAACATCAGAAACCAACACAACTCTATACGTTCTTAAGTTTTTTAGTATAGACGTATGACTAACTATTAAAAATTCTGATTTTTCTAACATTATAAAACAACATATCTAGGGGGTTATCACTTGGCTAAAGATCAAGAACAACAAACAAATCAACAAGATTTACGTATACGAAGTAAAGTAATTAGTGAAGGTGTCAGTAGAACGCCTAACCGTGCTTATTTACGCGCACTCGGTTTTGAAGATGAAGATTTCCAAAAACCTATGATTGGGGTCGCAAGTACTTGGAGTGAAGTTACGCCATGTAACATGCACATTGACGGTCTAGCACGTGCATCTAAACAAGGTATCAGTGAAGCAGGTGGCTCTCCGTTAATTTTCAATACAATTACAGTTTCAGACGGTATCTCTATGGGGACAGATGGTATGCGTTTTTCATTACCAAGTCGTGAAATCATCGCAGATTCAATAGAAACCGTTGTTAGTGCTGAAAACCTTGATGGCGTTGTAGCTATAGGTGGCTGCGATAAGAACATGCCTGGTTGTATGATTGGAATCGCTCGCTTAAATTTACCTGCCGTATTCGTTTACGGTGGAACGATTTTACCTGGAAAATTAGATGGCAAAGATTTAGATGCCGTATCTGCATTTGAAGGTGTCGGACAATATAATAATGGAGAAATTGATAAAGAGGCTTTACATAAAGTAGAATGTTCTGCGTGCCCTGGTGCTGGTGCTTGTGGTGGTATGTTTACTGCTAACACGATGTCATCAGCAATTGAAGCAATGGGTATGAGTTTACCAGGTAGTGCCTCACATCCTGCTGTTTCTACGAATAAAGCAAAAGATAGTAGAGCAGCCGGAAAAGCAGTTTATAAATTATTAGAAAAAGGTATTTATCCAAAAGATATCATGACTAAAGAGGCCTTCGAAAATGCAATTACCGTTGTAATGGCGTTAGGTGGTTCAACAAATGCTATTTTACATCTACTTGCTATAGCACATACAATTGAAGTAGATTTAACACTAGATGATTTTGAGAGAATCCGTAAGCGTGTGCCTCATATTGCTGATCTGAGACCAAGTGGTAAGTATGTAATGGCGCACCTTGACGAAGTGGGGGGCATCCCTGCTGTTATGAAGCTACTTCATAACAAAGGATTAATTCACGGTGATTGCTTAACTGTAACTGGCCATACAGTAGCTGAAAATTTAGCTAGTCAACCAGACCTAACTGATAATAAAGAAATCATAAATTTCGAAGAACCTAAACATGCAACTGGGCCTCTTGTTATTTTAAAAGGTAACTTGGCTCCTGAAGGGGCTGTAGCTAAAATCTCTGGCCTTAGTGTCACTTATATCAAAGGACCTGCACGTGTCTTCGATTCAGAATCGAAAGCCACTAAAGCTATACTAAATGATGAAATCAAACCTGGCGATGTCGTCGTTATTCGTTACGCAGGTCCTAAAGGCGCACCAGGCATGCCTGAAATGTTATCTGCATCTTCTATCCTTGTAGGAAAAGGGTTAGGAGAATCTGTAGCATTACTTACAGATGGTAGGTTCTCTGGCGGTTCCCATGGACTAGTTATAGGTCATGCTGCACCAGAATCTCAAGTAGGTGGACCAATGGCACTCTTAGAAGAAAACGATATAATTACCATTGATGCAGAGAACCTTGAAATTAGTTTCAACGTTTCCAAAGAAGAACTTGAACGTCGCTATCAAAATTGGGAAGTCCCTCCTCTAAAAGCAACAAAAGGTACACTCGCTAAGTATGCTAAACTTGTCTCTTCAGCATCAAAAGGCGCAATTACTGACTAAATATCATTATAATATAAAGCAAAAAAGTCTTATTACAAAGTGTTTTCTAACACATTGTAATAAGACTTTTTTCTATATAATGCAAAATTTTTCACAAAAAGACACTTTAGAATGCGCAATTGTTTATTCCTTTTATTTTTAGTCATTAGAGAATGATTTTTTACAACTTAGGGAATATAAAACAAAATTGAACGCAATTGTATTATATTTAATTTAACAAAACAAAGCGAGGTGAGTTACATGAGCTTTATCATTGATATCATCAAAAAAATCGTTGGTTTATTCACAGGTAAATAATTTCTAAAAATTATTTGAGATCGGGACATTCAATTGTTTCGGTCTCGTTTTTTATTTTTTTACTTTATAAACTATGTAGTATTTACTCTCTTATCCCAAGCCATTCAAATTTTAGTATACCCATTTTAATGGCATCAAAATATTGTCCATTCACACTTCTTGCTTGTCTAATTCTAGCTTCTTCTCGCATGCCCACTTTTTGAGCAAGCTTAATCATTCTTTCATTACCTGACCATGTTGAGATACCCAACCTATGAACAAAATCTTTCTTAAATAAATAATCAATCCATAGTTGAAATACTTCTGTGCCAATACTACTTTCCCAATAATCACTATTGTAAATAACAATACCTATTTCTAACCAATTAGTATTTTTATCTATCCAATATGAACCGACAGTCCCTATAAAATTACCTTCTACCATAATCGCTAAAGTGCTTTCTACATTTGGATAGATATAACGATTTTCCTCTAACGCTTTAACAAATGATAATTTATCTATTTGCGGTTCCTCAATATATGGACCATTCCATTTTTTTGCCTTTTGTTCAAGCTCTTCATATTTCCAATAATAGAAATCATCCATAATCGCTTCATCAAGCGACTCTAAAGTACCTTTTGAAAACTGTATCATTACACCTCTCCTAACCTAATCATTATGTGTTAGTATACTTTAAACTAACCAATACTCAAAATGGAAAAAGGGCCAAGCATAAACCAATAATTACAAATTGATTTCAATGCCTGCCCCCTCTTGATTATAATAATTAGTTTAAACTTGTTATACCGTCATATTAATCTTTAGAAAAATAATGTTTTAATCACACGGAATAACGAACCTAATAAATCAAATAAGTCTCCTGTCATGACCATTACCTCCATTTATTTAAATTTTAATTTTATTTAAGCATCAAATTGCTCGTTACGAACTAAATCTGCTGCTAAATTACGCCAAAACTGTTGCAACTCTTCAGTAGGGTGATTAGAGTCAGTAGAATCTTGTCCAACAAAATCAACATGGTCCCAACCGTGTTTAATTGGAGTCACTTGCCACACACCTTTTTTCACTTCGTCTGTAGCTTCTATAAAGGCTTGATTAAATGGATGTTGTGATGAAATAGTAGAGACTAAGCCGTCATTTTCACGCCATTCTTTTTCTGCAGCTTTGCCAATTACATTAGCTGTTACAGTAAATCGTAAGAACAGATTGACATCTGATTTTTGATTGCCAAACAAAGTAGGTCTTGTTGATTCTCCAGTGTATGTTTTATAGACAATGTTAGGATTTAACGATGTGTTTTTATTTAATTTAGCAGCGCCTTCTCTAGTTAAATCATAAAATCCGTTATCTTCTGTTTTCCATAATCCGCTATTTTGAACGCGTTGTACGTATTGAGCGTATGTTTCTCCTTCTCTCTGTTTAAGACCCCACTGGCCAAAACCAAAATCTACTTTTGAGTTTTTATTACCTTTGAATTTAGCGTAATCAAATGCTAATTGTCTAACTAGCGCCTCATTACCTAATGCATCTGCAGCATGTGTACCATTATGAGGCGTACCGATAGTAGTAATTGAATTCACCATATTATCGTTATTGCCTTGGAACAGTGGAGAAATTTCACCGCCATGTTCTTTTTGATATTCTATTTCCTCTTGATTACCGTTACGCAATAATTCTTCTAGTTGTCTCACTGTTTGGCCACCCATACTATGAGCCACTAAGTGAACTTTTTTACCTGGTTGCCAATCTTTATATACACCTTCATATGTTTTACCATAACGTTCATGGCCGTACTTCTCAGCATGAGCTGCACCATAATCTACCGTGCCACCCTTAATATAGTAATAAAGCTCAACAGCACGATCATAGTTACTACTTAATGCACCGACGCTTGCTTCGTATGTTTCATAACCATTACTTTCTAAATCTTGGCGGATATTCAATTTATCTCCACCCCAATAATGAGCTAATACCGCTGGATTAATATCATCAGTAAAGCCATTGAAACCATGCACTAAAATGATAGGATCTTGGTTTTTATATTGTCCTTGTTTTGCAGCTTTATTAGGTTGTTCATTCGCTTTTTCTACATTTTGTTGAGTTTGGTTCTTCGGCGTTGCTACAGCATTTTCTTTCAATGTATTTAATGCTTTGTCAGGATTATTCTCATCATCTTGTTCAGAATCGCGATTTGCAGTTTGATTTGGTAATTTATCTAAGGATATCCCCTCTTTTTTATTTCCATCACTTTTAACACGTTTATTTAATGGCGTCTGATTGTTTCCTACCACTTTATTTTGTTTAGCATCTTTATAATCCACATGATCTTCTTGTTGCTTTAATTTATCTTCTTCATTAAATTCTGGATCCAATTCTGACTCTTTTTGATCTTTCACTTTGTCCTTTGAATTAAATCCTGGATCCAACTCTGACTCTTCTTGCTCTTTTACTTTGTCGTTTGAATTAAATCCTGGATCCAATTCTGACTCTTCTTGATCTTTCACTTTGTCGTTTGAATTAAATTCTGGATCCAATTCTGACTCTTCTTGATCTTTCACTTTGTCCTTTGAATTAAATCCTGGATCCAACTCTGACTCTTCTTGCTCTTTCACTTTGTCGTTTGAATTAAATCCTGGATCCAATTCTGACTCTTCTTGCTCTTTCACTTTGTCGTTTGAATTAAATTCTGGATCCAATTCTGACTCTTCTTGCTCTTTCACTTTGTCCTTTGAATTAAATCCTGGATCCAACTCTGACTCTTCTTGCTCTTTCACTTTGTCCTTTGAATTAAATCCTGGATCCAACTCTGACTCTTCTTGCTCTTTCACTTTATTTGTTGAATCGTTAACTTTATTTTTAGTATTTTGTTGATCTTTATGTAAGCTAGTATGAGTTGGTTGATTGAATTTTTCATCATTCACTTGTGTTTTATCATCATTAACCGGTGTATTTGCGTTGTCATTCACTAAATTTTGATGTTCATCATCTCCCAAATGATTCCCACTTTGTACTTGTGTGTCCGCTTCACTCTGATTATTTTCTTCAGCAGCTTTTACAGTCTCTACATTCAAAAATAATAACGAGCCAATTAAAATTGAAGAAGCGCCGACAGTAAATTTACGTATACTATACTTATTTCGTTTCTTCTCCATATACAACACCTCTAAATTTTATGATTTTAAAACACAATTTAATTAATAAGACAGACTAGATGAAAAAGTTAATAATAAAACGCGGTATTAGTTCAAAAAATTTACCTATCAATGCTTTCATACCACTCACCCCCCAAAGAAAGCGCTTACATATTTTAAGAAAAATTTTATTTATCAAAAGAATTTCCAATAAATTGTTAAAAATATTTATAATTAACAAATAAAAACTTTCAATAAATAATTTGATTAGATTTTACTAAATAAACTATTTTTAGTCAACAACTGATTACAACTAAATTACGCACAATTAAAAAATTCTCGAAGCATCAAGCAACGAGAATTTTTTACAATTATATAAGTTGAACGATGAATATTAACATGATAACTACTGGTAAAACAAATTTAATTAAGTAGTACCATGGCATAAATAATTTAAACCTATCTTTTCCAAAATGTGTTTTCAAGTCATTTTTATCTAATAATTGACCAACTACAAGCGTCGTTCCTAATGCACCTAATGGCATCAAAATGTTTGATACTAAAAAGTCCATATTATCAAATATTGTTCCAGCACCAAATTGGATACCGCTTAAACTACTAAATGACAACGTGGCCGGTATACTAATGATAAATACTAAAATGCTTGCATAAATTGCTATAGACTTACGTTTTGAATTATCATTTTTAGTAAAGTTCGATACATTTAACTCAAGTAACGAAATCGATGATGTCAGTGCAGCAAATAAAAATAGAATTAAAAAGATAAAATAAAAACCTTGTCCATAAGCCATTTGATCAAAAACTTGTGGTAATACTTTAAATAATAACCCAGGCCCCTCAGTAGGACTATATCCAAAAGCTGCAATCGCAGGGAATATTGCTAAACCTGCTAAAATAGATACCAAAATATTCATTCCTACGATTGAAACAGCAGATGTCTTAATCGTCATTTCTTTTGAGGCATAGCTCGCATAAGTAATCATTCCCGTCGTACCTAAAGATAACGTGAAAAATGACTGACCTAGCGCAAATAATACACCTTCCATAGAAATATCTTCTAATCTAGGTTGCAAGATATATTTCAAACCTTCCCACGAACCTTCTAAAGAAAGTGATTTAATAACGATGACAATTAGAAAAACAAATAATAGCGGCATCATAAATTTAGAAGCTTTTTCTAATCCTTTTTCTACTCCCATCATTACAATAACCATTGTTAATAAGATAAAAATACCTTGTCCCATTATCGTTAACCATGGGTTCCCTATAATTGATTCAAACTTTATACTTCCTAATGTACTATCACTAAAAGTTACTATTTGGAAAGCAACATTTAAGATATAGATAATAATCCAACCACCTATAACACTGTAAAAACCAAATAATATAAATACCGCTAAGTTACCATTCCATCCAATAATATTCAGCCATTTTTTCTTAGTTAATTTTTCATAAATTTTAGTCGTATATGTTTTCCCCATTTTTCCGACCGTAAATTCCATCATAAGTAACGGCAAACCAACGAATATGGTAAATACTAAAAACATTAGTAAAAATGCGCCACCGCCGTATATCCCAGCCATATACGGGAACTTCCACATGGCACCTAGCCCTATTGCGGAACCAGCACTTGCTAAAATAAATCCTGTTGAGGATTTCCACTGTGATTGTTTATTCATAATTCTACATCCTTTATATTTTACAAAACTTTATTGCGTTAAAGCGTTTGTGTGACATAGCATCTACTATACCATTTTTCCACCTTTGGCTCAATATGTATTTTCAGCAATTAAAGCTAAAAACTTGTTACTACAACCATTAATTAACTTAAAAATTTTCGAATATTTCATGAATTTTCCCACATACAATACTTTAAATATTAAAAATTATCTGACATTTCATTGAATATACTGTTTTTTTATGTTAAAGTAGCATGTGTTTTGTGCAAGATAATCTCCTTGAAATTGAGGTATATAAAATGAATAAACTTATCCTAATTTCTGGTCTAATGTTATTCTCATTTTTCTTTGGCGCCGGAAATTTAATATTTCCACCTATGTTAGGTTACACAGCTCAAGAAAATATGTGGGTTTCAATGACTGGATTTGCTATTACCGGTATATTACTACCTTACTTAACAGTTATTGTAGTTGCCTATATGAACGGTGGCGTAGAAAGCATCGGTAACAAAGTCCATCCGATATTCGGTACGGTCTTTGCAATCTGTATTTATTTATCAATCGGTGCATTATACGGTATTCCTCGTGCTGCTAACGTTGCCTACGAAATTGGAACAAATCATATACTACCCGTACATAACCATTTCACTTTAATTATATTTTCATTAATATTTTTCTTCATTGTTTATATTATTGCTTTATATCCAAGTCGTATTATAGATAATTTAGGTAAATACTTAACACCAATTTTAATAATTATTATCGCAATTTTATGTATATTGGTAATTATTAACCCAGAGGGTTCTATTGGGCAAGCGAGTGGTGAATATGCTCAAACACCATTAGTATCAGGTATTCTACAAGGATACTTTACGATGGATTTAGTAGCTGCCCTAGCATTTTCGGTAGTAATCGTCCAAATGTTTAAATTAAATGGTGTTGATAATCAAAAGACACTCGTCAAGCATGTGATTAAAGCAGGTTTAATATCAGCGATTTTGCTGCTCGTTATTTATTTTGCACTTGCTTACGTCGGAGCTACAACAAGTCATTCTGGATTTAAAGACGGGACAGGTATTTTAACGTTCAATTCTTTACGTGTATTTGGATCTATTGGTAATTTATTATTCGGTATCATCGTGATTTTAGCATGTTTAACTACATGTATTGGGTTAGTCAACGCCTGTGCCGCATTTGCTATGAAGAAATTACCAAAAGTATCTTATAAAAAATTCGTATTGGTATTCTCTTTACTTGGTTTTATTGTTTCAACGCTAGGTTTAGAGCTTATTTTAAAAATTGCTGTTCCATTGTTAACGTTTATTTATCCAACATCAATTGTGTTAGTACTTATTTCTTTAGTTAGCATTTTCATTCCATTCGAAATGAAATTTGCTTTTATCTTACCGACTATCGTTACACTAGTTATCTCAGTATTACAAATACTCAATGATTTCAACTTGGTTAAATCACTTAATACGTTATATCAAAAATTACCATTAGCAGATATTCAATTAAGTTGGTTACTTCCATTTATAATTTTACTTGTTGTCGGTTTAATTATTGATTTTTTAAAAAGAAATACTGAAAAGCCATCATAATTTTGAAAGCTTTTAACCGTTAATAAAACATAAATACAAGATGTTAAGTAAACGAGGAATTGTATAACATAAGTAATAGTCTTTAGGCTTTTTTAATACTTGTGTTATAACTTAAAAATTAAAGTGAGCGGAGATATGAAATCATGTTATTGAATTCATATATTCGCTCACTATTTTTATATGTTATCTGAGGATAATATCTATTGCATTTGTTACGATAGTTAGTAAGCAATTAAAGCAATATTCCATATAAATAAAAAGAATGGAGTTTTAATATGAATGAATTCAAAGATTTTTTAGAGTCTATTGATAAGGCATCTCACAAAGAGAAAATGGAAGCCCTTCTCGAGTGGATTTCAGAAACATTTCCAAACCTTGAAACTACAGTAAAATGGAATCAACCAATGTACACAGATCACGGTACTTTTATCATTGCGTTTAGTAAATCAAAAGCACATTTCTCAGTAGCACCTGAACCAAAGGCATTAGCTGAATTCACCCAAAAAATAAAAGCCGCTGGTTACTCACAGACAAATAATTTATTTCGCATAAAATGGGACCAAGATATCGACTACGTGTTATTAAAAGAAATTATTCAATACAACATCGATGATAAGGCTGATTGCGCAACATTTTGGAGAACGTAATTCAAACATTTTCAACATTAAAAAAGAGACCCTCTAACTTCATGAAGTGGGATCCCTAATTTACTTCAGTACAAAAGTTTTATAACTTTTGCTTACTGAGGTTATTTATTTGATTACAGACTAATATCAAAACACCAAAAGTGAATCTAAGGCATTTTCATATTTTAATCTTTAACATAGTATTCGCATTAGTTTGGAACTCATAATCAACTTTTACTTCTTCTATTTTACAACCTAGCTCAGACAAATACTTTATTATATCGTCTAGTTTCTCATAACGTTCACCTTTTAAATTAACAATTGGAAAAATACGTATTTCTTTTTTAGTTACCCTTAACATTTCATTTAAAGTCTGTTTATGAAAATTATAATCAAAGCGATCAGCATACATAAATAAAAAATGCGCAGATAATAAGACATCAAATTCATTATTTTTATATGGTATCTTGGGCAATGAGGCTACTTTATACGATTTAGGATAATGTTCCATATCATAAATACAATCTGTTAATGCTTGCATTCTATGTCTCATCAAGTGGTTGATATTTTTAAAGTAACTCCAATAATAATTTGATTTTGATAATTGCATCTTCTCAATTGCGTGCTTTAAATCATCTTTCCCCTTATTGTATAATTCTGCAACACTAAAAGCATATGCAATATCACAAGACTCTATATTCAAACCTTTTTTTCTTCCTATTGCTGTAAACGAACATGCACCAGCAGGGCAATCTAATATTTTTCTACCTTCTAATTCAGTCAAGTTTAAATCAAACATACTCAAATACTCTTCATATGTTCGACCAATAAAAATAACTCGCTCAATTTCCAGTTCAATACTTTTTAGTTCTTCATTCATTTATAATCACCCTTGCAACTGTTACACATAAAGTTTCATCATCTATAACGTCCATTTAATTAAGGTAGATGCATAAGCTAATCCACCACCAAATCCAACTAGTAATACTAAGTCACCTTTTTTAATTTTATTCTCTTTGACAGCTAGATCAATGGCCAACGGAATTGTGGCTGAGGACGTATTACCATAGTATTCAAGACTTTTTAATGCTTTATCCCTTTCTATACCAGATTTATCACATATAGATTCAATCATTCTAGCGTTCGCACTATGTGGTACAAACCAATCTAAATCTTCTTTCGTGTAATTGGCTTTATTCAAAGTCTGCTCAATAATTCTCGGTACATTGCCTACTGCCCATTTGTATACACCACGCCCATTTTGGACAATAAATCCTGGATTTTCTAACTCTTCGTCAAACATTGCTTCCGATAATTCCGAGCAATATAAATTATGGCCTTTTTTGCCATCTGATCCGGCATCACTTGCTATAAAACTCGTCTCATCTTCATTATATTCTACTAAAAATGCACCTGCCCCATCTCCGAATAATATGCATGTGCCACGATCTTTGTAGTCTGTAATCTTAGATAATGTTTCTGCTCCGATAACTAAAACTTTCTTATTTTGACCTGAAGTTATGAGACCATTTGCAATATTAAGACCATAAGTAAAACCAGCACAAGCCGCATTAATGTCTATTGCGCCTGCATTTTCCAACTCTAACTTAGCTTGTACATAAGATGCGACACTTGGCGTTTTATAATCAGCTGTTAATGTTGCATTAACAATCATATCCACATCACTTAAATCGACTTGATATTTCTCTTGTAAATCCAACACTGCTTTATAACTAATATCGCTTGTATATTCATCTTCTTTTGTAATTCTTCTCTCTACAATCCCAGTTCTTTGTTGTATCCATTCATCTGACGTATCTACTATATTTTCAAAATCGTGATTGTCCATTATCTTTTCTGGAACGTATGAACCTTGTGCAGTAATTTTGGCAAACGACTTCATCTAATTTTCCCCTTTGACTATTATAATTATTTAATTCTATATATTTATATTATTCATGCTACTATTTTCACAAATAAATTTAAATGATACTTTTAATTATATGTGTAATAATTCAAATAAAAATAACATCATATAACTTGCTTGATATTGCACTCTCAGGTTTATTGTTGAAATACATTTAAAGGAGGTTTTATAATATGGGAAAATTTAATAGTTTAGATAACAAAGTAGTAGTAATTGCAGGTGGTGCAAAGAATCTGGGAGGATTATTAAGCAAGACTTATGCTGAACATGGAGCCAAATTAGTCATTCATCATCATGATGAACATTCTTTGGAAGAAGCTCAAGAGACACTTGCCAAAATTGAATCACTGGGTGGTCAAGGTACATTATTTTCTGGTGATTTAACCCAAGTGAGTAATGTTGAATCCTTATTCCAGCACGCTCAAAATACTTTTGGAAAAATCGATATTGCCATTAATACAGTAGGAAAAGTGCTTAAAAAACCTATTGCTGATACGACCGAAGAAGAATTTGATAACATGGCAGATATTAATGCAAAATCAGCTTATTTCTTTATAAAATACGCTGAAAAAGCTATGAATGACAACGGTAAAATCATCACACTAGCAACTGCTTTACTCGCTGCTTATACAGGTTTTTACGCTACTTATGCAGGAGGAAAATCACCCGTAGAACATTACACACGTGCAGCTTCCAAAGAGTACATGGATAGAGGTATTTCTGTTAATGCTGTTGCTCCTGGACCAATGGATACACCTTTCTTCTATCCGCAAGAAAGTGAAGAAGCCGTTGCTTTTCACAAATCACAAGCTCTTCACAACCAATTGACAAATATTGAAGACATTGCACCCATTATTACTTTCTTAACCACTGATGGTTGGTGGATTAATGGACAGACATTATTTGCAAACGGAGGATACACTACACGTTAATGTATATAATAAATTAGGAGGTTATTAAACTATGTATTACTTTGTAGCTATATTTAAAGATAATGAAACAGAAATACAAATCATTTCAGAAGAAAGTATTATCGACGACAAGCGCATTACAATCCCTAACGAAAATTATGTAAATGCTTTGGCCGAAGAAATTATAGAATTATCTCATCAAAACCAGTTGTATCATAACGATATTAAACGCATCGGCTTATCCATCAATGATTATAAAGTGGTCGGATACGACACGATGGACGAATTACAAAAAGATTTAGCATCCACATTTGGTTTTGAAGCTATCATCGACAATAACTATGAACATTTATTAACAAAACTTGTTAAATAGTAGAAAGATTTAACTTCAAATGAAACACTCTATAAAATAACTACAAAATGGAACATTCACAGGCGCTTTAGTATATCTAAATTCACATGTTTTATGTTCCTTAGATATATCATAGCCCTGTGTTTAAGAAGGCAGGAATACGAACATAACGTTTAAGTTGTCTACCTTCCTGCCTTTCTATTTTAGGAGGAAAATGTATGCAAGTTAAAAAAGCAGCTGAACAATTAAACATGAGTGAACACACACTTCGCTATTATGATAAGGCCGGACTTTTCCCATTTGTTTCAAGAAATCAAAATGGTTATAGAGATTTTTCAGAAGAAGATTTATATTGGATTGAATTTATAAAATGTATGAGACAGACACATATGCCCGTCTCAAAATTAAAGGAAATTGCTGAATTGTATCATCAAGGAAGCGCTACAAAACAAAAGCGCAAGCAAATATTTTTAGATCATCAACAAAATTTAATAGAACAAAAAAGGATTATCGATGAAGGTCTGCAAACATTAGCAGAGAAGTTCAAAATATTAGAAAGTGAATAAATTCAAGCAATAGAAGGAACTATATATTATAGCGCTAAGCTTTAACAAAAATTATTAAATTTTAACTATCTTCTTACGCTAGTTAATGTTGGATTATATTATTAATAGTCTTCAAAAAATGCAATAATATCTTGTTCAACTTCAAGGTGACCTTCACCATGCGTCATCAAATGCTTACACATTTTATACCCTTGAACTTCTTTATGTTCATGTTGAATTTGATTATAGATATAGTCGGCGCTCGTTTTATATGACGCATCATCCTGTTCACCATACTTAATAGCAATCGGAGCCATGATACGGTCTAAATTTGACATGACGTTTTCAACTAATAATTGAAATTTTTGGAGTTCTGGGCCATAGTTAGGAATTTGTTTTAATTGAGTATCAATTTCTACTTGATCTAGATTTAACAAGTTCCCTATACGTTGACCATAATCTTTAAGTCTTCCTGTTAGCCCAGCATCACTCTTTCTGTATGGCGTTGACATAATAGCTATAGCATTAATGCCATGCTGTTCTGCCAATTTCAATGATAATATACCACCTAATGATACCCCACAGACATTTATTTTTGAATAACCTTTATCTTGTAAAAATTGATAACCTTCAATCGCATCATTCAACCAGTCATCTACATCATAATCCATCAATGTGTCTAACATCAGACCATGACCTTTATATGGTGGCACATAACATGTAAAACCAGCTTTGTTTAATTTTGTGGCTAATAACTTTACATCTCGAACCGTGCCTGTAAATGAATGTAGTAATAATATAGCTTTTTCTGCTTCATGCTGTTCCAAAAATATTGGATTTGGTGCCTTTATGTTTATCATCTATTGTCACTCCAAGTTTTAGTTTCCTACTGTATTGTAATTGAAATTTACTCATCTCTCAAAGTAATCCGTTTAAGCGCCTATATTTCTCACTAAAACACAAACTCCCTTTAATACGACATATTGTCATGTCGTTGTATTAAAGGGAGTTTACATTTAAATATTTACACACTTCTTTTAATTTAATGTTACTGCGTCATATCAAAAAATTGTAATTCATAGATTGCTTTTTCGTCATACGCATTAAAGCTATCTATTTTACCGTTTAAATATAACTCTTGTGTTTTTCTACTAACATTATGTTGATATGACAACTTAACGTTTAAATCAGATTCATAGCCATTGTTTTGGATGGTACTTTCAATTTCAGAAAATACATCTTTATTTATTGGCAATAAATATCCTTCTTTACTAGGTAGAATATTTACATATTTTGTTTGTAACACTTCTTGTTCGCCAATATAAATTTCGATTTTTATATTCTTCGCAGCACCACCACCAAGATTATATAACTTTAAATAATCTTGTTCGGACTGACTTTCGATACCTACATTTTTCAGCTGCAGTTCATTTTTGTCTCGTGTAATCAATATTTGATTAAAACCAAGTGCTGGTAAAAAGCTGATCTTCATTTGATAAAGTTGCACGCTGACTGACACAAAGTAAAAGAGTGCCATGATAAAAGTACCTAAAGAACCTATAGCCGATATAATATTTATCATTGTTTTAACACCTCCGTGTTTTTTTGAGAGGCAAGATAAGCATTATAACATACATCAATCATAAAAAAAACGAGCTACTTATAAAAGTAGCCCGCCAACTAAGAGGAGTCTGCATACATGCCAAAGGACATGTTACAGACCTGCCTCTTAATTAACATGCCCTAAGGCATAAAAATTCATTGTATAACGCTTTTAAATTCTTCGCAACATATCTTTTAAATAAAATTATATAATTTTTTATACCTTAACAAATTGTATGATAATATTATATTTATAAAATATTATTAATACGTATAGGAGTTTATTATGTACTTTTTAAAAGCAATTGCCTTATCCTATTTTAAATGCATACGGGCTATAGCACTATGCTTGTTTGCAACCATCACTTTTGTCACTATTCTACCTTCTTCTAACGTTTATGCCGCCGATTTATATGCCTCTATGTCAGAACTTATGGATGATACTGAATCTGGTGTAGATTGGCAACTATCATATCGTAATAATCAAAGTGACACATTAATTGCCGCTATACATGGTGGCAACATTGAAGCTGGTACGACAGAATTATCCACGTTAACTGCAGCTCTAGGTAATTATAATTATTATTCATTTCAAGGTATTCGCACATTAAACAATGCTGAATTACATGTCACATCAACAAACTTTGATGAACCTGTTGTAGAAGACATGCAACAAGCTGTTTCAAACTCTGTAATGATACATGGCGCAAGCGGTAGCGAACCAGCCGTTTATATTGGCGGTAAAGATGAGCGTCTTAAATCATCTATAGAAAATGCATTACAAACAAAGGGCTTCAATGTTTTAGAATCACCATCCCACTTAGAAGGAGAATCTAGTCAAAATATAGCTAATAAAAATGCTAAAGGTGCAGGTGTTCAATTAGAATTAACTTATGCACTAAGACAGTCCTTTTTTAATAATCAAAATTTATCCATGAATTCTCGCTCTAATGAAGCAAATTGGAGTATTACAATGTATGTATTTGCCGAAGCCATTCATCAAGCAATTGAAGAAAATGATTAACTTTATCAAATATGGAACGTTATTATAAAATTATTCATAAACATTCAATTTTTGTAATATTCTCACAAATAACAAATTATTTTTCATCATTTTTGACGATTAACTCTGTTATTTATTAGAGTATAGTATATACTGACATAATTTATAGAAAATGAGGTTAATAATATGGATGATTTGAAAATAAACAAAAGATTAATTATGACCCCTGGCCCCGTAAGTGTAGACCCACGTGTCTCTCAAGCAATGTCTAATTCAATTTTAGGTCAATTTGATTATGA
The DNA here is from genome assembly GCF_051408735.1 of Staphylococcus sp. AS1337. Taxonomy (NCBI): domain Bacteria; kingdom Bacillati; phylum Bacillota; class Bacilli; order Caryophanales; family Staphylococcaceae; genus Staphylococcus; species Staphylococcus sp. AS1337. Next base: position 568,984 of record NZ_JBOIHZ010000001.1, on the reverse strand, counting down.
ATTTGTAGACATAATGAATAAAACGATGGAACTCATTAGAAAATCCTTTTTAACAGACAATCAATGGTCATTTCCTATCGATGGAACAAGCCGTGCAGGTTTAGAAGCCGTTATCGCTAGTATCGTCAAACCTGGCGATACCGTACTTGTCCCAATCATTGGTAGATTCGGTTACTTGTTTACTGAATTAGTAAAACGCGCAGGTGGTGTCGTACATAATATTCAAAAACCAATGGGTGAAGTTTTTGAACAAGCAGAAATCATTGAAGCTTTAGATACTGTAAAACCAAAAGTACTCGCTATTGTACATGGTGAGACTTCTACTGGTCGCTTACAACCGATTGATCAATTAGGTCGTGCTTGTAAAGAACGCGGCATTTATTCAGTAGTTGATGCAGTAGCTACATATCAAGGTATGGTCATTCCAGTAGATGAGTGGGAACTAGATGCCGTCATCGGTGGTGCACAAAAATGTTTATCCATACCTTCAGGCATTACACCAATTACATTTAACGACAGATTTAGTGAAGAAATCAATAAACGTAAACGCGTAGAACTTGGTATCCGTTCAAATGAAAGTACAGAACAAGACTACTTTATACGCAGTAATTATCTCGATTTAACACAATTACAAGATTATTGGAGTCCTAAGCGATTAAACCACCACACAGAATCAACGACGTCGGTTTACGCGCTATATACCGGTCTAAAAATAGCACTGACTGAAGGCATTGAAGCACGTGCTGAACGTCATGCATATCACCAAGAAGGCTTGAAACAAGCATTGAAAGCTTTAGGTTTAGAAATATTTGGTGATGAAACAAATGAAATGAAAATGGTCATCTGTGTTAACATTCCTGATGGTGCAGACGATAGTAAATTTAGAGAAGGCTTGTTAAAAAATTACGGCATTGAGATTGCAGGATCCTTCGGTGAACTACAAGGTAAAATTTGGAGAATCGGTATCATGGGTTATGCTATTGAAAAGCAAAACATCTTAACATTCTTATCTATATTTTCACTTTACCTAGCACATCAAGGCGTACAAAATTTAAATCCAGAAAAAGCTATCGATACACTATTAGCTTATTACGCATAAAAACCAAAAGGAGAGACCTAGACATTGGTTGATGTCTAGGTCTCTCCTTATATATACAGTAATCAGCTAATTACATGAATTAAATTGACTGCAGAAAATATTTTCACATAAATATCATATCAACCATACTTATTAGTGATCTTCTACAACTCTATTTTTAGCAGCTGGATAACCAAAAATAAAGAATAATGCTGACATCACAATTAAAGCAATAATGCCTGAATCCCAACTTTCCGTAGCATCATGAAGATAACCAATCAAGAATGGCCCAACAGCGGCAATTAAATAGCCAACAGATTGACCAAAACCAGATAGTGAAATACTACCATCACTTGTACGTGCTCGAATTGAGAAGAAAGTCATACATAAACTGAAACAAGCACCCATCGCTAATCCTGCAATGATAATACCAATAATCAGTAACACTAATGATTGTGTAAAGAATAAGCTAAATCCTACCAAGAATAGTACCGTAATAATCACGACTAATATACGTTGGTCTTTCAATTTAGAAGCGATGATTGGGAATGTAAAGGTCATTGGTACTTGTGAAAATTGGTTGAGCATTAATAAATATCCTGCCGTAGAAGGATCCAATCCTCTATCTACAAGAATTGATGGTACCCAAGCCACTACGGTATAAAATACCATCGATTGAAATCCCATCGTCAACGCAACCATCCACGCCAGTTTAGATTTCGTTATAGCTACTTTTTTGGGTCTATCTTGTTGATCCGCTATCGCCGTTGCCTTCTCTAATTGTACACCTTTTCGTGCTTTAGGTATCCACAGTATGATTGCAATAATCGCAAAAAGAATCCAAAAAGATAATGACAATCTAAAACCTAATGGCGTTATTTCTGACAGTGGAAAGCTTAAACCACCGCCTAAGCCAGCAGTAAAATTCATTGTTCCACTATAAATACCAGTAGCTAGACCAATTTGCATCGGGAAATACCATTTAACATAACTTGGTAACACCACATTGCCGAATGCAATAGCAACTCCAAGAATGAGTGTGCCAATTAAGAACAAAGTGAAATCTCCTGCAATACGTAAATATAGTGCAACAATGAGTAGCAGCGTAGAATACAGTATTGTACGAGACATGGTTAATCGAGCAGTTACTTTTGAAACGAATGGCGAAACAATTGCAAAAATAATCAGCGGTATCGTAGTCAAGATGCCTGCAACACTGTTATTAATTTCCATAACTTGTTTAATCTCATCAACTACAGGACCGACCGACGTTAATGGCGCACGTAATGTTGAAGCAATAAAAACAATTGCAAATATCACGCCCCAATTATTATTAACTTTATTGATGCGGTATGGGTCAGTCATCTTATACCACCTTTCTTAATTCTCTATTTTTATATTTATAATGATGAAGCGGGACAGTAATCTAATATTTCAATTTAGATTTCCATTCCCGCCTCACAAAATGACTAACTGATTAAAAGTTGCAATACAAACACCATTAGCAATCAGTGTTTTATAATGTTTATTATGCATTTCAATCAAAGCAGTATCACTTTGTTCACATTACTTTTTACAATTAATTTACCGCTTCTGTTGATGGCTCCAATAAAATACGTGTGCCAGCTTTACCTGCTAAAGCATCTATCGCATCATCTAATGAACAAATAATCGCCTCTTTACCCATTTCAGCAAACTGAATTGCTGCTTCTATCTTAGGTAACATACTGCCAGCTGGAAATTGTCCTTCAGCAACATATTGCTTCGCTTGTTCAACAGAAATCGTTTTTAGTTTTTCTTCGTTTGATTTTCCAAAGTTAACACATACGTTTGAAACGTCAGTTAACATTACAAATGTATCGGCATCAACTTGTTCTGCTAATTTTAAACCTGAGCGGTCTTTATCAATTACTGCTTCTACACCTTGAATATTACCATTGTCATCTTTATAGACCGGAATACCGCCACCACCTGAAGAAATAACGACTGCTTGGTCAATAAGTGACTTGATTTGATCCACACCATGAATAACTAATGGTTCCGGTGAAGGAACGACGCGACGGTATCCTCTACCTGCGTCTTCTACCATTACGAAACCGTGCGTTTCTTCTAAACGTTGTGCTTCTATTTCATCAAAGAATACACCAATAGGTTTAGTTGGATTATTAAATGCAGGGTCATCTTTATCTACTTCTACCATTGTCAATAACGTTACTACATTACTGTCGATATTTAAAGATTTCAAATGATTTTTTAATGATTCTTCCATCATATATCCTATAAAGCCTTGTGATTCCGCATTACAAGCATTAATTGGTAAAGGCTCTACAATGTCTTTAGCCGCTTCATTTTGTGCAATAATATTCCCTACTTGAGGACCATTACCATGCGTAACTACAATATTGTGTCCTTGTGCTTTTAACTCAGCCATTTTTCGTGTAGCTGAATACACATTATTATATTGATTTTCGTATGACGCTTCTTGCTTTGGTTGAAGAATTGCATTCCCACCTAAAGCTAATACTACACGCTTACTCATACGCTCCACTCCTTAAAGTTGTTGCTATAAATATCCCATACAATGTATCTTTTCCAGATGATGATCCCACTTCTAACAGTTGGTTCATGTGGTACACCGTTGGTTGTTGTTGCAACACTAATATTTTCGAACTAAACAATTTCTTTAACGCACTATCCAAAAAGGCTGTAGCAACTATTGTTGTTAACTGTTCTTGAATAAGCTTCTGTATAACCTCTAAATTCCTATCAAATATAAAAGGATTTATGAAATGCACAAATAGCATACCTGTTAAGATATCATCACCTGAAGGAGTTAAACCTTGTCCTCTTCCTATCAAATAACGTAATGAAGATTCAACTGCCTTATCATCTGCTTGTTTCAAAGTCTCTATGATGGACTGCATTTTCAAATAAGAAAAATCTCCATTGTTATACTCTGAAAAGTCATATTTTGTGATATTTTCATGCAACTTTGACCATAATAATGAATTTGAATTCAACTCAACGCTACTCGCATGTACCGCTTGATTACGCCAAACCAATTGACAATTATCGTTAATAAACATTGCATTTGCAGTTACTTTTATAGGTTGCTTCAAAGTGATGTTTTCTAACAGTTGTTTTTTAGTTTGATGGTCTACAGTAACGCCAAATGGAAACGTACCATTTTCGTCACTACCTATAAAAATAAGTTTTTGATCATCATTGACGATGTTGAAGCCTTTTTCAAAAATACTATGCACATAAAAACCTTGTTGTTGTTCAAGTATTTCCTGGGCAATTGGCCCTATTGAACGCACATGAAAAATCACGCTTTAAAGCCTAATTTTTCTGCATATGCCGTAATTGCTTTTTCAAAACATTCAATTGGTGGATGTACTGTTCCAGCACCAATTTGACCATAACCCGCAATTTTATGTGCAATACCTGTATTAATTACAGGGGTGATTCCTGTTTCTACTACTTTACGCGCATCTATACCTAAACATGCACCTCTAAAGTTCCATGTAGGGATTGCAAAGTTAGGATTTTCACCGATACAAATTTCAGTCATTTCGTTGCTGATTTCTAAAGCATCATCAAATCCACCTGTACCTACGAATCTTGTTACTGCAGGTGCAGCAATCATTGCCATACCACCGACACCAATAGTTTCAGTAATAGCAGAGTCACCAATATCCGTATTAGCATCGTCTGCAGAGTAACCTGTGAAATATAAACCTTGAGGCGTATTTACTGGTGCAGTAAACCATTCGTCGCCCATACCAGCGATGCGCACACCAAAGTTTTCACCATTACGACATAATGCAGTCACAACTGTACCGTGTTCTATTGTACGGGCAGCATCCATCATTGCTTTACCTGTTGCCATCGCTATATTTAAGAAGAACTGGTCTGTATCAGCTAAAAATTGAAGCACTTCTGTACGTTTTTCTTGTTCTACATCATCTAATGCAGCGATAATTGGCGTTACCTCTTTTAGAAATGCTAATGATGCAGCTATGTTACGTTGGTGGAATTCATCACCCATCGCAATGGCTTTCGCAATTAACACATTGACGTTTAAGCCATCTTTCATTTGTTTTAAAGCTTTACTAAGTACAGGACCTAAGACATCTTTCATCCAGTGCAAACGATTCACTACTGTTTCGTTATAAGCACCAAAACGTAAGACTGCTCCGATACCTTCATTCATTTGGCAATATGCTTCATTACCAGTTTCTCTATTTTCTACAACTAAGACAGGCATATTTGCTGAGGTAATACCACCCATTGGTCCAACAGCTTTAACATGATGGCACGGAATAAATGTAATTTTTTCGTTTTCTAGTAATGAACGGGCATCTTCTTCATTGTTCGCCCATTCTTCAAACAAGATAGCGCCTACACATGATCCTTGCATAGGATCTGTCATATTTTCATATTTAATCGGTGGTCCTGCGTGTAACAGTACGCGCTCTGTTAATTCAGGAATTTTTGATTTCGCTGGCACTACATCTACTAAAAACGGTGCTGCAGCAATCATCTTATCTATAACCGCCTGGTTTGCTTCATCTATTGTTTTGTAACCCATGTTATACCGTCTCTCCTTCGAAATTATTTAAATATTGGAGTACTTTCATTAGTTTTTCGTCTCCTCCAGCAATTGGACGCCAGTTAAACTGCACAACTTCTGCGCCACCATCTTGAATAGCTGATGTGAAACTTTGTAGTCCAATATTAATTACGCTTGGTGTCATATTGATTAAATTCATCACTTTCTCATCGACAGTTAAATCTACTTGATCTACTTCAAAAGATTTTATTTCACGGTTTGGTTGCTTCACATTACTACCAATAATGTTTAACGCTGTACGTACCATTTGGTCATTTGTTTCACATACTACAGCTCCAGCTGCTTCTAAAGTGTTGATTTGTGCATGATAATCTTGATGATCATGCTCTGTTCCAACTACAGTTGCTAATACTGCTAAAGAACGTCCCTCTTCTTTTACTTTTTGAAGAATGTTCTTAATTGTTGGCGCTAATTCATTTGCCATATCATCATGACTACCGTAACCAATGACATTATCTAACATAATGACTGCAGTTAACGGATCAGCTGATGATGTTTCTAACATTTCAATACGTTTTGATGGATCAATCATTGGGTGTGGTCTACCTTGAGTATAGATATCATCACCTAGATCAATAATTTCATGATTTCCGCCTTTGTATGAGTAACCTTCTGGCGTTGCATCTGTTGAATCATCACCTAATGTATCTTTAACTAACATTGCTGCTTCGGATGCTAAAGTACCTCCAGAATAATAACCCTTGATACCGTTTTGTTGTGCATTTAAAGTCACCGAAATATTCTCTTTTACATGTGGTTTGAATTGTGGCGTTTCATCATTTGAAAGTTGAACAGAAATACGAGCAGCCTCTTCTAATGTATACGCATGATAAATATTTTCTTCAGTATACGTAGGTTTTGAACCTAAGAATAAAGTAACGACTGGTTTATCAATGTTACGTAATAGATTCAACACTTTTTCTTCTACTTCTTTAGCTGGCGGCTTAGAAATAACAGTAATCACTTTAACTTTTGGATCTGAATTTAAAGCTTTTATACTATCTAGCATTGTAATTGCACCAACTTCAGTTGATAAATCACGTCCGCCTGTACCTAATGCATTCGTTACACCTTTACCCTCTCTATCGATAATCGTTGTAACTTCTTGAATACCTGTACCTGATGCACCTACGACGCCGATATCACCTTGGTTGACTGTATTAGTAAACGCGAGTGGTAAACCATGAATAATCCCCGTACCACAGTCTGGTCCCATAACTAGTAATCCTTTATCATGGGCAAGTTTTTTCAGACGTACTTCATCTTCTTTAGCAACATTGTCACTAAACATAAAGACATTTAAATTGTGGTTCAAAGCATTTTCTGCTTCCATAGCTGCATATTGTCCAGGAATAGAGATTAACGCAAGATTAGGGTTATTAGCTAATTCTAAAGCGCGCTTCCAGTTTGAAGCTTCATCTTGTTTTTGTGATTTATCGTCACTTTCATTTTTACCTTTTAATTCTGCTTCTACTTCTTGATCAACTTCTTCAACCTTATCTTTATCATCAGTATCCACAACGATGACAATGTCGTTTGGTTTCGCTTCTTCTAACTCAGGTGTACCTAAGCCAGATGATTTAAATATATCTTTATTAGCAGGTGTTCCCATCATAATAGATACTTTATTAACACCTTCAATAGCAGATAATTTATTTGATAGTAGCATTAATACAATTGAGTCTTGATACGTATTTTCTTTAATTATTGTGTATAACATCTTATGCCTCCATTATTATTCTGCGAATCTATTTTTTCCGTGGTAGCGATCATAATGTACATCATCCGAAACTAAATATTCATAGATGTCATCAACAATTTCTATACCATTTTCATCATATTTCTCACTGCGCATACGGCCACGTTCACCGGGATAGAAAATTTCACCATATCCTTCTGCAGCAGGCTGTGCTTTAAGCTCATCTAACATAGTTGAAATACGTGTCTTAAACAGTTCTAAATCAGTGAAAAATTCCGGATTTATTACAATATGCAATTGTCCTAAATCTCGTCCTTTGGTTAAATCTTTATACATTGATGATACGTGTACACCATGAGGCACACCTAATAAACTACCAGATAGGATATCGACCATCATCATTAAGCCATAACCTTTAGGGCCAGCTACTGGAACGAGTGCATGTACATCTCTAGCGTCAGTTGTAGGCTCACCTTGTGCGTCGACTGCCCATGTATCTGGAATAGATAAATGTTTCGCTCTCGCATCGAGCACTTTCCCCCACGCTTGCACTGTTGTTGCCATATCAAATGTAATAATACGGTCGTCATTCGATGGCGCACTAAATGCAATCGGGTTAGTTCCAAAATAAGGTTCCGTACCACCAAACGGCACTACCATCGGATCTGATTGACACATACTAATACCAACCATATTCTCTTTTGCAGCCATTTCGACAAAATAACCAAGTGCCCCACTATGAGAAATGTGCTTCATACCAACAACTGCAACACCACTCTCTTTAGCCATTGCAATAGCTTTTTCCATTGCTTGTTTCGCAGCTTGGTGACCAGGGCCATTGTCTCCTTCAAAGACTGCAGCTGAAGGTCCTGTTTGTTCAAATTGATAGTTTGGATTAGCTGTTATGCCACCTTTGGCAATACGTTCTGCATAATACTCAACTCTGACAGCACCATGAGAATGGATACCTCTGTGATCTGCAAACGTCAATACATCGGCAACATCTTGTGCCGCACTTTCGTTTAATCCAGCTTTTACCAATTTATTTTTCATGAGTTCAAGTAATTGTTCTTTAGATACACGCATACGAAAACCTCCTCACTTTATAGTCAATTCCACTAAATTTTATCTACGTTTAGTCTATTTATTGCATTAAAAAGGAAGCTACTTGGGAGAGTAAGCTTAGTCTTTAAATGTATGCCCTCATACATTTCATAACGTTCCCATTTCACTTCCTTTAGTTTTATTTAATACAGTTTCTCTGATACTAAATAGTCATAAATACTTTCAGCGACTGGAATACCACTTTTAGCATAACGATGTTTTACTGTTTCCTGAATTTCCCCAGGATAGTAGACTTGTTCAAATCCTTGTGCTGGTTTTATGTCATGTAACTCATCAACCATTTCAGAGACTTTTTCTAAAAATAATGTTTTATCTCCAAAATAAGCTGGATTAATTACAATATGAAACTGCCCTAATCTACGGTACTGGCTTAAATCCTTATACATTGAAGTGACATGTTGACCAAATGGCAATCCTAGGAGGCTACCTGCTAAGATATCAACCATCATCATTAGTCCGTATCCCTTAGGTCCTGCAACTGGTAATAATGCCGCCACTTCGAATGGGTCGGTTGTCGGTTCTCCTTGATTGTCCACCGCCCATGTATCTGGGATTGATTTATGTTTGGAACGCGCATCCAAGATTTTTCCCCATGCTTGCACTGTTGTTGCCATATCGAACAAAATAGGTTCACCCGATTGTCGTGGTGCAGCAAATGCAATAGGATTCGTGCCAAAGTAAGGCTTCGTACCACCGTATGGTACAACCATTGGATCTGATTGACATACTGTAATAGCTACCATTCCTCGTTTTGCAGCTTGTTCTGCAAAATAGCCAATAGCGCCACTATGTCCCATTTCTTTGACACCTACCATACCAATACCACTATTCTCAGCCATGGTGATAGCTTCTTCCATTGCCTGATATGCAACATAATGTCCTACTGCATTATCTCCAAAATAAGTTCCAGCTGAAGGTCCATTTTGCGTAAATTCTAAACTAGGTTCTAAATTATAACCTTGCTTTGATATACGTTCTGCATAATATTGCATGCGTACAGACCCATGAGAGTGGATGCCACGCTCATCAGCAAATATCATAAGGTCAGCCGTTTTGTCTGCTTGTACTTCAGGAAGACCAGCTTGCGTCAATTTTCTCTTGAACAGTTCACGTAATTTATCTCTTTCAACGTATACTAACGTCTCTTCTTCCATCGTTAACAACCTTCCTTAAATTTCAATATCTCTATTAGCATCTTTTGAATAGATGTATGCAAATGGTTCGTCTAAACCTACTGCATATGTCGCTTGAGGCGCATAGGCACCCATAAAGATATAATCTCCTTTATCAACTGGCATCCATTCATTATCTAAGTTGTACATGCCACGTCCACTTAAGATATAAGCACCATGTTCTTGTACATGTGTTTCTATATAGCCATGAGATGCACCAGGTTTAAATGATAAAATATGAATATTCATATCATATGCAAGTTCTTTTGGTAAAAGGTCTAAGATTTTAACTTCTTCCATGCCTTCATACGGTTCTTGCACCATGTCATTAACGTTTCCAGTAACTACTTCTGGTGTATATCCTTCTAATGGTTGGTAACGTTTTTTGTATAAAAATACTCTACTATCATTATTTTGGTTACTGTTTTCAAATGTCATAACTTGATGAGATGGAACATATAAATAACCGCCTGCACTTAACTCATACTTCTTATCATCTGCGTACGCATTAATATTACCGTATTCAACATAGATAAATGTTTGTACACCGTTACCTCCAAAGCCTTGTTTGTTGCCGCCTTGATTTTTCAAAGTAACTAAATAATCAACAAAACGAGCACCTAATCTTGGAGTTCCCATGATTGTTACATCACAATCTTCGAAACCTGGTACTACATTATTAACTAAGCCATCTGGCGTAATTACTGCATAATTATCCTTTTTAATTACTGAACGTGTTTCTAATAAGCCTTCTCTATAACCTTGATTGTGGTTTAAATAACCCATAAAAACATTACTCCTTTTCTCTATTTGGAATTATTATTTTCTCGTTTAAAATTGCTGATCAATTATTATTTAACTGTTTCAATCCTTATTCTTTATAAGCAAGTTGATACAATACTTGTTTAAGCACCTCTATACCTTTAACCAAATCTTCAATATCGGTCTCTTCTGAAACATTGTGACTCACACCATTAATAGATGGGACAAACAACATTGCGGTCGGTATGTATTTAGCAAAGATTTGAGAATCATGCCCTGCACCCGATGGCATCATCTTACTGTCATTAGAACCAACTACTTGTTCAGCAGCTTGTTCTACTAGTTTGACTAAGCTTTCATCCATCATGGTTGGCGCTTCGTCCATCCACAAGTTAATGTCGTATTCGACACCTTCTTGTTTCGATACCGTTTTGACGCAATCATCAATCGTTTTCGCAAAACCATTTAACGCTTCTTGATCGATGTGCCTACAATCAATTGAAAAAGTCACCTCACCTGGCACTACGTTAACTGTGTTTGGCACTGGATCAACACGACCAAAAGTAATGACTAGTGGATCACCAATCGCTCTTGCTTTATCAGTTAGCTCTGTGGCGATTTTACTGAAAGCAACTACTGCATCTCTTCTTAATCCCATCGGTGTTGTTCCTGCATGGTTTGCTTCGCCTTTCAAGTTAATTGTGTAACGTTTTTGTCCAACAATACCATTGACGACGCCGATTGCTTTCTTCTCAGTCTCCAATACTTTGCCTTGTTCGATATGTACTTCAATAAATGACTTAATATAGCTATAATCATTATCTTCACTGCGATAATCAAAACCAGCGTTGTTCATCGCTGCTTTAAAATTAATACCCTCGCCATCAGCAATATCATTCACGTCTTCACTTTTCGCTAAGTTAAAGAAGTTTTTGCTTCCCCAAAACGCATACGGGAAACGGCTACCTTCTTCTTCAGCTAATGCCAAGACTTCAAGTGAACGTAGTGGTTGGCCATGCTCAGCTTTCAATGATTGCATTGCAACCAACGCTGCTAACACACCAAACTGACCATCTAAATGGCCACCTTCAACAACGGTATCAATATGTGACCCAGACATAATTGTTTCTTCGGGATATTTGCTACCTTCAATACGTCCTTTTAAATTACCGACACTATCAAAACTAGCTTCAAATCCTTCTTTTTCTAATGTATGTTTTAATTCATGTACAGCATTTGACCACTCATCTGAATATAGTAAGCGCGTAATACCGCCACCGTTTAATCCACCAAAACCGGTGAATTTTTTATCTAAAGATTCAAAAGAAGATCGTATGTCCATTAAATTCAACTCCTTTTTCATTTCATAACCAATTATAAGCGTTTACATTTTAGTTATCATTCACATTTCTAACAATAATGGTTAAGACTTTTATTCGATTTATACAAATACTTCTAAATATTTCTTTGAGATACTATAGTTAGCAAATTTTATATATAGGAGGATGATAGGTTTGTCTCAATATCATTCTAAAATTATGACTGAAGATGGATTCACCTTACCTTTCACAGTTATTGAAGCAAAAAACAAACACGCAAAAGGCGTAATAACGTACTTTCATGGTGGCGGATTAATCTTTGGAAGCCCTGACGATCTTTCACAGAATTACATAGATTTATTAACACAAGACTTTCACCTCGTCCTAGCTTCTTACCGTCTCGCACCTGAAAGTAATATAAACACAATCATTAGTGATGCTTTACTACAATATGATGCAATTAAACAGCGCTATCCATCACTACTTTTATTTACATTCGGTCGTTCTGCAGGTGCTTTTTTAGCAATGATTGTCTCAACACATCGTCAGGTCGATGGCATTGTTGATTTTTATGGTTATTGCCGTGTACATGTACCATCATTTTTAAGACCAAATTTACAGTACCAAACACTATCATCTAAAATCACTCCTGAGATACTTAAACAATTGATTCAACAGCAACCGTTAACCTCTGGGCCTATGCAAGCCAGATATCCTATTTATATACATGCACGTGGAGAAGCTAAATGGCTAGATTATTTAGGCATTCAGACCTCAACGCAAAGTGATCATAATATTTCAGCTCAGCAACTCAATCACTTTCCTCCAACGTTCATTGTCCATTGTATCAATGATCCAGATGTACCATATAGCGAAAGTGAATATATCTATCAAAACGTAAAAAATTGTCATATGGAAACTTTAGAAGATAATCAACATGACTTTGATAGAACAGTAAATGAAACTAGCATTAATTTATATAAGAAGGCCGTACATTTTTTAAACCAACTCATTTAATTGAAGGAGAATGTTTATAGTGAATTTACAAAATGTTTTAGATAATTTTCAAACGTTTAATAACTTTGCTCGAAATGAACGAAATGGCGGTATTAATCGTATCGCATTTACACATCCAGAGAGGCTAGCTGCATTAAAGTTTTCTATGTTATGCCAAAAAGCTGGATTAGATGTATATTTTGATTTTTTCGGAAATGTCATTGCACGTAGAGAAGGTAAAGATCCATCTTTGAAACCTGTAGTTTTAGGTTCTCACATTGATACTGTGAAAGACGGTGGCCAATATGATGGGTTACTTGGTGTATTAGGGGCTTTAGAGGTTATTGAACATTTAAATGCACATCAAATAGAAACTGATCACCCTATCATCGTTATTGCTTTTGCCTGTGAGGAGTCAACAAGATTTAACGAGGCTACATTAGGAAGTAAATACTTAACAGGTAAGATGACTAAATCTGATATGAAATATATTAAAGACAATGAAGGCAATATACTTTATGATGTCGTCGAACCCTTATCTCAAGATATGCACGGCAAGGCTGCATTATTTGAACGTAACCAAATTAAAGCATTCTTAGAGCTACACATTGAACAAGGTCCAATCCTTGAAAAGAACAACAAAGATATTGGTATTGTCACAGATATTGCTGCTCCTCACCGTTTTAAGTTGAATATCCAAGGTGTCACGAGTCATTCTGGTTCCACCCCTATGCCTATGAGAATTGATGCACTGACTACATCGTCAGAAATTATTTTAAGTATTGAATCTATAGGGCGAGCTTATCATGACCAAGGCATTGTTACGACAGTTGGTTACGCTAATGTATATCCAAATACGATGAATGCAATTCCAGGAGAAGTCACTTTGCTTATTGATATTCGTGGAAAAGATCTAGCCGTACGTGAACAAGTTGTTACAGAAATCAAACAACAAATTCAAGCTATTACTCAAAAACGCAAAACAGTATACCATTTAGAAGATTTAGGCCAAGATAACCCACGAAGTTTCAATCATAAAATGGCTCAAATTACTGAACTGAGTTGTCTTCAGTCCGACTATAGTTTCCGTTATATGTATAGTGGTGCAGGCCATGATGCGATGAATTTCGCACCTATTTGTCCCACGAGTATGATTTTTATTCCTTGTAAAAAAGGAATTAGTCATTCACCAGAAGAATCTGTCACTGAGCAACAAATAGCCAAAGGTATTCAAGTTTATATAGATACAACGATTGAGTTAGCCAGACTAGAAACAATATTAGAAAATTAATACATCTATTAGAAAATGTTTCTTTCGTTGATTTTCTCCAAAATAATAATATAATTAACAACTAAAGTGAGCAGCCTATTACACAAAGTAGGCTTCTCACTTTTTTACACACTATATTTCATGAAAAACATTACATGTTAAAATTAAATTTTTGGCTTCAAAATACTTTTAAAGACTATACAATGACAGAGGTTGATTATAATGACGAAGATATGTTTTATCAGACATGGGGAAACTGATTGGAATACTGCTGGGAGATTACAAGGACTTACAAATATCCCTTTGAATGAGAAGGGGATCGAACAAGCCAAAGCATGCGGTCAGCATTTAAAAGAATCACATTGGGATGTAATACTTACAAGCCCATTATCAAGAGCTAAAACAACTGCACAATGGATTCAACATTACTTAAATATTCCATTAATAGAAAACGACGCGTTTATCGAAGTCTCTTTTGGGAATGCTGAAGGTTTAACTCCGGAAGAACGCAGTGCAAAATTCCCTTCACTCATTTATCCAAATAAAGAAAAAGAAGCGGTAATCAAAGACCGCTTCTTAAAAGGTATCGATTTAGTTAATAATACTTATAAAGATAAAAATATATTAATCATTTCTCACGGAGCTTTTATCAATGCAATATTTCATCATTACTCAAATGGTAACTTGGGAACCGGTATCACAAAACTTACAAACGGCAGTATAAGCACACTAAAAATTACTGATGGTCATTATACTATTATCAACTATGACCAAACTTCACATTTGCCGATGCAAAGCTCAGGAATCTAAAAACATTAAGCACATGAAACAGAAATCTAATGTATTTAAAAAGATTTCGTTGCCTTGCCCTGGCAATATGACTAGATTTTGAAAGTGGTTAAATGTTCACCTGAGCTTTCGCTCATGCATAAGGGAGCGGGACAGAAATCAAATTTTCTAATATAGATTTCGTAGTCCCACCCCGGCAAGGGTGACTAGGATTGAAAAAAGCCTGATATAACCGTATTTTCAATTCAGTCACCTACTGCCAAATTGAAAACGAGCCTGAGACATCTATTTATGTCTCAAGCTCTATAACAGTTAGTATTCACTTCTCAAAATAGCGTAGTTTAATGTATCACTATATTCACCGTCTACTAGTCTATTTTCTCTAAATACGCCTTCTAGCTTCATTTCTAAATTTTGTAACACCATTCTCGCCGCTATATTATTTGAATCAATAGATGCCCATACTCTGTTTAATTTCAGCACTTTGAAAGCATATTTTATAATGGTTTTAGCTATATTTGTTGCTATACCATTGTTCCAATAATTCGGATGAATAATAAATTCAATTTCGGCACTTTTATTTCCTTCATCTATAGCTAATTGTATCGTCCCAATAACTTTATCAGTATCAGGATTAACTAAAACATTATAAACAAAATTCGAATCTTGATTTATAACTTCGCCAATAAATTGTTTTGTCTCTTCATAAGTTTGAGTACTCCAAGTTTGATACTTAGTTACTTCTGTTAAATTATGTAATTCACTTATATCATCTATATCTGTATCTATTAAATCTCTAGAATAGAAATCCATATTTACCCTCCTAAGATTTTAGAAATCAACTATTATTGCTACCTTCTTCATATCACTTTTGCAGTTTGAATAATTTATGAATTAGGTTTTTATATTAAATTGAACCAAGTATTTTATCAGCAAACACATACTTTTCTATATTATTATCAGCCACTGGTACATTAGATCTTATCAATATAGAATTTATTTAATTTAAGTATTCAATGCTGTCACTTTAATTTATCATAGGTTAAATACTACTAAAAATGAAAGCAATTATTTCAATAGTCACATGGCCTCAACACTCAAAATCTAATTTAAACACTAACGCCGAACTGATTTAAAATTACTCAGCAAACCAATAATTCATAACTATATTTTCAAAATTTAAATTTATAAATAAAATTCATTTATAGGCATTATAACTTTATATACACATTAGTTAAATATTAAGTTATCATTTAATAACAACTTAATATTTAACTTTTTTATTTTATGAATATATTTCAGTAAAAAGTTCCCCCTGATTGGTGAACTTTTTTTATTCAAATTACGTATTTTTATAAACAAGGAGGGGAAAGCATGCTAGATGAAAATGATCTATATAAACTGATTGTTGAGAAAAAGGATAGCAAAAGTCTAGAAATCCTATATGATCGGTACGAGTCATTGTTATTTAATTTGGCTTATAAAATCACTCAAGACAAGCAATCTAGTGAGGAAATCTTACAAGATATTTTTATGAAAATTTGGCATCAAAAAGCAATGTTCAAATCTGAAAAAGGTAAATTATCAACTTGGCTCATTACACTATGTCGTAATGGAGCAATTGATATTGTAAGAAAGCGAAAAATCACAGAAAGTGAATTCAACGAGGAATTTCAGGGACTGCAACTGAGCGGCTTACCTGAGTATGATTTATTAGATAAAGAATGTTCAGAACAAATTCAAAAAATGATTTCATATTTAAATAAAGATCAACAAGATATCATTGCCCTATTTTATTATAAAGGGTTAAGCCAACAAGAGATTGCATATAAATTAAACACACCTTTAGGTACTGTAAAGAGCAGACTTCGATTATCAATACAACATTTAAATAACTACTTTAAAAAAGTTTCAAGAAGGGAGCGTGAAGAAAATGAACGATAAAAAAGTTGATAAAGTATACGATTATTTTAATGACAATTTAGATGAACACGAAAAAGAAGAAATTGAAAAAGAATTAAATTCATCTTCTGAAAGTGACGAAGCTTTAAATGCCATTAATATTCTTCACGATACGCTTCCTTATAGTAATAAAGAAGTTGAACCTCCAACAGGGATGAAGCAAAGAATATTAGACTCAGTTATTAATGAAGACCATGAAAATCAACAGAATCAATCAAGAGACCACAATCAAGACACTACGCCTTTGCATAAAAGTGTTACCCAAAATTCAAATGAATCACAACAATATAAACAAACTGATTATAAGCAAACTAAGCATACGTGGCTCAAACAACTTTCTATAGGGATTATGGCAGCATTATTACTGTTATCACTGATTGGAAATGGCGTTCAATATTTTAACCACAAAGAATCACAAAAACAATCATCACCATTGATAAATACCAATGATACACACGCCATCAATTTGAAATCTATGAATGAGGAAAAAACACAAGGTCAAGCTTATGTATCTAATAGCAAAACTAATAATAAGTTAATGGTCGAAGCTAATGATATTAAAGCTACAACAGGTAATGAAGTTTATCAAGTTTGGATCATTAAAGGTGACAAACCGTATCCCGCAGGAACATTCGCAACTAAAAACAACAAAGGTATGGTTGTATTCGACTTAAATGACACCGATGTAGGCAAAAACGATACCATTGCAATCACTTTAGAGCCTTCACCAAACAACGCAGAACCTAAAGGACAAATGATCATGGCTAGTAAAGAAGTTTAATAAAATCATCTAAAAGGATTACAAATTTATGTGATCCTTTTTTAATTTTCATACGTATATCTCTTAATTACATTTTTAATAAGACACTGATTATATTTGTACGATTAGAAACTGAAAAGAAAAGGTGGAGACAAACTATGAAAATAACCGTTAAAGATATCTTGTCAGTCATTAAGCAAAATACAGTAAAATCTTCAAAATGTGTGAAATTGGATTCAGAAGTTGTTTGTGAAAAAGTTACTTCAATGTACCAAGATATAAGCCAAGCTACCCTATTTATGCTAAAAGATTCTGAAAATGTAACACATTATGCTCAATGTGCTAATAAAATGAGTCCTTTACTTGTGATTACAGATGCGTCCCCCTCTAAATTTAGCCATTTAGAAAATAATATGCCTATTATTTATATAAGAGATTTTCCAGAAGTAGCTAATAACTTAGTCAAATTATTTTATAAAAATGCAATTGAAAATACTAAATGTATCGCTGTTACAGGTACAAATGGCAAAACGACAACAAGTCATATGATTGGTAATTTACTTACACAACTTGATAAAAAAGTGGCTATTATAGGTACGCTGGGAATATACGATTGTAATTATAATAAACTTAACTTTAATCATTCAACTCAAACTACACCAATGTATTTTGAAATGGCTGAGATTATAAATTATTTTTATAACGAAAATTATGATTATATCGTTTACGAAGCTACTTCTATAGCTTTGGATCAACGACGGACAGATTTTATCAAAAATGATTTAGCCGTTTTTACTAATTTTAGTCCAGAACATCTAGAATATCACGGTACTATGACTAATTATTTAAAAGCTAAATTAAGATTAGATAGATTAAGCTCACTAAATTTAGTCAATTTAGATACGGCAGAATATCGTACTATTTTAAAAGACGAACAACATTTTTCTACTACACAAAATGCATATTATCGATATCATATTACTAATGACACTATTGATATCGAAATTAACGATGATGCATATACTATCATACCTAAGTTTAAAGGAGGGCATAACTTTATAAACTTAGCCACAAGTATATTTGCTTTAGACAAATTGGGTTTTGATTCAAAGAAAATCGTTAAAGTTGCTTCCACAATTAATCCACCATTACATCGCTTTCAAATAGTAGAAATAGATGCTTATACGATTATATTAGATTTTGCACACACTGCTTTGGCCATTAAAGAATCTATAAATAACGCTTTGAATTATAGTAAAAGTATTAACAAGAGCTTAAATACAATGGTTACAGGCATAGGATTAAGAGGTTTAGATAAAATAAAACTGACCGTAGATACATTACCTCAAGGTGTTCATAAGTTGATGATCGCTGCAGAGCAAGTAGGATATGAAGACCCAGAAAAAATCCTTCGCTTTATGTTTAAGCATTTACCAGATTGCTATAAAACGAGTAATGTTTTGCGTGGTTCTTCACGAAAAGAAGGCATAAAATCACTTTTACAGGCAACAGATAAAAATAATGAGATTATTTTACTTACTGGTATAAATGAACCACAAAATTATAAAGGCCAAAAATATGACCACGATGATCACGAATATGTAAAAAAGATATTACAAGAACTCAAACATTAAACAACAATACTAAAAAACCCCTTAAATAGGGGCTTTTTTATGCATTAATTCATATATAAATTAACTAATCATTACTTTCATTAAATAGCCATGCTTATCGAAGAAAGCTTTATACATACCGTTATTTGTTTCATAAGTCATATAAGAGCCATCCGCCGTCTTGCCTTCATCCACCATATTATTAGCCATATGTGATTTTTCAAACATTTCTTTACTTATCGTATCTGGTTTCGTATCAAAAGTTATATGAATTACTTGCCCATCTTTATTCATATCGATCATTGAGTCATAAACTGCTTTACTTGATGCAACATCTTTATCAGATGTAGCTGTATTAACTTTATAACCATCAATCATAACGTTGTCATGTTGTAATGCTCTTACAAAATCATATTCTTGAGTAAATTGTCCATCATATGTTGTATATCCATTATAATTATAATATGGCATCATAGTTTTTTGCCCCATCTGCTCGTTCATTGCCATGTCTTGTTGGTTCATGTTGTTATTCATTTGTCCCATTTGCTCGTTCATTGACATGTCTTGTTGGTTCATGTTGTTATTCATTTGTCCCATTTGCTCGTTCATTGACATGTCCTGTTGGTTCATGTTGTTATTCATTTGTCCCATTTGCTCTTTCATTGACATGTCCTGTTGGTTCATGTTGTTATTTGTTGTCGTATTGGCTTGAGCTGATCCTGCTCCTAAAAATAGACTTGTCGCTAATACTGATGAAATCATTAATACTTTATTATTCATAAATCTCCACCCCTTTTTTAATATTTTATGAATGATTCTTGTTGTGTGTTTCTTCTTAATCTTACGCTTAAAAACAAAAGACTGTTTTACTGACAATAAAACTAATTGTTTTGCGTAATGCCCCCTTTTTATTCTACTTACTAAAACATACGTATTTTTACTATTATAAGTTCACTTTTTATAAAAATTATTTAAACTAAATGAAAATATTCTTCTAACGTGAGGTTAGTATTTTTCATTTTTTTCGCATCTTCTTTCCCTAAATACCTTAAATGCCATGGTTCGTACATAAATTGGGTAATGTGTTCTTTACCTTCAGGATATCGAATAATAAAGCCATAATGATGAGCGTTATCTTCCAACCATTCACTCTCTTTAGTATATTGAAACAGTTCCTTAGCTGATTCATGTAACCCTGGAGTAGCAACATCAAAAGCAAGACCAGTCTGATGTTCAGAAAAGCCAGGTTTTGCGCTATATAGCTGCGCTTTTTTTAAACCATCACGTTGCACATATATATTAAACAATCGCATCTGCTTAAGATACGAACGAAAACCACTTATAATAATCAATTGAAACCCTTGTTTATCTGCATCACTAATCATTACTTTTAAAGCATTTAATGCTTCTAATTTTGGAAAAGGCGTATAAAATGGAGAAATTTTATAATCTTTATTTACAATAATATGATTATTACAGTAATATGCTCCGTTCCTTTTTATAATAGTATTATCATAGTGCTTTTGTTTTTTATTTATAAAATAAATTATTGCAGTTGAAATTATAGCTACACCCGAGATTAATTTTTTCATATACTCATCCTTATCATCACATATTTTTATAAAAACATACTTCTTGTAACGTTCAGTTCACAAATCTTAGCTTTCATTTTTAAACTTACTTTACCCTAGCGCTACTTCAATTTATGTTTTATGAACTATAAATGCCTCCATATTTGCATCATTGACAGACTAATACCCCAAAATATTTAACCATTATTTGTTCAATAACATTACATTTAATAAAATGATAAATCAATCAAAACCTCAAAACATAAAATTGCACATAAAATTGAACTTGATATTATAATCTATAAATTTCAATTATAGATAATTATTATCAATTAAAATGATTTTTTGAGAAAAAACTCTGTACATTAACGGTTTTTTAGATATAATAAATTATAATAATTATAAAAAGATATTAATTATAATTTGGGAGGTTTAATAATTATGTAAAAACTATCTATCAAGCCTTATATTAGAGCTATAAAAACAACGCTAGCTATGTTTATACGACTTTCATTGTCGAAACTCTGTATAAAATATTACTTAATATAAATTTGAAGCTCTGTTTCCAACATATTTTTACTGGAAAGGATTCAAATTCATTTATTTGACGATAAAAAATATGATTAAAATAAAGGAGATTAAACTATGAATAAAAAATTAACAGGGCTATTTGGTGCTCCCGTATCAGATAGAGAAAATAGTATGACTGCAGGTCCAAGAGGTCCTTTATTAATGCAGGACATTTATTTCCTTGAACAAATGGCACACTTTGATAGAGAAGTAATTCCAGAGCGTCGAATGCATGCTAAAGGGTCAGGCGCATTTGGTACCTTCACAGTAACAAATGATATTACAAAATATACATGCGCAAGTATATTTGCTGAAATCGGTAAACAAACAGAAATGTTTGCACGATTTTCAACTGTGGCAGGCGAACGTGGTGCAGGCGATGCAGAACGAGATATTAGAGGATTTGCTTTGAAGTTTTATACAGACGAAGGTAACTGGGACTTAGTTGGTAATAATACACCCGTATTCTTCTTTAGAGACCCTAAATTATTCCCAAGTTTAAACCATGTGGTTAAACGGAATCCAAAAACAAATATGAAAGACCCACAAGCGAACTGGGATTTCTGGACATTATTACCAGAAGCTTTACACCAAATTACGATCTTAATGACAAATCGCGGTATCCCTAAAGGCTTTAGAAATATGCATGGTTTTGGTTCTCATACATACTCTATGTATAACGATAAAGGCGAACGCTTTTGGGTCAAATTCCATCATAGAACACAACAAGGTATAGAAAACTATTCTGCAGAAGAAGCCGAACAAGTGATGGCTAAAGATAGAGATTCTTCTCAAAGAGATTTATTCAATAATATAGAACAAGGCAATTTCCCTAAATGGAAAATGTACATTCAAATAATGACGGAAGAACAAGCTCGTAATCATAAAGATAATCCTTTTGATTTAACTAAAGTTTGGTATAAAGATGAATATCCATTAATTGAAGTTGGTGAGTTTGAATTAAATCGAAACCCTGAAAACTATTTCCAAGATGTTGAACAAGCTGCATTTGCACCAACAAACATCGTCCCTGGTTTAGATTTCTCACCAGATAAAATGTTACAAGGTCGACTATTTTCATATGGAGATACTCAAAGATACCGCTTAGGTGTTAACCACTGGCAAATTCCAGTGAATCAACCTAAAGGTGTTGGTATGGAAAACATATGTCCATTTAGTAGAGATGGGCAAATGCGTATCTTAGATAATAATCAAGGCGCTAGTACACATTATTACCCAAATAGTAACGGCACATTTGAAGATCAACCACAGTACAAAAAACCCGCTTTAGATATTCAAGGGCAAGCATATGAATATGACTTTCGTGAAGATGACGATAATTATTTTGAACAACCTGGTAAATTATTCCGTTTATTATCATCTGAAGAACAACAAACATTATTTAAGAATACTGCGAATGAAATGAACCCCGTTACCGACGCATTAAAACACCGCCATATCAGACATTGCTATAAAGCCGATCCTGCATACGGTCAAGGTATAGCCGAAGCTATGGGAATTGATATTAATGAAGTAAACTTAGAGGTCGCAGACTAATATACAAGAAAAAGGTGATTATATGATATTAGATAACGTAAATCCAGAAGATTTGTTTCCAACTGAGAAAAAAGGACCTGCCATTCTAGGTAAAATGGAATATCCTATCAATGGTAATGTAAAAACATATGATGCTGCATACATTGCAACAAATGAACGTCTTATCTTAAACGTAGATATGGATGGCCAATTTTACTATAGAAATATCCGTTATGATGAAATAGAAGATGTTCAATTAGATAATGATACACTAACAATGCGTTTTAGTATTGGCACATTTCCAATTACAAATTTAAATAAAAATGACGCCGAACAATTCATAAGTTATATCGAAACTAAGCGTACTTAATTAAAAAAGGATGACTTCTACCAATGATTGCATAGAAGTCATCCTTTTTATTAAGATTATATAAATTGTCCGATGCGTTTTTCTGAAATACCAGTTTCTTGGTTGTAAATTTCTTCGCCTCTTAAAATAGTTTGTGTTACTTGCGCGCCAATTTCACGACCAATATAAGGGCTCATCTTATTACGATATGCTAAATCTTCTGCTGTTAAAGTATATGGCGCATTGGGTTTAATTAATACAAAATCTGCATCTTTTCCAACAGCTATGCTACCTTTTTCTTCCAATCCAAAACGTTTGGCAGGTGCTGTAGCAATAATATCTGCAAATTTATTTAATGACATATTACGTTTTTGAACACCTTCGTCAAATAAAATATCGACATTATTTTGTAACCCAGCTATACCGCCCCATGCTTCAAAAGCATTATCTGTATCTTTTAAGTCGGGTGTACAAGGAGAGTGATCGGACGTAACAAATCCAATATCACCATTTAGTACACGATTCCACATACCTTCTAAGCGTGATTTTTCTCTGATTGGCGGAGAACATTTTACGACTGGACCAATGTCATCTAATTCTTCCTTGTAGAAGTAAAGATAGTGTGTACATGTTTCACATGAAATATCTACTCCTTCTTGTTGAGCTTTGATAATTTCATCTACACCTTCTTCACAAGCAACATGTACAATATGCACACGACAACCAGTTTCTTTTGCAAATAAGATAATCTTACGAATTGGCTCAACTTCAGTAAATACTGGTCTACTATCGACATATGCACTTAAAGTTGTTTCACCATTAGCCTTAGCAATTTCACCTAAACGGTCAGTGATTGTTGCATTTTCAGCATGAATAGAAAGTAATTTACCAGTTTTAGCAATTTGTTTCATACCTTCGTATAATGAATAATCATCCACATTTTCAAAGTCACCTTCTATTGAACGATCACCACATGTTGCTAAAAACGCTTTATATGCTACGACACCCGCTTCATCTAACTCTTGAATACCGCCGTTTAAATTATATGGTACTAAACCGCCATAACTCGCAACATCAACTGACAATTCATCTTTACCAGCATCAAATTTTGCTTGAATAGAAGCTTGATCAGTTGTTGCAGGCACTTGATTTAAAGGCATTTCAATAAATGAGGTTACACCACCTTTTGCTGCTGCGCGTGTACCAGTAACATAACCTTCCCAGCTATCACGATAACCGCCGCCTGGTTCAGTAATATGCACATGTGCGTCTACCATACCTGGTGATACGATTTGGTTCTGAGCGTCAATAACTTGTTCAGCTTCACCTAAATCTTGACCAATAGCAGCAATCTTGCCATCTTTAACACCGATTTCTACATTTTGCTGACTATCTTCTAAAATGACTAATCCATTTTTTAAAATTAAATCATATTTCATTATAGTTCACTCCTTCTTGTTTTTTTGAAAATAATTTAACTGAATAGTGTAAAACGATATAAACTAAACTGGATATAAAGAACCCAATAAACCATGAAAAATCAGAAATAACCTTAAATGCTGGTAAGAATCCGAGCAATGAAATGACCACACCTACTACCGTTGCAATATAAGCAGAAATATTAACTCTTTCTATTTTTATATCTTTATCATGTAAATCAAAATACAATTTATCAATATCAATACGACATTTAGATACTAAGTAGAAATGTACTATCATTACACCTGCAACAGGACCAAGTATTGCACCAATAGCATTTAAGAATAAAAAGATGCTATCCTCATTTTCCATCATTTTCCAGGGCATAATAACAACACTTAATACAGAAGCAATAACTACACCACGTTTATAATTAATCCATTTAGGTAATAACGCACTTAATTGATATGCAGCTGGTATAATATTACTCGTTGCATTCGTAGAAATGGTTGTCATTAATAACACCCCTGTCGATATCAAGATCGCCCAGAAATTACTCCATTCATTAATAATCGTTAAAATATTCCACTCTTGATGGCCTAAGTAAATAGAACCACCAATGATAATAAACACACTAGCAATAGCAAATAACACATGCGCAACTACTATACCGGAAATCTGACCAATAATTTGTGTTTTAGTAGATTTAGCATTTTGTGTGAAATCAGATACACTTGAACCTGGTCCAGCCCAAACACCTAATAAAGAGTTGAAGATTAAAATAAATGATAAAATGGCTGGATATATAATACCGTCTGTTTTTGTTGATATTTCATAGTTCATGATATTGCTGAAACCGCCAGCAACAGTCACACCCCATATTGCCATACCACCAAACACTATATAAATGAGCGGATTTAAAATAGCAGTGAATTTATTCAGTATGTCACCACCACCAAATCCAATTGCAAAACTAATTGCCCAGAAAATTAAAAATGCGATTAACCCTGGTACCGAAATACCTAGAATTGAAATGCCACTTCCAATGTTTTCAAATCCTGGGAAAATCTTATTTAATAAAATAAGTAACGCTTGAGAACCAGCAAATGTTTGTAAACCAAACCATGCGATGCCAGCTACAACACCACGTAAAACACCAGGCAATTTAGCGCCGATATCTCCATATGTATCACGTAACTGCATTGCGAAAGGTATTCCGTATTTAGAACCAGCATATCCATTTGAAACGAGTAATAGTGCAATAACAAATGAACTTAAAATCAAGGCAAATATGACTTGTAATGGTGATAAACCTATTAATAGAAAACCACCTACCGCTGTATAGTTAGGTATATTATGAACAGCACCCATCCATAAAGTGAAAAAGTTGAATGCTGAATTATTTCGTTGAGCTGATGTCTTAGGCATTATATCTTTATTATAACCACGCTTTTCAAAGAAAGCTTGATTATGAGCCGTTTCATTCTCCTGTGTTCCCATCTGTATATCTCCTTTGCTTCAATAGGCTATAACTATCTTAATCAATCTTTAATTTACATTTTATTACGTATGTAAGCGTTTTTCTTTGTTAGTAATGACATATATTGAGTAGAAAGTTATATATTTCGAACAAAATATGTGTATAATAATTTTTATATAACATTATTTTTGATAAGATTTATAAAATTATAAACGTATTTAAGATGTTTATAAATATACCATCAACTTAATAAATATACAAATATGACTATATTTGTTCGTAAAATATAATAATATGACTCATAATACAAGAAGACGGAAACGGAGGATTAAACCATGACTACACTTAACGAAATTTTGTCCGTTCCTCAGTTTAAAGAGTTAGAACTGATTAACAAAAACGGAGATTTATCATCAGAAGTTTCAAGCTTAGATATTACTGAAAATAATGATATTAGACATTTTACTTCTCAAAATGCTTTTATTCTTACAACTGGCGTATTATTTCAAGACAACCAAGAAGATTTAAAAAGGTTAATTAAAGACTTGCATGATATTAATACAGCTGGTCTCGGCATAAAAATTTCAAGGTTTTTACATGAGATAGATAAGGAGGTTATAGACTTTGCAGATAAATTGGAATTCCCTTTAATAGAAATACCAGAAAGTTGGAACTTAGGTGAAATTACACACCAAATTTCATCTTATATTTCAGACTCAGAAACTGGAAAATTAAACTACGCATTACACATTCAACAAGAGTTAAATCAGCTTCTTATCAAAGGTTATAGTATTAATACAATGATTCAACGAATGAGTAAATTACTTGGTGTACCGATTATTCTTTTTGATCCTTTCAAAGCACCAGAAGCGTTAAGCCATCATTATGATCAAAATAAACAATTAACTAATGAACATATCGGTTATTTTCTTAATTATTACCAACAATCAACTGTTTACGATAAAAATAAACAAGTATTTGAAAACAAAGACCATGTCATATTCAAAGTTTTAGGATATACGTACTTCCCGTATTATTTAATGGTTTCACAAGTCAATAAATTGTCATATCCATTCAGTTTGTTGACTATTGAACAAGTAGTTAGCGTATTGAGTTTCGCTTTATACAAAAACACAAAAATCGAAGAAGCCGAACAAAATGATATTAATCGCTTTTTTGAAGCACTTGTTAATAACCAAAGCGACCAAACTCTTTCAATCAAAAAGCATAACGATTTACTGAAACGCTATAATATTTTCGATTCTGATTATTATCAAATCATTATTTGTGACATTGATTCACCGAATAGCTTAGAGAATAGTTATTACCTTAATGAAAGGTATCAACTGACATTTCGTTGGCTACAATATATGCTTACCGACCTTGATGATTATATCAGTATTTATAAAATACCAAGTACGAATCGCTTTGCTATTTTATTACAAAACCGTCACGACTATTACTACGACTATCTTAAACGCCTTCAAAATAGTTATGGAGAACATTTTGAAGGTACGATTTCTTTTGGTATTGGCAATGAAGTTACAGAATTCACACAAATAGCTTCGTCATATTTTGAAGCTAATGAAGCTTTTGAAAATGAATTAATGAATGATAAAGAAAACTTCATCTCTTATTATCATTCCAAAGATATTAAAGAACTTTTACAGTTAATACCAAAAGAGAAATTACGTCCATTTATAAAACATACTTTAGGCCCATTGAGTTACCCTAAAACTAAAAAAGACTTAGAATTAAAACAAACATTACAAGTCTATATGGACAACCAGTGCGATATAACTAAAACTGCAGAAAAGATATATATTCACCGTAATACAGTTAAATATAGAATTAATAAATGTAGCAATTTAATCGGAGTGAATATTGAAGACCCTATGCATTCATTAAACATTCGTATCGCTTTATACGTTTCCGACATCACTCAATTTGATTAAACTCCTATAAAATTATTTTAAATAAAGAAGTGGAGTAGAAATCAATTTTTTTAAAGGTCTACCTGAGCTTGCGCTCATGTATAAGTCCCACTAACTCTTAAAAGCGGAACACCTGAGTAAGTACTCATGTGTAAGAGCCACTAGCTTAACAATTTAAGAAGTGGCTCTTTAGAGAAGTGGGTTTAATTGATTACCTGAGTTTACGCTCATGCATAAGTCCCACTAACTCATTTCATGAGAAGTGGGACTTTATAATTATTTCAAATACCAAATTAATGCATCTTGTTCTAATTTTTTCATAAAGGGCTCTTTCCCGTCACAATAACTTTGCCTATCATCAGGAAATTGTTGAGCTAATCGTTCTTTTAATTGTTCGTATTCACGTGCATTTTCTCCATGTTTACGTAAATAATCTCTTACCGCTATATGACGGTTAATCTCATATATATTATCCTGTTGAAATATATGCATATGATGCGTACGTGGATTTCCACCCTTTATAAAAAATCTTCTCCCTATAATTCCATTTTCTCCCAATGATGTATAATCCAGGCTCATCAATACTTCATTATAGTCATCAATTTTTTCTATTTTATTTACTACTACTAACATATCAATAATAGGTTTAGCCTTTAAATTTTCAACAGCAGTACGCCCAATGTGATGTATTTTAATGACTTCTTCACTTAAAATAGCTTCGATGTTTGATTTCTCAATTTCAAATAAAATCGGCCACTGTTTTTGATAGTGCTGTACTTCAATTCCCATTATAGTCACCTTCCCCCAATATATTTCATCATCTCTTAAAATCTCTCTATTCTTTTAAACTAAATTATATCTTTAAAATTGGTAGTTACAAATTTATTTTAATCCAACAGATAAAATCACTTTCATACTGCACTCGATGATGACACTATTTTTTCTATATTAAATTCATTTTAATTGTATATATGAATTTTGTTTCCATTCATTATACTAATTACATTCAATCAACTTCACATTTACATAATTATTTTTTTAAAGTTATTACTTTTAATATTAGATTTTTAAACCAAATGGTTTGCTTTGCTAACTTAAAAGGATTAAAATTTATCGTTGGGATGTTATAAAAGGAGATGTAATTGAAATGTCGCAGAATGGAATATCGATCAAAAAAAGAAATACAATCATCTTAGTTATGCTCAGTAGTGCCTTTGTTGCAATGCTTAACCAAACATTGCTCAACACAGCACTGCCAGCCATCATTAATGGCTTAGAAATAACTGAAACGACTGCTCAGTGGCTCATTACAGGATTTATGCTTGTTAACGGAATCATGATTCCTACGACAGCTTTCCTCATGGACCGCTTCCATACAAGATCACTCTATATTTTTTCAATGAGTGCATTCTTACTCGGTTCTATTATAGCTGCACTTTCGCCGACATTTGGTTTACTAATGTTAGCACGAGTGATTCAAGCTATAGGTGCAGGTATCTTGTTACCATTAATGCAATTCACTGTCTTCACCCTCTTTCCAGCTGAAAAGCGTGGATTTGCCATGGGGCTTACAGGAATTGTTGCGCAATCAGCACCAGCGATTGGCCCTACTTTAACTGGTTTTCTAATTGATACATTTAGTTGGAGAGCACCATTTATAGTAGTAGCAGTAATCGCTATAATTGCATTTATTATTGGTATCATTTTTGTAGAAAGTAACAATGAAACTAAACACACTGAATTAGATAAGACTTCAGTGATATATTCTACATTTGGTTTCGGACTAATGCTTTATGGCTTTAGTAGTGCTGGTAACCTTGGATTTACTTCACCAATTGTTATCATTTCATTAATAGTCGGACTTATCATTGTTGGTATCTTTGTCTTGAGACAAATTAGAATAGACAATCCATTATTAAATATGCGCGTGTTTGCAAACAGAACATTTTCATTATCTGCGTTCGCTTCAATGGTTCTATTTATTGGTATTGTAGGTCCTGCATTATTGATACCTATGTATATTCAATCAGGACTTGGCCTATCAGCAATACTTTCAGGTTTAGTCATCTTACCTGGAGCTGTGGTTAATGCCTTTATGTCTGTATATACGGGTAAAATTTATGATAAATATGGACTGAAGATATTGGCTATCCCTGGATTTATCTTATTAATTATTATGACCATTCTACATTGTTTCTTAACTACAGAAACACCTTATTGGTATATTGTTGTCATCTATGCAGTCAGAATGTTTGCTGTTGCATTAATTATAATGCCGTTAAACACAATTGGTATTAATGCATTAGAAACTAAAAACATTTCACACGGTACTGCTATTATTAATTCATTAAGAATTATAGCTGGTGCAATAGGTACTGCTATTATGATTACAATCTTAACTATTGTTAGAACAAACTACGTAGAAAATGCTAATGGTAGTCACACAAAAACTGAAATAATGCAACACGCTACCGTACTTGGTGTAGATGCTGCATTTGCCTTCACAACAATTCTAATGATTATTGGTTTCATCCTAATGTTGATGATTCGTACTAAAAAAGAAACGATCAATAGTCGAGAATTATAACGTGAATAATTAAAGGAGCGAGCATATGAGATTAACTTTTAATGTCATATGCTCGTTCCCTTTTTGTATTTTATTAATTTATATTTAATAACAAGCTTCTATCGCTTTTTCTAAAAATAATTGAGCTGCCTTTGAAAATGTATGATCTTTACGCCAAACCAAATTATGCTTTGCAATTAACTTTGGCTCTAGCGGAATAAACTTAAGATCACTTTCAACAGAAGTATTAACAATACTATCTAATGTAACAACGTAACCCATATTAGCTTTAACCATCCAACCAGCATTATATGCTAAGTTAAACGTACTTACTATATTTAAATATTTATATAAATGTCCAAACCACTCTGCGAATTCATTTTCTTCAGTATCGGTTTCTAATACTTGTCTTGAACATATCAAGGCCTCTTTTGATAAATCTGTTTTTGTCACATAATCTTTTTCTGATAAAGCGTCGTCTTTTTTAGCAATCACACCCCAATGGTCGAAAGTCGGTAAATCTAATGCTTTGTACTTATTTAAATTCACAGGTTGGATAAGCAAACCAAAATCTAATAATCCTTTATCTAATCGGCTTGCAATGTCCTCTGCATTACCACTATAAATATGAAAATGCACCTTAGGATGATGCGTCTGAATCTCTTTAAAAATATTTGCAATGACTTCCATGCCTTTGGTTTCACCACAACCTATATAGACATTCCCTTCAATATTTCTATCAATTACTTTAAACTCCTCTTGTATTTTTCGAGACATTTCTATGAGTTCTTCAGCTCTATTTTTCAATAAAAGGCCTTCGTCAGTAAGATGAATATTGTGATTGCTTCGCTTAAACAGTTTCACGTCTAACTCTGTCTCTAAATCTTTGATTTGTCTAGACAAAGTTGGCTGTGTGATATGTAAAGCATTTGCAGCACGTGTAATACTTTCTTCTTTTGCTATTCTTACAAAATATTGTAGTGTTTTTATTTCCATAAATTTCTCCTCTCAGTTATTCAATATACGCATATCTAATTAATACAAATAAGTATTTGTCATATCTCATTTTACCTTTTAAACTGAATTTATTAAAGTTCGGGAGGAACCTATAATGAAAAATAATAAATTAATCATACTCATTTTAACCATTGGTGTATTTGGTATTTTGAATACAGAAATGGGGTTTATAGGACTAATCCCTCAAATTGCTGCTCATTTTAACGTTAATATATCTACTGCAGGATGGTTAGTTTCCATTTTTGCAATAGGCATTGCTATTTCTGGTCCTATTATGCCTCTATTACTCTCAAAAGTAGAAAGAAAAAGAGTAATGTTGCTCGTGCTCATAATCTTTATAATCAGTAATATTGTTTCGCTCTTTACAACAAGCTTTACCATATTATTAGTAGCGAGAATAATACCAGCCATATTTCATCCTGTATATATCGCTTTAGCCTTTTCAGTGGCATCAGATTCAGTTAATCCAAAAGAAGCTCCAAAAGCTGTTGCCCGAGTATTTATAGGTGTTTCTGCCGGTATGGTTGTAGGTGTACCAATCGTGAATTTCTTAGCGAATAAATTCGATTTGTATGTAGCATTATCATTCTTTGCCCTTGTTAATATCATTGTACTTATACTAACAATTATCTTCATTCCAAAAATGCCAGCGAAAACAGCCGTAACGTACGGAGATCAATTACGCGTCCTCAAACGACCACTAACTTGGTTGTCAATTATAGTATCTATTCTATTTAATGCAGCAATTTTTGGTGTTTATAGTTACTTTACTGATTTCTTAAATATTGTTACAGAGGCACAAGGAAATTTAATATCAGTTATGTTATTCTTATACGGATTTTTCAATATTTTAGGTAATATTATTGCAGGAAAATTATTAACATCGATACCTCAAAAAGCAATATTAATGTTACCTTTGGCGCTGGTTATAATATATATTGCTATGTTTTGTTTAGGAGCATTCTCTATTCCAATGATGATTATCACTATGGCGTGGGGAACCTTAGCAGGTATTTCAGCAAATATAACGCAATATGTGATTACTTCAGCTGCGCCAGATGCTCCTGACTTATCAAACGGTATATTTTTATCGGCAGTAAATTCTGGCACCACAATCGGAACTTTTATAGGCGGCATATTTATTGCAACTTTAGGATCTAGTTTCGTAATTTTAATTGGTATATTCGCGTGTATAATTAATATTGCGTTTATTTTGCTTAGAAAACAAAATTTTGAACACTTTGTAAATAACTCATCGTAAAAAATAAAAACCCCCTAACGCACCAATCTATGCGTTAAGGGGTTAATGTCGTATTTCTTATTTAAATTTGCATAAAAAAAAGACGAGTTATACTCGTCTTTCAGCCGTTATTATAATTTAACAACGTTAGCTGCTTGAGGACCGCGGTCGCCTTCAACGATTTCGAATTCAACAGCTTGTCCTTCTTCTAATGATTTGTAACCTTCTTGAGCGATTGCTGAGAAGTGTACGAATACGTCGTTTCCACCTTCAACTTCGATGAAACCGAAACCTTTTTCTGCATTAAACCATTTAACTGTACCGTTATTCATAATTAAATTCCTCCATATGTGCTTTTGCACGAATATTTGTAATCTGTCTTAAAAAATCAAAAGGAGTAAATTCAAAAGAATAACTCTACAAATCAATTTCACGAACTAAATTACTTAATACCTATTATAACGAGTAATCATTCATTTGTACACCCCAAACCGTAAATTAGTTTATTAATTTAATTTTTAGTAACGATATAGTGTATTGTTCTATTTATTTTTATTCTTGTATATAGATAAAAATTCGACATACAACCTTAAATTTCATAGCTCACATCACCTAAAATAATAGTCTTCTACTTTTAAAATAATCTGTTCTTTAAAAAACACATAATCACATTATTCCCTTGTCAAAACTTTAAAATTAAGCAACAATTAACGCAGTGATGAATAAAATAACAGATATAATGAGTGATGACCACAAGTATGGGGACATGCGGTCTATCATTCTTTTATATTCATGATCAGGAGCCTTCTCTTTTTTTAATTTCGAAAGTTTCATTAATAAATAAAATGCTCCTACCATATTTATTAAAAATATAATAATTAATAATGTAATTGCCATAATATG
The DNA here is from genome assembly GCF_051408735.1 of Staphylococcus sp. AS1337. Lineage (NCBI taxonomy): Bacteria > Bacillati > Bacillota > Bacilli > Caryophanales > Staphylococcaceae > Staphylococcus > Staphylococcus sp. AS1337. The sequence goes on along the minus strand of NZ_JBOIHZ010000001.1, from coordinate 535,218 downwards.
TAACTCCTCCTATGCGATTGGCTCATTGTTAAGTTCTTTCTTCTCTAAATATATAGAATGCCTTATATAGTAAATAAATAGCATTTACCATCGTAATCAACGCAGTACAATAAGTATAGTTTGGCTAAATGGAGATATACCAAAAGCAACTAACAGTGCTAAAACAATATTAATAAAACTAGAAATTTAAAAACCAATACCTAATTTATTTTTGTTGCATATTATCGCACCTTTTACTTAAGAACATTTTTGAAAATCTAAATTTGTGTTATCTTATAAGAAATCATAACACAATTTATTTTTTATAAAAATCTATAATCAGCTTAAGGAGAGGCATACAGTGAATCTTACCCCTAAAATTCTAGTAGGTATTATCTTTGTTAGTATAATGTCTTGGAATAATACGATACAAACACGTCAAAATGTAAATAAAAAAGCATATAAAGAACAGACTCACCCTATGAATGGAAAACAATTTCGTTTCATACTTTTCTTAAATATCATTGTGGTTACACTTTTTTATATACTTTTAACGTACACTTATTTTTAATATAAAGTGTAGCTAATTTTAAAAATTGCATAAAAATACCCTCCCTTACAATCTGTAAAGGAGGGGCATTTTCTATATTGTCTTCAGATACTCTTCGCCTTCTTTTTTATTGTAAACACCTTCTGTTTTAGCAATAAAGATTGTAGCTACTGAGTTTCCTAATACGTTAACACATGTTCTAAGCATTTCTAAAATTCTGTCTACACCTATAATAAGTGCTAAACCTTGTGGATTTAATCCAACCGAGCCTAATGTTGTTAATAACACTACGATTGAAGCTCCTGGCACGCCAGCCATACCTTTTGATGTGAGCATCAGCGTAATCATTAAGATGATTTGTTCACCAATGCTTAAGTCAACACCATATAATTGTGCAACGAATAACGCCGCAATAGATTGATACATGGCCGCGCCATCAAGGTTAAACGAATAACCAGTTGGTAACACAAAGGATGCGATATCTCTAGGAACACCAAATCTTTCCATTTTTTTCATAACTGTTGGTAATACAGCTTCTGAACTTGCAGTTGAGAATGCAAGCATTAAATCATTTTTCAACAACTTGATGATTTGCGTAATCCTCACTCCACAAATTCTTGTAACAATACCTAATACAACGAAAATAAAGAAAAACATTGCAATGACTACTGTTAAGCATAATTTAAACAGTGGAATTAATGCTGATAATCCAAAAGTAATAATCGTTGTCGTAATAAATGCAAATACTGCAATTGGTGCTAATAATAATACTTTACCAATCATCCAAAATACTGCTTCTAATGCGCCACCTAAAAAGTCTTTAACAGGTTGCGCTTTTTGTCCAATAGCAGCTAACGCCAAACCGAAAAATACTGAGAAGAATATGACCGGTAAAAGCTCTCCAGATCCAAATGCTTCAACTACGTTAGTCGGTATAATATTAACAATTGTATCGATTAAATGATTTCCATATGTAGTGCTTTCTGCTGCCTTAGCAGTTGATTCATATTTTGAAATATCACCTTTAGGTAATAAATCGGGATTTAGCCCTTGACCTGGTTTAAATAAGTTACCAAATATTAATCCCATAAAAATTGCAAAACTTGTCATAATAACAAAATATAATAATGTCTTACCGCCATAGCGCCCAATAGTTTTTGTATCTCCAACATTTGAAATAGATAGTGCTAAAGAACAAAATACAATAGGTACTACTAACATTTTAATTAAATTTATAAATACATCACCGAATGGTTGTATATAGTTAATTACATCTTTATTTCCATGTAAGATACTACCTAAAATTACCCCTAATACCAATGCTATGATAATTTGCGTCGGTAGGTTTATTCTTTTAATTACTCTCACTCTTGTTCATCCCCTTATCTAAGCTAACATTTGCATAAATGCTAGTTTTCTACAAAATACAGTTTATCACAAAGAAAATTCCACTCATATATTAAATTTACATGATTCTAAAAATTATTTATGATTTTTGTACAACTAGGCTATTATATCAGAAATTTGTATATTTTAGTTAAAAAAAGAATACGCCTTCAGCCTTATGCCTATAGGAGTTCAAAGATTATTAGAACATAATAAGAAAGCGCTTTCTACATTATACACAAATTTGTCAAAAATAGCTTTTTGCATACAAAATTAGAGTTATTTGTTTTAATATACGTCATTTTACAATACATCTTTATTATTTTTATATGGGACCTAAATTGAACTAGATCGTTTTATCAATAACCTAATATCACAACCTTACGCTCCCCTTTTTTCTTTTATAAAAATCTACGTCCATAACCACCTCATTCTTTGTTATTCTAAAATTATGCTTTGAACATATTGTGCACACCAAAAAACATTAACACCTAATAAAAATTTCACAAAACCAAAATAGCTACTTATTAATAACGTAGTATAACAACAAACTATATTTAAAAAGGAGCGTGCTAAGATGCAATTTATAAACATTAGTGCAGTAACAGAAAAAGGCTTAAATAAAAAGGTCAATGCGTTTTTAGAGGGAAATCCATATATTGAAATCATTAAATTCGATTATGCTATCGGTAATAGTGGTTATGGTGTAGGGATTTTATATCAAGACAAAGTAAAAATGTAAATCAAATCACGACTGTAAATTAGTTAGCTTGTTGTGCACACTAACGTCAATTACTTTTAATCATATTGCTAAAACTAAACTACATAAAAGGCATGAAATACGAAACCACATTGCTAGTTTGATTCCGTATCCATGCCTTTAAATATATATTGCAGTAATATTTTTCCTAATACATTTATTCATCGCTAATATTTACACATAATATTTACACATAATATTTACACATAATATTTCACAATAAAATTGTATCACTGCTTAAAATTATCTTTAACTGATTTAGGAACATCTTTCTCATCAATATTTTTATCTACTATCGTCCCTTTATTTTCAGTAAAAGCAACCTTTATCCAACACCTTTTTTGATATCATTATATTTCACTTCATAAATTACTGGATTACTTTTTAATTTATAAAATTTATCCTTATGATTTTCTATAATTTCATTTATTTTATTTCTAGAGAATCCAACAATTTCTTTCACTTCCTTTAAACTAATCCTTGAATATTCACTACGAAATACTTTATCTTGTAATAAAATAAATAGCACCTTAAATTCATATTTATTAAGCTTTTTAGCTTTCAGCGAATTACCTAATCTTGTGATAACTTCAATATTGCTTTCAAACGTCTCAATAACACCTTTTTGTCCCTCCAAAAAATGTTTAACATTTCTCCAATAAAGTCAGTTAATTCACCTTTATTATAGAAATCCGAAGCATTTTCAAACACTCTATAATATTTACTTTTTTTATGATTTACTACATATGAAAATGTTAATGCTGTAAATGAATCCAAATGAGTATTCAATAGTTGAGCTAAAATATATCTTCCTACTCTGCCATTACCATCATAAAAGGGATGTACATATTCAAACATAAAATGACTTGCCATAATTTTATAAACTTCTGGTGCATCATAATGCTTAATAAATTCTAATAATAGCGTAAGGTATTCAAATATTTCTGCTTCAGTAAATTCGTTTCGATGGATCCATTTGGCTTTAGATTGATCATATACGCCGATTGAATTTTTGCGAAACATGTCACCGTCTGTTAAATCTTTTTCTTTAATTTGATCTGAAACCATTGTATCGAAAATTTTTCGTATATCAGAAATTTTATTCAATTCCATGTCATTATTTTTTAACATTAAATATTGATTCACAAGTCCGTCAAAACGCTTGTTAGTACCTTTATAGTTATTTAACGATGACCTATCATTGGCCTTAAAACATACAGATTTTCCAATGTTTTTCACTATTTCTATGCTCATTTTTTATTTTATATGCGTTCCAATTATGACATTGTCAGAAACAAAACGCATGAAATCTCATTACAGATAGCAAACAAACCCACTACCTCCTCATATCAGAGGTAGTGGGTTACATACTTCTATTCAAAAACCTTTACGTTTAATTTGTCTGTATACAAAAATAGTAGCTACAATAAACGTTACTATGCCGAATAATTTTACATATATAGAACTGAATTTTAATATTTCTATATTAAAGGCTGTTCCTATTATTGGCATAAAAAAATCGATTGCAATAAGTATTAGTAAAATACCTAATATTATTTGTTGACTTTTAGGCAATATATCACTCCGTTATAAAATGATTTGTACAAATGCTGCTGCTGCAATGTCAGCAACGTTTTTATTCAAGCCACTTCGCACTAATTGTTTACTAATAACTGTTGTGGCTTTTTCTTGTGAATTGGCCAATAAATTCACAATTCTAGTTATTCCATCGTAGTGAAGCGCTACAAGCTCAGTACCTGTAGTATTTTCCACTTTTTTAACTAGATTGTTCCAACCCTTTTCTCCTACTTTTTTTAAAATAGCTTGTAAACTTTTTCCTGCTGCTTTAGCAGCTAAAGTAACTTTACCACGTTCTTCTGAAGCTGTTATGTTATTCTTTAATTCTTGTTTAACTGACGGGTCTTTAAAATCACTATCTGGCATTTCATTAATTGCTTTAATCCAAGCTTCTTTATACTTAATATACTCTTCTTTTTCTTGTTGGTCATTATTTTTCTCTGTAGTAGCTGCTTTCACTTGCGCTGAACTCATTGTTAAAGGTTGTAATAATATCGTACTTGCTAAAAATACAGTGCTAAATTTCAAAAATTTATTTTTCAAACCTATACCTCCTTTTTTTAGTTTCTTACAATCACATTGTACATAATCTTTTATTTATTTGTCTTTTATTGCCTGTATATATAAATTGAGTTCCTAAATGTTTAATATTCATTAATATGTGTAACAATAACACCCACCAATACTTCTGCTGATGGGTGGAAATACTAATACAGTTTTATTATAATAATTAGAAGTTTTAAAATATTTGTTATCTATACAGCAAACCTAATTTTAGAATTGGAGTTCTAGTGATGATTAATTATGAAAAGACAATACAAAATTGGAATGAAAAAATTGTTTCTATCAGAAGATTCGTTTTAATGAGGATGTAAAGAATAAAAAACTTCAGATTAGTAAAAACACTATACACAAAGAATCTTTGTATATAAAATTATGGAGCGTAGCATTTGGTCTAGCCTTATGTTTTGTATATTTTCTTTATGCAACAATAGAAAATAAAAACTTGCTAACTATGCCTATCAACTGCTAAAAGATTTACCTTTTATCATATTTTTTGTAATTATTATTTCAATAATCATTTATATATTCTCACCAAATTTTAAACTCCGTACCCTAAACAGAAAAATAAAATTTAAATTAGTTTCAATACAAAATACCTCTAAAGGATTTGCTAAATTCAAGAGGCTCATTGTAAAGTGCCAATTAAAATTATTCAGTCTTAGAACTAATAAAACATTTAATCAATACAACAAATATAAAACTAAAGTATATAAATCATAAAACATTTACCACCCGCCCTTTTTCTGCCCTTTTTATAATTTTCAATCCACAAAAAACCCCTTAAGCCTATGCCTAAGGGGTTTCGTCATTATATACTATTATTCCCACTCGATTGTACTTGGTGGTTTAGATGTAATATCATAAACAACGCGGTTAACGTGATCTACTTCATTTACGATACGGCTTGAAATCTTTTGTAAGACTTCCCAGTCGATGCGTGCGAAGTCACTTGTCATGCCATCGATTGAGGTTACGGCCCGAATACCAACTGTATGGTCATACGTACGGTAATCTCCCATAACACCTACTGATTGGATACCTGGTAATACTGTGAAGTATTGCCAAATTTCACGTTCAAGACCTTCCTCACGGATAACCTGTCTTAAAATCGCATCAGATTCACGTACAATTTCAAGTTTGTCTTCAGTGATTTCTCCAAGGACACGGATACCTAAACCTGGGCCTGGGAATGGTTGTCTCCAAACTAAGTGCTCTGGAATACCTAATTCGATACCTAGTTCGCGCACTTCATCTTTGAATAGTGTATTAATAGGTTCGATTAACTGGAATTCCATATCTTCAGGTAAACCACCTACATTATGGTGTGATTTAATCGTTTGAGCAGTTTTTGTACCTGACTCGATAACATCTGTATAAAGTGTACCTTGCGCTAAGAAATCTACACCTTTTAATTTAGATGCTTCATCATCGAAGACATAGATAAACTCATTCCCGATGATTTTACGTTTTTGTTCTGGGTCTGACACGCCTTGTAATTTACTCATGAAACGTTCTTGTGCATCTACACGAATAATATTCATGTTGAATCCTTCACCGAACTGCTCCATAACCATGTCGCCTTCACCTTTACGTAATAAGCCATGATCTACAAAGATACATGTAAGTTGATCACCAATTGCTTTGTGTAACAATACTGCTACTACAGATGAATCAACACCACCACTCATAGCACATAACACTCTACGGTCGCCAACTTGATTGCGGATTTTTTCAACTTCGATTTCAATGAAGTTTTCCATTGACCATTCACCAGTACATTCACATACGCGACGTACAAAGTTACGTAATAAGTCATTACCATATTCAGTATGACGTACTTCTGGGTGGAATTGTACACCATAAATACGGCGAGATTTATCTTCAATCGCTGCATAATTTGTGCTTGGGCTGTCAGCAATAACTTCAAAGCCTTCTGGAATCTCAATAACTTTATCTGAATGACTCATCCAAACATTTTGTTCTTCCGGTAAACCGAAGAATAATTCATCAGTTTTAGCATTGATGATTGCTTTACCATATTCACGTTCATTGGCACGTTCAACTTTTCCGCCTAATAATTTAGTCGTCAACTGCATACCATAACAAATACCTAAAATCGGCACTCCTAAATTGTATATTTCTGGATCAATTGTGAACGAATCTTCTTCATAAACTGAGTTTGGTCCACCCGAAAGGATAATACCTTTAGGGTTCAATTGTTTTATTTCTTCCATACTAATCTCATGGTCGTGTAACTCACTATATACGCCCATTTCACGAATACGTCGTGTAATTAACTGATTGTATTGGCTACCAAAGTCTAAAACAAGTATGAGCTCTTGCTCTTTCGCCATTTCCATAACTTTAAATCTCCTTTTAACTTAGAATGAATAATTTGGTGATTCTTTTGTAATTTGAACATCATGTGGATGGCTTTCTGCTAAACCAGCAGGTCCCATGCGTGTAAATTGAGCTTCTTCTCTTAATGCTTCTAAGTTTTTAGAACCAGTATAACCCATACCAGATCTTACGCCGCCCATAAGTTGATAAATAGTGTCTTGTAGTGCACCTTTGTAAGCGATACGACCTTCAATACCTTCTGGAACGAATTTTTTAGGTGCTTTGTCTTCTTGGAAGTAACGGTCATTTGAACCACTTTCCATTGCGCCTAATGAGCCCATGCCTCTATATACTTTGTATTGTCTACCTTGGAACACTTCAGTTGCGCCAGGGCTTTCTTCAGTACCTGCGAGTAAGCTACCTAACATAACTGCATGTCCACCAGCAGCTAATGCTTTAATGATATCTCCTGAGAATTTAATACCACCATCTGCAATAATTGCTTTACCATGTTTGCGCGCTTCTGTAGCACAATCGTAAACGGCTGTAATTTGTGGGACACCAACACCTGCAACAACACGAGTTGTACAAATTGAACCAGGACCAATACCAACTTTAACTACGTCAGCACCCGCTTCATATAAAGCTTTTGTACCTTCAGCTGTAGCAACATTACCTGCTATTAAAGTAACTTGTGGGAATGTTTTTTTAATATGTGCAACTTGTTCTAATACACCTTTAGAATGACCATGTGCTGTATCGATAACTAATGCATCTACACCAGCTTCAACAAGTTTTTGTGCACGGATATCAGTATCTTTCGCAATACCGATTGCTGCACCTACTAATAATCTACCATGTGCATCTTTAGCAGAATTAGGGAATTCAAGAACTTTTTCAATATCTTTAATTGTAATTAATCCTTCTAAACGACCTTCTTTAACTAATGGAAGTTTCTCAATTTTATGTTGTTGTAATAACTTCTCTGCTTCCTCTAATGTCGTACCTACAGGAGCTGTAACAAGGTTATCTTTTGTCATTACGTCTGAAATTTTAATTGAAAAATCTTCGATAAAACGTAAATCACGGTTTGTAATGATACCAACAAATTGTCTAGTCTCTTTACTATCAACAATTGGCACGCCTGAAATGCGATATTTACCCATTAATGCTTCTGCTTCAAAAACACTTTCTTCTGGAGTTAAATAAAATGGATTCGAGATGACACCATTTTCAGAACGTTTTACTTTTTGAACTTCGTCGGCTTGATCTTCAATGTTCATATTTTTATGAATGACACCAAGTCCACCTTGTCTAGCCATTGAAATTGCCATTTTTGATTCTGTAACTGTGTCCATACCTGCTGATACGATTGGAATATTCAGTTTAATACCTTCTGATAATTGAACACTTAAGTCCACTTCTTTCGGTAATACATCTGATTCTGCTGGTAACAATAACACATCGTCAAAAGTTAAAGATTCTTTTTCAAATTTATTTTCCCACATACTTGTACAGCCTCCTAATTAATTGTTTTATAGTTCTATTATTTCATAATTTCCGTGTCTTGTTGATGCTTTATGCCATTAAAAAAGAAATTCAAAACAATTGCTGAAATTGCACCTAGTACAATACCGTTTTGAGTTAACCATGCAAATTGTTCACCTAAGGCATCAAACGCTTGAGGTACTGCACTTATACCCGTCCCTAGTCCTACAGATACAGCAATAACTAACAAATTATTTTGATTCTTAAAATTAATATTACCTAATATACTAACACCATATGCCATGACCATGCCAAACATAGCTATCATCGCTCCACCTAATACTGGTAGAGGAATCATATTTGCTAATGCACCTAATTTAGGAATACACCCACAAATAACTAGCAATATAACCATACCGTATATCACTTTATTCTTTTTCGCACCTGACAATGATACTAAGCCTACATTTTGTGAATACGCAGTATAAGGAAATGCATTGAAGATAGAACCTAAGATTATAGCAATGCCTTCTGCTGTATAACCTTTACGGAAATCTTTGCGTTCCAATGGTTTACTCGTTATTTCACTTAGTGCATGATATACACCGGTTGATTCTATTAAACTTACTAATGCAACTATAAAGAATACAAGTGTCGCCCCAAAGTCAAAGCTGAAAGTTGAAAATCTAAACGGTTGAGGTAACGCAAACCAATGCGCCGTACCAATTTGATTTACATCTACGATTCCAAAGAATCCGGCTAACACCGTCCCCACAATAAGTCCTATAAGTATAGCGATAGATTTCAAAAATCCTACAGTAAAACGCTGTACGAGTAAAATGACAACCAAAGTGATGACACCTAAGATGATATTTTTAGAATCCCCGTAGTCTTTAGCACCTTCTCCTCCTGCCAAATAATTCATTGCAACTGGCATTAGGTTAATCCCAATAATTGTTACCACACTTCCAGTAACAACTGGAGGGAAGAACTTCACCAAATAGGAAAAGAATGGTGCAATGATTACAACTAGAATCCCCGACAAGAAGAGCGAACCATATAAGTCACCAATACCTTTAGTTTGCCCAATTAAAATCATTGGCGCCACAGCAGTAAATGTACAGCCTAATACAATCGGCAAACCAATTCCTGTACCTTTCCATACTTGCAAGAACGTCGCTATACCACACATAAAGATATCCACTGTAACTAGGAAAGCAATTTGTTCAGGTGTGAAGTCTAAACTTGTTCCTACAATAATAGGTACGAGTATTGCCCCCGCATACATTGCTAATAAATGCTGTAAACTTAAAATGAAGGTTTTCATGCTTCTTCGCCAACGAAAGTAACTTTATTTCCACTTAGCGAAGCCACTTTGCATAATGATGAAACTGTTAAACCTGCTTGTTCTAAACGTTCTCTACCAGGTTGGAAACTTTTTTCTACTACAATACCTATACCAACTGTTGTACCTTTGGCTTGTTGTACAATTTCATTTAAGCCTAAAGATGCATCTCCATTGGCTAAAAAGTCATCTACGATAAGTACTTTGTCATTTTCATCTAAAAACTCTTTAGACACAATCACTGTACTTGTCGTATTTTTAGTAAAAGAATGTATATCTGCTTGATACACATCTTTTTTTAGTGTACTTGGTTTTGCTTTTTTAGCGAATAGGCATGGCACATCAAAGTGCATAGCTGCCATAATCGCCGGTGCAATACCAGACGCTTCAATTGTTAAAATTTTTGTGATGCCCTCGTCCTTAAATTGTTCGTAAAAAGTTCGTCCTACATCATGCATCAGCTTGGCATCGATTTGATGATTTAAAAAACCATCTACCTTTAAAATCTTTTCGTCAATAACGACACCATCTGCTTCGACTTTCTGCTTCAACAAATCCACTCGTAAAAAACCTCCTCATTTTGTGTACAAAAAAAACCCTAAACTAACTTAGTTTCAGGATCTATGAGTGAACGTGCAATACTATAAGCAGCTATTATCCTAATTTTAAATGATGTCTAAAGAGGTAAAATTTTTACATTCATTTCCCTATTAAATATGTAAAAAATATGTTTATAACATCGAATACGAGGAAACAATTTAAAAAGTATAGTCCAATATGTACAACTTTTTAAATCGTTTTTAATTGCTAAAGCATTGTATAGGTTACCCATAGTCATGTCGTTAATGGCAACATGGTAGAAACTTCTAAAGCCGTATCCTTTAGATTATATGAGTTAGATAAATTATTAACTGATGATAGCAAATTTTGGTACATTTTTCAATATACTTATTGATTGTAAGCGCTTTTTCAAGGTATTTTAGTATATTTACTTAAGTTAAGTAAACGGTATCATTTGCGTTAAAATGTTGTTTGCCAGGTGCAAAACTTCGTTATATAATTAAATTGTATTCGTTTCGTTATTTAAGTTACTGGGTAAACACATAATAATCAATAGAACAACGGATGGAGGAGCACAAAATGTCAGAATTCACTATTATTCAAAAAAGCGAAGAGTTAATTGATGCAGTCAAAAACAAGATTGCAGAAGGTTACAATGAGTCAGAGATTTCTGTTATCAGTAAGTCAAAACTGCATATCGACGAGTTGCATGATTCCGAAGTAAACTTAACAGCTACAAGCGGTTCTTTCAGTGATAAAATGGCGAAAATGTTAACTGGCGAAGACGGTGAAGAGGCTGTTTTAGCCCATTATAAATTGTCGGACGCCGAAATGGAACGCTATAAGAAAGAAATCTTAGACGGTCACTATCTTGTCGTTGCTACGAAAGACGAATCTTCACATGAAGAAGTAGAAAAAGCAAACGCATCTTATGAAAATGAAACAGTAGTTCAACATCATTACGCTGAAGAATCTAATGGACCAAAGTCCTAAACTTAAAGCATATGAATTTAGAGTTTGGATAATCAACACAATTCACTAATTATAAAATGATATATGCCAACATTGGCAATTATCTAAAATGTACATGTAATAAACAGTTCAAATGACTAATTTATATTGTTGGAGCGAACCAAGAAAATCAATTGTAACTTTTGATTTCTGTGTCGCTCTTTTTTTTATTACCAATCAATACTTCTCCCTATAAATTACATTACAAGTTTTGCTACTATGTTATAATGAACGCAATAATTTCGGGGGTGTACATATGAAATTCAAAATTATCACGTCAATTGATGATCCCTTCTTCAAATCAGCCATGAATCTGTATGATGCTAAATTTGATATCGGATTATCTGAATACGAGCAAATCTTCAAACAATCACTTAAAAATGAGCACACTAAAGATGATTATATCTTTTTAGTTGGTATCGAGTCAGACACTGTCGTGAGTTTGGCAACTGCGCATTATGAGGCAACAACAAACTCAGCATTTTTAATCTACTTAATCGCCAATGACCAACCGAATCACGATGAGCTAATTACTGAAACGCTTGCGCGTATCCAGAAAGAAATTAATATCTTATCAAACCAACTTCATGAACACGATGTTAATTTCATCATGTTAGAAGTAGATAAAGAACCTGAAGAAATTTCTGAGGAAGACATACCTATCTTGGATAATAGACGCCAATTTCTATATCAACACGGGTTCGAAAAACAATATGATATTAATTATTTAGCACCAAATCTTGAAGGATATAGCGAAGGTAAGCCCATGGATTTATTTATAAAATCTAATATTGAACTAACCAAAGACATTTATGGCCCTAGTATTAAATCAAACTATATTCTCAAATATGTCTTTGCCAACAGAATCTCTAGAAGTATTATTTATCCATTACTTGAGGAAATGGATTTACGTAAATCATAGGAACCACCACTTGAAATCACTATTAAAACAGTTTAAACTAGCATAGAGGTAAGACTGACGTTTCACTAACCGAAGACAAACGTCCGTATACATAAATCCATTAATGAAAGGACTTATTTCTATGTTAACCAAAGAATTTGCACAACGTGTTGAGCTAAGTGAAAAACAAGTCCGTAAAATCGTTCAACATTTAGAAGAACGCGGTTACCAACTTAGTAAAACAGAATATCGTGGCCGTGAAGCTACAGATTTCCAAGAAGAGGATATTGAGTTATTCCAAGACATTGCTGAAAAAGTAAAACAAACAAATAGTTACGACTTAGCTTTTGAAGAATTAGAGAAAGAAAAAGACTTTTTACAAGTATTAGTAAAAGACGATAGTAGTAATTTACCTACAGATCAAAATGTATCTAAACTTGTAGATGATTTACGTTCTGAAATTCAAAAAATGCGTGACGAACGTCATATGCTTGGCCAAATGATTAATCAAGTCCACCAACAACAACAAGAATTACATGAAATGCAAAATCAAATCACGTCTAAATTGGATGCTAATACTGAATCATTACAAGCCATCCAATCTTCTACTAATGAAATTAAATCAACTCAAAATGCTATTCAAGATTCACAAAAAGAGCAATCTGAATTAGCTAAATCAAATGTTGAAACTGCTCATATCGCCGCTTCACAGTCTACAAACGCTAAGAAAGACGATGCTTTAACCGAAACTTCTACCGAATCAGTAGGTGTAAAATCATCTACAGAATCTCAGTCAGAAGCGAACAAAGATGTTAACGATAAAGGCAACAACGAAACATCAGACAACGTTACTTCAGATAGCAAACCAGATGCTACTATAGCAAAGGCGCATACCGACGAATCCGAAATTACACCAGTGAGCGCACAATCTGATACTAATGCTAGTACTGGGAATGTAGAACAATCAACTTCAACTGAAGAGAAGTCAGCTAATCAAGTTAAAGATGCTACTACCGCTACTGATGAAGGAAATGAATTATCAACGTCAGCAACTGATGATGAAACAATTAAAGATGAAGTAACTGAAACAAGCACTCAAGATGAAACAGGTGATAATACAGCTTCCTACACATCGACTTCATCTAACGAAGCACCAAAAGAAGAACGTAAAGGTTTCTTCGCTCGTTTGTTTAATTTATAAAACTATCATTATTAATCCAAAGTGTACTATGATTAAAGTACAGTCACCACCGAAAACACATCATTCATTATAAGAGCGAAAATATATAGTCGAGTTTTAGAACTTGATTATATATTTTCGCTTGTTTTATATATAAATTTCCCATATCCATCCACAAAATCCTAAAACACCTCCCCTATTAATATAGTTGAATGTCTTATATAAACCCAAGTTTTATTATCAGAAAATAAAGACATTTTAATTTCGCAAATTTCTTGAGTAATTAACTTGAATATTATTGAGTTTGCTAATATCCTTAGTATACGTATCGGATTAAAAAATTAAATAAGAAAGTGTAGGTCCTTTTTTATGTTATTGACTATTCTTAACATCATTATTTTTGTGGCCTTCCTCATCGGATTATATATAATGGCTAAAAAACACGTTTCATTTCCAAAACGTGTTTTCTCTGCTTTAGGTGTTGGGATCTTTTTTGGTATCGCAGTACACTTAATCTATGGTGTGGACTCTAAAGTTACTAAACAAACTATGGATTGGTTTAGTATCGTTGGTGATGGCTACATTTCATTATTACAAATGATTGTAATGCCTTTAATATTCATTTCAATCGTTTCAGCATTCACGAAAATTAAAGTAGGAGATAAGTTTGCTAAGATTGGTGTTTATATTTTTGTATTTCTTATAGGTACCGTTGCAATATCTGCAATTATTGGTATTATCTCAGCACTTGCATTCGGTTTAGACGCTTCTTCTATTGATTTAGGTGGCGCCGAAAGTTCAAGAGGTAGCGAGCTTGCGAGCCAAGCTAAAGATATGACAGCCAATACATTACCGCAACAAATTTTACAATTATTACCTAGTAATCCATTCTTAGATTTTACTGGTCAACGTACAACTTCTACAATCGCCGTAGTTATATTTGCAGCGTTTATAGGTTTTGCATTCTTACGTGTTATGCGTAAACAGCCAGAGAGTGGTAACTTACTTAAACGTGGTATCGATGCATTATACAGCTTAGTTATGGCAATCGTAACATTCGTATTGCGATTAACACCTTATGGTATTTTAGCGATTATGACTTCTACAATTGCTACAAGTGATTTTGAGGCAATTTGGACTTTAGGTAAGTTCGTAATTGCGTCCTATGCAGCACTTATCGTAATGTATATTATTCATTTAATCATTATCTCAGGCATTGGTTTGAACCCAGTGACATTCGTCAAAAAAACTGGTGAAGTACTATTATTCGCCTTCACTTCTCGTTCTAGTGCTGGTTCATTACCCCTCAATGTTCAAACACAAAAAAATCGCCTAGGCGTGCCAGACGGAATTGCAAACTTTTCTGCATCCTTTGGTCTGTCAATTGGACAAAATGGTTGTGCCGGTATTTATCCTGCTATGCTTGCAGTCATGGTAGCACCAGCTGCTGGCGTGGAAGTTAACTTACAATTTATATTAGCTGTGATTGGCGTAGTAATAATCAGTTCATTTGGTGTAGCTGGTGTTGGTGGCGGTGCCACATTCGCTTCTATCATTGTATTATCTACATTGAATTTACCAGTTGCACTAGCAGGTGTCTTAATCTCTGTCGAACCATTAATCGATATGGGTCGTACAGCATTGAACGTTAATGATTCTATGCTTGCTGGCACAGGTACAGCAAAACTTACAAACAACTTAGATCAAGACACTTATAACCAAAAAGAATATGCTGAAATTGCAAATTAATACCAAGTTATTTGTTGCTGCTCACTTCACATATTTTAATTATTTATGAAACATTTAAAAAGGGAGTGGGTCAGAAATCAAATTTTCAAATATAGATTTCGTAGTCCCACCCCGGCAAGGGTGACTAGAATTGAAAAAAGCTTAATATAATCGTATTTTCAATTCAGTCACCTACTGCCAAATTGAAAAGAGCCTGAGACATCTATTTATGTCCCAGGCTCTTTTTTATTTCGCTCAACTAAGATTATTTATTTCTCTTAAGCTCTATCATTAATTTTATATAATTAAATAAAAAAACAAGAATTAAACTTAAAGATAATGACTTTAACAGTAGGTTGACCCAGGTACCCTCTGCGGTAAAGTAATGCGTCATTATGCTACATAGAATAAACGCCAAAAATATAAGCCCCAATTTAAATAACATGTCTCCCACCTCTTTTAATATAGTTTAGTGGGAAACATGTATTTTTTCAGTTTAATTTTTATCTATTAATAAGTTTACTTATTTTCAAACTAAAGATTATGAATTAACCCTTGATTGTCCGAAGATTTTTCTCTTAATTTCTTCTCCGGTAGGCGTACCCGCTAAACCACCTATACCCGTTTCACGTAATGAAGCAGGTAAATTACTTCCTACTTTATCCATGGCTTCAATGACTTCATCTACAGGAATTTTGCTTTCAACTCCTGCTAATGCAAGATCCGCTGAAATTAATCCGTTTCCTGATCCTATGGCGTTTCTCATAACACAAGGAATTTCTACTAACCCAGCGACAGGGTCACATACAAGACCTAATAAATTGCTGATAGCTAGTGCCATTGCATGACCACTTGCTTGCGGTGAACCTCCAAATACCTCTACTGCTGCCGCTGCTGCAATCGCAGATGCTGAACCAACTTCAGCCTGACCCCCCTATCGTACCTGCCACGCTAGCATTATTTGCAATTACCTTACTGCATAACGCCGCAGCAAATAGGAAATCAATCATTTGATCTGTAGTTAAATGATGTGATTTTTCTAACTTAAACAGAATTCCGGGTATAGTACCCGAGGAGCCAGCCGTAGGAGTCGCACAGATAATCCACATTGCCGCATTAACCTCATTAGTAGCAATCGCCCCTTTTAATGCTTCGACCATTTCGTAACCAGACAATGCATGTTCTTGCTCATTATAAGTTGCTAATTTAACAGCATCCTGCCCCGTATAACCTGTAACACTTTCCACTCCTTCACCAGTTGTACCTTTTTCTACTGCTTCTCTCATAACATCTATATTTTGTTTCATAAGTGCTCTAACTTCATCTCTTGAAATACCTTTTAATGACATTTCTTCACTAATCATAATTTCTGCAAAAGTTTTACCTTTTTCTACTGCATAATCAATGATTTCTTGCATCGAATTTAGCATACTGTCACTCCTCTAATGTATATATGAAAAGCGTAAAGCATCGTATCTTTTCCGTAATTCACCTATCGTCTCAATTGATAACTCTTTATTCAAATGCAACGCAATTAAACATTTCCCTTCATTATCTAGAAATCGATTTTTTCGAACTTTTTGTGAATGAATTCACAAATAAAGCAAATAAGTTTTGGCAATTTTGAACTTGCTTGATTATAAAGGTGTGTTGACTTAGGACCAACACAATTCTCTTTACAAATAAAAAAAGCTTTTCAATCCACCATATAACTATGATGAATTGAAAAGCTATTTTTAATTAATATACTGGTTTGAAGGGCCCCCATGTTATTCGGTGTTTACCGTCTAAAGGAATCGTATCAATTGATTTAGATACATCATCAAACCATTTTAAGAACGCGGGGTATTTATCTAACTTAGCCTCAGCGCTATCTAGTGATACATCATGTAAATACCACGCTTTACTTTCGAATTCGTATTGAACTTGCGCATAGGCAAGCCGCGTCATATTAACACTATCATACAAACAGTTTACTTGTTTCGCTATAATAGGCGCTTGTGATACTAAACTTTGAGAAATAACCTTTTTGTGATCTTCATTATCTAAGTCATTCCACATTCTCAACTGGCCATCCATTTGGAAAAACATATCAATTGTAGGTTCTTTTTCATCAAAGGAAACCAAGATGAAGATACGTTCAGCAGTGTAATCTACAGAATTAATTGCACCGACAACGAGTTTTTGTGCCACCTTTGCCCAGTATTCTTGAGCCTCTTGAGGGGTGAGCTGACTTTTCGATGAATAAACACGCTCATTCTTATCATCTTGAACTTCCGGATCCTTCGACTGTTTTTTAAAAATCTTATCGAACATGTTCAACTTCACTACCCCCTTCCAGAGAATGAATGGCACATTAAATACGCCTAGAATACTTAGGCTATTTCAAGGTGCGTTATTTTCTTATAAATCCTGATTTATTTAACTGTTCTAACATATCTAATCTTTGTTTCGAACTCATAAAGCTTGCAATTTGATTAGACCATGTTTCTGAACGTTCTCCGTTTGTGCGAGCACTATAGTAATCACTAACCGTTTGGTCATAAGCTTTTAATTGCGCTCTTTGAGATTCTACATCATTATTGTATTGGTTTTGATGGAAAACATGTTCAAATGGTAAACGAGGTTTAGGGCTGCCGTCCTCATCATCTTCTGGAATACCAAGTGCCATGCCAAATAGTGGGAATGTGTGTTCAGGCAAGTTTAATACTTCTCTTACACGTTCAATATCATTTCTTAAAGATCCTAAATAAACAATACCGTATCCCATATCTTCAGCTGTAGCAGCAATATTTTGAGCTACCAATGTGGCATCGATGGTGCCAACAAGCAATCCTTCTGCTGATTCAAATGACGTTCCCATATCATGTTTTGATTCTTGGTTAACGATGGAATGTCTATAGTAATCCATTACAAATACAAATAAATAGCCATTTTCAACCACATAAGGTTGGCCTGACACTTCTTTTAAATCTTCTTTTACTTCTGGATCGTTGATACCAATAATTGAGTATGCTTGTAAGTAACTAGAGGTTGAAGCACTTTGTCCAGCTTCTATAAGTTGTTTGATATGCGATTCTGAAATAGGTTCTTTCTTAAATTTTCTAACTGAATGATGTTTCTTCAGTAGGTTATACACGTGTTCAGACATCTTTCCACTCCTCATTTCTGTATATATATACCCATAGCATAACAAACACACATTTCCATTGCTTATATTCTGTTTACCCGATTTTCATGATAGTTAAAAGGTTTAAATGTAATTATCTTTAAATTTCTATAATATTTTACTGATTACTATAAAATTTTAAAACATCATCAATAAATATCTTCTTTAAATCGGCAATATAACATTTATATCAAGGTGTAATTTTGAAATGATAGTGTATATAGATAATTATAGATACATGTTTCTCTTTTGTTTTTAGTGGAAAACATACAGTGAAAGTTTTATTTAAGGAGGGTTTCATTTGGTTAATAAAAAACAAAAGCAATTAAATGAAGTAGAAAAAAGCAATGATGAGAAACCGATGACGACAAATAACGGTGTTAAAGTAAGTGAAGACGAAAATACTTTAACGGTTGGTGAACGCGGCCCCAGTTTATTAGAAGACTTTCATTTTAGAGAAAAAATCATGCACTTCGACCACGAACGCATACCAGAACGTATCGTGCATGCTAGAGGCTTCGGTGCACATGGTGAGTTCAAAGTATATGAAGATTTATCTAAATATACTTCAGCAGACTTTTTAACTAACCCCGATAAAACTACGCCTGTCTTTGTTAGATTTTCAACTGTACAAGGCTCTAAAGGTTCACCAGACACTGTCAGAGATGTAAGAGGCTTTGCTACTAAATTCTATACAGACGAAGGTATTTTCGACCTAGTAGGTAATGATATTCCTGTATTCTTTATTCAAGACGCTATCAAATTCCCTGACCTTATCCACGCAGTAAAACCAGAACCTCACAACGAAATACCACAAGGTGGTTCAGCCCATGATACATTTTATGATTTCTTCGCCCAAAATCCTGAATCAACACATACAACTGTATGGGCAATGAGCGACCGCGGTATCCCTAAGAATTTCAGACAAATTGAAGGATTTGGCATCCATACCTTCCGCCTAGTTAATAGCGAAGGAGAGTCATATTTTGTAAAATTTCATTGGAAACCACTACAAGGTTTAGAATCTTTAGTTTGGGATGAAGCTCAAATGTTACACGGTAAAGATGTAGACTTTCATCGTAAAGACTTATATGAATCTATTGAAAAAGGGGATTATCCAGAATGGGAATTGGGCTTACAAATTATTCGTCCCGAACAAGAATTCGAATTTGATTTTGATATTTTAGACCCAACTAAAATTTGGCCAGAAGATCAAGTGCCCGTTAAAATAGTGGGCAAAATGACATTAAATCAAAATGTAACTAATGTTTTTGACGAAACTGAACAAGCCGCCTTCCACCCTGGCCATATTGTACCCGGTATTGATTTCTCAAACGACCCATTATTACAAGGTCGTCTATTCTCATATACCGATACTCAAATCTCTAGATTAGGTGGTCCAAACTTTAATCAAATCCCAATCAACCGTCCAGTTAACGAGGTTCACAATAATCAAAGAGATGCCATGCACCAAATGAATATCAATAAAGGACAAGTGGCTTATCATAAAAATGCGCTTAATAACAACGATCCACATACAACACCTAAAGAAGAAGGTGGCTATGAACACTATCAAGAAAAAGTTGAAGGACGTAAAATCCAAAAACGTAGTGAAAGTTTCAAAGATTATTATAGTCAGGCTAAGCTATATTTAAATAGTTTAACGCAACCTGAATTTGACCATACTGTAGATGGCTTCTCTTTCGAAATAGGTATGTGTAATTCAATTATGGTAAAACAAAACGCAGTGAATCAACTGAATAAAGTTGACCGTACATTAGCAGAGCGTGTTGCTGAGAATGTTGGCGTTGAAGTGCCCGATGTAAATGAAGAAGTTAAATCAGACGCACAAGACAGTAAATTAACAATGGAAAAATTCGACATTCCATTAGCAGGTCACTCTGTAGCAGTAGTAGTAAATGGCGATATCAGTGCCGAAACATTGAAATCTTACGCCAAAACATTTACGGAGAACAAGCTTAATTATGCATTTGTCGGTCAACACCCTAAAGATATATCTGAAACGTTTGGTATTACAGAAACATTTGATACTGCCCATCCAACACTATTTGACAGCCTGATAGTACTATCAGATGATAGTGAGCTACTCCCAGCTGCTGAAGAATTTGCAGAACTTACGTATAAACACAACAAACCTATTGTTGTAAATCAGTCCGCAGCACAAGGATTAGCAAATGCTAAGTTGAATTTAGAAGCTCCTGGCGTCTTTGTTTCAGACGACCCTCAAACAATTGTGCAAGCATTCGACCGTAAAAGATATTGGAGTAGAAAATGATTAGAACATCGACTTTGCTATACCAATTGATATAGCAACGGATCAAGGTATTTTCGCATGCATCATTTGATAAGCACTCTATAATATGGGACGAGGAAGAAATCAGATTTTTACTAATTGATTTCTTCCTCGTCCTTTTCCATTATTTAATAGCTAGTTCAATATAATGCGAGCAGTCTTAAGGAGGTCTTATTTTACGAAAAGTTTATAATTACAAATTCCAAAAAAGATAAAACGTTCATAAATTTGTAATAATTCCATTTAACCCTATCAAATCAACACTAAATAAACATATAATCATTTAAAGTAGCCTTTCTTCTCATTTTCATTGTTTAGTTGAGAATAAAAAAGGCTATTTTTAATCTATAGGCAGTTTTCCAAAAAATAAATACACCTACTTCTCGGGTGTAAATTTGCACCAACAAACTCCGTCACACGCTCTATTACAAGGCAACTGTCTAATATTCATCTTAGTGAGCTTTCTTTGTTGACGAAAATAATGTGAAATGCAATAATAGTAAACGAAGATTAGAATTATTATAATTAAGAAATAATAATAATTTAACACCATAATTCTAATTAAAATTCAGTTCAAAAAATAGGAGGATGTTTTTATGTCTTTAATAAATAAAGAAGTTTTACCATTCACAGCTAACGCATATGATCCACAAAAGGATGAGTTTTTAGAAGTATCAGAAGAAATTTTAAAAGGTTCTTGGAGTGTAGTTTGTTTCTACCCAGCAGACTTCTCATTCGTTTGCCCAACTGAATTAGAAGATTTACAAGGTCAATATGACAAATTACAAGAATTAGGTGTCAATGTATATTCAGTATCAACAGATACACACTTTGTACACAAAGCTTGGCATGATCACTCAGAAGCAATTAACAAAATTCAATATACAATGATTGGTGATCCATCTCAAACAATCACTCGTAACTTTGATGTATTAGACGAAGATCTAGGTCTTGCTCAACGTGGTACTTTCATCGTTGACCCTGACGGCATCGTACAAGCAGCTGAAGTAAACGCTGACGGTATCGGCCGTGACGCAAGCACATTAGTACACAAAATCAAAGCAGCACAATATGTACGTCAACACCCAGGCGAAGTTTGCCCAGCAAAATGGGAAGAAGGTTCAGAAACATTACAACCTGGTCTTGACTTAGTAGGTAAAATCTAAGGAGGCATTGATTTAAATGCTAAATGATCAGCTTAAATCACAATTACAACAATTACTTCAATTAATGGAAGGCGATGTTGTATTAAAAGCAAGTCTTGGTGCTGATGACAAGTCTAACGAACTTAAAGAGTTATTAGACGAAGTCTCTGCAGCTTCTTCTCGCATTACTATAGAAGAAACTGACTTAAAACGCACACCAAGTTTCTCAGTAAATAGACCTGGAGAAGAAACCGGCATTACTTTTGCCGGTTTACCTATGGGTCACGAATTCAATTCACTTGTACTTGCATTATTACAAGTAAGTGGACGCGCGCCTAAAGAAGAACAAGCCGTGATAGATCAAATCAAAGCACTAGATCAACCACTACACTTTGAAACGTATATTAGTTTAACTTGTCAAAAATGCCCTGACGTTGTTCAAGCATTAAACTTAATGAGTTTATTAAATCCTAATATCACACATTCAATGATTGACGGTGCTATCTTTAGAGAAGAATCTGAAGATATCATGGCAGTACCAGCAGTTTTCTTAGATGGCGAAGAATTTGGTAATGGACGTATGACAATTCAAGATATCCTTGCAAATTTAGGTAGCCAAGCAGACCCAGCAGAGTTCAATGATAAAGATCCATATGACGTGTTAATCGTTGGTGGTGGACCTGCAAGTGGTAGTGCCGCTGTTTATACAGCTCGTAAAGGACTACGTACAGGGATTGTTGCTGATCGTATTGGCGGACAAGTTAATGATACAGCAACTATTGAAAACTTTGTCACTGTTAAAGAAACAGATGGTCCAAAATTTGCCTCTGCATTAGAAGATCATATAAAACAATATGACATTGATGTAATGACAGGTATTCGTGCTAATGACATCGAAAAAACCGATAGTGGTATCGTTGTTTCTCTTGAAAATGGCGCAAAATTAACAAGTAAAACAGTTATCATTTCAACAGGTGCACGTTGGCGCAAGCTTGAAGTACCTGGCGAAGAGGCATTAATTAACAAAGGCGTTGCATTCTGTCCACATTGTGACGGGCCTTTATTTGAAAATAAAAACGTAGCCGTAGTCGGTGGCGGTAATTCAGGTGTCGAAGCAGCAATTGATTTAGCAGGTATCGTTGAACACGTCACATTATTAGAACGTAATGCTAGCCTTAAAGCAGACAACGTTTTACAAGAACGTTTAAACAGCTTACCTAACGTAACTGTTATTAAAAATGCACAAACAACTGAAGTACTTGGTGAAAATGCTGTAACTGGTATTAAATACCAAGACAAATCTCTAGGTGAAGAACACACATTAGAACTTGAAGGTATTTTCGTCCAAATCGGACTATTACCAAATACTGAATGGCTTAATAATTATGTTGAACTAAATGAAGCTAATGAGATTATGATTGATCGTAAGAACGCTACAAGCATCCCTGGTATTTTTGCAGCTGGTGATGTTACTGATGATCGTAATAAACAAATTATTATCTCAATGGGCGCTGGTGCAAATGCTGCATTAAATGCCTTTGATTATATCATTAGACATTAACTATTCTGTCAAAGTTATTTCATAGTGAGTGGCCAACGAAATCATTATAAAAAATATGATTGTCGTGCCACCCACTTACATATCATTAAGAACGATCCCAAAGGGAGCGCAATGACGAAATTGAATTCATTAAAAAAGTTTTCGTTGTTCACAGGCAAAGATAACTAAGTTTATAAGGGATAAAAGCGTTTAGCTTAGCTAAAGCACACGTATAAATCCCATTAACTAAATATAATAATTTAGGCTGGGGCAATTAAAACTTATCCCAGCCTATTTATGCATGTATCCAGTTGTTCAAGTATCCCCTATTCGCCCTTCCCATATTTAAATATAATTTTTATCTCAAACAAATCTATTACTTATGCTTTTTTACCCATTCATCCTTACCTCTGTTCAGATTAATGCAACCAAATTTTATTACAAACAACAAGCCGCTGTATACCACCTTCAATAACATTTTAAAGTTAAAATCTAATGAATATTTTAAAATTAATTATAATAAATTTATTGTTTTCTTGTTTTGTTCAAAAGATTGTGCGTTTATCATTTAATCATTTATTCAAATCAATAGCTCTAAATGATACGCTTAAGTTATAATTTTTATAAAGCACGTTTAAACATTTACTGTATTGTTATACTCGTACGATTATTATTAAAGGAGCCATTAAAATTTATGAAAAAAAGTATATTACTATCGTTAGTGCTAGTGCTAACTGTTATACTCGCAGCATGTTCAAACGATAAACCTAAAGATGACAATAGTCATAGCGAGAGACATGCGCCTAAAAATGTGAAGAAAATCACCGAAAAAGACATCTTTAACTCAGATAAAAAAGGTGAAACTTTAAGTGAAGCTGAAACAAATAAAGCTATCAAAAAATACTTAGATGTGAACTCTGATATTATTGATAATAAGTATCTACTTCAATATAGAATAGATAAACAAATTGGTACAGATAAAAAAATTACTGATGAACAGGCTGAACGTTTATCTGATTTATCACATAATGCGGTTAAAAATGATGTAAGATTCAAGAAATTCGTAGAAGAGAATAAACTACCACAAGGTTATCAAGAAAATGTCGATCGTATTATCAAATATTTCACTGCTTTAAATACCACAATTAAAAATGCGGATGAAGATATAGAACAATTAGACTACCAACCACAGAATGAACTTAATGTTGTAGATGTATCTACTAAATACGCCGGAGATGTTAATGGAAAACAACAAGATAAAATCAAAAAATTCCTAAAAGACAAAGGCATTGAATCTGATGCTGTAGATAAATAACCTGGACGTTTCTTAATCGATTGAAATCAAAAGCATGTAATTATAGGATTATTCTATTAAATTACAATATGATTACAAGACAATTGTTCTTGATAACAAAGGCTTGAACGTCATTTTTATGTATAACACTCAATTGCCCTGACTTATTTCTGTAAAAAACCTTACTTAATTGTAAGGTTTTTTAACATAAAATCCCTTTTTTTCTCAAAGTAACATTTGTTAAGATTAATTTAAGTTAATAAACAAATGAATAGAAGCATAGCCACTCAGTAATAATTCTAAGGAGGCACACCTTTATGGTTTTAACTATTTTAATAGGTGCAATGGCTGCTATCTTCATAGCTTTTAATCTCTTTGAGAAGAAAGAAAAATATGGTGTTGTTTCATTTAAAACAATCGCCCTTAGTGTAACTTACGTTATACTTGCCGTTGTTGTCGGCAGTTTTTTAGACAATATTAATACAATATTCCAAGGATTTCATGATAGCTTAACAGCAGCTAAAAGATATTAACCTGAACCGACAAAGTCGTAGTTCAGGTTTTTTGTTTGTGTTTATTTTTCTAATTCGTATGGTACACAATTTTCAATTTTACGCTCAATCACCGTCGCTTGCGTATCATATCTTAGATAGACAAAGCAACAACGAAGCACGACCTGATGTGCAACAATTACAATAGTTTCTAAACTATTATCTACTTCATGTTCAAAAAATTGCGTTACACGTTGTAACACGTCTTCATAACTCTCCCCACCTGGCGCTTTTTGGCTAAAGCTATGACGGAACGATAAATAATCCTCATCATTAAAATAACGTGCATATTCAGGTTTTTGTTCAATTTTGTCCACCATTTCCCCTTCAAACTCACCAAGCGAGCGTTCTCTTAACGAAGATGTCACACTTGCAGGGATAGCGTTATCGAATATCGCATTATATGTCTGCCTAGTACGCAGTAAATCTGATAAATACACATGATCTATGTCCTTTTTATTAAAATAATTTTGCAGCAACTGCGCAGAACGTGTTCCCTTCTCCGTTAACGGCACATCTAATTGCCCACAAAAGTAATTTTTACCTTCTTTTTTATCATAATTTGATTGTGATTCACCGTGGCGCACTAAATATATTTTCATATGTCTTCCTCTTCTCTTTTATAATCATTGTTCCACAATTGTACCTAACAAAAATGTAATATTAAATATCTCCACTATATTTATATCTAATTTATTGTTACTATCCTATTTGAGGTGATATAAATGAACGAACAAGTTACACAAAATAATACACAAAGCGAGCGCATACTTGCATCTATTAGTTATTTCAGTATATTTTTCGCACCTATTATTGTACCTATAATTATCTGGATTTTTGCTGATAAACCAGCTTCTATACATGCAGCGAAATCACTAATTTATCATATTATAACTTACATCGGACCTATCTTTTTAATCATTAGTATTGCTATGGGTGGTATTGTGATTGATTCACAAAATACAACTGTTAGTTTAGTAGCACTCGCATTAGGTATATTAGTATCTGCCATAACTATTTGGTATACGATAAAAAATATTTACCGTGGTATTAAAGTGCTCATTTCAGACTCAACACTTTATAATCCATAATCCTATATTTAATTGCTATTGATTTAAAACCCATTTTGAATTGTACATTGTCTTATTAAGTTATAATTAAAATATGACAAAGTTCAAAACAATTTAAAATTTTGTATACTTAGACAGTAATATCTTTTATGCTTAGAGTTAAAGGAGACTGAGATTATGAGTAAAAAATTAACAATATCTTTAATTAGTATTTTAGTTATTATTGGTTTAGCTTTCACTATATTCATGATATTTTCTGGTCAAAAAGATACTTATTATGGCTATATGTCTGAAAGTACAACTGCAGAAAAAGTTGTCAGCGAAAAAGATGGCATCGTAACGAAAGATGTCAAACTTGAACATGACGATGATTTCAAACCTAAAAAAGGTGATTTTGTAAAATTAGTATCTAAAGATGACGGTAAATCATTCTACAAAAAAGAAGTAGTAAAACATGATGATATCCCACACGGATTAATGATGAAAATCCATGAAATGGATATGAATCACTAATTTTATAATAACGATTGTTTCAAACATAACAATCCTATTAAAAGGGGGTGTAACACAAGATCAAATTAACTAATTTGATTCTGTGTCACACCCCTTATCTATGCCTTTATTTCTTCTGTTTATTTCTTCGATCTTTATAATATAATAAAGTTTCGATAATAAATACGACAATCAATGAAAAACCAAATAACGGCATCAAGATACCAAGCACAATAAGTACGATAGCCAATGGGATTGACATCGGTTTTTTCACTCTTGGTGGTACCTTTACGTTACTATCTCTCATTTTTTTAATCCATGATGTTAATCCTAATCCAACTGCTGTTAGTAAAGCAATACATACAAGTAAATTAATCACTTTATTAGTTACACCAAAGAGATGGCCTTCGTGTAAAGGTATACCCCACGTAAACCATTTTCCAATAATACCATATTCTTTATACTTCACTTTACCTAAATCTTTCCCATTATATTGATCTAAATATAACGTTTGCTCGTCATATGGCGAAACATCTAACCCAGTGACACCTGTATTACTACCCTTAGAAACTGTAAAAGCTGCTGATTCATTAGATGGATAAACAATAGAATATGGTTCATCTATACCGTTCTTTTTGGCTTCAGTAGCTACTTTATCAATCGAAATTTGATTTTTAATATCTGTCCTCGGCATTTCGCCTCCGCCATGGTGAGCAGCATGTCCTTCTGAAGCAGGTTGTTTGTTTTCACGCGTTGCCCAAGGAATTTCATTCACATCTGATTTGGGAGGATTAATAGCTAATTCAGATTGTCCTAATTCTCCAGAATTGTCCATCACATTTGCAATCTTAGCTCCCATATAGCCTGACCAAGGTAAACCAGTAAGCACTAATACAAATACTGGTATTGCTATAACCACACCTAAAATACCATGCCATTTTTGGAATCTTAGTTTTTTATTTTTGTTTGATATTAGTTTCTTCTTAATAAGCATATATGTCCCTGAAAGAATCATAAAAATTGTCCAACATGCAGTTAATTCTACAAGATAATTTATAAATGTATTTTCGGTGAATAATGAACTATGTATATTTCTTACAATATTTGCGTATGTATGTTTAGCATTTTGATCAGCTACTATTTGATTATTTTGATCTAAAAATACATAACGCTGATTACCTGCCATGTCATCCAATGTAATACGATTATTATATGGTTCATCCATCATACTTACTTTACTGATATAAAATCCATCAAACTTATCTTCTACTTCATCTACAGCTTCATTCAATGTTTGATGTGTTTTGACGGAACTATCTCCGAAAAACTCTGTTTTATATATATTATTTTCTACTTCCTGAAAAAAAAGATAACCAATGCCCGAAATGGTTAATGTAATTAATAATGGCGTTATAAATAATGCAGCATAAAAATGTAATCTTTGTAACGGATTAAATATATTTTTCAAACTTCTTCCCCCTTCTCCCTTAACATTATAAATAAATAACAAAATTATTATGTAGATAATTTGTGAATATTTTATAAAAAATTGGCTTTAATTAGTTAATCTGTTTTAAAGTTAATTGCATTGTTCTAATACCTTATGTTCTGTATTATATAGACTTTCAAATCATTAAAAAAGGAACGGAATTGAAATCAAATTTTGCGATTTGACTTCAGATTTCCGCTCCTATTTTGAATGCGTATTTTTATATTTGTCAACATAACATGATGCTATTTGCATTAACTTCTAGAAAATAAGATTATTTTGATTTAATACTTAACTACTTTTACTGAATAATAAATTAAGTGATAAGCCAATCAATATTGCACCAACTGTATAGTCAAAAATTGCCTTTACAGTTCTATTAGCAAATAATAATTTAATATACTGGAAAATATAAACACAAAATATAAACCACAACAGAATAACAGTCGTAACAATTGCTGATAATATGGCAATTTGAGACGTTACTCCTTCTCCAGTAGTTAAAAATTGAGGTAAAATACTTATGTAATAAAGTAATGCTTTAGGGTTTAGTATCGTACTTAATAAACCTTGTCTATAAGAACTCAAATAACTAATTTTTTGAGCTTTCATCTGAGATGTAGAAAAGTTCATACCCTGGCGTGCGCTAATAATACTTCTGATTCCTAAATAAATCAGATAGAATGCACCTAATATTTTAATAGTCATGAAAACATAGTACATATTTGCCAAAATAAATATGATACCAAATACTGCTAATAATGAATACAGTACATGACCAGATGTAATACCTAAAGCTGCCATCGCACCATTGCCTTTTCCAGAAGTAATGGAATTTTTCATTACTACGAAAAAGTCTGGACCAGGTACAATAATAATCATCAAAGTAATTGTAATAAAAGCTGCAAGTCCTTCCATATCAAACACCCACCTTCATGCTTTATGGTATCAATTACAATGTGTGTCTGCAACATGAATAATCTCATATTTTAACCGTCTTTTTTATTGAAGATATAGTCTTAACTATGATATATTAAGGGTGTAGTTGGAAACCGACTACTAGTCTTTTATATTCATGAACATATTACTCTTAAGGCGACACTAATGTGTCGTCTATTTTTTTAATATAATGACATATGTACAAAATCACTCCTCTCATTTTCACGAATTTGTATACACATAATAACGTCCTCTTCCTCATTTCAA
Organism: Staphylococcus sp. AS1337; assembly: GCF_051408735.1. Classification (NCBI taxonomy): domain Bacteria; kingdom Bacillati; phylum Bacillota; class Bacilli; order Caryophanales; family Staphylococcaceae; genus Staphylococcus; species Staphylococcus sp. AS1337. The sequence goes on along the minus strand of NZ_JBOIHZ010000001.1, from coordinate 505,577 downwards.
ATCATTTTAACTTACTAATTTCAAACCTACTGTGCTTCCTAAAATCACTAAAATACATATCACTCTCTTAATATCTTTAGATTCTTTATAAAATACCATACCTACTAATGCGCCACCCACAGCACCTATGCCTGTCCATACTGCATATGCTGTACTCATAGGTAATTCAAGCATTGCTATTGATAATGCCAAAAAACTCATACTAAAGAAACCAACTAAACCTATTAATGCACGAAATTTCCCACTATTTACATATGCGTTTAAAAAAGTAATACCAATCATTTCAAAAAGACCGGCAACTACCAATAATATCCAAGCCATTATGTTTCTCCTCCTTTACTTGAAGTCACTAATTTCAGACTGATTACTCCCACTAATAACATAAATATCAAAATAACTTTAATCATGCTGAAAGGGGCACCGAAAAAGACAAAATCAAATATTGTTACACCAGTAGTCCCCAATCCTACAAAAACTGCATAAGCACTTCCCACAGGTAACCATTTTGATGCTTCAATTAATAAATAGAAACTTAGAAATATAGCAATAATTGTAAATCCCCATTCAATAACTGATGCTGCATGAGTTAAACCGATCACCCATCCAACCTCAAATATTGAAGCAATAATTATTTTTAACCAATTCATAACAAATCCTCCTTAAAAAATAAAAAAGCCCGAGAGATAGTGTTAACTACTATCTCCCAGGCTTTTATCCTTCCGTGTCACATATAGAAATGTGGCTTTCTCTCGGACCAGACCAAATCATATCATTGCGGAACCCTAGAAAGCATTTATTTAATTCAGTAAATCGTATCAAATTACATCATATTTTTCAACAATTACTTTCTAAATCCCCTAATTTAAAATTATTATAATTTATAAAGAGCTAAAGTACACGCTTACGCATATTTTCCATTTAAAAATTATGATTTTTGAACCTAAACTCTCTACATTTGACTAATTTTAATGTATAATAAGTATTAGATAATAACTATTATAATCTAGAACTAAGTTACTGACATTTATTCTCAATTAATTCACTTTGTTACTAGATACAAAAATTTATTAAAAGCGAGGGATTTTGATGCAACTTCTTAATTATAAGATGCACAATGACGAACTTATTGCCACAGTATTATCAGATAAGAAACAAATATTCAAATACACATTTGATGTTACAACACCTGAGTATGAAATCTTAGATGTTCTCGAAGAAATTAACGATTACGTAGACAATGGTCAGCATCCATTAGGCTGTTCTTTACTTAAAAACTATTCTTATGAGGACGTGAGTCACAATATTTTATAATCTAGATTACACACCCAAAAGATGAGTATAGCTGTTAATTACTAAACAATATACTCATCTTTTAATTTCTCATTAGTATATACAGCCATACCTGTTTTTAAATTCTTGAATCCTAACTTCTTGTAAAAGCCTTCATATCCTGTAGTTGCAACTAGATGAACACAAGACAGTTCTCCTAAATACTCCAATATTCTTCGGATGATTTCTTGACCGATACCTTGTTTTTGATGTGATACATCTACCATTACATCATAAATTGCTGCGTTAAAAACACCATCCGACATCGCCCTTGCAAATCCAATAACTTTCCCCTGGCATTTTGCAATAATCACATGTGTTGCCGTATTAAAAATTGTTATCACTTTTTCTTGATCATGACCTGTCCAACCGTTATCATGATAAATTCGAATAAGTTCATCTACATCTTTTATGTCTAACGCATATTCATAATCAATATCCATTTCTACACCGTCCAATCAAACCCACCGTATATTTATCTACTCTATATTATAATCTAATTTCGGAACTTTTAGTTTCTTATTTTCCTTTTCATCATCTTAACACGGCTAATTTATATTTAATAATTACTTTCGATTATTCAGTTTACTACTTTTCAAAAATATTCTTACAAAAAATGCTTTGAGCGATAAGGTTACTACTTAGTAATTGGTGGGTAAATACATAATAAAGAGATTGTAATAAATATAAATCAAGGAGGGACACATCATGTGGATAGCTTCAATTGTTCTTATTATTGTTGGTATTGTGTTACTCATTTTGAATAAACGTACTTCTAAAAAAGAAGGTGTTTCTAAAAAACAAAGTTATATTAGTATCGGAGTTGTATGTATTATCGTTGGCGCTTTTTATTTTGTAGGACAAATCATTAGAGTAATAGTGTCATAACGATTTAAATTAGTCCTGTTAAAATACTTAACATACATGCCCAAAATATAAAGAGAGCTGACCTATTAGGTTAGCTCTCTTATATTTATGTCGTAAAACAGATATTCCTTTTAGCTACTACATGTTAAATAAATCATTAAACGATTCTACCATTGTAGGGTGTGTATATATGTTTTCTTTTAATATTTTATAAGATAACTTTTGATCTATTGCTAATTTAATTAAGTTTATAATTTCTTCTGATTGTAAACCGTATAAAGATGCACCTAAAATTTCTTCGTTATCTTTATTAACCACTGCTTTAAACAATCCTCTAGTATCATTGTTTATTTTATGTCTAGGGATTGTATTAACAGGTATAGCATTTTCTATCACATTATACCCTTGTTTTTTCGCTTCTTCTCCTGTTAATCCAACACGTGCTAATGGTGGATCTATAAATACTGTGTAAGGCACAGCCCCGCGATTTTCCGTAGAACGCTGTCCTTCCCCAAACAATTGCTCTTTTACAATTCTGAAGTCATCTAATGAAATATATGTGAATTGCATGCCTCCTTTGACATCACCTAAAGCATAAACATCTGATGCAGCTGTTTGTAGATATTCATTCACTACGATTTCACCATGGTCACCAATTTTTACATCAGTGTTTTGAAGCTCTAAATCAGTATTAGGTTTACGTCCTGTTGCTATCAGTACAGCATCAGCTGCATACTCACCATTTGATGTATGCACAACTGTCCCCTTATCTGTGTCCTCAAATTTCTTAGTATCTACATTTAAGACGATATTCACATTTTTGTCTGCTAAGTCTTTTTTCACCTCAGTAACAATATCTTTATCTTCTTTTGTCATAATATCGTTACCACGTTCTAATACAGTTACTTGCGTCCCAAAATTCGCAAACATTGAGGCAAATTCTAATGCGATATAACCTCCACCAACAATTACTAGGTGACTAGGTTGAGATTTCAAATTCATAATACCTTCAGAATCATATAAATGTTGTGAAGTATCTATACCTTCAATTGGCGGAATAACAGATTTAGCCCCAGTATTAATGACGATTTGTTGTGCACTAATAGTTTCTACAACTTCGTCTTGATCATTTAATAAATTTAATTCGTGATTAGATTTAAATTTAGCAGTATAATCTAACACCTCTATATTGTCATCATCAGCTAAGTTATGATAATTCTTACTATTTAATGCATTGACAACATCTGATTTTCTTGAAAATGCTTGATCGAATGAGCCATGTTCCAATCCTTCATGGACTAACGTTTTAGAAGGAATACAACCTATATTGATACATGTACCACCGTACATCTTTTTCGATTTTTCAATAACTGCTACTTTTTGATTTTGTGCAGAAGCAAATTTTGCTAACGTTTTTCCACCCTTACCAAATCCTACAATGATTAAGTCAAACTGTTTCATGAGAATCCTCCTTTAATATGTCTTTTAATACATCTTTTATCGTAATAGTTTTATAATATGCCACTAATATGTCTTGCTCTCTTTGGTGAAATTGAGACATTGTGTGACCTATTTCCCTGGAAATTTCACAATCGCTACCTTGATTGCCAGTAAATATTCTACCTTCTGATTTTTCTTCATTGAATAATACAAATAAATCTGCAAGGTTTACATCTTTGGTTGATTGATTTGATTGGTAACCACCAAACTTACCTCGGGTGGCATGCAAATATTGCTGTTCATTTAACTTCCTAGTCACACGACGTAATTGCACTGGATTGACGCAAATACGTTCTGCTAATTCACCACTTGAATACCGTTCACCTGGGTGTTTCACCAAAAACGTTAAAAGATGCACTGCAATGTTAAACTCTAAATTCATAATCATCACCTTTTAATTGTAACTTTTATAATTACATTATAACTTTCATCGCTTTAATAGTAAAATTATTTGCTTACAATTACTATATTCCCAAATAACTTTAAATTATTAATAAAGCAGGATAAAAATCTAAAATAATTAGAATTCTACCCTGCTTCCAAATCTTTAATACATATTGTATTTTGTTGGTCTATATTAACTTTTCAGCATTATACAATTATTACAATATTGCAGCTCGAATACTTACGTTGTGTTCCAAATATGCTTTTAAACAACTAAGCATATATACCCAACCTTCTTTTTGACCTAATAATTGCTCTACATCTTGTGTATCAAAATCTTTTTCTATTGTAGTTACTACCGTACTTTCACCAATACCTTCAAATTGAATCGACACGGGATGCTCTCCCCAAATAAATTCAATACTTTTATTTTCCTCTATGCTTTTTATCTGAATATCTAATTCAGCGTTATACTCTTCATAACAGAGGATAATGTTTTTACCTTGTTCCCACCTTTCTGAACTTGAAGAAAACCAAAAAGCTCCAATTTGATCTGGATTTACAAAAGCTTCAAACACATTTTCTTTCGGTACGTTTACTTGCATTTTCGTAACAATATCCAAGTCACACCCATCCTCTCTTCAAGTGAAATACTACATTTTGTACCTCTATTATATACATTTTGAACTAATGTCACAAAGCACATACCATTACAAAATTTATGAAATTATACACTACAGATTATGCATTATAAAATTATATTTATTAAGATTGTAAATATTAAATACTCAAATGGTAATACAATTGTAAAAAACCTATCAGTCGGTATTATCCTAATTTCTGTTATAATTTCATCATCGCAAGTATAAAATTAAGGGAGATTTCTATGAAAAATATAATCCATTCTTATTTATATTATTTGATCATGTTACTTATAGTAGGTGTAATTCTAACTTCCTTATATATTTTATATGTCTGGAAAAATGATCAACCACAAAATCAAGATTACTATAAAAATTTTTCAGAACTTAAAGCCGATACAACAGAAGGACGCGATTGGCAGATTAATACAAAGACAACAAATAATAAAGATATATTGATTACTGCTATTCATGGTGGTGGAATTGAACCAGGAACCTCTGAATTAGCAAAAATCATTTCTAAAAAAGGGAATTTCAATTTATATAGTTTTGAAGGATTATTAAAATCTAATAACGCCAAACTGCATATTACTTCAACTAGTTTTGACGATCCTAAACTTAAAGATATGATTTATAGGTCTAATGAGTCTATTTCTATCCATGGAATTAGAGATAAGAAAAAAGTAGTCTATATTGGCGGAAAAGATAAAGATATGTCTAGATCCATTCGAAAAGAATTAGAAAAAGAAGGATTTAATGTAGAACAGAGTCCAAATTATGTAAATGGAGATTCTAACAACAACATCATCAATAAAAATGATACAGGGTCTGGGGTTCAATTAGAAATTTCAACAAAATATCGTAAATCTTTTTTTGATAATGGAGATTTCAATCGAAAAACGCGTGAAAACACTAATGACTACAAACAATCTATTTACGATTTTGCAGAAGCCGTTACTAAAGGTATCAAACAACAAACAAATTAGAATTAATTCCACTAGCATCCAGAAATACCTTTATTTATAAAGGCATTTCTGGATCCTTATTTTTTTAAATATTTTCTTTTTCATTTGCTTGCTTTTTAAAACAATAGGTATAAAATACTGTTTATTAAAATCAGTAAAGGAAATGACCTAATGAAAATATTAAATAAGCCTTTGTATTTTTACCTTTTACTTTTTATAACTACAACATTAATTGGCGCATTACTTTTATATTTACCTGTTACCGGTAAAAAGCCCATTGATTTTATAGATGCTTTTTTCATAGCTTCTAGTGCTTTTACAGTGACCGGACTAGTGACTGTTGATGTCTCAACACAATTCAATTGGTTAGGCGACCTGATTATTATGCTTTTAATTCAAATCGGTGGCCTTGGTATTGTGACAGTCACATTATTAACCTTTATATTAATCAATAAAAAAATTAGTATAAAAAATCGTTATCTAGCAATGACGATGTGGAATATCGATAAACCAGGGGGAATTATACGCCTGATTCTTCAATTTGTGTTATACAGTGTTGCAACAGAGATTTTAGGAGCTGTATTTATTGCCCTCTCATTTGTCCCTAAATACGGCCTTGGGCAAGGCTTATTTTTAAGTATTTTTACATCAATATCTGCATTTAACAATGCAGGTTTTGCTCTTTTCAGAGATAATTTAATGAGTACAATTAATGATCCAATTATTACGATTACTATTCCGTTACTCATCATTATGGGAGGCATCGGGCCTCTAGTGTTCTTTGATTTAATTATGTCTCAAAAATTAGTAAACTTAAAATTACATTCTAAGATTGTGCTAAGCACATCACTTATATTAATTATTTTAGGTTCTATACTATTTTTCATTTTAGAGTATCACGCTACATTAAATCATTTATCACTTCCTGAAAAAATTGGGGCTTCATTCTTCCAATCTGTCACAACACGTACTGCAGGATTTAATACTGTAGACATTGGAGAAATAACGGCACCGACTTCAATGATGATGATGCTATTAATGTTTATTGGGGGAGCGCCTATAAGTGCTGCTGGTGGTATTAAAGTAACAAGTCTAGTTTTAACTCTATTATTCATTATCAGTACACTAAGAAACGAAACGCATCCTTCCATATTTAAACGATCTCTTTCAAATCGAACTTTAAATATAGCCGTTACAATCACACTTTGCGCTACCATATTTGTCTTAAGCGTCTCTATGATTGCCAGTATGCTTAATCCACACACGCCATACACAACTGTATTATTTGAAGTTATTTCAGCTTTTGGCACTGTAGGATTAAGTATGAATTTTACAATAGATTACCATACAGCTACGAAAATCATCATAATTGCAACGATGCTGATTGGAAAAATTGGTATTCTCACTTTTGTTCAATTGTTCATTACTGAAAAGAAAACTTTATTCTATTACGCTAAAGGAAATGTACATTTATAGTTAATGCAACAAACTAAAACAGGTAATGAAACTTAGTGTTTCAAATCTAATACACTGAATAATAATTATCTATGCAAACATAAAAATGATGATTGCCAACTTAATTTAAATGGAAATCATCATTTTTATTTTTCTGAATGATTAAAATTGTAGGTATAATAACTTCTAACTATTATTATCTATTAAAATACTTAATTAGAATTCGATGATTTTGCTTTTTTCTTATCCATAATAATTGGTGCTACAATGATTAGAACACTGATAAGCAATAAAATAACTGTAATCGGAGAATGGAATAATGATAAAAACTCCCCATTGTTAATTAACAAATGTCTTCTTAATGATGTTTCCATCAACGAACCTAGTACAATTCCTAAAATTAATGAAGCAATTGAGAAATGATATATTTTCATTAAATATCCTACAACACCAAATAATAGCATAATCCAAACATTCAATAAGTCATTGTTTGTAGCATATGCACCGAGTAGAGAAAGTATAATAATAAATGTAGCTATAATACTGTAAGGTGCTTTTAATAATAATGTAAATACTTGGACGCCCGCTCTACCAGCAACCAATGTCATGATACTTGCGAATAACATAGCTAAAAATATTGAATATAAAAGTATAGGCTGATCCGCCATGAGTTGTGGCCCTGGCTGTACACCTTGAAGCACTAAAGCTGCTAATATTACTGCAGTTGTTGGACTACCTGGTATTCCAAGAATTAGTGTAGGAATCATTGAAACTCCAGCTGCTGCATTATTAGATGTTTCAGGTGCAACTACACCTTCTGTTTTCCCTTTTCCGAATTCTTCTGGATTTTTATCTGTTTTCATAGCTACTCCATAACTTACAAAAGAAGCTATTGCTCCACCTGTCCCAGGCAAAATCCCCAGCAGACTACCTATTGTCGCTGATTTTAAAGCAGTCCATTTATATACAAAAAAGTCTTTAAACTTAAACACACCTTGTGATAATTTTGAAGATGTATTTAAATTTTGTGGATTATTGTTAGTAACTTGTGAAAATACTTCACCTGATGCAAATGCGCCAATCATAATTGGAATATAGTCAATTCCATTCATCAATTCTAAAGTGTTAAATGTAAATCTATCTGTAGCTGTTAATGGATCTAAACCTATAGTTGAAATAACAATACCAATAAGCCCTGATATAATAGCTTTAACCATATTACTCGTCCCTAAAGCAGAAATGACGGTCATGCCTAAAATGGCTAACGCAAAATATTCTGAAGCATGTATCTTAAATGCAACCTCTGAAAGTATAGAAGCCAGGGAAAACATTAAAATTACTGCAAATATACCACCGAATGCAGAACTGCTAATCGCTAAACCCAAAGCTTTTTTCGACTTTCCTTGCTGAGACATAGGATGACCATCAAAAGTCGTAGCCACCGCTTCTGGCGTCCCAGGTGTATTGAAAAGTATCGCTGTAATAGACCCTCCATAAGCCGACCCAACATAAATTGTTGATAAAAATGTAATAGCCGGCAATACATCTAAGAAATAAGTAAAAGGTAGTGCTAATACAATCGCCATAGAAGATCCTATCCCTGGCAATGCCCCTAAGAATATCCCAACTAATAAACCTAACACAACTAACATAATATTGGTAGGTTCAATTATCGTTAAAAAAGAATCTTTCAATAAGTTTATATTCATTCATTACACCTCCATGTCTCAATATATAAAATTACTAATTTCAGAAAAAATACCAATCCCTTTTGGTAGTGGTATACTCAATATGTTTCCAAACAAGAACGTAAAAAGTATTGGAATACCTACAGAAAAACTAATAATTTGAATCTTACTTTTTGAGCCTAATAATAATAATAGTAAAGGTGTTAAAAATAAACATGATAAGAAAAATCCCATCTTATTTAACACTAAAATAAATATCGCTATGCCTACAGTTATGATCATTATAATGAGCGCTGGTTTAGTAAATAGCGCATTATGATTCGTTTTTTCTTTATTTTTTTTATATTTAACAATCTCTTTAATTAATGTATAAATAAGTAATGCAACTAGAATAAAAAGTATAAAAGTTGGTATACCTGATACTAATGCACCAGACATTGATGCACCTGAAAAGAATGATTTACCAAAAACTCCAGATGTCGACATACCTAAGCCAGGTGAAATAACAAAAGATATGCCCGGTTATGATTCATCCAAAGATAGAGATAACGATGAAATAATAAACGAAAAATAATCAAAAATGACACTCCACGATTTGTTGATATCAACAAATCGTGGAGTGTCGTTTCGTTTACTAATGTTCTTCTTCACTTATTTAATTTTTAATATTTGTCCTACTTTAATACTATTAGAATCCAACTTATTGTCTGATTTAATTTTGTCTACTGTTGTCTTTTGATTTTTAGCTATACTATACAAAGTATCGCCTTTCTTCACAGTGTATGTTTTCACTAAATATAATGTTTGTCCCTTGCTAATACTATCATTTTTCAAGTTATTCCATTTCTTGATATTTTCAACGCTTACATTACTTCTTTTAGAAATATTATACAAAGTATCGCCAGCGACTACTTTATGCGTATCTCCAGTTATCGTACCACTATTACTTGGCGCTTTTAATTTTAATGTTTGTCCTACTGATAATGTGTTATTGCTTAAATTATTCCATTTCTTAATGTCATCGATGGCTACACCGCTTCGTCTTGATATACTATATAATGTATCTCCTTTAGCCACTTTGTAAGTTGAGCCAGTTATTGCGTCATCATTACCGCCACCGTTTAGTGCTTTATAGTGTTTTTGAACTAAACTATAAAATTGGTCCATGTTATATCCCCATTGATTGAAATAACCTACTGGGTCTGTATGATCCGTGCCACCCCAATATTCACTAATAGCATTGTGACTAATAATTGTACCTGTACCTTGATTATTATCTGCCAATGATGGAGCCAATCCATTTTGTTTCAACATTTTAGCAGCTAAATAAGCTTGGTTATTTACAGATTTAGCAAAACCATCAAATGTATTTGACCTCGTCAACTCTATTTGATAGAAATACGGGTTTGCATTCGCGCCTGCACCCCAAGCTAAATAATTACTTGGTGCTGTTTGAATAATTTTATCACTACTTGCATAAGCATGTACAAAAGCACTCTGATAATTGTTATACATATAGTTTACTTCGCCTTCAATCGTACTATTAGGGTTAGCTGTTTCATGTATAACAACTCCTATAAATTTTCCTGATTTATAATTATATTTTGGTAAATTATTAATACGTGGATCTTGAACGATTTGCGCCGGTTTAATATTATTATTTGCAATATATGTATTTACGTCTTGATAAGATCTATTTGCAAAAGTACGCATTTCTACTGAATTAGAATTATGCTCTGCAACCTTATTATGTAATCGTAAATCTTCAGGTGTTAGTTGGTCTTTTAAAGCTTGAGGACTCATCTTTTGTGCTTTATCAAAATCGATTGGCTTGCTTGTATTCTCTTTCTTATCTTTTTCTGTCGTTTGCTTTCCATTATCTTCCTGTGCATATGCTACTGTAGTACTTAGTACTAAGCTCGTCGCTACTATTAATGATAAACTTAACCTATACTTCATTTAAAACACTCCTTTTATTATAGAACACTATTTTATCGCAACGTCTATATTAATTAATTCATCTTATTCTTATAGTTTATAATATTATCCAAATATTTACAAAAACCTTTATAATTTCGTACTATTTTTTGGATATTCTATATATTAAGTGCTTTAAATATAATAAAAATGAGTAAGATAATGAAATCACAAATAACTTTAACTTCATTATCTTACTCTCACCACATTCACTAATTATACATTTGTTTATCATTAAATTTATTGTCCTTAAACTCTACATTGGTACGTGTTGAGAATTACAACTTTGTATCCTGCTCAAAAATTATAAATCCATAATTACACTTGATAATATCGCAATTAATGCAACTATAAGTACAAACACAAGTAAAGTATCAATTTTCCTTTGGTTACGTTCTTTATATGATTTTCTAAATTCTTTTAATGCCACAAAACCTGCAATTAACACTAATAATAAACACACTAAATGTAAAACCAATGCTATTACGGCCATCTTCATCACCTCACACACTTTTATTAAATTATGATTTCACTTATTTGTTAAAAAATGCTTCATGAACAATTAATTAGAAATAGTTACTCAGTAAACTGATAAATAGAGGAATGGTCACTTGCGTAGTCTTTATAATACGCTACCCTTTTTATTGTCTCAAAAAACGCATCGTAGTATTTCATTACTTTCTAGATACATTAAGTTTTAAGGCATTAAAAAACAAACCACACGCTAAAATTAGCAAATGGTTTGTCGATTATATGGTATCTATATTTATCTGTAATAATTATATAATGTAAAACAGTCAGTTATTTTCAAAGAAATCTTTTGAATATGTTCTTAATCTACCACAATTTTCACACAAAACGTTTATCAACGTAATGGGTTCATTACCGTAAGTAGCAGATAGTAATGGTAAATAATATTGGCCATCCAATACTCTCATGTTAGGGTTATAACAATTACAAATACCTTTGTTTGTAGCCTTTGACTCAATAATGCTTATGATACGTTCTTTTTGAATATCAGTGAATTTTTGCATTGTCATAAACTTTGACTCCCAACACATAATATTGTATCCATATAATATGTTGAAAACATTAAATAAAGATTAATTTAAAAAAGGCCCTCAATTAAGAGGACCACAGGATTAAAGGAGTTGCGTTCTCCTACACGTCATAGGACGTATAAGAGATTGACCCATTTAATCACTCACGCCCTAAGACGTGCAAAATTATTATAAGTTAATTACTTGTATAAGTAAAATATAAATTATCTCGAAAACGTAAACACTTTCTTAATAATCAGAAACATAATATTTATTGAAGGAAATTCAAATACTGCTGTTAATGGTTTTCTTTAGTAAGCAAGATACTGTAAAAAACATTAAACCATGTAACCCCCTTGATCCAACCAAAAATAAACCGCCCCGAAAGGCGGTTTATCACGGATGAAGTACTGGAGATACTTCATATATATAGCGTAACATATAAAAATTAGTATTGCCACGCCTATATTGTTTAATCCATTTTTATATTAAGCTTTTAAATACAGTTACTATAGTCGTAAGATTATTTCTACAAAAAACATCTGACTTTATAATTATATAGTTTAAGTCTCTAAGTAAAAAGGTAAATAAAAGTATTATAATGGGAGTTCATCACATCTATTAACCAAAATACAGTCTACCTATGTTCTATTTTAAGACGGCTCGATAATAACATACTTTTATAATTTAAACAGTACTTACTAAAAGGAATGATTAGTATGCAATATACACAATACTTACCTGGAACATGGCACATTATAGCTTCTACATTTAAAATGTGGACTTCAGGCAAAAAAACAAATCCTTCTATCACTTATTCAATAATACAATCTCATCGACTAAGAATTCTTGATGAAGTAACATACCAAACACGAAATAAATCAAAATCCATTGTCGGTTACGATACACTGGATAACCACCAATTCACTTGGAGAGGCAAAGGTATTTTAAAACTATTTTCGAGCAAGTGGAACATTATTTATATTGATGATGAAGTGCTAATCATTAATTTTTCAGCTACTTTAGTAACACCATCTGGAATGGATATTCTTTTGTGTAATAAGCAAAATGTTGATTCATATAAAAGCCAAATACTAAATCATCCAGAAAAATTCAACTTAAACGCCAAAACTATACAGAAATTTGAATGGTTATTTTAATTTTAGACTAAAAACAATTACATATAGATTAAATTACTAATCTTTATGTCTATTAATACTAATAAAACAAAAATAACCCCGTAGGTATATGCCTACGGGGTTTTCAGATACAATATCTATTATTGTTCTTCTTTAACATATGGTAATAATGCCATATGACGAGAACGTTTAATAGCTAATGTCAACATACGTTGATATTTAGCTGAAGTACCTGTTACACGACGTGGTAAAATTTTACCGCGTTCTGAGATAAAACGTTTTAATAATTCTGTATCTTTATAGTCGATGTGTGTAATACCGTTTGCTGTGAAATAACAAACTTTTTTACGACGACGTCCGCCTCTTCTTGGTCCACCTGCCATGGTAACTGCCTCCCTTTAAGTTATTTTTTTAATTACCGTCTAATTTTAATGTTTATTAATCATTTATTATGATTCATGTGTTTTTATTTTCTATTATTAAAAGATTTATAATGCGTGTGAAACATTGTATTAAATCTTTGCGTGTGTGTGCATGTGTAATATTAATCTTATAAAATTATAGACTATTTGTCAACACGTTCAGAATAAATAAACAAGCTGATTTTGAAATAAATTAAATATCTAACTATTAAGTACTAATTTTACTTCTTCACTTATGTCTTTATAATGATTATTTATAAAGAAATGATCACCTTCAAAGAATCGATAATCTACTTTACCTTTTGTCAGGTCTGACCATTTATACAAAGTATGAGCACAAATGGAATCTTGTTTCCCTACAAATACTGATAAATTGATATCTACTTGTCTTTCCTTGGGCTTATCGCAATAATAATCGATTGCTAAAAAGTCGTTTTTCAATGCTGGTTTCACAAGTTGCCATAACTCTTCATGATTTAATACTTCTTCAGATGTACCGCCCTTTTCTCTTATAAACTGTTTGAATTCTTCATCATCCATAGCTTCTATATCATTATATTTATCCAAATAGCCAATCGGTTCACTCGCACAGAGGAACATATGCTTTGGTCGATAACCTAATTGATCCAATTTATAATAAAGTTCATATGCTAATATTGTCCCTAAACTGTAGCCTAATAGAATAAATTCTTCAGGTTTTTCATTAATAATTTGCTTAACTAAGTCATTTACCATATCATCAATGCTATCTAACGCCTCTTCGATTAACCTTTCACCACGTCCCGGTAATTCTAATGGCTTAAATTGAATATAACTTGGTAAATTATTCTTCATTGGATAATATAATGCTTTATTTCCACCTGCAAATGGTATACAAAATAATGTTGTTTTAACCATATACTCGCCCCTTAAAGTATAAATTCTGTATTAAAATTCTTTGTTATATCTAACATCTCTACTTCTAAATCATGGTTATCCACGTCTAAAATCACTGACAATGCATATTTTCCATAAAAAATATCATGAAAAAATGAACACCGTTGCATCATTTCATCTTCAGTTTCAATAAGTTGATAACGACCTTGAACTGGTGTAATAGAAAAAGAATCTAATGATTTATACATGCCCATACCAAGTAATTTTAAATAGCATTCTTTCATCGTCCACACTTCAAAAAAACGGTTAAATTGAGAAATTGTACTTTGTGCATCGGTAATGTATCGATATTCTAATAATGCAAAGTATTTTTGGGCAATATCTAAATCTATATTTTCAATTTTTTCCACATCTACGCCCACATTAGTATCACTCACAACACATACTGAACAACCATCTGTATGAGACACATTGATGTGTGTATCTTTAGGTAATTTTAATAACGGTTTACCATGTGTATTTTCGTCAAATTGAATATGCTCAAATTGCGTTCCTGTATGCGCTCGTACACAATAATACTTAAACCATTTAGAGTATTTAGGATGCCTCTTAAGATTATGATAATCAAAATCCTGCGTATTTAATACATATATCGTTATTTTCACGGTCACACTTCCACATCACTTAATCAATCAAAACAAATGAAGTAGCAAGTTGTTATTTTGCTACTTCATAGTTGTAATTAGAAATTATTTTTTGGGTGACTAATCATTTTAGATAATGTTTCATCTTCAGTAGGTTGCCACTTGAAGTTTAACTTTTCGAGTATGAAATTAGTTTTAAAGTCTAATACTTCAAAATGAGATTTGTTGAAAATATTGTTATCTAGTACACCTGTATGCAATAGGAAATCGTTGATTTGATCACTCATTACATCTTCTTTAATACAATGCATTAAGTAATCTACAAATTCATTCCACTGTACATCTTTAATATGGTAATTATTTTGATTATACACATGCATCAATTGTTTAAGTGAAAGGTGGTTATTATTATATATATGATGGATTTCGTTATTTAGTTGATTATTTTTAATCAATTGGCTACATGCTTTAGCTGCCTGATCAACAGGAGTGAATTCTAAATCATCATTTTCTAAATCTGGGAATATTTCTAGATTTCTAAATGATTTTATAATGCTATAGAAAGCATTATTTTCTTCATTCTTCTGGAATACTCCTGTACGAGAATCACATTGTAAATTACCCAATCTATAAATATTTGTTTCTACACCTTGCTCTCTACTAGCAATCAATACTTTTTCAGCTTCTATCTTAGTATCTAAGTAAACATTATTCATTACCTGACCTAAATCTAAGTCATGTTCTGAAAATGTTAACTGTGCTTTGTCGTCTACCTTACCTGAAGCAATAGAAATTGTAGACATGTGGTGAATCTCTTTAGATTGATTGTATTTTGCAAATTGAATTAGTTGTTCAATACCGCCAACGTTTGCGCCGTATGAAGCATCTGTTGTCGCAAAGTGACTAACATTCGCCGCAGCGTTCACAATCATATCAATATTTTGAGATAAAGACTCGTAAGTTTCTGATGTCATGCCTAGTTTTTCTAACTCGATATTACCTTCAATGATATGGATTCTTTCTGCATATTCAGGATCAATTTGAGATTCAAAGTAATAAATCCAGTTACGATATAATTTCGTTTCTCCATTAACCTCTTTATTACTTCTTACCATGACATAAATATTGAAGTCTGTATCTTCTAATAAATTGTTCAACATGTATATACCAAAGAATCCAGTAGCTCCTGTGAGCAATACATTTTTACCTTGTTTAACCGCTCCAGAACTAATAACTTCATAATTTTCTACACTTTCTTCTTTATATTCATTAATTTCTTGAATAAATTCACTACTGAATTGATGTCCTTGTGCAGTATCTATATTTTTAAGTGTTTCTAACTTAGTTAGAATATTTGTTTGATCTTTTGCAGCTATAGACTCACTGATACGATCAATCGTTTGTAGTTCGAAAATATCTTTAATTGAAATGTTATACGATTTTGATAATAACGATGTCAGTTTAATCGCTATGATAGAATCGCCACCAATTTCAAAGAAATTGTCATAAACACTTATGCTATCAGTATTTAATACTTCTTTCATTGCTTGAACAACATCTGCTTCGATTTCATTTCTAGGTTCAACAAACTCCTGTCTTTCAACTTCAATTTCAGGTAATGCACGCTTGTTTAACTTACCATTAGATGTAACCGGCAATTGTTCTATTTGCGTCATATAAGCTGGCACCATATAGTCTGGTACTTTGCGTGCAAGTTCAGTCTTAATATCAGCAAATGAAATTGGTTGATCAGCAACAAGGTAGGCACAAATCGCTAGTTCTTCGCCAGCCATTGGTTTAGCAATGACACCTGCATCAGAAATGTTTTCAATACGTAATAAGTGGCTAGAAATTTCACCAAGTTCAATACGATAACCACGAATTTTAACTTGTTCGTCTATACGACCTAAATATTCTATTTCTCCATCTGTTGTCCATTTTGCTAAGTCACCTGTACGGTATACTTTTCCTTCACCGAACGGATTATCAATAAACTGTTGTTGTGTTAATTCAGGGCGATTGAGGTAACCATTTGTTACAGCAACACCTGCGATACAAAGCTCTCCTGGAACGCCGATACCTGTATGTTGATTATTATTATTTAGAACATACATTTGCACATTAGCAATTGGTCGACCAATTGTTATAATATCGTACTCTTGATTTGGTGGTAACGGATTATAAGTTACCTCAATTGACGCTTCTGTCGGACCATATAAATCAATTAGCAATGTATCATTTTGCTGACCGATTATCGAATTAAAGCGGTTTGCTTGTTCAGATTTCAGTGCCTCACCTGTTGCAAGAACTATATTAATAGATGCTATTTCAGCCACTTCATTTGTTGATTTAATATAATCAACAAACACACCTAACATCGAAGGTACAAAATGAATCATAGTGATTGCATGTTGTTGAATTAATGATGTGATTTTACTTGGATTTCCTTCTTCTCCAGACGGCAGTAACACGGCTTGCGCACCTACCATAGCGAATCCGAAAATTTCCCAGACTGATACATCAAATGTATATGGTGTTTTAAACATGATGATATCTTCTTCATTAAAGTCATACTCATCAATCATCCAATTCAGACGGTTCAACACACCTTCGTAAGGAACAACCACCCCTTTAGGGTTACCTGTCGTACCTGACGTATATATTACATACATTAAATCAGATACATCTGTAGTGTGGTTTAAATTGTCCATTGATAAATTAGCAAATTCATCTTTCTTAGTTACGTCAATTACATTTCTATCAAATTCAATACTTGTATCTAATGGGCGATCTGTAATCAACAATGTTGGCTGACTATCATTCAAGATATAGTTAATACGGTCACTAGGTTGACTAGGATCCATTGGTACATAAGCACCGCCAGCTTTTAATATTCCGTATATACTTACCATCATTTCTATGCTACGATTCGTCATTAAACCTACAAGTGAATTAGCTTCTACCCCTTCTGCACGTAATTTATGGGCTAGTTGGTTTACACGTACATTAAGTTCTTTGTAAGTTAAACTTTCACCTTCAAATGTGATAGCTGTTTGATTTGGTGTATTTGCAACTTGCTTTTCAAAACGTTCAACAAATGTTTGATTATTAGGTAAATCGGCACACGTATCGTTAAATGCATCGAGAATTTGTGTTCTCTCTTCTTCTGTAGTCATATCAATGTCACTAATATTTTGGGCTGGATGTTGTACCACTTCGCTTAATATTTTCAGATAGTGATTCAACATACGTTCAACTGTTTGTGGTTCAAATAATTCTGCAGCGTATTCTAGTGACACTTTGTATGCTTCGTTATCTTCAATCATCATATTTAAATCAAACTTAGCTTTTGTGTTTGTTGCTTGTTTTTCTTTAATGTCCCAATCTTCAATTTGAAGATCTTGTGTTTCATTATTTTGTAACGTGAACAGCACATCAAAGAGTGGGTTACGTGTTAAGTCGCGTCTTTCTACAACCTCATCCACTAATTCTTCTAATGGATACTCTTGATTATCATATGCTTTCAGTGCAGTATCTCTCACTTCATCTAAAAACTGATTGAATGCTTTGTTATTTTCAGGATAAGCACGCATCGGCAACGTATTAACAAACATACCTAATAAATTATCTGTATCTTGGTGTGTACGCCCTGAGATTGGGCTACCTATAACCACATCTTCTTGTCTACTATATTTATGCAATAAAATCATAAATGAAGACAGTAGAATCATATAGTCTGTACTATTAGTTCTTTGAGCCAATTCATGTAATGCATCTCTTGTCTCTTTAGGCATTTCAGCTGATATCGTTTTACCTGTAAAGCTTTGTTGTTTAGGTCTTGAATGATCATAAGGTAGATCTAATACTGGTGCTTCCTCTTCGAATTGAGACAACCAGAATGCACGTTGATCACTTAAATCACGACTATGCATCCATTCACTATAATCTTTGTATTGTACTTTTAGCTGTTCTAAAGTTCTTTCGTGATATAGTGCGATAAATTCTTTAATAATTAGATTAATAGAGAAACCATCTGAAATAATATGATGAATATCAAAGAGTAAGATATGACGTTTGTCAGCCAATTTAACGATTTTCACTCTTAATAATGGTGAGTGTCTTAAATTAAATGGTCTTACAAAGTTATTCAATAATGTTTCATAATCATCTATATCTGTTTCTTCATAATCTACAGTTATATTTGCCTGTTCATCTATAATTTGTACGGGCTCACCATCTATCGTTTCAAAATGAGTTCTCAATACTTCGTGACGTTCCACTAAGCTTTGGAATACATCTTCAACACGTGCTACATCAACGACACCATTAATTTCTAGCATACTTGGCATATTGTAAGCCGTTTGACCTTGCACCATTTCATTCAACACATATAAGCGTTTTTGTGGAGAAGATGCCAGATAGTATGACTTCGATTCAGCTGTAGGAATATTTTGTCCATCCAAGCTACTTTCCTGGTCATTTAATACTTTTCCAAGTTGTGCAACTGTAGGACTTTCAAATATTACTTTTAATGGTAAACGTATACCAGTTTCACCTTCGATTTTATTAATCACATTGATGGCTTTTAGTGAGTGTCCTCCTACTTCAAAGAAATTATCATATATACTTACTCGTTCAATATTTAATACTTCACCAAAAATATTTGTGAGCATTTCTTCTATCTCATTTGTAGGAGCAACATAATTTTCACTTTCAACCTGGATTTCAGGCAGTTGCTTTTTATCTAATTTACCATTTGATGTTACTGGTAAAATATCTATTTGAGTCATATATGTTGGTACCATATAATCTGGTAAATTTTGATTAAGTTGTGATTTAATCTCATCAAAGTCAATACTTTCATCTGAAACCAAATAAGCACAAATTGCCAATTCTTCACCAGCCATTGGTTTAGCAACAACTGCTACGTCTGAAATCAGATTAATCTGACGTAATAAACTTTCAATTTCACCTAACTCAATACGATAACCACGAATCTTAACTTGCTCATCAATACGGCCAAGATATTCAACGTTACCTGTCGTACTCCATTTTGCCAAGTCGCCCGTACGATATAATTTACCTTCACCAAATGGATTATCAATAAATTTCTCGTCCGTCAAATCTGGTCGATTTAAGTAACCTTTCGTAACACCTACGCCACCGATACATAATTCTCCTGGAACGCCGATTCCCATTAAACTTTCATCTTCATTCATAATATAAGCCTGAATGTTTGCGATTGGACGACCAATTGGGATCTTGTCATACGTTTCACCCGGCGTACATGGATAATAAATCACTTCGATTGAAGCCTCTGTTGGACCATACAAATCAATCAATAATGAATTGTTTGGTTCGCCAATTAAAGCATTAAATTGATTTACTTGTTCTGCTTTTAATGCTTCACCACTAGCAAGTACATAGTTAACTGTAGCAATATCTTCTACTCTATTAGTTGATTTAATAAAGTCGATAAACACACCTAACATAGATGGCACAAAATGAACCATTGTAATGTTGTGATAATCAATAAGTGAAGTTATTTTTTCAGGATTACTTTCTTCACCTGAAGGTAAGAGTATTGCTTGACCACCAACCATAGTTGGTCCGAATATCTCCCAAACAGAAACATCAAACGTAAATGGTGTCTTAAATAAAATCGTATCTTCATTGTTGATGTAATATTTATCAATCATCCAATGCAGACGGTTCATTACCCCTTTATACGGTACCATAACACCTTTTGGTTTACCTGTTGTACCAGATGTATAAATAACGTACATCAAGTCTTTGACATCTGTAACCTTGGATAAATTATCTGTTGATTGTGTCTCTACTACTGAACCGTCTGTTAAGTTCAATACGGCTTTATTAAAGTCGATTGTTGCATCTAACGTTTGGTCAGTTAACAGTACGTTTGGTTGACTATCTCCTAAAATATAGTTGATACGATCACTTGGATAGTTTGGATCGATAGGAACATAAGCACCACCAGCTTTGAGAATACCGTAGATACCAATCATCATTTCTAATCGACGATTCGTCATCAAGCCGACGAGCGTATTAGGTTGAACACCTTCAATACGTAAATAGTTCGCAAGTTGGTTCGCTTTAGCATTTAACATTGCGTAAGTTAAACTTTCACCTTCATAGGTAATAGCTATTTCATTAGGTGTTTTGGCTACTTGTGCTTCAAAAATTTCCACAAAAGTTTTAGTGTTGTTGAACGGAACAGCTGTATCATTGAACTCATTAAATATTTTAGCCTCTTCTTGTTTGGTAATCATTTGAAGATCACTGATTTTTTGTTCAGGTTGTTGAACACTATGCTTCAATATTTCTAAATAATGATCTAACATACGCGCGACTGTATCCTGATTAAACAATTCTTCTGCAAACTCCAATGAAATTTTATAACCATCATCATCAAAAATCGTCATACTTAAATCAAATTTCGCGTTAGTCGTTGAAGGTTCTTTCTGTTCAATAGACCAATCTTCTATTTGAAGACTTTCTGTTTCGTTGTTTTGCAATGTGAATAGTACATCAAATAATGGATTACGTGTTAAGTCACGTGTTTCAACTATTTCATCTACAAGAGCTTCTAACGGATATTCTTGATTATCGTATGCTTTCAATGCAGTATCTTTGACTTCAGAGAGTAATTGATTAAACGTTTTACTTCTCTCTGGGTATGCACGCATAGCTAACGTATTTACAAACATACCTAGCATATTTTCTGTATCTTTGTGTGTTCTTCCTGAAATAGGACTACCGACAACAATATCTTCTTGGCGACTATACTTATGCAATAATACATTAAATGAAGCCAATAGAATCATAAAGTCCGTGCTACCTGTTGTCTGTGATAATTCTTGTATCTCTTGACGTAATTCTTCCGGTACTTCAACACTTACAGATTTTCCTGTGTAACTTTGTTGAATAGAACGCGCATGATCATAAGGTAAATCTAGAACTGGTGCATCTTCTTCAAATTGTGATAACCAGAAGGCGCGTTGATCACTTAAATCACGTGTGTGCATCCATTCACTATAATCTTTATATTGCGCAGTCAAGGTTTCTAACGCTTGTCCGTGATATAAAGCAGTAAATTCTTTAATGATAATGTTGATTGAGAAACCATCAGAAATAATATGATGCATATCGAATAGCAATACGTAACGCTGCTCGGCACATTTAACTACTTTCACTCTAAGTAATGGAGCATGCGCTAAATTGAAAGGTCTAATAAAGCGATTTAAAAGTTGTTCATAGTCTTCAGTCGATACTTCTTCATAATCAACCGTAATGTTTGCCTGTTCATCTATGATTTGAACTGGTTCACTATCTACCGTATCAAAATGTGTTCTCAATGCTTCATGACGATTCACTAAGCTTTGGAATGCACTTTGTACACGTTCAACATCTACTTCTCCACGAACTTCTAACATACTTGGCATATTATAAGCTGTTTGACCATCCATCATTTCATTTAAAACATAAAGGCGTTTTTGTGGTGAAGATGCTAAATAGTGCGCTTTCGTTTCTGCCAATGGGATAGTTTGGCTGCTTAATTCGCCAGCATGATTATCAATTGCTTTAGACAATTGTGATACTGTTGGATTTTCGAAAATAACTTTCAATGGCATACGTACAGACATCTTACTTTCAATTTCATTAATTACGCTAATCGCTCTTAATGAATGTCCGCCTATTTCAAAGAAATTATCCAAAGCACTAACGTTATCAAGATTTAATACTTCACCATACACTTCTGCAATCGTCGCTTCTGTTGCATTTCTTGGTTCCACATAGACTTTGTTTTCAAGCTTAATTTTTGGTAATCCTTTTTTATCTAATTTACCATTCGCAGTCACTGGTAAACTGTCAATTTGCATCATCAATGTAGGAATCATATAGTCAGGTAATTGTTTACCAAGCGTAGTTTTAATGGAATCAAAATCTACTACACTTTCTGAAACTACATATGCAGCAATCATTAAATCTGCATTATTTTCGTCTGATTGTGTAACTACTGCAACTTCTGAAATGTTATCAATTTGAGCAATTGAACTTTCGATTTCACCAAGTTCAATACGATAACCACGAATTTTAACTTGCTCATCAATACGTCCTATATAATCAATTTGGCCATCCTTGCTCCATTTAACCAAATCACCAGTTCGATACATTTTACCTTCACCAAATGGGTTGTCCACAAATTTGTCAGCAGTTAACTCTGGACGATTCAAGTAACCATTTGTTACAGCTATACCGCCAATACAAAGTTCTCCTGGCACACCGATACCCAATAAATTATTATCTTCATTCATGATATAGGCTTGAGAATTAGCGATAGGTTTACCAATAGGTACTTCTGTGTATGATTGACCTGCAAAGACCGGATAGTATGTTACCTCAACCGTCGTTTCCGTAGGTCCATATAAATTGTAAAGTAATGTGTGATTTCTTAAACCAACTAAATCATTAAATTGGTTAACGTGCTCTGCTTTTAATGCTTCACCACTTGTAAACACATGATTTAATGAAGCAATTTCAGACTCTTTATGACTTGTTTTGATGAAATCGATAAAGACGCTTAACATTGATGGAACAAAATGAGTCATTGTGATATCGTGTTGATCGATTACAGAAGCGATCTTCTCTGGGTTACTCTCTTCTCCTGAGCGTAGCATGATAATTTCGCCACCCATGACTGCCCAACCAAAGACTTCCCAAATAGATACGTCAAAAGTAAATGGTGTTTTAAATAATATTTTATCTTCTGTACCTAAACCGAAATAATCAACCATCCAGTTCAAGCGATTCATAACACTACTGTAAGGTACCATAACGCCCTTAGGCTTGCCTGTCGTACCTGATGTATAGATGATATACATTAAGTTTGTTTCATCTATTACAAGAGGCAGATTCTCTGTTGGTAAATTATTAAGTGCTGTGTTATTTGTTAATTTAATGATTTCATTATCAAATTTAATATCATAATCTATTTTTTCATCTGTTAGTAAGACACGCGGATTACTATCTTGCAAGATAAAATTCGTACGTTCATGTGGATGATTTGGATCTAATGGCACATAAGCACCACCAGCTTTCAAGATACCGTATATACCAATCATCATTTCTAAACGACGTTGAGACATAATACCGACTAAATCATTTGGTTTCACACCTTCGTTGCGTAATTGATATGCTACTTGGTTCGCACGTTCATTTAACGCTTGATAAGTTAAGTGTTCACCTTCAAATGTGATTGCAGTTTTATTTGGAGTTTGTTCCACTTGTTTTTCAAAGCGTTCTACAAAAGTCACAGTATTATTTAATTCTAATTCTGTATCATTGAATTGATTTAGAATTGTTTCTCTTTCAGCATCAGTGATTATTTCAATATCACTGATATTCTGTTCAGGACGACGCACTACACTAGAAATTATTTCTACAAAATGCGCTAACATGCGCTCTACTGTATCTTCACTAAACAACTCTTGTGCATATTCTAATGAGACTTTATAATCTTCGTTTTCATGAATTGTCATACTCAAATCAAATTTTGCGTTTGTATTTGAAGTTTCTTTTTTCTGTATTAACCAATCATCTATTTGTAAGCTTTGCTTGTCATTATTTTGTAATGTGAACAACACATCAAATAGAGGGTTACGTGTTAAATCACGTTTTTCTACAACTTCATCTAACAATGCTTCTAAAGGATACTCTTGGTTATCGTAAGCTTTTAAAGCTAGCTCTCTAACTTCATCTAATAATTGGCTAAATGTCTTATTTCTTTCTGGATACGAACGCATTGCTAAAGTATTAACAAACATACCTAGCATATCCTCAGTATCTCTATGTGTACGTCCTGAAATAGGACTACCTACGACAACATCCTCTTGTCTACTATATTTATGCAATAGCACCATGAATGATGACAACAGAATCATATAATCCGTACTGCCTGTTGTTTGAGACAATTGATGGATAGCCTTTTGAACGTCCTCAGGCATTTCCAAACTCACTGTTTTTCCAGTAAAGCTTTGCTGATTAGGTCTAGCGTAATCATAAGGTAAATCTAAGACAGGAGCTTCATCTTCAAATTGAGATAACCAAAATTCACGTTGGTCGTTTAAATCACGCGCTTGCATCCACTCACTATAATCTTTGTATTGTACGCTTAATGGCTCTAACGCTTGTTCATGATATAAAGCAGAGAATTCTTTCATGATAATGTTGATTGAGAAACCATCAGAAATAATATGATGCATGTCATAAAGTAGTACATAGCGTTGTTCAGCTATTTTAGCTATTTTAACTCTTAATAACGGAGCTTGACCTAAATCAAACGGTTGGACAAATTCATTTAGTATAGCAAATTCGTCTTCTGCATTAATTTCTTGGTAATCTACAACGATAGTTGCTGAGTCATTAATTACTTGAACGGGCTCACCTTTTATCGTTTCAAAATGTGTTCTTAACGCTTCGTGACGATCTACTAATTTTTGGAATACATCCTCTACACGTGATACATCAACATTACCTTGAATTTCTAACACGCTCGGCATGTTATACGCTGTTTGACCATCTACCATTTCGTTTAAAACATATAGACGTTTTTGTGGTGAAGATGCTAAGTAATACGGTTTACTTTCAGCTTGAGGGATACTTTGACTATTTCCATTATCAGTATATGTGTCAACAACTTTTGCAAGTTGTACAATAGTAGGACTTTCGAACACTAATTTCAATGGTAATCGTTTACCGACTTCACTCTCAATCTTATTAATAATACCGATTGCTTTTAACGAATGACCACCAATTTCAAAGAAGTTATCATTTGTACTTACCTTCTCAATATTTAAAACAGACTCAAAAATAGAAGCTAACATAGATTCTGTTTCAGTTTCAGGTGCTACATAAACCTTACCTTCAACTTTAATTTCTGGTAACGCACGTTTGTTTAACTTACCACTTGAAGATACTGGTAGTTCATCTATTTGAGTCATATAAGATGGAACCATATAGTCTGGTAATTTATGGTTTAATTCTGTTTTTACTGCATCAAAGTCAATAACTTGATCCGACACTATATAAACACAAATTGCTAATTCTCCATCAACCATAGGTTTCGTGATAACTGCTACATCTAAAATAGCCTTATTCTGACGTAAGACACTTTCAATTTCGCCTAATTCAATACGGTAACCACGAATTTTAACTTGTTCATCGATACGACCAGAATATGAAATATTACCGTCAGCATTCCATCGAGCTAAATCTCCTGTACGATACAGTTTGCCTTCACCAAATGGATTGTCGACAAATTTTTCTTGCGTTAATTCAGGGCGGTTTAAATAACCTTCTGTAACATTGACCCCGCCTATTACAAGCTCTCCAGAAACACCAATACCCATAACATGGTTATCTTCATCTAAAATATAAGCTTGTGTATTGGCAATTGGTTTACCGATTGGAATATTCGTATAGTGAACATCACTATATGTTTCAAAACTTGTTACATCAATCGTTGCTTCAGTAGGGCCATACAAGTTAATCAATTGTGTATTATTTTTTCCACCTATATATTCATTAAACTGGTTTACTAATTCTGGTTTAAGTGCCTCACCACTTGCTAAAACATATCTTAAGCTAGAAACTAAGTGTGCTTGCTTTGTACCTTTAATGTAATTAATAAATACATTAAACATAGATGGCACAAAGTGGACCATTGTTGCTTCAGATGTTTGTATTAGAGAAGTAATTTGTTCAGGATTACCTTCTTCTCCTGAAGGTAATAGCACAGCTTGTGCACCAACCATTGCAAAACCGAAAATTTCCCAAACTGATACATCAAAGGTAAATGGCGTCTTGAAACAAATAATATCATCGCTATCGATATGATATTTATCATAAACCCAGTTCAGTCTATTCATTACGCTTTCACCAGCAACTAAAACGCCTTTCGGACGACCAGTTGTTCCAGATGTATAGATAACATACATTAAATTAGAGACATCAGTGATATGCTCTAAATTAGTTGTCGGCAACGTTTTCAGTACCTGGTTCTTAGTGATATCAATCACTGTATTATCATAAGTAATGTCACTATCTGGTGTTCTATCAGTCAATAATACAGTTGCTTGGCTATCCTCTAAAATATAATTAATACGATCTTTAGGATAATTTGGATCCACAGGTACATATGCGCCACCCGCTTTAAGAATACCGTATATGCCGATAATCATTTCTAAGCGGCGATTTGTCATTAATGCGACTAGAGAATTTGCTGTCACGCCTTCATTACGTAGTTGATATGCTAATTGGTTCGCACGTTCATTTAATGCGTGGTAACTTAAACTTTCACCTTCATATGAAATTGCTGTTTTATCTGGTGTCTTCGCAACTTGATTTTCAAAACGCTCAACAAATGTTTGCGTGTTATTAAATGGCACCGCCGTATTATTAAAGTCATTAAATATAACGTCTCTTTCATTTTGTGTCACCATTTCAATTTCACTAATCTTAGATGTTGGTTGATCTGCTATATTTGAAAGTAATTCCATAAAGTGTGTTAACATACGCTCAATCGTATCTTGTTCAAATAGTTCTTGTGCGTATTCTAAGGCAATTTTATAACCATTATTGTCATAAACCGTCATACTCAAATCAAATTTTGCATTAGTAAACGAAGCCTCTTTTTGCTCTGTTGACCAATCATCGATTTGGAAACTTTCATTTTCATTGTTTTGTAATGTAAAGAGCACATCAAATAATGGATTACGTGTTAAATCACGTTTTTCTACAATTTCATCTACAAGTGCCTCTAACGGATATTCTTGATTATCAAAAGCTTGTAATGATGTATCTTTAACTTCTGCTAACAATTGTTCAAATGACTTGTTACGTTCTGGATTAGAACGCATTGCCAATGTATTAACAAACATACCTAGCATATTTTCTGTATCTTTGTGTGTACGACCAGAAATCGGACTACCTACAACAATATCTTCTTGTCTACTATATTTATGCAATAACACCATAAACGATGACAATAGAATCATATAATCTGTAGTACCAGTAGCTTGAGACAGTTGATTAATAGCATTTCTTGTCTTTTCTGGCATATCCATACTTACTGTTCTACCTGTAAAGCTTTGTTGATTTGGTCTAGCATAATCGTATGGTAAGTCTAGTACTGGTGCTTCTTCTTTAAATTGAGATACCCAGAATTGAC
The DNA here is from genome assembly GCF_051408735.1 of Staphylococcus sp. AS1337. Taxonomy (NCBI): domain Bacteria; kingdom Bacillati; phylum Bacillota; class Bacilli; order Caryophanales; family Staphylococcaceae; genus Staphylococcus; species Staphylococcus sp. AS1337. The sequence goes on along the minus strand of NZ_JBOIHZ010000001.1, from coordinate 477,401 downwards.
GTTGTTCAGCTAAATCACGCGAACGCATCCACTCACTATAATCTTTGTATTGTACTGTTAATTCATCTAATGTACGGCCTTTATACAGTGCTGTGAATTCTTTGATGATGAGATTAATAGAGAAACCATCAGAAATAATATGATGCATATCAAATAATAAAATGTATTGTTTTTCTGCACATTTAACAACTTTAACTCTTAATAAAGGTGCGGTTGTTAAATCAAACGGTTTAACAAAATCACTCAACAACGTATCATAATCTTCCGTTTGCGTTTCTTCATAATCAATCTGAATGCTGCCTTCATCATCAATGATTTGAACTGGTTCACCATCGACAGTGTCAAAGTGTGTTCTCAATGCTTCATGACGATCTACTAGTGCTTGGAACGTATTTCTCACACGTTCTACATCAACCTCACCTCGAATTTCTAACATACTCGCCATATTGTAAGCAGTTTGTCCCTCTACCATTTCATTTAAAACGTATAAACGTTTTTGTGGTGAAGAAGTGAGATAATACGGTTTAGTTTCTGCTAAAGGAATACGGCGTTCAATCGCATCGCTCACTTCATTATCAATCACTTTTGAAAGTAGAGCAGCTGTTGGATTATCAAATATTTTTTTCAGAGGTAAACGCTTATTAGTTTTACTTTCAATTTCATTTATTACACTAATTGCTTTAAGTGAATGTCCACCAATTTCAAAGAAATTATCAAAGATACTTACGCGTTCTATATTTAATGTAGCGCTAAATATATCAACGACCATCGCTTCCATATCATTTCTAGGCGCAACATACTCCAAATTCCCTACTTTTATTTCTGGTAGAGCTTTTTTATTTAGCTTACCACTTGAAGATACAGGTAACTCCTCAACTTGCATCATATAAGTTGGTACCATATATTCAGGTAATTGTTGGCTTAATTCAGCTTTTAATGCTTCGAAATCTATTGTTTGGTCTGAAACAATATAAGTACAAATTGATAACTCATCATCAATAATAGGCTTAGCAACAACTGCAACATTTAAAATGTCATCATTCTTACGCAAGATACTCTCGATTTCACCTAATTCAATACGGTAACCACGAATTTTAACTTGCTCATCTATACGACCTAGATAAGAAATATTGCCGTCATTATTCCATTGAGCCAAATCTCCTGTACGGTATATTTTGCCCTCTCCAAATGGATTATCAACGAATTTTTCTTGTGTTAATTCAGGACGATTCAAGTAACCTCTTGTAACGTTGATACCCCCAATACACAATTCACCTGGTACGCCAATACCCATTACATTGTTATCTTCATTTAAAATATAAGCTTGCGTGTTGGCAATCGGCTTACCAATTGGCACTACGTCATATTTAACATTATGGTCAAAGTCAAAACTCGTAACATCAATTGTTGCTTCTGTTGGGCCATATAAATTTATTAATTGTGTACTATTTTTACTACCAATAAGCTCGTTAAATTGATTTACGATACTCGGTTTTAGCGCTTCTCCACTCGCTAAGACATATCTTAGACTCGAAATCATTTGTGTTTGGTTTGTCGCTTTAATAAAGTTAATAAACACGTTAAACATTGATGGCACAAAGTGGACCATTGTAGGCGTGTCATTTTGTATAACTGAGGTAATTTTTTCAGGGTTACCTTCTTCACCTGAAGGTAATAGTACTGCTTGGGCACCAATCATTCCGAATCCAAATACTTCCCATACAGATACGTCAAACGTAAATGGTGTTTTGAAGAAGACTATATCTTCATTGCCAATACCATACTTATCTATAAGCCAATTCAAACGGTTCATTAAACTTTCTCCTGAAACAAGAACCCCTTTAGGCTTACCTGTTGTCCCTGATGTATAGATGACATACATTAAATTGTTTACATCTGTAATATGCTCTAAATTGGCAGTAGGGAGTGAGGCTAATGTCTCATTATTAGAGATATCAATCACTTTATGGTCATATGAGATTGTTTCTTGCAACTCATTATCTGTCAAGAGTACTGTTGCTTGGCTATCTTCTAAAATGTAGTTAATACGGTCCGCTGGATAATTAGGGTCTATTGGAACATAAGCACCACCTGCTTTGATAATTCCATAGATAGCCACTAACATTTCTAGGCTTCTGTTAGCCATTACAGCAACAAGAGACTCTGATTCGACTCCTTCAGAACGCAAACGATATGCCATTTGATTGACCTTGGCATTGAACGCTTTATAAGTTAGACTTTCTCCTTCATATTTGATTGCTGTTTTGTTTGGAAATTTAGATACTTGTTCTTCAAATCTTTCGATAAATGATTGACTGTTATTCAATGCTAAATCCGTATTGTTAAAGTCATTTAAAATCGTTTCTCTTTCCTCACCAGAGACAATTTCAATGTCTTTAATTTTGCGTTCCGGTGCTTCAATCATGCTATTCAAGACATGTAAGATCGTCTCATGTAATTGATAAACACCTGCTTCATCCAATACATCAATTTGATAATCATAATCTATATCTAAGCCATTTTTACTGCTTCTATTACTAATGTTGACACTTAATGGCGCATTGTTTGTCCCGTTGTCTAACCATTCATCTAGGAAACCATCATTCATAAATTCAGCATCGTATTGTGCATTTTGGAAGGACACAAAGCAGTCTACTAAACCTTTTTTGTTCCCACTATTTTCAACAATATACTCGTATGGGTATTTTCTATGTTTTAATACATTAAGACTTTCTAGCTTAATCTTGTTTAAGTAAGATTTAACAGTTGCTTCTTTGTCCATTTCAACGATTATGGGTAATACTCTTGAAAATACTCCTGTGGAAGTTTTCTCTTTTCGATTATTCCTATTATGTATCAGCAATCCAACAGAATTAGTTTTAGACAATGTTTTTTTATGTTTAATTATATGCATTATTGCTGAAAAAAGGTTGCTTATACTCACATCATTTTCTTCACAGAAACGTTTAACATTTTCAGCATCTTGATCTAACAAGTTAATACTTATTCTCTTACCAACTGCACTGTCCAATGTTGTCTTCTCAAAGAGGATGTTGTCTTCGAAATTTTCTAATTTTTCTAACCAAAAATCTTTATCTTTTGTGAAACGCTTAGTTGTTTCATAATCCATTTCTGTAGAAATTGCTTCAAAATAGGCTGCACTTTCTGTCTCTTTATCTTCTTTACCCACTAATTTTTTAGATAGGTTATCTACAACAATTGTTACACCCCATGCATCACTAATTAAATGGTGTTGTAACAAGAATATTACATAATGTCCCTGAGGCGCTTTCGCTATTATCACTCTATAAAGTGGTTCATCCAAGTTAAAGATATTCATAGTAGCACTTTCTCGAACCCACTTATCATAGCCAACTTCATCTTGATAAAAATCTACAAACTCAAAATCTTGATGTTCATAGTCCACTAGATACTGCTTGTATTCTCCTTCTTCTCTAGTAACTCTTATTCTTAAAGTGTCATGTTGCTCTATGATTTTATTGAAGGCTTCATTTACTTCGTCATATCCTAAACCATTATTCATATGAACAATACCAGCAATATTATTAATGCTAGTGTTCTCATAAAATTGTTCTATTTGTAAAATTTCCTTTTGTGCGTATGATAACAATTTTTTATTCGTCAATTAAAGCTGCCCCCCTATAAATATATAGTACATAACTTATAATAATATTATTTAAAGCATTCTTCAATGATATTATATTTTTTATTTACACTACAGTTAAATAAATTCCCAATTATCAGTTGTTTAAACATTTATAAATCTTTAGTTATTTATTTTATCTTAGCATTAATTAATTACTTTAATTAATTATAATCTTACATTAAACTTTATTTATTATTAAAGTAATAATGCGCTCTTGAATTGCAATTAACTCTATTGTATTATTCTGATTTTTCAGTTATTTTAGAACGTAGGTTTTTAATTAAACTCTATTTATATCATGCTCTTACGAATTTTTCTCAGTTCAGTAAACACATAATTATAAAAACAAAAAATACACCTTCAATACTTGAAGATGTATTATAGTTATCATATTATACTTCACACATTTACACACACATATAATATAATTTCACACATTTTAATATACTTTTAAATAGTCTACACAACATTCACACAATGTTTGTAGATTAGAACGGTAAATCGTCATCACTAATATCAATAGGTCCGTTTGCATTTGCAAATGGATTATCTGATTGATTATTATTTGATGTATTGTTGTTATTATTGTTGTTGTTATTTTGATATGACGCTGTATTTTGTCCTGATTGTTGTCCGCCAAAGTTTTGGAAATTATTATTACCTTCTTGGCCATGACGTTGGTTTTGATTTTTAGGTTCAAGGAATTGAACACTATCACAAACTACTTCAGTTACAAAAATACGACGTCCTTCTTGGTTTTCATAGCTACGTGATTGAATGCGACCGTCAACGCCCGCTAAACTACCTTTGAATAAGTAGTTATTTACATTATCTGCTTGTTTTCTAAAAACAACACAATTAATGAAATCTGCTTCGCGTTCCCCTTGCGCATTTGTAAACGTACGGTTTACTGCTAGAGTAAAAGTCGCAACACTCACGCCTGAGGGTGTTGTTCTATATTCTGGATCTTTCGTTAAACGACCGACTAAAACAACTCTATTTATCATTTAAACGACCCCCATCTATTATTTTCTTGTCTTATCTTCGTCTTCACGAATTACGATATAACGGATTACATCGTCTGAAATTTTAGCTAAACGTTGGAATTCGTCAGTAGCTTCATTATCAGAAGTTTGGATACGTACGATATTGTAGTAACCTTCACTGAAATCATTGATTTCGTATGCTAAACGGCGTTTGCCCCAATCCTTAGCTTCTAAAACTTCTGATCCTTGAGAAGCCAAGATTCCGTTGAAACGTTCAACGACAGCTTTTTTAGCGTCTTCTTCAATGTTTGGACGAACGATGTACATAACTTCATATGTTCTCATTTTATAATTGCACCTCCTTGTGGTCTATGCGGCTCGTCATCATTTGTGACAAGCAAGGAATAATTTTCATTACTCACAATCAAGAATTATAGCACAAGGCTTTACTTTTTACAATGGTTATACATCTTTAGCAGTTCCTTAATTTAATATGCATGTTTCATATGAAACATTCGAAAATATTGATTTTTGCAATAGCTATTTCTCCTATTATAGATATTCGCTTACTTTATATTAAATAAATTGACACCATTTCATTTATTTAAATTTATAAATCACAATTCATTATTTTAATAAAAAATAAATGTCATTTAAGCTAAGGTTGAAAATCTACTTTAATTCTACTAGCATAACCACTATGTTCGTTTTTTATATTTTTAACCACTTTATTTTAGTGGTATTTTTTAAGTACATAAACAAAGGAGTATGTTATGGTTTCTGCAATTAAAAAAGGATTTATTACAGTATGTGTATTATTTGCATCAACAGCAACTATTAACTCTGCTTATGCAGCTGATAATACCTCAAGCCAAAAAGGAACAATGGGGTATGGATACCAGCAATATTTAAATAAACATCAAGAAAACGGTACAAATCAAGAGACATCAACCCGTTCTGATGATATTCAATCAGAAGCTGGAACTACACAAAATGGCGAACGTATTTTAGATATTTCTGAATGGCAAGGCGATTTGACTGATCAAGAAGTAAAGGACTTAAAAGCAAACTATGATTTCATTATCATTAGAGCCCAATACGGTTCAGAAAAAATAGACGAGTCCTTAGAACACAATTCTGATTTATTAGACAAACACGACTTAGATTTCGGTGTATATTCATATAGTATGTATGAAAACCCTGATGACGCACGATATGAGGCACAAACTTTATATAACCGAGCCCCAAAAGCAAGTTTTTATATAAATGATTTTGAACAAAATTCAGTTACTTCTGGCACTACCGAAGAAAGCACGGATGCTTGGTATGATGAAATGAAAGGTTTAGCTGGAAATAAAAAAGTACTATTTTATTCATACGAAAATTTCATGTTAGAACATGCTGAACAATCTGTAAAAAATTATGATGGTTACTGGATGGCTAACTACAACCCAGGTCAGCCTACTCGCGATCACGTTTTATGGCAGTATACTGATAGCTATGCTTCCCCTGAATTAAATCAAGAAGTAGATGCGAATTATACAGGACCAAATGTTAGTACTGATTGGTTCATCTCTTAACCTTTATAAACATAGTAAAGGGAATAGATCTTAAACTATTACCAATCTAATGATTAAGGCTGGGACAATTTAAATTGCCCCAGCCTGTTTTATAATATTGAGATATTTATACCTCAGTATTCCAATATATCATTTGGAGACCTATTGTTTTACACGTTAAATCTAAAGTGTACAACGTCGCCATCTTTCATAATGTATTCTTTACCTTCTAAACGCTGTTTACCAGCATCTTTGGCACCATTTTCACCGTTAAATTCAACGTAGTCGTCATAACTAGTAACCTCTGCACGAATAAAACCACGTTCAAAATCCGTATGAATGATACCCGCACATTGTGGAGCAGTCATACCTTTAATGAATGTCCATGCACGTACTTCTTGTACACCTGCTGTAAAGTAAGTAGCAAGACCAAGCAAGTCATAAGTTGTACGAATTAAACGATCGAGACCTGGTTCTTCAATACCTAAATCTTCTAAGAACATTTCTCTGTCTTCATCCTCAAGTACAGCAATTTCCTCTTCAATCTTAGCACTGATTACGATAACTTCAGAATCCTCTTTCGCTGCATATTCGCGGATAGCTTTTACTTTTTCATTATCTTCATCGCCAATTTCGTCTTCACCTACGTTAGCGATATATAACATTTCTTTAGATGTTAACAATTGAGCTTGGTTCACATATTTTTGATCTTCTTCTGTAAATTCCAAGCTTCTTACAGGATTTCCCTCTTCTAAAGCTTCTTTAATTCTTGATAAAATACGAGTTTCATTAACTGCATCTTTATCTTTTTGACGTGCCATTTTTTCTAATTTTGGTAAACGCTTATCTACAGATTCTAAATCTGCTAATACGAGTTCCATATTAATAACTTCAATATCATCAATCGGATCTACACGACCAGAAACATGTGTAACGTTATCATCATCAAAAGCACGAACAACTTGGCAAATCGCATCTACTTCACGAATATGAGATAAGAATTTATTACCTAAACCTTCCCCTTTAGAAGCACCTTTAACAATACCTGCAATATCGGTAAATTCGAATGTAGTTGGAATTGTTTTTTTCGGTTCTACCATTTCTGTTAACACGTCTAATCTACTATCTGGCACTTCAACTATGCCTACGTTAGGGTCAATTGTTGCGAATGGGTAGTTTGCTGCAAGTGCACCTGCTTTAGTAATTGCATTAAAAAGTGTTGACTTTCCTACGTTTGGTAAGCCGACAATACCTGCTGTTAAAGCCATTATTCATTCTCCTTATCGGTAGTATCTTGTTGTGATACCACAATTTTTTTTAGTTTTTTATTAAATGTTTGTCTAGGAATCATAATACTGCGCTGACAGTTTTCACATTTTATTCGGATGTCTGCACCTACACGAATGATTTTAAAACGATTCGTACCACATGCATGCTGTTTTTTCATTTCTACAATATCATTCAAACCGTAATTGGATGTCATTCTGTAACACCTCCGACCATCTTATGCATTATTTTGTTGATTTGCTTCGTATTGTACCATCATTGGTTGTGGCATTTTAATTTCTTTAAGTTTAAATAATTTCAATATTTCTTTTCTTAAAATACGTGCACCTGTAAAGCCTTCTCCAGGTATCGTCTCTGCAGAAATACGCAATACGATTTCATTATTTGTGATGGAATTTACACCAACAACCTCTGGCGTAGATATAAATAAATAGTATTTCGAGCGAATTGCCTCAAAAGAATCATTTAATTCATCTTCCACTTTATCAATATCTTCTGTTATAGAAACTGGAATTTCTACTATTGCTTCACCATTTATCACGGAGTAGTTCGTAATTTCACCAACACTACCATTAGGTAATGTAGTCAGCTCACCAGAAATAGTATTAATACGCATAGATCTTAATCCTATTGATTTAACAGTACCTTCTGCTACTGGAGCACCACTATTACTAATTTTAACATAGTCTCCTACATCAAATTGGTTTTCAAAAATAATAAAGAAGCCAGTAATAATATCTTTAACTACTGTTTGTGCACCAAAACCAACGGCTAAGCCAACAACACCGGCGCTTGCTATAATGCCTCCTACACTGATACCAAACTTACTTAAAATCGTAGTCAACACTATAAACCATACCACATATGAGACTACATTTTGCACTAATGATATTAAAGTTTTCGAACGTTTTTTATTACTATTCTTGCCTTTATTTTGAATTTTAAAGAACTGAGCAATACCTTTATTCACAAAATGTAAAATAATCCATGCAGCTACTACGTAAACTATTATCATTATTAAATTAGAGAGTAATGATTGATATGTTTCTGGCTGCAATAATGGCTCTATTATAGAATAGAGAATATTTTTCACTTGATCCAACTATATTTCCTCCTAACACAACTTCACTTCATTTTATTATAACCTTTTTAAAGGTAAAACAAATCCAACTTTCGCTCTAAATTAAAACCTTATCCACGATTTATGCTACTACTTAATTGCAGTAAAAGTTAACCTCATCTAGTTTATTAAAAATATAAACTTTAGCAAAGTATTTAAGCATAATTGTCACGTTATTTTTAACGTTTGTTGTTAAAAAATGGCAAAAGAAAAAGAACCATAATTAAAAATTATGATTCTTTAACACCCAATTAGCAATATTACTATAAACTTTCATAATAATTCAAGTGTATTTTTTATTTTTATAGAATAGCAAAAATTCAAATTACGTGATGTATAAAAATAATCGATTTTAATTAATCACATTTTTATGTGAATCGCTTAATAGCCACGAGTATAAAATTACATATAATTAATTTTTAAATAATTTTTATATATTAACATTTACGCATTGTTTTTGTACAGTTGGGGAATTTGTACCAAAAATTTATTCAATTATTATAATATTTATATGTAGGAGGTGAACTCACTTTTAGTAAACTTTGTATATTAATATGACTAACCGCTTTTACACAAGCTTTTAAACGAATTCATGTTACTTTATTTAAATAATACTTTTTTCGTCGTTGTTGGGTATTAAATGTTAAGTTACATATTATTTTCAAGCTAGTGGTTAAAGTTGAAATATTAATCCCGTAATACTTAGTTTATGTTCTACACTTTTAGAACAATGAATCTTTAACTAAGAATCTTAATTAAAGATTATGATACTTTAACACCCAATTATTTATATGATGATAGTTTTTAACGCAAACTTTACTCTTCCGGATTCCTAATTCATAACTAGTAATGTGCACATACTGTCCCTTACAACAGTATGTGCATTTTTGATGCTATTACCACATACAATATTATATTAAGTCTCGATCCCTGAAATATGCACTTAATTTACTTCTAATAACTTTTCATCATTACACATACTAATACACTTAATTTATCAATAAATTAAGTGTATTAGTTCGAAAAAATTAGTCATTGCTACTCAGTAAACTTTTTCTCTAAATCATTATATAATTTAAAAATCATTATACGTTCTCCAGTTATAGAGCTCAAATCTGTATGAAAGCTTTTAACTTCTTCCCCTAAAATTGTTAACACAATTTCATTAAGTTCTTCTATACCTGATTCTACAAGTTTAGAACGTGTTCGTTTAATCGTTAATAACCCTTCATTCGTGCCACAAACTTTATACTCTGCTTGTGTCAATACACCTTGCAAACTGACTATAATCATATCACGCAATATGTCTGTTTTAACTGAAAGAGAACCACGACCAAGGAAGTCTTTTTCCCACTGTGTAATTGCTTTACTGATTTCAGATTCATAGGTACCTTTGGTTTTTTTCATTAAATATACATCTCCTGTAGAACCAAAATTAGAAATTTATTTTAACAAAGATAACAGTACCATTTTTCAGCAATTTTCTCTATAGCTACGCTATATTGCCTAGGAAACATGAGCTATCTCAACCATATATCAAATTTATTTATTAAATGCCATAAATGTGGAGACATTAGATGTCCCCACAACCACTTAAAGGTTAGTTGTCCAATCATGCCATAAACCTTGTTCATCAACACTGGCTAATCTAACCCAACCATTAACTATTTTTTGATTAAAATCAGGATCATTATCCAATAAGTTTTTGATAAATGACTGTGGTGCTTGGATAACAATCAATAATCTTATCGGCGAATGGTACATCTTGTTATCAGACGCCATTACAGATTGCCATGGCAGTCCCGTTAATAAATCACTGGCGTTTCCTTGCATAACACCGATACCCGCCGTTACTGTTTGCGTTGCTTTACTACCACTACCATAAAAATGAGGTGCTACTGTCGACGCATAGTATTGCAGATTAATCCATTGCGCAACAAGTGCTGGACCGGCAATAATATTTGCTAATATGCTACCACCTTTATCATGTTGCCAATCATAATTATGCAAGAAGGCTCTACCTGCTAAATCACTATTTTTAGTTAATTCACGTTGGCCTATAATAAACGCTGCATTTTTCGCTAATCCCCATTCTGGTCTTATCTCGCTCCAATCATTAGCTTTACGATGAACTTGATTGACTGGGTTTGGCTTAACTATATTATTATCAGGTAACTGCGCCAATCTTTTTTCATTTGCGGCATAACTTATTTGAGGCATTGCCGCTTCTATTTTATCATAAGCTATTTGTGCTTCTTGAGATAATTCAGGTAAATATATCCACTTCAATTCATCTACTGAAGTTTGATGTTCTGCAGCTGCAAAAATAGTTTCTTCTGGGATTTCAATACCTTCCTGTAATAAACTTTCTCTGACCTCTGTCATATTACACAAATGAGCCAATACTTTAGCATTGAAACCACTGGCTGCCCCACCACATGCGCCACAATCTAATGAGGCTGCATAGGGATTATTAGCACTTTGACTACCATGACCACACATCACAACTAATGGTGCAAAGTCTTTAGTTAAATCCATTAATTTTAGTGCTTGTAATGTATAATTTACTTTTTCTGTTTTGGTGAAACCAATTGGTAATTCACCTTCAAAATGTATATGTTGATGGTTATGATGTTGATTACGATTCAATGTTAAGGTGGTATCTTGTGGTTTTTGTAACCAATTGCTATAAAACTTACGAATCATCGCTCCCGCACGTCTCGGGATAAAACTTCTCGTTAACATTTGTAGCGATAGCCAAGGTCCACTCAATTCCGGTAAAAGTAAACTAGGCAAAACGTTCTGTTTCATTTTTTTAAATGTATAAGTAACGGATTCTAATGCATGCTTCCGTTGTTGAAAAGCATTGGGCTCACGTTCATGTGTGTATTCTTGGATTTTATGCTGTGGTTGATTCATAACTGGTAATGACGGATGATTGTACTTACTTCCTAATTCAGATTTCTCAATTGGCAACCCAAAAAAACCTGCAATACCCAGAGTTTCAAACGGGCCAGCTGCTTCAATCTGTCTTCTAAAAGGCTCCGACCTTACATCAATACAGAATGCCATTTGAACTTCTACTTTTTGTGCTGTTATTTGGTGAGGTTGCTCTGGTACAATCATATCCTTTAATTGTTCATTATAGGTTTCTTCCCATGCTTCCAACCACAATTTCCGACACAATTGTTCATTAAACTCTTGCGCAAATTGCACATATTGTTCTTTTTCTTCTATACTTAACGTACGCCAAGTTTCTACCGTAAATCCACCCCACTGCAGCCATGACACAATGCTTGTTTCCAAAACACTTTCATCTTTAGCATCTGGAGGAGTTACAGGTAAATGAGGCTCTACGATTGCCCATTCCATCGCAACACGTATAGCAAGATAAGTAAATAATAAATCATGAACTTTCTTATGATGGTCATCTTGCCACATCATCATACCAGCCCAACCTGGCAATGATAATAAATGATTCTCTAAATATGTTTGAACTTCTATATCCTTAATACCTAGATTATTTAATGATGCTTTAAGTATTGATTCAACATCATTTGGCAATGATTGTAAACGTGTACGTTGTTGTTTAGTTAACGCTGGGTCATATGGAACTAATCTCTGCCAAGCATTAAAAAGTCCTTTATCTCTATTTGGCATCGTCCATCCGGATTGTGCGTCATCAATAAATAATTTGCACCATTTTATTACATGATAATCTAACGTATCGATTAATTTTTCATTTTTATCATCAAAGACGTATGTACTAATTAATGGCACTGATAAAAATTGTCCGGATGCAGTATTACTTCCCTTCAGACTTCCCGTCAAATCTTTCACGAGTTCATCTATGACGTCTTGTTCCTCTGAGTAACTCTCCAATGGCCGTAACTTTAATGCTTGTTTACCATATTGAATAGCGTGCGCTTTCGGAATAGATAACTTTGTCTCTTCTATCCATTGTTGAAAACGATGTTCTATATACTTATCGCTTATTTCACCTTGTTGCCTTGCTTCTATAATAGTTGTTCTCGCTGGATAAATATCAACTTTACGCTCTTGTTTTAACCAACTTGCTACTTCATCAAATGTTTTATCTTCTAATCCAGACCAGGGGCTTCTAGCAGCAAATACTGAAATGGGTGATAAAGGAACAATAACCTTGCTCGCAGTTTCAACTGTCATGCGAATATCATTAATGTAACTCGATTGCGCAATAGAATGTGTGTTTGATTTTCCCATTTTAGTGCCCTCCTTTGGATAAATATTTTTTTAAGTAATTAGGATGACGTTCTACTGTTTCAATTTTTGCATCACCTAAACGTACGATCCACATATAAATAATTGAAAATGCTACCGATGAACGGTGACGCGCTACCCACGTACTCATCAAACTACCAAATAATAAAATTAACGCAACAATTATGGTTGCTAACATAGGCGGCTGGGCACTATGAAATGCGATAGTATGCAAAGCATCACTAAAGAAATGGTGAACAATATAATAGACCATGCCGACTACACTAAGTACTAATAAACCCATGATACGACCAAAATTCCCTTCACCAAAGGCAACTAGTTGTGTCCAAGATACGGATAATGACCATGCTAAAATAAGACCACTAACTAAACGATAACCTTGTTCTGGAGCAGATAACCAAAAGCCAAGACCTATCATAATTGCTAAACCACGCCCTGCTAATATCCATAAGTAAGACATTCTTTCATTTGCACGACTCGGTACATTAAAATGTCGTACAGCCGAACCAGAGCGTAAAAAGAGTGTCGCTTTAAATAAACCATGTAATATTAGATGAATAATTGCAGGTATATATGCACCTAACGCACATTGAATTAACATAAATCCCATTTGCCCTATTGTTGAACCCACTAATAACCGTTTATAGTCTACATGTACTAAACTAATACCTGCACCTATAAGTACAGAGGCGCTCGCAAAGCATAATAAAACGATTGTTGCAATGTCACCGTTAAACAGTGGAGAAAAACGCGTTAGCATAATACCACCAGCATTCACAATGCCAGCATGCATGATTGCAGACACAGGCGTTGGCGCTGCGACTGATTCAATCAACCATCTTTGGAACGGCCATTGTGCTGCTGGGATCATAACCGCCAAGATTATTAACATATTAATGCCAAAACGTGTCCATGCATTGATTTGATCAAGGTTAACATCGGTAAAAATACCTGTATAATCCCACTCTCCTGTTATAATTCCTAACCATATAACAGCTAGCAATAATGCGAGCCAACTTAAGAAAAATAATTTTCCTGTAACAATTGCTGCTGCCCTTGTCACTCTCCAAGCACTCGTCAAACTAATCAGTAATGTTAGGCCAATTAATGTGAAACCCCAACTGACTACCATAATACGGAGATCGCCTGTTAACCATGCCATAGATGCAAAACTTGTCGTTAAAGTAAATAGCGTAAAGTATTTTCTATAGCTTCTATCTCCGGCCAAATAGCGTACACAATAACGTTGAATGATTAAACCAATAACTAATACAAAAAATGCCATCAACCAAGATAAAACATCTGAATACCATAAACCAAGATTGGTGTTCTTTGGTGCTGAAATTAAGCCAACGAATGCTATCAATGGCGGCAGTGCTACTAAACAAATATGTATATGAACGTACGCTAGTGATATGCGCTTATTTAAAAATATAACTCCACTTATTACTGAGATGAATATCGCGACAAATAATAGAATGATTAGTAATGATAAATTAGACGATGTAAGCATATCGCATCCTCCTCCGTTAGATATGATGACTGTAATCATAAAGTTAGATTTCTCTAAAATATAGTTGTAAGACTCATTAAAAAAAGCCGACAATATATAATAAATCTTCGTCGATTTATTACTATTATCGGCTTCATTACAACGCACTCTAATACTTTATGCAGTGATTTGTTTTGCTACCTATATATGTTGCTTTAAAATTTATAAATTATTTTACATATGTCGTATGATTTTCACTTTCTACTTCAATTTGTTTACTTTTTCAATTTGCCAATATTTCTATTAACGTCTTGCTAAAGCCCAAATAACCTAGTTTAAGCACACATCAACGACTATATTTATTTTTATTTAATATTACAAACATATACTTATTGTTCGTCATTGTCAAGAATCAGCAACTATCAATAACAAAAAAGTATTAATTCAATATAAATTTTATAAATATATATTGAATGTTTTTTACTTAAATAATGCTAAAATAATTAACAAATATGGAGGGATATAAGTTGACAAGAAAAATTGACTACAATGCTTATGGTTTTAGATTCAAAGGAGATTACCAGAATAATGTTGCTGGTTTAAGTGCAATAGGTTTTGAACTCGTACAAAGTTCAAATTATCGATGGCATGGTTTGCACAGAGGAGAACAAGATGTATACATTTTTCAATATACGACTCGTGGCTACGGTGCAATTTCTATAGGCACAAAAAATTATCAACTTTCTAAAGGTGATGCTTTTTTTGTTCGTGTACCAAGTAATCATTGTTACTATCTTCCCAATCATTCGAGTGAATGGGAATTTGTTTATTTTACAATTTATGGCGAAGAAGTTAGTAGATTATTTAATAGAATTGTATCTGCACATGGGAATATCCTCAAACTCCCTATAAATTCTGAACCTATAAAATATATTATAGAAACATTACGAAAAATAGACGCTGTGGGCATTAAACATGGATACGAATCTTCATCCTGTGCCTATACATTTATAATGAAATGCTTAGAGTATCTCGAATATGGTTTGCAGAAATCTAATAATCACCCTCTTCCTACCATAAAAGCAATTAATTTTATAGAAAATCATTATCAACAAGATATTACATTGGACGATATAGTAGCAGTTGCTGGCTTATCAAAATATCATTTTAGTCGTCAATTTCATAAAATTGTGAATGATACGCCTATTAATTTTTTAACAAAAACTAGAATTAAAAATTCATTAATTTTATTAACTAGAAGTTCTCAAAATATTGATTCTATCGCGTATGAAGTAGGTTATGCTTCTAGTAATTATTTTAGTAAAGTTTTCAAGAAAATCGTTGGTGTAACTCCCACTAATTATCGAAAAAACACTACAATCATGCCAGTTGATAAGTGGTTTATAGATTTATAAACAGCAATATATTACTCTTTTCAATATTATTTACGCTTGTTTGTCCTAAAAATAATGTCTAATCTATACATAAGCTATAGTGATACTAGAAAATTTTCGCTTTAAATTTTTAAAAATAGACGGTATTGAATGATCATTCAGTTTTTAAAGAAAACTAGGGGGCATGATTAATGGACAAAATTACATTTCTAGGCGCAGGAAGTACTGTTTTCGCCAAAAATGTACTAGGCGATTGTATGACAGCAGAAGCATTACAAGGTTTTGAATTTGCTTTATATGACATAGATGAGCAACGATTGCATGATTCAGAAATGATGTTAAATAATTTAAAGAAAACTTTACATTCAAACGTTTCTGTGAGAGCATACCATAATCGTAAAGAGGCATTATCAGGAGCAAAATATATCATAAATGCAATACAAGTGGGCGGATATGATCCTGCTACGATTACTGATTTTGAAATACCAAAAAAATATGGATTAAGACAAACTATTGCTGATACATTAGGTATTGGTGGTATTTTCCGTAATTTAAGAACAATACCAGTAATGCAAGCCTTTGCCAATGATATAAAAGAAGTATGCCCAAATGCTTGGTTTTTAAATTATACAAATCCAATGGCAGTTTTAACTAATATAATGCTAAAAGAAGGTATTAAAACGGTTGGCCTTTGCCATAGTGTACAAGTATGTACAAATGACTTATTAGATTCATTAGATTTGTCGCAAGATAACATACAATCTAAGATTGCTGGAATTAATCATATGGCTTGGTTGCTTGAAATCAAACAAAATGGCAAAGACTTATATCCAGAAATCAAAAAACGTGCCAAAGCAAAACAAAAATCAAAACATGACGATATGGTTCGTTTTGAAATTTTAGATAAATTTGGATTTTATGTTACAGAGTCATCTGAACATAACGCAGAATACCATCCTTACTTCATTAAAAATCTATACCCAGAATTAATCGATGATTATAATATTCCATTAGATGAATACCCTCGTCGTTGCATAAAACAAATAGAAGAATGGTCCCAAATGCGTGATGATATAGTCAATGATCAAAACCTGAATCATCAACGTTCCAACGAATATGGTTCTTATATTATTGAAGCAATGGAAACAAATATACCATTTAAAATTGGCGGCAATGTATTGAACACAGGTGGCTTAATAAGCAATCTACCTGAAAATGCAGTTGTTGAAGTTCCATGTTTAGTTGATGCAAGTGGTGTAGCTCCTACTTATATAGGGGATTTACCAGAACAGCTAGCAGCCTTGAACAGAACAAATATAAACACTCAATTATTAACAATAGAGGCTGCATTAACTAACGATAAATCAAAAATTTATCAAGCTGCTATGTTAGATCCACATACAGCTTCTGAACTATCTATCAACGATATTATCTCACTTTGTGATGATTTAATTGAAGCCCACGGTGATTGGCTGCCACCATATAAATAAACTCATACCAGACCTGTGATTATTCAATTAGATGAGCAGTGTCTGGTTTTTTAAAAATATTTTACTACTAAAATTAAAAAGTTATATATCTAAAAACTTAGGTACTTTGTTCATATAACGACTTAAGTTTTCCTATGAGGTGATTTATTTGGAGCGACAAATAACACGTAAAGAAAAGTATTCATTTGGCATTGGTGCTTTTGGTAAGGATTTAGTTGTTAATCTAATTGGCATATATCTTATGTATTATTTAACAGACATCTTAGGCATTACAGCTGGTTTTGTAGGGACATTATATTTTGCAGCTCGAATTTGGGACGCTATCAATGATCCTATTATGGGTATGATTGTAGATAAAACAAAAACAAAGTGGGGAAAATTTAGACCATGGTTAGTTATTGGTACTATTATCAATTCTTTTGTAACCATTATCTTATTCACAAATTTTGATTTATCTGGCACTAGTCTATATGTATTTGTCACAATAATGTATATTCTTTGGGGCATGACTTACACTATGATGGATGTTCCTTATTGGTCATGGTTACCAAATTTAACTAATAACCCAACCGAACGCGAAGAGGTGTCAGTGATTCCAAGAATCTTTGCGAGCCTAGCTAATTTAATTCTGGGTGCTATCGGTTTAAGCATTGTACTATTCTTGGACAATTTATTTGGAAATGGTGATCAGTCCATTGGCTTTTTAATAGTCACAATCATTATAATTATCTTCTTTATCACAACAATGGGAATTACTGTTCGCAATGTAAAAGAAGCCCCTACAAATATAGACACAGGTATTACATTACGTTTCAAAGACATATGGAGAATATTATTTGCCAACAAAGAACTCTTGAATTATATTGGTATCTTAATCACCTTTTTCTTATGTACACAAATCATTGGAAATGTTCTCATTTATTATTTTAGCTATGTAGCTGAATCCAAGTTCTTATTTGCACTCTATAACGGTATGGGGTTTGTTGAAATTCTTGCTTTGATTATTTTCCCAAGAATTGCAAAATGGATTACAAGGGAACGCATATTTCCTATTGCAACCTGCAGTGTAATATTCGGACTATTGATTTTGCTAGCTGCAAGTTACATTTCACCACAAGCCATATTACCTGTTGTATTAGGTACTACCTTTATCAAAATTGGTACTGGATTCATTATGGGAATAATAACCGTTTCAATAGCAGACGTCATTGATTATAGTGAAATGAAGTTCGGGCAAAGAAATGAAAGTGTTATCACTTCTACTCAGACATTCTTAATGAAAACAGCTATGGCCATTTCCGGTTTAATTACTGGATGGAGTTTAACGCTTTTAGGTTATCAACCGGGCGTTCAACAAAGCGAATTCACAAAAAATGGATTACGTTTCATTATGGTCATACTCCCAATAATTTGTATAATAGCTAGTTTTATCATTTATAAATGGAGTTATAAATTAAAAGGCGCATATATAAAAGATGTGGTAAATGTATTAAACCTGAGAAAAAGTAAAAAAGGATAATCTAATTATCCACTGCGAAATTGATAAACAAAAATTACTGGTCTATAGTACTATATTTAGTGCTTTAGCCACTAATATTCAAAAATCCCCCTTACTATTCAAAATAGTAAGGGGGTTGTGTTGCTAATAATACAATTAACTCGCTACAACTGTAACATTAAATTTGTTGAAAATTTTAAATAACTACACTTTATTATAAAATTTATTTGATCCCTTTAAATCTATACTTATTAAACAACAATATCTAAAATCAAAATAAATCCTAATCCTAATACGGATAATACTGATTCCAGCAACGTCCAGGTTAAAAATGTTTCTTTCATAGTTAAGCCAAAGTATTCTTTAAACATCCAAAATCCTGCGTCATTAACATGTGAAAAGAAGACACTCCCAGCTCCAATTGCAAGTACAATAAGAGAAATATTCACATCCATAGATTGTATTAATGGCAATACAATACCTACTGATGATAGCGCGGAAACGGTCGATGATCCTAAAGCTAATCTCAAAATTGCTGTCGCCAACCATGCCAATATAATTGGAGACATCTCAGTACCGTGGAAAATTTTAGATATGGTGTCACCTACGCCACCATCTATAATAACTTGTTTGAAAACACCGCCTCCACCAATGATCAGCAATAACATAGCAATCGGTGTAATAGCATTTGAAATAGTCGCCATAATTTGGTCAGTAGATTTTTTTCTTCTTATTCCCATCGTATAAACCGCTATAAGAACAGCAATTAACATCGCAGTTGTTGATGAACCAATGAAATAAATAAAGCCTTCAAAACCACCGGCTTTAGCATCCTCATGGCCTGTAATTAATTGAATAATTGTCGCCAACAACATTAAAATAATAGGACTGAGTGCCGTTAATAAACTCAAACCAAAACTAGGTCTATCTTTTACTGCTACTGGTTTCTCTTCGTCAACGCTCATCTGTTTACCTTCCCTAGCAAAAGCTGATGGCACGACTTTATATACAAGTTTGGTAAAAAAAGCGCCCACAATCAATGCCAAAGGTAAACCTATGATAATACCATACATTAATACATGCCCAATATTAGCATTCAATGCTTGTGCTACCGCTACTGGTCCAGGGTGCGGTGGTAAAAAACCATGTGTAATGGCTATCGAAATAGTCATTGGGAGACCAACTTTAAGATTAGAAATATTCATTCGTTTGGCTAATGTAAACACAAGAGGAATAAGTAACACAAACGCTACTTCTAAAAATAGTGAAATGCCTATAATAAATGATGCAATTAACATCGCCCAATTCACATACTTTTCGCCAAAAGTTTCAATTAATTTATCAGCTATTCGAGTTGCGCCACCACCATCTGATAGTAACTTACCTAAAATCGAACCCAAACCAAAAATGATTGCAATACTACCAAGAGTATCCCCCATGCCTTTTTCTACTGTTTCAACGATGTTATCAATTGGAATACCTAAGATGACCCCCGTAAACATAGAAGTCACTATGAGTGATATAAAAGTATTCAATTTGAACCCAATAATTAATATAAGTAAAACTATAACGCCTATAACCACACCAATAAGTGGCCAAATTTCTCCAAACATCCTTATCCCCCACTCTCTTTCACTAAATTTATATTTTATGCTGTAAAACGGCGCCCTAAAGTAAGCGCTTACATATATAGGTGTGATTTTAATATAGTTATTTTATATTTTCAATTAATTTCATTTATTTATTTTTATTTTCGTTTGTTTTCACATTATTATTGACAAAAGTATTATAAATGATAGGGTTGAAATATATTGTTAGCGTTTTCAAAAATTATTTTATTTAACAAAAAACATATTTATATTCAATATACAGTGACTTGTTAGGAGGAAAATAATGACGGTTAATTTTGGATGCCAAGGCTCTACTTGGGTTTTAGACTACGATGAAAAAGCAGATAAAATGGATCAGGTGATACACGATATAGCAAATGCAGGACTTACTGGGGTAGACGTACAAATCAATTTGTTAGGAAAATATGAGAAATCACCACAACTTTTAAAAGAAGCTCTCGACAAAAATAATTTAAAGTTAGCAGCATTAACGGTACCACATGCTTTTGTAGGCGGTCATGCATCTGATAGTGAAAAAGAGATAGATGATTACTTTTTCAATTATCTCAAGCATTTTCCTGGAGCAATTATGAATGTCCCATCAAGAAGTGGAAAAAATAGGGATAATTTATTGCAAAGACAAAAAGAAATTATTACAGGTGCAAATGAACTCGCTAAACATGCTTACGAAGAATATGGTATTACAACTTCATTACACCCAATATCATATGAAACATCTTATTGGAAATTTGAAGAAGATTATAAAGTACTATTTGACGGTCTAGACGGCGGTTATATGGGTTATACACCTGATGCCGGACATATTGCTATGGGTGGTATGAACCCAACAAAAGTATTTGAAGATGCAATTTCACTTATTAAGCATGTGCATTATAAAGATGTTGCAAATCAATCAGAATGGAAAAACATGGGCGCAGGAGATATAAATTTTTCAAAATGTACACAAATTTTGAAAGATAATGACTACAACGGCTGGATAATACTCGAAGATGAAATAGGAGAAGCACATGCAAACACTACCCAAGTGATTAAAGATCTTGGTAACTATGTTCAGAACCATCTTCAACCTATAATCGACGATAAATAGTAGAAGAAATTTTTAATAATGATAATGTTCAGCACGCTATTATCAGTTAGATTAATTGCTAAAATTTATGTATATGGAGGTAATACTTATGAAAGTTGGATTTATTGGCTTAGGTATTATGGGAAAACCTATGGCACTTCACGTTATTAAAAGTGGCTATGAAACATATATTTTTGATTTAAATACAAATGCAGTTGATGAGTTAAAAGCATTAGGTGGCAATCCCTGTAGCTCAAATAGTGAAGTAGCTAAAAATTGCGATGTTATTATAACGATGCTTCCTACATCTAAACATGTTACACAAGTTTTATTTTCTGAGGAAGGCCTTGCGAATAATTGTAAACCAGGAACAATTGTGATAGACATGAGTTCTGTATCAACTGAAGATTCCAGAGCATTCTCAGCTAAGTTGAAACCATTTAATATTCAATTTATGGATGCTCCTGTTAGTGGTGGAGAACCAATGGCACTTGAAGGAAGACTGTCCATTATGGTTGGTGGAGAAGAACATGATTTCGAAAAAGTTCTTCCTTTATTTCAAACAATGGGAGAAAATATAGTTCATTTTGGAGAAAGCGGTACTGGTTCAGCAGCTAAATTGGCAAATCAAATTATTGTCAGTATTAATTTAGCAGGTTTATCAGAAGCTTGTGTTTATGCTAGTAAATCAGGAATAGATTTAAACAAACTCTTTGAAGCAATTAGTGGTGGATTAGCTGGCAGTGCTGTAATGGATGCTAAGATGCCATCTATTATAGAAAGAAATTTTGAACCTGGTGGAAAAATTGAAACAAATTTTAAAGACTTAGGTAATATTCAGCACTCTGCCAATGCTTTAGGAGTGCCACTTCCTGTTACAAATATTGTTAAAGAAATTTTCAGTTCAGAAGTAGCTAATGGTAATAGCAAAAAAGACCACTCTTATATTATTGATTTTTTCGAAAAAATGGCCAACCATCGCGTATAGAATAGCATAACCTAAATTTTTGGAAAGAGGCTTTAAATTTCAATCAAGTCAACTACTCCCCATATAATGATTAATGTTGAGACAATTAATTTGTCTCAACGTTTTTTTATCACTACTTTATATAACTACAAATATTCAACCGTATCAACGTATAATTTATACTTTACTTTTTAGATTATTACTTCAACACAGTGTCCACACATTAATGCACCATCTTAACTAAAAAACCCTACAAAGTTCTCAATGTAAACTGACTACTTTGTAGGGACATATCCATAATTCAAGTTAGGTTTCTTAGCAAATCAATTGTTCTTTATTGATTTTAAGTATAAATACCCACTCTTAAAAATTACTATTTAAGAGAAAATAAATAATCTAAGATCTTTTCCAATAAGTCTGATGCAGTATCTGTATCTGGCATGAAAATCACTCCCAACTATTGTAACGTTATGTTAGCGTTTACTTAAACGCTTATAAGTTAGTATAATAGTAAATTTTAACTTATACAAATTTTTTATATAAAAATTACTTAATACTTATAATTATATAAGCAATTCGACATATTATATAATTATAATTTTCATGCAATCTATAACTTATATGTATAATAATAGCCACCTATTTCAGAACTCTGTCTAAAACAAGCAGCTACTATAATATACTTTTAAATTACTTAAAGTACGTTAGATATCCATTAATTGCAAGTTAATTACATTGTGCTTGTATCGATAACAAAGCGATATTTAACATCAGATGCTAAAACTCTTTCATAAGCTTCATCTATTTGATCAGCTGAAATCATTTCAATTTGAGGTTTGATATTATGTTCAGAGCAGAAGTCTAACATCTCTTGTGTTTCGCGTATACCTCCTATAGCTGATCCAGCAAATGATCTACGGTGACCAATTAAATTTGCAACTCTTAATGAGATTGGTTCCGCTGGTGCCCCAACGTTAACAATTGTACCGTCTAATGTAAGCAATTTAAGATAATCATCTAATTGCAAGTTTGCACTTACTGTATTGATAATTAAGTCAAAAGTTTTTGGCAGTTGCTCAAATGTAGATTCATCACTTGTTGCATAGTAATGTGTTGCACCTAATTTTAAACCATCTTCTTTTTTATTTAACGTTTGTGATAATACAGTAACTTCTGCCCCCATAGCATTTGCAATTTGAACAGCCATGTGTCCTAAACCGCCCATACCGATGATTGCTACTTTTTTACCTTCACTTGCTTTCCAATGATTTAAAGGTGAATAAGTAGTAATACCCGCACAAAGTAATGGAGCTGCAGCATCTAAACCGATATTATCAGGAATACGTAATACAAAATCTTCATGTACTACAATATGTGTTGAATAACCGCCTTGTGTCGGTTCACCATATCTATCCGTACCTGCGTACGTGCCAACCATTCCTTTTAGACAATATTGTTCTTCGCCGTTTTGACAATTTTCGCATTCGCCACAAGAATCAACCATGCAACCAACACCGACACGATCATCTACTTCGTACTTACTCACTTCTGACCCAACTTCTTTAACAATACCTGCAATTTCATGACCTGGCACTAGTGGATAGTAAACTGGCCCCCACTCACCATGTGCAGTATGAATATCAGAATGACATATACCTGCGTATTTAATCTCAATTAATACATCATGTGTATCAAGATCACGTCTTTTAATTTCTGTAGCATGAAAATTCGAATCCGGCCCGTTAACCGCTCTAGCTTTAGCATTAACCATAAAATAATTCCTCCAGTACTTATCCTATTTGAAGACTTTCCACCAACTTCTTCACCTAATATCATAGCGCTTAGAGTTAACTCTAGTCTAAAAAACAGCCTATACATTAAGAAGTAATCATTCACACTATATAACTAGGAATTTCAACTTATTTGCATATGTACTTAAATTCAAAAGCTTTTAAAAATTATTAAAGTTTATCAACCTATATTTATCACTATACATCTATACCAAAAAACACATTAAAAAGAGTAGAATGAGAATCATATTACTCAAATACGATTCTCATTCTACTCAATAAAACAATCAAATAATTAATCTACACTTACTAAATAACGAAAATAATTTCAGTTTAGATTCATAGTTTTAACCCATCTATTTCCAAATTATATTTTTAATTTTGCTTTTTTAAATCCTTTTATAATCAGTGGATAGAACAATGCTAAAATTGTCATTAATAATAATACAATACTTATCGGTGACCCTATAAATATATCTAATATATTATTATTACTTACTATTAAACTTTTACGAAAGTTTTGTTCCATATCTGACCCAATTATGGAAGATAAGATTAAAGGCGCGATTGGTAAATCTAATAATTTCCTTACTAAGCCAATAACACCCAAGATAATTAAAATATAAAAATCAATTACGCTGTAACCTAATGTATATGTACTGATAAATGCAAGTACTAAAATAATTGGATATAGAACTTTAGGTGGTGTACGTAAAATGTTTAATATAACTAAAAAATATTACCGATAAACATACTATTAACAAGGGTCCATATCATTTCAGGTTCATTTTCAAATAATAATGGTCCTGGCTGTAAGCCTAACATCACCACAGCTCCTAATATAACAGCTGTGGTTCCAGATCCTGGTACCCCCCATTGTTAATAAGGGAATCAAAGCACCGACTGATGCAGAGTTATTGTTATTTTTACAATGTATTACTACACTGTGTTATAATAGAAATAAGCAAAATAAATGAAATGCGTACTAATGAAATAAATTAAAAAGATAATGAGAAATTAATTGACTTATTAATACTAAACGCTCGGGAAAATACCAACTCAAAAGGTAATCATGCTTTGATTATTATAAAAAAGAAATGTTAAGCCGAATTAAATAAAAAAATGAGACACCTAAATCATTAGGTGTCTTTGCTATTCTAATAATAAGGAGCAAAAATTTATGAAAGCAAAAAACCAACAACCCTATATCTTAGGTGATGATCTAGAATCAAGAGAAGAAGTCGAAGTACACGAGCAAAGAATTAAAGAATTAGAAGAATATAATGGACAAGAGGATAAAAGTTATAATAGTAAAATCATTATTTTCACAAGTATATTGCTATTTACATTAACAATCATTTTCTATGTTGTTAGACAGGCAAATAAAAATAATACTTTAAGATAAACAACGATTAAAAACAAACTAATTTTATTTTTAAAAGAATTTGGATCTTATTGTAGTCATAACACAAAATTTTATGTACCAAACAATTGTAATAATCAAAGAATTTGTTGCTGAAATTATTAAGGGACTTCTTATTGAATAGGAAGTCTCTTTTAATATATTTTCTTTACTATTAAAAGAAGTCACTAATATTCCTTGTTTATTTCCTACTCTTAAAGGGAAAAATAATTAAAATTGTTAAGTGAAGTTTTGAAAGATGGATTTTTGCTATATTAGCACTTAATAATTTTTCTAGAAAGGTAAATATAACAAGGATAAATAACAAAGTTGAAAATATATTGATAACAAACCATTCTTAACTTTAACAGTAAAGCATACAATAGATTAATCGCGTTGTACTTATCGCAAGTAAATAAGAGAAAGGAAAGGAATTTATGGAAAAAGAAAAAAAGAATTTATTAAAAACAGTAAAGCCTTTTGCAGGCTCAAATTCCCAAAAAAGCACAATTCAAATTATAGGCACTTTGCCTCCGCTATTTGTTCTTCTTACTATAGCCGTGTTTTTATTTTACGTTCATTGGTCTTTAGCAATATTATGCAGCGTCGTTGCTTCTTGCTTTTTGATTAGGACATTTATTATATTTCATGATTGTTGTCACGGGTCTTATTTGAAAAAGAAAAAGCATAACGATTTGCTTGGAAATATTACCGGACTAATGACATTTTTCCCGTATACAAAATGGCGCCGTGAACATATGGCGCATCACGCTGGGAGTGGCAATTTAGAAAAACGTGGTATCGGAGATATTTGGGTGATGACAGTTGAAGAATATCGAGAGTCTTCACGTATAGACCGTTTAGCATATCGTGTTTATCGGAATCCTTTTGTTATGTTCGTTTTAGGTCCTTTTTTCTTAGTCTTCATTTCAAATCGTTTTAACTCAAAAAAGGCTAAACAGAAAGAACGTCTTAACACTTGGGCGCATAATATACTATTAGTTGTATTACATGGATCGTTAATCTATCTCTTGGGCCCGGCTGCATATTTTGCCGTGTTTGTACCTATGGTTTTTATTTCAGGTATGGCAGGGATATGGCTATTTTATATCCAGCACACTTTTGAAGATTCTTATTTCGAGGAACCCTCAGAATGGGATTTTGTCAAAGCGTCTATCGATGGTAGCTCATTTTATAAGTTACCTAAGATCTTGCAATGGGTTACAGGCAACATTGGTTATCACCATGTACACCATTTAAATCCAGGAATCCCAAATTATTCTTTAGAAACAACACATAATAATGTTACTCCTTTACACCATGCGACTTCAATAACATTTAAAGAGAGTTTGGCATCGCTAAAATATAAACTATATGATGAAAAACGTAAGCGTTTTATTACGTTTAGAGAATTTTCCCAAAAGTATAATTTTTCGGGATAAATATTGGTATTATAAAAAAGCGTTGGAGAATAGCGATGAGAATTTTGCAAAGCAAATTCCGTCAATATTATTGAGTGATATTGACGGAAGCCATTTAAAAACACATTATTAAAAAGTAACATTATTAAGACGAAATTTGATTTTAAAATGATTAAGACACTTACAAACGTTTGTAAGTGTCTTAATTATAGTCGTAGTTAAAAAAACTAATTGTAAAATATAATGAAAAACTACAGGGAAGTGAATTGAGTAATTACACATCATTAATTAATGACTATTTAAAAATAAAATGGAAAAATTAAAGCGAGAAAATTATACAATAAAAATGTGTTATAAAAAGTGTAAAAACAACCCTTTTCCTTCTAAATTCTTATAAATTACTATTATGTTAACTTTTTAATCTCTTTCTTTTACATGAGAAAATATATAAAACACTTCACAAATAAATGTGAAGTGTTTTTCTTAATCTTTTTAACTTTTTAAAGAAAAAATAAAAAACTAACTGTATTGAATAGCTTATACTAAAATATAATTATTTTGTAGTATAACTTTTGCTTGTAATTTGGCCACCGCCAACAATAACATCTTTATCTTGAAATGCTTCATTATTAAAGAATCGAGATAAAATATCTTTCACTCCTTCTTCGATACGCTCTTGTGCTTCTAATATTTTAATGTCTAAAAATTAATTGGCTCATCTAAAATTAACATATTCGCTTTAGTTGAAAATGATACCGCTAACGATAATTTCGTTCTTTCGCCGCCGCTCAAAACTTTACAAGAAGGCTCAAGAGCTTCATTTAAACCCAAGTAAACCCAAGTTATTTAATATAGCTCTACCGAATGATTCGGATGAATCAGTTTCGTCCATTAAATATTGTAATAAAGTAACATCACGCATTTCTTCATAAGCAAGCTGACGATAATAAGCCATTTGTACTTTAGGAGAACAATCAATACCTCTATTTGGTGGTAAATCGTTTCCAATAAAGTTGTCTTACCTACTCCATTAGCACCTACTAGTGCTATATTTTTTCCATATGCTTAGCTTGTTTTTGGGCGGCTTTTCAACCAATCCTTTTTGTTTTGATGATACTTGTGCCATCTGTTGTGCCTGATTTCGTTTAGCTTTACTAGCTTGGGACAACCTTTATTTTTCATTTATATAGTATAGAAAAGTAGTCCTTAATAAATGAAAAAGGTAAGCACAATTTAATTATTGTGCTTCTCTTTTTGTTTCTCATAAATTATTTAGTTTAATCGACGAATATTATAATAGTGAATCATATTTTTTACTGGTTCGAGATTTTGATTATCTGTTGCCACTGAAATGTAACCATCTGGACGAATTAAAAAAACTGAATTAGATTTAATCCCTTTCGCTTGTATTGAACGAGACCAAGCCACGTTATATAAAGGGATACCTGTTTTAAACGCTAAAGTTTCAACCTTGTGATTAGCTTCACCATACACATGAATTTGCCAATCTAACGACTTTAAGGGGGCAAAATTATCAAACTTATCAGTGTGAACCCATGGTAAACGATCACCACCTTTTATCTTCCTACACGTCCCGTCACTTAAATTGCTTTCGTGGTAATTAATTCTAATTTGAGAAACCGTTTTAAATAATAAATTTTTGAAGGTTCTAAAATGTAACAAGCGTGGTGCAAAGAAAGGAATTACTAAATTTTTAACATAACGATTATTGGTCATTAGTTGAAAAGCTTTGTCTGTAGTATGCACTAAAGTTTGAGCAAATTTTATGCGCTCAGGCTCATACGTGTCTAATAATGTTGACGAGGCTTTGTTTTTCATAACTGCGGCTATTTTCCAAGATAAATTTAAAGCATCACTGATTCCTGTATTCATACCTTGTCCCCCAGCTGGACTATGGATATGTGCAGCATCTCCACATATAAAAACACGACCTTCTCTAAATTTATCAGCAACACGATGATGTACACGATATAAAGAGTACCAATTTACTTTATTTATTTTCACTGATAATATACTTTGTGCATATGGGATAAGCGGAGTGAAATTTTTGGGGCTATGACCGTCAATTTTATATTGCTCAGGCACTACACCAATAAGTCTGACTTGTCCTGTTGTTCTGACCGGAAATCCTACACAAAAATAATCATCATGAAAACCGATAGCGCCGCCTTTAAAGGGAACATCATTCTCTACGTCAGCAACAAAGAATGTTTGTGGGTATGTCCCGCCTGGGAAACTAATACCTAAAGATTCCCTAACTATACTACTTGCGCCATCACATCCACAAACGTATGCAAACGTTTCAGTTAATTTGCCATCTAATGTATTAATAGTGGATTCTACAACATCTTCACCATCACTGAAGTCTACTAATTCTTGCCCCCAATAAACTTTATGACCTAACTTATTGAGTTCCTCAACTAAGATTTTCTCGTGGACATCCTGAGGTAACGTCAATATATATGGAAACGGACTCATACCCTTACCAATTTCACCAACGGGTGCTTCAGCCACGTTGCGTTTATTTTTATATATATTAAAAGTATTGACTGTTATACCTTTTTCAGTAACTTTATCTGCAAAACCAAACTGTTGATAGAACTCTAGTACCCTTGCTTGAATAACCATTGCTCTTGACTCAGTACCAGGGCCGTCGTTTTTATCTATAATTCTAAATGGGATTCTTTGGTTACTTAATGAAATAGCTAAAGCTAAACCACTAGGACCAGCGCCAACTATTAATACTTCATTATTCATAACTATCACTCCTATAATAAAATATATATTCTCTAACACCATTTCTTTAATTTCTTAAATGATTTCATAACGGCCGTCTAGGTTAGCGGGGTTCACAGCTACAGCTTAAATTTTAATAAAGTTTTCATTTTCTTTTTAGGTATTGGTTTTTAGCCTGAGCTAATTGTAGCTCTCACTCCTAATTTTAATTACATAACTAATTTCATTAAGACATGTATCCACCAAATATGTTTAATTAACCTATGATAGTATACTGGTTGATAAATAATTTTAAATGGGCATGTTGGTATTTGGTTTATCAATGTGCTTGAGACCCCATTTTGATAACTCTAATAAAACAGGTTCTAATGTTCTACCATAATTGGTCAATGAATAAACAACCTTAGGTGGGACCTGGTTATATACTTTTCGATCTATTATACCTTCGGCTAATAATTCATGAAGTTGGTTAGTCAACATTTGTCTATTTATAGAAGGTATATTTTTTAAAAACTCATTAAACCTTCTATCATTTTCCAACAATTCTAATATAATAATTGTTTTCCATTTCCCTACAATAAGGTTAATAGTTGTTAGTGCTTGGCATGTATAACCTGGATTATCTTCATCTGTTATTATTTTATGTTTATTAGGCGATATATGTTTTTTTCCCCAACTATTCATATGATCTAAAACAGGTCCCAATAAAGCCCCATACTCAGTTATCGAGTATTCAACCTTAGGTGGAATTTGTTCATAAACTTTCCGATTAATAATACCATCTTCTTCAAGTTCTCTTAAACGTAACGTCAACATTCTTTTATTAATATCTGGTATGAGCTTTTGCAATTCACTGTATCTTAAAGTTCCTTTATCTAATAATTGATAAATGATAATAGGCTTCCATTTTGCTACAAAGATTTCTAAAGTTTTTTGCAATTCCTTATATTCCATATTGTCACCATCCTATTAAACCTTTGTATATATAATAGTCTAATAATTGTTCCTATGTAAAATAATTATCCCTACTTACATTATTTCAATGTTTGATTAATAATATGGTTAGTTAAACAAAGTAGGAGGTACAGTAATATGAATAATTTATGGAATAGTATACAAATCGGTGAAATGACTTTAAATCATCGTTTAGCTTTATCACCGATGACTAGAAGTAGAGCTTATAATGATGGTGTACCAAATAAATCTGCAGCTAAATATTATAGTCAACGTGCTTCGTTAGGTTTATTAATTACAGAAGGGACACAACCTTCTGATGATGGTCAAGGATACATGAACTCACCAGGAATTTATAATCAAGCACATATAGATGGTTGGAAAAAAGTTACAGATGCTGTGCATAAAGAAAATGCTTATTTATTTATACAGTTGATGCATACTGGACGTATTGCACATCCAGATAATTCAATACACCATCGCCAACCTGTAGCACCTTCAGCTGTGAAACCTGATGTTGAAATGCATACCGCAGAAGGTAAAAAACCGATTCCAACTCCAAGAGAACTTAGTAATTCAGAAATTAAGGCAATTGTTGATGAATTTAGACATGCAGCAGCCTCTGCTATAGCAGCTGGAGCTGATGGTATCGAGATACATGGTGCTAACGGTTATCTTGTTCATCAATTTCTTGGTGATAATACAAATTTGAGAAAAGACGAATATGGTGGTTCTATTGAAAATCGGGCTCGTTTTGCGATTGAAGTAACAAAAGCGATTGTTGATGAGATTGGAGCTTCTAAAACGGGATTTCGTATATCACCTAATGTTCCATTAGGCGATATTGATGAAGGTGATAATGGAGAAGATCTATATCGTTATTTTGTTAAAGAACTAGATAAAATGGGATTGGCATACCTGCATGTGATGCATACAGGTAATGAAAGTCTATTAAAAGATATTAGAAAAATATGGTCAAATCCATTACTTGTAAATCGAGGTGGTAGATCAGTAAATGAAATTAGTAGAGATATTGATGAAGGGTTAGCGGATGTTGCTCCTTTAGGTACTTTTGCACTTGCAAATCCAGATATTGTTAAACGCTTGCAAAAAGGTTTACCTTTAAATGATCCAAACCCACAAAAATTTTATGGTGGTAATGAAGAAGGTTACACTGATTATCCTTTTATTGAAGAATAACTTTTGAAAGGTTGGTTTAATATGAATATATTAAAAAAAGAACAAGTTTTCCCTCAAGGCAATCAAATGTTTTCTATAAAACTTATTAGACCGGCGTTAATATGGCAAAACCCAGAATTGGATGACTTTGCCTTTGGTCCTTTGAGTAGAATTGATCATGCAAATTTAGCAGAAGGCGCACTGGTTCGTATGCACGAACACGTTAATGATGAAATATTAAGCTATATATGGAAAGGAAATATGTTGCATGAAGATTCAACAGGAGAAAAAGTGATAATTTCACCTGCCAAACATATGATGATGGGCGCAGGTAAAAGTTTTTTTCATGAAGAATCAACACCAAAAGGTTCAATAGAGATGCTTCAAATATTCATTAGACCGAGAGAAAAAGACCTAGAACCAGAAGTTCAATTTTCAAATGTTGAAATAAATAGTAATAACGATTGGAATTTAGTTGCTGGTCCAGAAAAAATTAATCCCCCTTTAATAATTAGACAAAATGTAATTGTAATGGATTATCATGGTAAAAAAATGATGTTATTGAAGTGCCTCAATATGAAGGTATGACACCATGATTGTATGTGATGGATGGTAATATTGATATTTCTAATAATATTCTCGAAAAAGGAGAAGCTATTACAACTGAAAATAATAATTTTTCAGAGATTAAGTTATTAAAAGACACGTCATTGGTATTATTCTTAGTAGATTTAAATGCACCTATGACACTTGCTGGGAATTTTAGTGGTGTAACAAGATAAAGAAGAATCGATATTAATAAATTACAATAATAGAAAAATTGGTTATATGAGTCTTCATTAGTGGATGTAAACTGGGCGTTCCAAAATGAATTGATTTAAAACAATTTACCAGCACACTGGAGGAATAATAAATGTTTGAGATTGTACGCTTAGTTAATGTAACTTTGAATACAAATGATATTGAAAAGATGCAGGATTATTATACTCGTGTTATCGGTATGTATCATATAGAAACTGATAAAGATATGAATCGTTATCTTAGTTTTGGAGTAGATCATCACAATTTAACTTTGAAACCCACTAAAAGTAATTTTGGGTTCCAAAGCTTATCTTTTGAAATAGCAACGGATAATAGCTTTAAAACTATTATTCAATATTTTCATGATAACAATATTGCAGCACATATTAAATATAATGAAGAATACAATGTACCTGAACTTATAGAATTATCAGACCTTGATGGTCATTTAATTCATCTTTTTTTAGAAAGTCCTAAAACAAACATTGATTATAAAAATGAAGGTATTAGCCCTGATAAACTAGGTCATATCGCATTTACTGTCGATGACGTTGAACAAACGGTTGAATTTTATGAAACGTTTTTAGGGTTTAAAGTCTCAGATTGGATGGATGATTTCTTTTGTTTCATGAGATGTAATCAAGACCATCATACAGTGAATTTTATTGAATCTAAAAAAACACAAAAAATGCATCATTTGGCATTTGAACTTAAAGATGCAGCACATATTATTACTAGTAATGATTTACTTTATAAAAATAATAAATCTTTAATTTGGGGTCCAGTAAGACATGGTATAGGGCATAATATATCTACTTACCATAATGATCCAGAAGGAAATAAAATCGAACTATTTACAGAATTAGATATTATTAATGAAAAACAAGGCGCTTTTGAGCCACGTTTAGTGCATGACAGCAACCCACAAAAACCCAAAGTTTGGAAAAATACGGATGATGCAGCAAATTTATGGGGCACACCGCCACCAGAAGGATTTATGGATTAATATTTTAAAATGAAAAATTTGTGGAAAGAAGTCTTTTATAAGGCTTCTTTCTAATTTTTAGAGAAAAACATCCTATTGATGGATATAATACCAAAAATTTTTTTGATAACATTGTTTTTAAGGTTTAATTTGAAAATTTCACCTCAAAAAAGAAAGGATGATTCAATATGAAAAAATTTTTTCTAGGGTTAGAAGATGAATTATTAATGGTAACAGAAACAAGAAATGACCATGATTCAACTAGCCATTTAAAAGGTACACAACCCACTGATCTAGTCGTGAATCATCAAAATAGAAACCAAATTTTTTGTGGAACATATGGAAATGGTTTATGGAAAAGTGAAGACGGCGGGGAAAGCTGGTTTGCTATAGGTCAAGTTAATAATTATCATGAACCAAATAAAGGAAAGGGAATCAAATCTGCATATATCACATCACTAGCCATTGACGATACAGATGGAACTCTATACGTTGGTACAGAACCAAGTGAACTTTATTATTCTCAAGATGGCGGACTTACGTTTACAGAATTTAAAGCGATTCAAAACTTACCGTCTAAACCATTTTGGCAATTTCCACCACGTCCATACACTAATCACGTTCAAAGTATTGCTCCTAGTTATTCAAATAACAAGGGGTTAAATGTAGCTATTGAATTTGGCGCCTTTATCTATACTACAGATTTTGGTCAAACATGGAATGACAGACCATTTTTAAGCCCTAAAGACACACACACGTTACTTGCTCATTCACTTGCACCCGGAAGATTATATGCAGCATGTGGTGATGGCTTTTTGGATTCTAGTAGTGCGTATGCAGAAAGTGAAAATGATGGCAAAGTATGGAAATATATGAGTAAAGGATTAGAAGCTCATCCCTACCTTTATAGCATGGCTATTGATCCCGAAAATCCTGATGATCGGTTTGTTTCAGCTTCAGAAAGTCCTATGAAGGCACACTTTAAAGATGACGAAAAGCACAAGCGTTATTCCACAATCTATAGAAAAATTGATGAAGAACCATGGAAAGAAATATCAGAAAATCTTCCAGTAAATGGGAGTTTTATCTATGAACTTGCAACAGACATAACAGAAAGTGGTGTTGTTTACGCTTTTAATAATCATGGTTTATTCAGGTTAAAGATTGAAAATTATAAATGGGAACGTATAGAAATTGAATGGAAAGAAAAATATATGACACAACATCCATCCTTTTTAGTAGTAACTTCTGTGTGATTATTAGATTATTTAAAACAATAGTTATTAAGACGATATTAGATTTGAAACGATTAAGAGACTTCTTTCTTAAAGAAGTCTCTTTTATTGTATCTTCTGATAACCACTACATAGTATCCATCAAAATGTAAAAAATTTTCAGAGTTTTCTTTATCTTTTTAATTTATAAGAGAGAATTTGTTACGCATTGAGGTAAGTACATTTTTATCGCAATAATTTACTATATATTTCTATTCATTTGTATTATTCTTTCTAATTATGAATCATAAAAGAAAGGTTGTATAACAATGAATATTTTGTCCTTTTTGTTTTATACGTTTCTAGTCACTGCAACGCCAGGACCAACAAATATTGATATATTAAATACAATAAAAAGTAAAGGGAGACCTGCAAGTGTAAAATATACGTATGGAGCTATAATAGCTTTTATAGTTTTACTGATTATTTCTACAATTTTAAACACTCTATTATCTCAAATTATGCCTAGTATATTATTTATTATGAAATTTATTGGTAGCCTATACATGTTATATTTAGTCTACACATTATTCAAAATCCATAATAATAATGAATCAAATAAAAACATAGGGTCATTCAAATCAGGGTTTACCTTACAGTTTTTAAACCCCAAAGTTATTACTTTTACAATGACTGTTATACCTACTTTTGTCTTAAAAAATTATAATTCTATCTTTACTATCTCTATTTTTGTAATTATCATTTCAATCATAGCACTATTTTCATTTAGTCTTTGGGTCTTATTTGGATTACTATTACAAAGTTTTTTACAGAGATATGAATTACTCGTTAATATGATTATGGCTATATTCTTAATATACGCAGCAGTTATGGTATGGATTTAAAATATTTGATTTGGAGGTGCGTTTTGATGAACGAATTTACATTTAAAAATGCTATTAATATTACTGCACTACATGCAAAAATGGACGATTTTATTTACCAAAAACATTCACATCAAGAGTACGCGATAGGCGTAACGCTAAAAGGTTATCAATCCTACCACTTAAATGGGCAAAAACAATTATCTCGTCCTAGTGGCATTATGTTTTTTAATCCAGAAGAAGAGCATGATGGTATGTCATATAATGACCAAACCTTAGAATATGTCATGCTCTACATTAAGCCAGATCAACTACTAGAAGCCACGACTTTAAAACAATTAGTCCACTTCCAAGATTCTATTATTTATAATAAAAAGATTGAACAAAATGTGCTTCATTTAACTCATGCTATTTTCAACGGACAAACAGATAATATATGCTATGAATACTTTCAAAATTTAACTGATAGCATATATGTAGATACAAATTATCAGCATTTAAAAAATGATAATAGTAAATTAAAAATAGCTAAACAAGTCATCAAAAGTAGTCTAGTTCAAAATTTTAATTTAGAAAAAATTAGCAAAGAATTAAACATGTCTAAATATCAATTTATACGCTTTTTTAAAAAATATATGAGAATCACACCTTATCAGTACTATATGAATTATAAGGTGGAATTAGCCAAGCATATTATTGAATCACATAAAGATATATATTGGGCGGTCTCAGAATGTGGCTTTGTAGATTTAACGCATCTAAATAAGTGCTTTAAACACCGTTATGGAGTGACTGCATATCAGTTTATGTCCAAATTAAAATAAATTACTAAAAATGACCTTATTCAAAGGTCTTAAATAGAACAGAATTTTAATTTAGAATAATTAAGAGATTCCGTATTAAATTTGATAGTACTTTACAATTTCATGTTGCCGTTTAGACGGCTTTCTTTGTGTTAGAACCACGATAAATTCATCAAGAGAGGATGGCAATTATTGAATAACCCATGGCAAGATATAAATTTTGAAACATATGAAAAGCATATAAAGTCTGACAATGTACATCAGTTGCAAACTTTAAATCAAATAACAAAAGAGCAATTAGATCTTTATAACAGTGATGTAGTGGGTATCCTTGGAATCGCTGGAGGTAATGGCCTAGAACAAATAGATTTATCAACAACAACAAAAGTATATGGGTTTGATATTAATAAAAACTACTTAGAAATTTGTGCAAATAGGTTTTCGTATATGAAAGAGAAACTAACTTTGATTGAAAGCGACTTTAATGATAAATCTTTCGATTTACCTAAGATTAATTTACTAATCTCAAACCTAATCATTGAATATGTTGGAGTTAACCAATTTGTTAACTTAATCGATAGAAATGAAAATGCTCTAGATGTAATTACTTGTACGATACAAGGCAAAGAAGCAGATGATTTTGTAAGCGAATCAGAGTACACTTCAGATTTTGATTCTTTAGAGCTAATTTTACATAAGATAGAACCTAATGAATTACTTGAAGCATTCTCAAATATAAATTATGAATTTATTGATCAAAAAGAATATAATTTGCCTAATGGTAAAAAATTCTTAAGACTAGATTTCGCTAAACAAGAAATATATAAGAAAATATCGATAAATAATAAAGTATAAGATTGAAAAGGAAAGTCGTGCAATGCTACCGCCTACTATATATATTGTAGGCTATTCCAATCATTTAAAACGATCGAATATTTTTAATACGTTTTTTCTTATTATCAAATTTTTAATTACTTAAATAAATATTTACTAATCCGATAAAATCAGTCGCGAAAACAAATAGATATATATCGATTTTCAGTATTGTTAGAAGGAAAATAATTATAATTTTTCACTAAAATAATAATTATTGTTAATATTGGATTTTATATTCATCTAAGTAATGTAAATATAAAATCTTGTATTCTGTTTATGCATTCTCAGTAATATCTTGTTGGGAACGCAAAAGCAATACAAATCAGTCTAATTCATATAACTTTAATTAACCATTAGTATTTTAGTTAATATATTTTCAAGAACATGTTGAGGAGATGTAACATTTGTATCTTTTCGCCAACAAACAAAATGGTCTGGTCTAACGAGTAAAACAGTAGATGAATTTGCTTGATATACATTCTCCCAATCTCTTTTATCTACGGATAAATTACCATTTCTTCCAATAGTATATATATTTATATTAATTTGGAATTGTTTCTTTATTTTCTCTATTGCATCTACCCATTGGTCGTCATATTCTCCTAGTATTAAAGTAAATTCCCCTTTTGGTAAATCTATGAAAGAGAGACTCTTATTTTCATATACAGCTCTTATATGAGGCAAACGTGTACCTACTTTTCCATTTAATTCAAAATTTTGAGTAGTATTTTGTTCGTTTTGTTGGGTTATTATAGCATTAGATAAATAATGATAACCTACTGTAGCAATTAAATGATCACTCATTGAAGTAGATTGATGATTTTTTCTTTTAATAGCTGAGACCTTCCCTGATTCTGCTATACGTCTAGCTTGTTGAATGGTGAATTCAGCTATAGGTTTTCGTTCTTCTTCGTAACTGGTTAATAAATCATCCCCAGCTTGTTTTTTTATAACCATTGCTAACTTCCATGCTAAATTGTGTGCGTCTTGTATACCAGTATTAGCACCAAAACCACCAGTAGGGGGCATTTCATGAGCTGCGTCTCCAGCTAAAAATACACGTTCACTTTGAAAATGTTCAGTAATACGTTCTTTAGGTATCCATGGAAGTATACTTATAATATTAATATCAATGTTGGGTAGACCAAGTGCTTTTTTTAGTAATTTGTAACAGTATTCCCAATCAAAATCATCAATCGTTTCTCCTAATTCAGGATTATAGGAGACATGAAAGCACCACAAATCCTTGTTATTAACTGGAAATAGTGTGCCTGAAGCTTCTTCATGAGTAATGTTACAACCGAAAAATTCGTGCCCCTTGATATACATACTAAGATCAGCTTTAAAATATACGTTAATAATATGGCCGTAGACATTCTCGGTTTTAGTTGGTATATCAAGTGATTTGCGTATTGGACTCTTAACTCCATCTGCTGCAACCATATATTGTGCTTTAATTTTTTCTTCAGTTCCATTCAAACGGTTACGGATAGTAGCTAAGACATAATTTTTATGTTGTTCAAAATTAATTAATTCTTTATAAAAATTTAAGTCTCCCCCTCGAGAATTAGCTTCTTCAAGTAAAATTGGTTCTGCTTGATTTTGAGAACAACTAGTAAATTTTTCTGGGCTAATTGTATTAGTTAAAGCTTTTGACATTCGCGCTTTTGGATCTTTTGTATTATCTATATTCTCGTCAGAAAAATTGGCTTCAGCTAGCGTATGAACTGTATACCATCCGTGACTTTTAGCCAAATCTTTACCTTGGTTTTGGATCAAGTCTTTAATACCTAATTCTCGGTATAATTCCATTGTGCGTAAATTAAAACCACTGGCTTTTGGGTGGATGGAGGTATTTTCGTGACGTTCTATTAATTTATAGCGTATATTTTGCTGTGATAAAAACAAAGCCATAGATAAGCCTACAAGCCCACCACCAACGATTAAAACAGGAATATCAGTTTCTTTCATTTTCATTTAAAAACTCCTTTTAATAGTTAATATTGTTTCCTTAACAATAATATTAACTATTTTTTGTTGAATATTCAACAAAAATAGTATAGGAACTTAATAAGCGTTTAAACCATTTTTTTAATTTCCTCATCCAAATGCTTTAAATATTTTTCCTGAAAGTCGAGCACATAATTGAATTGAACTTCGGTTAGTTGTTCAAAAACGATATTATCTCTTTCACGAAACTCTTCATTGAGTTTTTCATGAATTTCATAAATTTCTTTTCCTCTAGAAGTTAATTTAAAATAAACTTCTTTTTTATTATTTCTCTCTTTATAACTCTCAATCAATTCCTTTTCAATTAATTTTTTGGTTAGTTTACTAATTGCTCCTCTAGTTAAATAAAGTGATGAAGCTAGTTTAATTACATTAGGGTTTTTAGTTTTTTCTATTGCTTCAATACAATGCACTTCTGAAGGGGTATAACCTTTAAGCGCAGCTTGGAGTTTAAATTTTTCTAACCACTCTATTTTATTAAGCAGTTCTTTTGAATTTACATTAAATTGTTCTATTTTATCCATAAATATAACCGCCTCCTATTACAATAAGTCATCTGACTATCCTTCATTCTATCATGCGTTCAATAATAACCTATTTAATACTTGGTTGTTTCTTGAATTTTGGTTAACTAATAGATCGTATTCCCAATTGCTTCATTCATCATGGGCAAGCTTGTAATCATTAATTGGGCTTCTTTTCTTTTAAATAGTTAACCGTTTGAATAATCTCATCATAATTTCTTCCTAATCGATCAATAGATTCTACAACTAAACGATCTCCCATACGAATAAAATCCGAAAAACAAACAGTAGACTTCTTACAAAAGAATGTTTCATTTGAAGTACCGAAGTGGAAAATACACGCAAAAGACCTTATCGCTTACTCAAAACTTACAGGAAAACCCGCAGCAACAATAGATACAGAAATACAAAATTATGTATGGGAAATTGAGCACAAACCAGTACCAGAAAACTTTATTAACACATTAGCTGAAACACTCGTAGATTTACACAACATACCCCCAAAAAAATTGTCGCCCAGCATATAA
The DNA here is from genome assembly GCF_051408735.1 of Staphylococcus sp. AS1337. Classification (NCBI taxonomy): domain Bacteria; kingdom Bacillati; phylum Bacillota; class Bacilli; order Caryophanales; family Staphylococcaceae; genus Staphylococcus; species Staphylococcus sp. AS1337. The sequence continues at coordinate 436,857 of NZ_JBOIHZ010000001.1, read as the reverse complement.
ATACTAAAACCATACAATAAATTAAAAATGACTTTCAGAGAAGAATGAATAAAGTTAAAAAACTTATGGCGTAGTAGATAAATTATGGAACAGATGGAAACACTGGTTAGAAAACGACGAACTATGGCCTCGACATGCGACCATGATACATGGAAACTTACATCCAGGACATATAATGATAGATAGTCACAGGTCTCATAGACTGGACTGAAGCAAGCCACTCCGATTCATCAATGGATTTCATTGGACACCATCGTGTATTCGATGACGAAGGATTAGAGCAACTCATAACAGCATACGGTAAAGCTGGAGGAGAAACGTGGCCACGAATGAAAGAGCATATAATAGAACTCAATGCCGTATTTCCAATGTTTATCGCTGAGTTCGCTATGGGATCAGGAGGAGCTGAGTATGAGAAAATGGCGTTGCAAGAGTTAGGTATAAAAGAGTAGAAGTTATAAAATAATATTCTTCATTATGTTAAAAAGAAGTTCTTTAATTCTTTCAAAATGAAACATTGTATCAATATGGAACGTTATAGTTAGAAAGAGGATATATTTCAATGAATTCAATATGGTTTGTATTAAAAGAACAATTGAAAAACTTATATTTAATAAGAAGATTAGCGGAATTTCTATTAAGAATTTCTAACAAAAAGAATTATCTAGGAATGGCGTAGGAATTAATTAATCCTACTATGCAAATTGCAGTTTTTTGGTTTGTGTTTGGTTTAGCTCTAAGAAGTAATAAGGTTATGGAGGGCGTTCCATTTATATATTGGCTCATTGTTGGGATCAGTACGTGGTTTTTCGTAAATGAAGGTGTTCTAGAAGGTAGTAAGTCTATTACTTCAAAATTTAATCAAGTAGCTAAAATGAATTTCCTGCTTTCTATTATTCCTAGTTATGTCGTTTTTAGTAAGTTCTATGGTCATATTTTTCTACTAGTAATTATTATCGGCGTTCGTTTTATTGGAGGATACAAGCCCTCTATATATACTTTACAATTATTTATATACTTGTTTTATGCGTTAGTTTTAACCAACGCTATAGCATTATTAGCTTCAACATTAAGTATGTTAATTAGAGACATACATTTAATTTTACAAGCTTTAATGAGAATGATATTTTTCGTCTCTTCTATACTCTATTTACCAAATAATCAAATAGTTGGAACAGTTATGCAATTTAATCCGATATACTTTCTAGCTGGAGGATATAGGGCAGCTATATTACACCACGAATGGTATTTTATTACTCATTGGGAACTGGCACTGTATAATATCTTCCTTTGTCTTTTAATCTTTAGTTTGGGATCAATTTTACATATGCGATTTAGAGATAGATTTGCCGATTATGTGTAATAAAAGGACTGTGCTAATTCGATTATTATTGAGACACGTTTTGATTTTAAAACGATTAGAAGGCTTCTTATTCAATAAGGGGTCTTTTTTAATGTGTGTTTTTGATAATCATCAATTAGATAAATGGAAAATATATAATTAAGATGTAATAATTATATATTAACAGTATAATCGATTATTTTTATATAGATATTGTCGAGTCATTCTTTTAGTGATCAATTATTATAAGGTGGAAAGGTGATGGATATGATTTTAAAACAACTAAATAATTCTATAGATTATATAGATGAAAATTTAATTACAAATTTAAACTTACTTGATTTATCAAACTTTGTTGGGTTACCTGAACAGCATTATAGAAATTTATTTATATTTCTTCTGGTATGAGTTTATCTGAATATATCAAAAAGAGAAAATTATATTTTGCCTAATGGTAAAAAATTCATAAGACTAGATTTCGCTAAATAAGAAATATATAAGAAAATATCGACAAATAATAAAGTATAAGATTGAAAATGAAAGCCGTGCAATGCTACCGCCCAATATATATTGTAGGCTATTCCAATAATTTAAAACGTTCGTTATTAAGACAAAATTTATTTTTGAAATAATAAAGAGATTCCCTTTTAAAAGGGAGTCTCTTTTGATGTATCTTCTTATAATAAAATATGATAAACAAACTATTTAAAAGTCATATTTTCTGTCTTCTTGTGCTGAGAATTAGTTAGTTCAATTTAAAATTTTAAAAAGCGGCCATCTCCTATGTCATTCTTTTTTATTTACACATTATTTACGTTTCAATAATTCACGTACATATTTTGCTAGTCCGCTTGGGCCTTCTAACTCATAAACCTTTGTGATTTCACTGCCAATCCCTATAGCATAACTACCTACAGCTAACCATTCTTGTGCATTAGCTATCCCAATACCACCTGTTGGGATAAATTCTAATTGCGGTAAAGGTCCTTGAAAGTCTTTAATCGCTTTAGAGCTAAATTGATTGGCAGGAAACAATTTAATGATATTGCAGCCATAGTGGCTAGCGTAAATCATTTCTGTTACAGTCATACACCCTGGAATATACAGTGTTCCATAAGTATTTGATAATTTGGCTGAATCCTTATCAAATCCAGGGCTTACAATAAATTTTGCACCTGCTTCTATGGCGGCCTTTGTTGATGCACTGTCTAGTATGGTCCCAGCACCAATGACTACATCTTTATATTGCGATAGCTCTCTAATAATTTCATTTGCTTGCGGGGTTGTTGCTGTCACTTCTATTGTCTTTAACTCATTTTCAATTAATATATGAGCGATATCAATAAACTTTTGTTTATCTGTGGTTCTATAAACTGCGATAAATTGGTTGTCTTTTATTTCATTTAAGATTTTTTGATATTTCAATTTATAGCACCTACTATCATTAATTTTATTTTTCATAGATATCTTATTCCAAGTTTGTATGTTGTGCATTAGCGCTCTGATTCGTTGTCTTATCACGTTTCGCTAATTTTTGGTTTAATATATCTAACGTGATGTGTACGGTTTGATCAAATAAAGATGATAATAATTGTGTCGATTTCACACCTGTATTCACTTTAGTGGCACCAGGAACGATAATTGTTTTGTCCGCAATTTGAGCTAATTTTGATTTTGCATCACTCGTTAATGCAATTACACTGAGTCCTAGATTTTTCACTTTTTCTGTCTGTGTCAAAATACTTTCAGTTGTTCCAGAACCTGATATTGCTAACCAAACATCACCAGCTTGAACTGATGGAGTAATCGTTTCTCCTACAACATAGCTTTGATAACCAATATGCATCAGTCTCATCGCGAACCCTTTTCCTTGGAAACCACTCCTTCCTGCACCTACAACAAATATTCTTTTTTCTTTCGTTAACGTTGTTACAACATCATCAATTTCCTTTTCATCTACTAAATTCATTACTTCTCTAATTTCATTTAAAACTGTATTTATCGTACTCATACGTTTAATACCTCCATAAATTTTTCTGCTGTATCACTTACGCTTTTCGACTTAGTGATTTTAGATCCAACGACCACGATTTCAATAATATCTTGGTGAGTTAAGTCTTCTGTTGATTCATAATCGATTCCGCCAGCAATTGCTATACGTTCAATATGTGCATGGGATTTTTTGAATTCTGATATTATATTTGCTACCTGTACTTCCTCATTTGCATCCACTGAGTGATGCAACAAATAGATGGCTTTTGAAAAATCATCTATTTCTAAAATTTGTTCATAGTTTAAATTAAGTAAATCAATCATCATTGTTCCACCACATTGCTTAGTCACTTCATAACATGCTGATAAAGTTTGATAACTCGCTGCACCCATCACAGTTACAATGTCTGCACCATGTTTAAAAGCTTGTTTAAACTCATACGCACCTTCATCAATAGTTTTACTGTCAACTAGTATTTGATTTTTTGTTGTCACCGCGCTTATTTTTTCAATTGCTAAGTTTCCATAATCTTTTATCAGTGATGTCCCAATTTCTATAATATCGACGTTTCCATTTAATTTAGAGGCTAAATTAATTGCTTCATCTAATGAAATTCGATCTAATGCAACTTGTAATTTCATGATTAGTATCCCTTCTCTATAACATCTAACTTCGCTTTATCCGGATAGCCATCATTATCACCTGTCGATTGTACAGCAAGTGCACCAATCGTATTACCTCTTTGAACTGCTGAGTTGATATCTATACCCTCCAATAATCCAGTAATAACACCTACCGCAAAGCCATCACCAGCGCCTACTGTATCTACCACTTGTTCTACCTGTTGACCATCAATCATCGTCCCAATTGTTTCTCCTTTTTGCTTTATATAAGCACCTGCCTCACCTAATTTCACAATCACGATACTTGTTTTTTCGCTTTGATTTAAATAGAAATCTGCAATTATCTTTGGATCTTCACTACCAACAAGAATTTTTCCTTCATTAATTCCTGGCAAAATAATATCTGCATGTTTAGCCAAGTTATTGATTTTTTCTCTCATTTCCGTTTCAGACTTCCATAACTGAGGTCGTAAATTCGGGTCAAATGTAGAAGTTATCTGATTTCGATTAATCATTTCGATTAACATATTAAATGCTGATAGCGACTCTGGTGAAATAGCTGGAAAAATACCGGATAGATGCACAAGTTCTATGTCTGTCCAATCAATTTTTTTTAATATTTCCTCATTAAAATGCGCTGCGGCAGATCCTTTTCTAAAATAATGAATATCTGGATCTCCTTTACTTACACGATTTTTCAATTGATATGCCGTCCAAAATTCATCTGTCTTTTCAATATAATCTGTGCCTATATTATTTTTGACTAAAGCTTTCTCAATAAAACCACCGAAGGGATCATCGCCAAGTCTTGTAACATATTGTGTACTATGACCTAATCGTGACACTCCAACTGCTACATTAACCTCTGCACCTGCTAAATATTTAGTGAATTTTTGAGCATCTTCTAAACTTTTATCTATCTCATCTGAACCAAATAATGCGATTGGTTCTCCTATGGTTAAAAATTTACTCATCTGCTATCTCTCCTTATAGAATAAAGTATGCTAAGAACAAGTTGACTGCCGTTGCTATCCAAATCCATGGCAGACCTGTAATTAAAAACGTTTTAGTATCTAACTCATTATATTGAACTGCCCATAAATTCCAGGATTGTGTAATACAAGCTGAAATACCTACCATGGATGGCACAACGAGTAAGCCATATAAAAAGTATTGATCAAACAATCCCGTACTGACAAAGATACTTGCAGTTGCTGCACCTGCACCATACAAGAATAACGGACCTCTAAAGTAAGCTAATGGCGCTAAGAAAATCATAATCACAGTTAATAACAACGTATTGTCAGGAATAATATGCTTGAATAAATCATTGAAGTCAGCCATTGCATGAACTGCAGCAGCTTGGAACATATTTAAAACAAATAGCATAATTATCAAACCTGCAATATCACTTATTGCGTTATATGTTGTATTGTTTATCATTTTTATCAAACCAGTATACGTTCGCATATTTCCAGTTGCGAGTAATGCTATTAATATTGATAAGAATAATGCCGGTACTGCATCCCATCCTAAAAGGATATTTAATACTACGGGTAAAATAGGAAGTATGTAAGTCCATGGAGAAACCTCTTTGATTTCTTTATTTTCGTCTTCTACAACAACCAATTTCGATTTACCATTTTGAATTTTTTTGCGATTAAATAATATAAAGGCAATTGTAATTACCATTTGTACTAACATCGCCGTAAAACCAAACTTTTGATATCTTAACCCCCACTCAATTTTCGGGAAAAATACTTGGAACTGCACGAACAATACATTATTGATATACATAGCTGCACCAATTGATAATGTAAACACTAAAACAGCTATATGCTTAGGGACACCTATTGAATACATAATTGGAAAAATAATTACACCGATTGCAATAGCTGAACCAACTCCATAAGAACTTGAGAAAATCAAAGCAAGTACGCATGCTATAAGAATTGTAGCTACCACAGGAAATCGATTACCTACTGTTTGCGTTCGTTTACTAATACTACCAGCTATGCCCGTATCAACTAATACACGACCAAACCAAGAACCAAATATAATATTTACAATTGTACTTCCATACTTAAGTACAGGTTCTGTATATATTTCTTTAATTGCTACATCTAACGGCACCAATCCAATAATTGTCCACAGAATAGCCATTATTAAGAATCCTAAAGTTAAATTTCCACCACGCATGACAAAAATTACAAATAAAATGAACGTTAATAATAGTAATATGCCAGTGACTGCTGCACCCATATACTCACCACCTAGTATTTGTTTAACTCACTTAATATTCTTTGATATGTTGAAACGTTTTTTTCTTCTCTTCATAAAAAAAGAATTTTCAAGGTTGTTGAAATCTAATGCAACATAATAAGCTGTTAAATAGGACGCTAATGCTTCTTTTGCTGACTTTTTTATATCTTCAGAATTGTTAATATCACGCTGTATCGATTCCATAAATTTATAAGCAAATTTTTCTGCATTTACATTTATTTTTTTAACTTCCATAACCTAACGCCTCGATAGATTGTTTATCTGTTAAAATTTCTTCTTTATCATCTGAAGGATACTCTAGTGCAATAGGAACATCTTTCGGTAAACAAGAAATTGCTTTGCGCCAATCAATATCTCCCTGTTCAAGAGAAGTAGCAAATAACGTATCTGAAGATTGGGTCACGTTTTTTAAATGAATATAACTAACGTAATCTCTTAACTTCTCTGCTCCAGTAATTTCATCCTCACCAACATATCTAAAGTTTCCTGAATCGTATGTGTAACCAATATTAATTTCCTCATATTTTGCTTCAGTTAAGAATTTTAAAATATTTTGAATTGTTCCTGATTGCTTAGTCTGATCATTTTCAATCGTAAAGATAAATGGTTGGTTGTTGATTAAGTTCAAATTCTGTAATTGCACCTTATTCTGATAATTTCCAATAGTCATTTTCACATGTGTTGCCTTAAGATTAATTGCTTCTTCAAAGTAACGCTTGATGTCCGGATTAACCTCTCCATTTTCTAAGAAAATCACTTCTGGAATACTGTATAGAATAGTTATATTTTTCTCTAAAGAAAATTGGGAAATTGATTCGATTTCTCCATTAACATCTTTAAAGTATTCTCTTCTTACTTCTATACTGTTAAATCCCAAATCAATTATATAATCGAATAATTCCAGTTGCGTTAAACCTGAATTAACCTTCTCTTGAGCAATTAACGTATTATAAACCAAATCAGTGTTTCTCATATCATCAGCCCTTTATTTATATTTTGATAAACCGGTTTACCAAACTTGTATCATATAGTAAACCGGTTTACTATAAATGTCAACGCTTACATTTAGGTTTTTATAAATAACAATGTTAAACTTTGATATGATTAGAAGATATTCCATTGGAAGGATTGAACGCAAAATGGAGAAAAAAACAACAATTTCTGATGTCGCAAAATATGTTAGCGTATCGAAATCAACTGTGTCGCAGTACATTAATGGCAATCACCAAAAAATGTCCGTCGATACACGTAAAAAGATTAAAAATGCTATTGAAGAATTAAACTATAGACCAAGTAGACAAGCTCAATTTTTAACAACACGAAGAAGCAATTTAATTGGCGTTGTTGTCGCTGATATATCAAATATGTATTCTTCATTACTGCTAAAAGGTATTAGTCAATATTTTGAACATACGAATTACCAGCTAATCATTGTTGAAGCAGCTAATTCAGAAATTAAAGAACAAAAAATATTACAGAAACTTGTCGATCAAAATGTCGAAGGCATTATCATTCAACCTTCGAATGATAACTCGTCAAACTATCAATTTATCGCAAACAATCAAATACCTATGATCTTAGTAGACCGAGAAATTGAAGACAGCCCTTGGTTATCAGTTACAACAGATAACGAAGCCATTGTGACAAAGGTTATGCACTCAATCGTTGAAAAGCATTACCAAAATATCATAGTCGTTTCTCAACCTATACATCGTGTGAATACAAGAGAAAAACGTTACGACACGATTGTTGATATTGGGAATTCAAACAATTTGAATATTAAATTAATTGAGATTGATGAGGCTCATTATACAGACGTTCAACAAGTTTTAGAAATAGCTCAAACAGGAAAAACTGCAATATTTGCCCTTAATGGTACTGTCCTTCTAGACATGATTAAATTAATGAATGATAATAATTTAAATATACCTGAAGATATAGGCATAACAGGGTTTGATGACTTTAATGTGACAGAAATTATTGCGCCAGGCATTACGAGTATCAATCAACCATCTAAATTAATTGGGGAAACCGTAGCAAAATCTCTTGATCAAATTTTAAAGGGTACACCCGCTAACAAAATTGATATTCCAACTATTATTAAATCTGAAATTCACTGGAGGAACTCTTTATAAAAGTAAAAAATAGTCCTAATTATTCTCTAGGAAACCTAATGATATATATCATAATATAAACGATAAAATATCTAAGTTAGGGACTAAAGTATAATAGTTCACCCCCAATTTTTAAACGTTCATTATTGAGACACGTTTTGATTTTGAAACGTTTAAGCCACTTCTTTTAAAAGAAGTGGCTTTTATTATTGTTTCTTATTAGGAAACTTTGTTTACCTGGTTCAATGTTATACCTATTAGTCTTTTGTTGAAAGTTTTCATTTTTATAACTTCCTATTTATTCTTTCACTTTTTTAAACACATCTGATCCTTTTTCACCTTCTTGCGTTACTTTCAACTTATCATTTTCTGTATCTACTTTAGCTTTAAACGTTACACGTTTTTTATCACCATCATAAGAAAATTTAAATGTATCATCTTTAGGATTTTCTATTTTAGTAGCAGGTAATTCATCACCTTTTATATCTAATATTAGGTTATCATCTTTAATAGTTATATTATCTGAGTGATTTGTATATTTTGTTGCTTTATAAGTATGTTTCCATCCCCCCTGTGCCTTATCCTGTGCATTCCCGCAACCTGTTAATATAATTGCTGCACCTAACAACGACACCCCTAATAACATTAATTTTTCATCTGTCACACTCCGATTTTTTGTCTTTTATTATAACGTTAAATTTCCTATCATCTAAAGAACTTATTACCTATTTTAACAGAAACAGCATTTAAAAAAATGACCAAATAATATAAACTCTTCTTTAACTTATCAAAGAGTTTTTACCAATTTAGAGTCTACCCTAAACGAACAATAAAAAACCCTTGTAAAATGCTGTTTCTGTTTGTATGATTAGGGTGTATGAAAAGAGGGAGGATAAAAATGATTGTTGGTTATGCAAGAGTTTCAACTATTGATCAAAATTTAGACAGACAAATTGAAAATCTACAGTCCTTTGGTGCTGAAAAAATATTTACTGAAAAACAATCAGGTAAATCTATAGAAAATAGGCCTACTTTTCAAGAAACGCTAAGTTTTGTACGTATGGGAGATCGTTTAATTGTAGAGTCTATTGATCGTCTAGGCCGGAATTATGATGAGATTATTCAAACTGTTAACTATTTAAAAGAAAAAGAAGTCCAATTGATGATTACAAGCTTGCCTATGATGAATGAAGCAATTGGAAATCCATTGTTAGATAAGTTCATGAAAGATTTAATCATTCAAATTTTAGCAATGATTTCAGAACAAGAAAGAGATGAAAGTAAGCGTAGGCAAGCACAGGGTATTAAAGTGGCTAAAGAAAAAGGCATCTATAAAGGCAGACCTGTACTTTATTCACCAAATGCAAAAGATCCTCAAAAACGTTTGGTCTATTACCGAGTTATAGAAATGTTAAATCAAGGAATTTCTATTAGTAAGATTGCGAAAGAAGTTAATATTGCCAGACAAACTGTATACAGAATTAAAAGTAAAGAAATATAAACTATTATTTATACTTTTTGATATTTTTAAAGTCAAAAAATATTCCCTTCTAAGGTGAAATATTTTTACTTAGAAGGGAGTATTATATTAAAAATTTTCAAGATTTATTTAGAGCATTTTATCAATTAATTTTTGTTTTATTTGATGAAATTCATTCTTTTTTATAGCTTCATAGTATATGGAAACTATTTTATTATGTTGTACTTTTGCTTCTTTTAAATAATTAGAAGCTTTAGAAGCAGATAATTCCCATTTTTTGGTTCCTTCTTTAATTTCTTTTTTATATTTTTCATCTGCATTAGTATCAATAATAGATTGGTAAGTATCTACTATCTTATCTCCACTTTTTTGAGGCATATAATTGTGAGGATCAGTACTATCAAATGCACACACACTTAATTCTGGAATGATAATTAAATCTAAACTTTCTGGGTCAAAATCACAATGATATAACTCAACATTAAATCCTCGTTGAACTGCAAATTCAACAATTTGCTTAAGCAAAGTAGATTTACCTGACCCTGGGCGTCCCTTGATAAAATATCGATTTTGTAAAGAAGAGGTTAAATTATCAATAAAATCAAAATTTCCTTTTTCTGTAATCGAGTCAAAAAAACGATCTTTTACTATTGATTCTTTGCTTAAGAACTCGATATTATTAAAAATTTCCTTTAAAACTCGGTTATTTAATTGTTGTGCCTTTTCTATATTTATTGAGTTACTAAAATATTTTTCTAAATCGTCATGGAGTTTTCTTGCTTGTATAATACTATTAGAATATTTTTCTAAATAATTTTCTTTTTGCGTTTGAATAGAAGAAATATTTTCTGATTTTTCCTTTATTATGCTATTATCTAATATTTTAGATAAATCTATTATTTCTCCTGTTATTTTAGGTAGTATATTATCAAAACTGTGAGGAAAACTTGAATCAAAAATCCCGACATTTTTATCTAAGTTAACTACTCCATCTAAAGTATTGATATTGAATGAACTATAAATTAGTTCAATATTTATATGACAGTCATTTAGTGTACTAGCAATATTTTGAATTAGTTCGGATTTACCATTACCGGGCGCTCCTTTCAGTAAATAAACATAGTCTAAATTTATAATTTCTTTGTCAAAAAAACTGTAATTTCCTCTACCACTATTACTAGCTAAAAAGTATGATTTATTATTTGTCATTTCTATTCCTCCTTAAAAATTATTTTAGGTTATTAGAAACATAATTAACAATATATATTTATTTATGATATTATATATTAAAATATATGAATTGATGGGTGATTATTTGGAGTTATTACATTTGAAATACTTTCAAAATGTTGCTAATACAGAACATTTAACAAAGTCATCTGAAAAATTACATGTGGCTCAGCCTGCATTAAGTAAAATCATTAAAAATTTAGAGGAAGAATTGGGTGCAGAACTTTTCGATAGAATTGGAAGAAATATAAAATTAAATACATATGGAAAAATATTTTTAAAACACGTCGATCAACTTTTTTATGAAATTGAAGTTGGTGTTCAAAAAATTGAAGATTTAAAAGAAAAAAATAGAGGAAGCATCTTTTTTACAGCTTCTTCAATCGATAAAAATTTTAGTGAAGTTATTAAAAACTTTTCTAAAACGTTTCCTCATATAAATCTATTTATAAAACAAAAAAGATTTGACTCTGAAAAAATTAATTTATTGCTAAATAACAAAGTAGATTTTGCTTTTGTTAATAAAGAAATAAATAATTCACAAATAATAACAGAAGTTTTAATGAAAGAACGTGTATATCTAGCAGTAGCAACAAAACATCATTTAGCAAGAAAAAAAAAGGTTTCTATTAATGAATTAGAAAAAGAATTTTTTGTTAAATTAAATTATGATTCTAATTCGGCATATTTATATGACGAATTAGAAAAATTATTTCTTCCAAACATAACTTGCCAATGTGATGATGAATCATCATTGATAAATTTAGTTGAGCAGGGATTAGGAATAGCTTTTATATCACATAATCTTATCAATAATAGCTTACTACCCGTAAAATTAATTGAAATAGAAGAAGCAAAATATACATCTTTTTTACGTTTAGCATGGAAAAAAGAAAATTATATGTCCAAAGCTAAAGAAAATTTTTATAATTATATAATAAATAATATAAATCAATAGTTAAAAATATTATTAAAAGAAAGAGCAACAATATATAGAATATTAAAGAAATAAGTACGAAAGGACGTATTAATACGTCCTTTTTGCAATTTAATAAGGGGAATTACTGCAATATAAAAAGGAAAGTGACAATTTAGACATAGAATTGTATGTTCAAAAACCCAACAAAAAATCTATGTTCACAAAAGGCCTTGTAATTAAGTTATGATACACTGGATATGTATATAGGAGATTTGTATTTTGAAAATAGGTTATGCAAGAGTTTCAACTGGATTACAAAATTTGAATTTACAGGAGAATCGATTAAACGCATATGGTTGTGAAAAGATATTTAACGACCATATGAGTGGTTCAAAAAGTAAAAGGCCTGGTTTAGATAAAGCAATTGAATTTGCGAGATCAGGAGATACGGTTGTTGTTTGGAGACTAGATAGACTAGGACGTAACATGGAGTATTTAATCACATTAGTTAATGAACTTAACGAACGAGGCGTGAGTTTTCATAGTTTAGAAGAAAATATAACGATGGATAAATCAAGTTCTACTGGACAATTGTTATTTCATTTATTCGCAGCATTTGCTGAATTTGAACGTAATTTAATTTTAGAGCGTTCTTCAGCTGGTAGAATTGCAGCTCGTGCTAGAGGACGCTATGGTGGAAGACCTGAAAAATTGAATAAGCAAGATTTAAATTTACTCAAAACACTTTATGATAATGGAACACCAATCAAAAAAATTGCAGAACAATGGCAAGTTTCCCGTACAACTATGTATTGTTATCTCAATAAATTAGAGAGAATAGAGAATATAAAAAAGTAGAGCAACTATTCAATTTTACTAAAATGAATCTACTAAATAATTTTATATATCATTAACGCATAAAATACCTGATTTAAAATTGCTCGATGCAAATGAAGGCTTCTCACAGCGTCTCAAAACTCATAATGTATTATTGAGTTGGAATTTTAATAAAACACAAGAAAAAAGAATGCTAATTCGCACTCTTTTGCATACTGCTAAACCATACAAATAGAAGCAGTACTTTACAAGTATCTTTAAATGTTTATCCAAGGTAGGCCCTAAATATGCGAAATCAAGGTATTTATATATTGGTCTTTAATCGGTTTAACAGGATTCGACAGAGAGATAGCATATCCAATTATGATTGTACTTAGAATCTTTGAATTAGTAGTAATGAGCAATAACCAAAAAATAACCATTCCCAACTTTTTTGATCGATTAGGTAGAATGGTTATTTTTGATTTACTGAAAGGCTTCCGTCTTTCGAACAGAATCATTAGGGCAAAGTGATAGAGCATATTGCCCTTTCTATAATAACTTCATTGTAGCTTAAATTATTACTTTGTTCTAATAACTCTTAATTAGCCATTGTATCGGCTACTTTTAGATTTATTTATTGACTTATCCTTTTTTTATAATTCTATACACTGTAGAACGACTCACTCCAGTATGTTTCGCAATTTCTTCTCCAGTAAGTTTTTGTTCATCGTATAAGAATTTAATCTCTCTTTTCTTATGATCAGGTAATGAAGGTCTTCCGCCTTTTAGCCCTCTTGCTCGTGCTGCTTCTAAACCTTTCTTCGTACGTTTACTTAATAAGTTAGCTTCAAGTTCCGCAAATGCACTCATCCAAATTTTTAGCATGGTGCTCAAATCAATAAAATACAAAAAATATCTATAAGCTAGGATAATTTATAACTCTAGTTATATCTATCACATCATTAGCACTATGCTCATCATCACTTCTTTTACTCATCTGTTCTAAAATAGCATTTCTTTTTTTTATTTCTTCATCATCTTTGAGCGCTACAATTGAAAAACTATCCTCTTGTACTACCTCTTGATTTGCCTCTACAAATGGCTTCATGGCTCTTTCATAGGCTTCAAAAGCGTCATCTAACGTTTCATTTATTTTTAACTCATTTGCTAAAATATACGACCCTATCATCGCTAAACTTGATCCTTGACCTGTTAAAAAAGAGGGTGCATGTGCTGCATCTCCGACTAATACTATATTATTTTTGGACCAAGTATCCATGATAATTTGAGTTGTCGTGTCGAAAAATATACTTTCTTCTTCATCTAAACTCTTTAACATGTTAGGAGTAATACCTTCCAAATCTTTAAATTTTTCTTTTACAATTTCTCGTTGTTTTTCTTCATCTCTATGATTAACTAACAATTCATTGGGTTCATAAAAAACTAAAAAGGCATGTATAAAACTTTCGTCTTTAGTAGCGTACATAACTGATGTTTTCGCATTTTCTGAATAAATCCATCCTTCTTTGTACATATTCAAATTATTGGCCATGGAAAATCCAGTGAAATTATAGCCTAAATATTTTGTGTAGTTTTCTTCGTGACCAAATGTTAATTTTCTTGTATTAGAATGAATGCCATCCGCACCAATAATTAAATCATAAATTTCTTTATTACCACTTTCAAATTCTACACTTGCGAAAGTGGTATTTTGAATAACACTTTTTATGGAATCACCATACAAAATATTAATGTTTTCTTCTTTTACAAGTTTATATAACTCATTTGTTAAATACCCTCTAGGTATTTCAATATCATCATGTTCTTTCATTGACGTATCTGGTAATTGCCCTACCAAGTTGTTTTTTCTATCTAAAAACTTGATTTTCATATTATCTAAACTTTTTGTTTTTAGAGAGTCATATATCCCCATCATCTTGGATATATTTATTGCACTTCCTCTTACATCTATAGGATAACCTCCTCCTCTAATTTCTTTGGCTTTTTCAACAATTGTTACTTCAAAGCCATTATTATTTAACCAATATGCAGAAGTAAGTCCTGCAATGCTAGCTCCTGATATTAAAACTCTTTTATTTTCCATATATATCATCCTCAAATATTTTTGGCACTAAGTGCCACGCGTTTAATATACTCTATTTGGCACTTAGTGTCAAATAGAAACCATTATGCTATAATATTATTAAATCAATTTGGAGGTAAAATAATGTCAATAGATACTAGAAATCATATACTTAAAGTTGCAAACAACCTCTTTAAAGAACATGGATATAGCCATACCAGTATGGATAAAATTGCAAATGAATCTGAAATCTCACGACGTACACTTTTTAGACTTTTTAATTCTAAAAGTGAGATTTTATACTTAAGTAATGAAGACGTATTAAAAGATACTATTGAAAGATTGTTAGGTAAAACATTCACATTGCAATCCTTCATTCAAAAATTAATAAAAATATTAGATAATGCGTCATATTCAGATAAAGTAAATTATATGGAAACAATGAAACAACTTAAATACGAACCTGATTTTCAGTCTCAGACACTGTATAAAATATTAAAGCTGATACCTTCTCTTTCATTTAGTGATGAAGATCATCATGACATATTGAAAGGCGCTTTCTTTGGGAATATATTCATTGCTTGGGCAAAAATAATAGAAAACCCAAACATTGATTCTTTAGATATTCTTAAAAACCAACTTATTGAATTTGAAAAAACTTTGTGAATAAATTTTCAGTTACTGATATACATTTTTGTTTACATCAAGAAATAACTTGCATTAATCAGATATATATACTGTATATAGAATTAAAAAGGAACAAGCATAATTACACTATTATGCTTGTTCCTTTTTAATTCTATATAAGATATTTGAAATGATAAATCTATGAAACGTATTATTTATTTTTTAATATTAAGTGATAGAACATAAACACTATTCTTGATCACTTAATAATTTTCCTCCAGAACCCACGTTATCTAAGTTGTTTTCTTTTAAAATAACATAATATCCTTCTTTAGGGATTCCAGTAATACGTGAAGCAGTTTCTGTTAATTCCTCAACTAATTGTTTTTTTTGATTTTTTGTTAAATTTAGTGTTTCTAATTTTAAAATTGGCATAATGGTCATCCTCTTTTCTATATAAGCTCTTTTTTGATGTTTTCTTTACTTACCATTCTTGGTTCGTAGGTCTAACGATAAGTTCATTAACAGCGACGTTAGAAGGCTCATTTATTGCAAATGCTATAGCTCTAGCCATATCATTAGGTTCTATTGTGGTTTCATATACAGAAGATACATTACCTTCTACATCCGAATCAGTAATCGTTTGAGTTAAATTAGTATTAGTAGCTCCAGGACAAATAATAGTAGCTCTAATATTACTATTTTGAGATGATTCCTCCATACGTAATCCCTCTGTAATAGCTCTTACAGCAAATTTTGTTCCACTATATACTGCACTACCAGGAGTAACTAAGTGTCCAGCTACAGAAGATATATTTATGATATGACCAGAATTTTGATTTCTCATTCTAGAAATAACTGAATAAATACCGTTTAAAACACCTTTAATATTTACATCAATCATTGAGTTCCATTCATCTATCTTCTTATTATGCATTAAAGATAATGGCATAACTCCAGCATTATTAATTAAGACGTCTATTCTTCCATAATTATCAATGGCAAACTGTGCTAATTCATTTACTTCTTTAATATTTGTCACATCTGTTTGTTTATATTTAACTTCATTACTATCTTGTGACAATTCCTTTGAAATTTCTTTTAACTTTTCATTGTTTCTTGCTGCTAATACTAATTTTGCGCCCTGTTGTGCTAATGATGTGGCGGTTGCTTTTCCTATACCACTTGATGCGCCCGTTATAAGGATTACTTTATCTTTTATATTATTCATATTATTCATATTATACGCCTCCACTAATTAAATATATAATTAATGGTAAACCTTGAACTACACTTTAGGTCAAATAAGGCAATCCTTGTTTATAATATCTGTAATAACATTACGTGATAATTCATCATAAACACCTAATTTATAGTTAATCTGATCTAGACAATCTAACTTGCTTTTAATTTCATTTTTTATACTTTCCTTGTGTTCACTTAAAATTTCACGTCTTTTTTCTATCGTAGAATGCCCTTGCTTAAATAAAAAAACATAATGCTTTATATCCTCAATCCCCATATCTGTTGCTCTTAACAATTTAATAAATTTCAACCATTCTATATTTTCATCGGTATACGTACGATTTCCATTCTTGTCTCTTTTCACAATAGGTAATATACCTTCCTTTTCATAATACCTCATTGCTGAACTATTAATTCCCACTATTTTTTCAACATCTTGAGTATAGTACATTAATCATCACCCTCTTTAAAGTTACTTTAACAAAAACATTCGAAATATTACAATATTAATATATGAAATTAATTTTAATATGAAGCTGAAAAGGACAGTTAAAGTGAAAAAGAAATAAAGTTGAACTTATTTCATTTTTGACACAAATCTTCTTAACCATAAATTAAGAGGATTTTCTTGAACATTTAAGTATATAAACTTGTGTTATAATCAATGTATCATAAATATCGAAAGTCATGAGTTTTTAGACGATGAGAGACGCGTTTATTTGCATCGAGAATTATATTTCGTTAATAAATACTCATAAAACGATTACAGAGGTGTATGTGATTTACCCATATATCACATGTTATTTTAGAATATAGTTTAAAGCCTCCATCAATGGAAGGCTTTTTTAACGCTATCATCACTTTAAAATACATTGTTATTTTCTGAAAATTTTGTTAAAATTCATAATTAAACACTAGTATTTCTTATCCTAGTGTTTGTCTATTGTTTGTAATCCTTACTGCTTAAGAGGATTATTTAATAATGGGAGGCTTTTTAATCACTTCTTTACTAAAG
Organism: Staphylococcus sp. AS1337; assembly: GCF_051408735.1. Lineage (NCBI taxonomy): Bacteria > Bacillati > Bacillota > Bacilli > Caryophanales > Staphylococcaceae > Staphylococcus > Staphylococcus sp. AS1337. The sequence goes on along the minus strand of NZ_JBOIHZ010000001.1, from coordinate 419,084 downwards.
CTCATTGTATTGTAGTTGTCTCAGCCTTCCATCACCTTTAGTTTTAGAATAAATAATTACGAGCAAGTGAGGGTTTTAAGATACCCTTGCTTGTTTTTTGCCCAAATTTAAGCCGAACCCTAATAATACAAGAAAAAACACTTATAAAATACTGCATTCATTTGCATGATTAGAGCATACCTTAAACACTCAGTCGTTTCATTCTAAAATGTTTCATATATACAGATTTAGTGTTGAATTTTTTGGACATATAAAGTTATATAATTTATTAGTATTTTTGTCTTTTCAATTATATTTTCTTAATTATTTTCTGATACCACAGTAAAACGTTCATTTTTATGCTGGGGATTTTCTATCTCATCCACTAGTGCAAATGCAAAATCTGCATAACTAACATAACTATTGCCTTTAGAGTTAATTAATAAATTGTCTTTGCCTGCTTGATAGTTTTCAGTTTTAGGACCATCAGCATCAAAATTTGCAGATGGACTAAGAAATGTCCAAGTAATATCTTTAGAAGTTTTTAAATCTTCTAAATTTCTACCTTGTCCTTTTGCAGTTGGCACAAATATTTCAGGAAATTCAGGTGTATCTATTAACTTAGTTGTTTGTGCTTCATCAACGTATAAACTACCTGCACCACCAACGATAATTGCTCTTGTATCAGATCCTTTTAATGCTTCAATAAGTGCACGGCCTGCTTTCACATGTGCTTCTTCTTCACCAAGAGGCGCACCAAATGCATTAATAACTACATCTAAATCTTTCAAGTCTTCCGAAGTAATATCATATATTTCTTTTTCTAAAACATTTATATTACTATTTGATAATTTTGAAGCATTTCTAACAATTGCTGTTGCATCATGACCTCTTTTAATTGACTCTTCTAATACAAGGCTTCCAACTTTTCCACTTGCCCCAATAATTCCAATTTTCATAATAAATTCCTCCTAATTTTAATTATTAAAATATATTTAATAAAAATAATAATAGAGCTAAAGCACCTATTATGAGTGATAAACAAACATCTTTAATACGTTCACCTGATTTCATTCTTACTGTCAGAGTGATAATTTGTATGAGTCATTAACAGAATGTAATTGCGTTAATGGTTTTTGGATATCAGCTCAAATGTTTGTCATTCTATAGATACATTACCATCTGTTTCTTTTATTGCTTTTTCAAGTTGGTCCTTACCTATAAAACAAAAAGGACAACTATAATCAGAATAAATACTCGCTTTCAATGAAAAAGTAATTTCTCCTTTCAATAATGTTTATTGAGGTGATTAATACAGTTTTATCTAATTTAAGCAAACCCTACTTGTAACTGTAAGTATTACAGTTACAAGTAGGGGTGGATATATTTATCCATTGTTTACTAGAATTTTGTTCATTATATTTTCTAATGTTACACTTTTTAATACTGTCTCCATTGCATCCTGTGCACTTTCCAAAATAACTTCCAATACAATTTGTATGTTTGCACCAACTGTACAGTTAATATTGGTATCTTCATGTATTTGGAATAAATTGCCTTGTTCAACAACTTCTACAGATCTATAAACATCAAATAATGTAATCTCGTCTAATGATTTTAAAAGCTTAACTCCTGCACTTCCATGAGACACTTCAATAAAGCCAGCCTTTTTAAGTTTTCCCATCAATCTTCGAATAACAACAGGGTTCGTATTCACACTTTCTGCAATTTGATTCGATGTTAAAGTATAATTTTTTTCGATTTTTATTAAAGTCAGTATATGAATAGCGACCGTAAAACGACTACTTATTTTCATATCAATCACCTCTTGTAACCATTGTAGTTACAAGATAACGCATTGTCAACTCCTTTTTATTTTATTTATTAAAATTAAATGCAATCGATTTATAAAATTCCATGATGTTTATAATTATCCTAAAGGTCTTTTTAGCTATTCAGATACAACATCTAGTTAAAAACAAAATATTTTAAAATAAAAAGGAGTATCTCTAAACTAAAGAGGCTCCTTTTTATATTTTTTATAATTTAACGAGAATTTTTGCTTGTGATTTATCATTTACAAGTTGTTCAAAGCCTGACTTTACAATATCATTTAACTCAATCTCATCAGTAACTACATCTTTCACTTTTAAATTGCCTTCGTTGATTAAGTCTATTGTTTGCTGAAATGTAGTAGGTGTATAAGCAATTGTAGAAGTAAGTTTTACTCCTGTATTAGTTAACTGCATTGGATTCCACTCGATGGGATGTCCGAATATAGAAACTATAACAACTGTGCCTCTTGCTTTAGTAACGTCTATGGCAGATTTAAGGGTTGGTGCTACACCAGCTACTTCAAATGCTACATCAACGCCATTATCAGTGTATTCACTAATAATATCACTTGGGTTTGATTCACCAGAGTTTATCGTATAAGTAGCACCTACTGCTTTAGCTTTATTAAGTCGCTCCTCCGATAAATCGAAAACAAATATTTTGCTAGCACCAGCTGCTTTGGCTGCTATAGTTGTTAATAAACCGATTGGCCCTGCACCAAAAATAGCAACAGTATCGCCAAATAGAACTTCGCCTTCTTTAATTGCTTGAACTGCAACAGCCGTTGGTTCTACAAGGGCACCTTCTTTATCAGAAACATTATCTGGTAATTTATAAACATTCTCTTCTGGGGCGTTTGTAAATTCTGCAAATCCGCCATCAGAACCTAATCCTATAAATGAATAACCATCATAAAGGTCAATATTTTCTTCTTTTTCACGATTTGAAACTGTAGGATTAATGACAACACGATCGCCTTTATTAAATTTTGTAACCTTAGAACCAATATCTTCTACTACGCCTGCAAATTCGTGTCCTAATGTAACGGGTGCTTTTTGGCCAAGGAACGGGTCTGGTTTATCTGTTGAAATAAATATAGGGCCTTCTAAGTATTCATGTAAATCTGTACCACAAATGCCAGCCCAAGATACTTTAACTTTAACCTCATTATCTTGTAACTCTTTAGATTTTCGATCTTCAACTCGTACATCCTTTTGACCATACCAAACTGCTGCTTTCATTGATAGAACCTCCTTTATTATTTGTTTTAATGATATGCTTTTTCAAAGATCCTTTCAAATCAACTGAATTAAATAATAAAATATATTATATATTAATGTTTTAGTGTAACTCTTATAGTGAAGTAGAGAAGTAAATAAAAAATTCAGAAATTGTTGTTAAAGTATTGCTTTATATCGCACTCTAAGGTTTATGATAAGAAATATATTCAAAGGAGGTTATATATATGGGTAAATTTAATAGTTTGAAAGACAAAGTTATAGTTATTACAGGTGGGGCAAAAAATCTAGGTGGACTATTAAGTACGGAATATGCGAAAGATGGGGCAAAATTAGTTATTCATCATCATGACGAGAAGTCTTTAGATGATGCAAGAGAAACACTTTCAAAAGTAGAAGAATTAGGTGGAGAAGCTACATTATTTTCTGGAGATTTAACTAAAGTAAGTAATATTGAAGCCTTATTTCAACATGCGGAGAAGACATTTGGAAAAGTCGATATTGCAATTAATACCGTAGGAAAAGTTCTTAAGAAACCCATAGCAGAAACGACTGAAGAAGAGTTTGACAGTATGGCAGACATTAATTCAAAATCAGCGTATTTCTTTATCAAATATGCGGAAAAGTCTATGAACAATGATGGAAAAATCATTACACTTGCGACTTCGTTACTTGCAGCTTACACTGGCTTATATTCAACATATGCAGGCGAAAAAGCACCAGTTGAGCATTATACACGTGCAGCGTCAAAAGAGTTTATGGACAGAGGGATATCTGTTAATGCTGTAGCGCCAGGTCCAATGGATACGCCATTCTTCTATCCTCAAGAGGGGGAAGATGCTGTTGAATTCCACAAATCTCAAGCACTCCATAATCAACTTACAAAAATTGAAGATATTGCACCAATTATTACTTTCTTAACTTTAGATGGTTGGTGGATAAATGGACAAACATTATTCGCTAATGGTGGATATACGACACGTTAATCTACTTAAATTTATAAGGTGGTTATTAATATGTATTATTTTTTAGCAATATTTAAAGAAAATGAAACAGATATAAAGATTATTACAGAACACAGAGTCGTAGATGATAAGCATGTATCTCTCCCAACTAATAATTACGTTAAATCTTTAGCAGAAGAGATTATTGATCTTTCTCATCAAAACAACTTATTTCATAATGACATTAAACGAATTGGTTTGAAAATAGATGATCCTGAATTTATCGGTTATGATACTATCACAACATTAAAAAATGACATGGAATCCACATTTGGATTTGAAGCTATTATCCATAATGGATATGAAGAACTATTAGTACAACTGATTAAATAGGCAAAAAGGTGACTTTATAAAGTCACCTTTTTTAGGAGGGTTAGTATGCAAGTTAAACAAGTAGCTGAAAATTTAGGTTTAAGTGAACATACGATTCGATATTACGATAAAGCTGGGCTATTTCCATTTGTTTCAAGAGATAAAAATGGTTATAGAGATTTTTCAAAAGAAGATTTATATTGGATTGAATTTATAAAGTGTATGAGACAAACACATATGCCTGTATCAAAGTTAAAAGAAATTGCTGAATTATATCATCAAGGTAGTTCAACTAAAATGAAACGTAAAGATATATTTTTAGAGCATCAAAAAAATTTAATAGACCAAAAAGGATTAATAAACAAAGGTCTCCAAACATTGGAAGAGAAGTTCAAACTATTAGATGAAGAATAAATAAAAATATAATTTCAGGAGTGGAAAATGGAAAAGAAAGAAGTCAGTATGACAGAATTATTTTTTGATTTAATATTTGTTTATATCTTATCAACAATTAACCAAACAGCAGAAGGTATTTCACATAACTTAATGTCTTTAGAAGAACTGGGAAAAAGCTTTATGCTTTTTCTTGTATTCTTCTCCATATGGGTTTATCGTACACTTTTAGTTAATAGATTTTTTAATCAAAAATGGTATCAATATATTTTTGTATTTATAGATATGTATCTAATAGTTATATTATCTAAAGCGATAAATGGTGATTTCCAACAAACATTTATACCGTTTGTCTTAATGTCAGCCTTGATATATTTAAGTATTTTCATACAATATTTCTTAAATTATAAATTTGGCAATGCGCAAGTAGATAAGAAATTGGTTTTAGCCTATACGACTGGCTTATTGTTATCAATTACTTTTTCTATAATATCTATAATATTACCATCCACGGTTAATTTTTGGGTATATTTTATAGGGATTCTTATTGTAGCTGTATTTCCACTACTCTTTTATAAAATTTCATATCAAAACCCTATATTTTTTAATCATTTGACTGAACGATTAAGCTTATTAGTAATATTATTATTTGGCGAAGGACTCGTTTTATTAATACAAAATATTGAGTTAACACAATTGAATATTTTGTATATGTTGTGTTTTGCCTTTATTACATGCTTGTTTATTGTATACGTTTACCACTATAAAACGACTGACAAAAACACAACAAATAAAACTGGTTTCACAACAATTTATGTACATTTGTTATTAATATTCTCATTAGATATGTTGTTTCTGATAATGAATAAGCTATTATCTCATGAACACTTAAACATATTTGAAATATATGGTTTTATACTATTTTTGATTCTATTTATAGCTAGTTTATTAACTAATATATACACTCATAAGAAAGAAGAAGCATAACATATGTTATGCTTCTTCTTTCTTATGCATGTATATTGTTACAAACAACCACTGGGAACAGGCCTTCTATCCTAAACTTATTATTAAGAATATCAAGTACTATTACTATTTCAATGAATTTAAAATTGCATTATTAAACTCATTGAGATCATCTGGCGTTCTACTAGTAATTAAATTTCCATCAATCACTACTGGCTGTTCTAAAATTTTTGCCCCCGCATTTTCTAAATCCTTCCTAACCGAAATAAAACTTGTAAGTTCTTTCCCTTTAATTAAATCAGTATCTATTAGTAGCTGCGGACCATGACAAATAGCAAAAGAAGGTTTGTCTTCTTCTAAAAAGTGTTTAGTAAATAAACCGAATTTACCTTTTTCATCAGAACGTAATAAATCTGGAGAAAATCCTCCAGGTAACAGTATGCCGTCAAATTCTGAAGGAATCGCGTCTTCAATACTTTGATCAACTTTATATTCCGTACCATGCTTACCTGTTATAATTTGTTTGTTATCCTCACTGATAATTGTTAAAGTATGCCCTTCATTTTTCAAAGCTTCTTCAGGACTAGTTAATTCAATATCCTCAAATTGATCAGTAACCAATACAGCTATATTCGCCATAATATCTCTCCTTTATCTTGTTTATATACATAATTTTACAGTTACTAGAGTATAAAATAAATAACGCACAATTTTGTGCGCTATTCTTGTTTTTCTGAAATATTATATTTAGGTGTTAATTTTAACTCTTCTATTCGACGCTCTCCCCAATCATACATTGTATCGATAATAAACATTAAGCTTTCACCTATTGAAGTCAAAGCATAAAAGGTATATTGGCGGTGGTTTATTGTTTCATTATACCTATAAATAACTCCATCTTCCTCCAATTCTCTCAACTGCTTAGTCAATATACGATGTGTAATCTTAGGTAATAAACGCATTAACTCATTGAAATGATAAGCACCTTCATGTCCTAAATGGTATAAAATAACTATTTTCCATTTTCCACTGATAATTGAAAGTGTATATTCTTTTGAACAACTATAATCTCCATTTTCTAGCCTTTGTTTTACATCCTCTCTTATATTCATATCTCTCATTGTTTATCCTTCTTTTCTCCATGATTATATAAATAAATGCCCCAGTTATATAATTCTTCTACTAATGGTTTTAGAGATTTTCCTAATTCAGTTAGTCTATAATCTACTTTAGGTGGCATAACTGGATAAATGGTACGTGTAATAAGTCCATCTTTTTCCAATTCTTTTAGCTGATTGATTAATACACGTTGATGTGCGTTTGGAATAGCTTTTTCAATTTGGTTTAAGCGTAATGGTTCTTCTCGTAATAACTCCCATACAATCATAAGTTTCCATTTCCCACCAATAATATTTAATGCAAGTTCTTTTTCGCAATTAAAACTTTGATTTTTAAATTCTATCAATTTATTCAACCCTTTCACAATTTATACTGTTAAATTAATCAGTATATCAATTTGCACTCTGTATTTACTTAATGTTACGTAAAGATTATATTATAACAAAAGGAGGTCATTATATGAATAAATTATTTATAAATGGTCAATTTGTAGAAAGTAATTCTACAAATCAATTAGAAGTTATTAACCCAGTTACAGAGGAAATAATCAATACAGTTACTTTAGCAAATGAAAATGATACTAAAAAAGCAATCAATGGTGCTAAAGAGGCACAATTGAAATGGGAACAGGTTAATATTGTAAAAAGAGCTAAAATTGTTCAAGATTTAGCTGAGCAATTAGAAAAAAATAAGAATGAATTGGCTGAAATTTATGTTGAAGAACAAGGTAAACCACTATATGCAGCCATAGGTGAAATAGAGAAATCTATTGAGTATATTAATTACATGTGTAGTTTAGCTAGAAAAAATAATGGAGAAGTTTTACAAAGTGAAGTAGAAAACGAGACAATTATATTAACTAAAAAACCTGTAGGTAATACTGCTGGTATCATTCCTTGGAATGCACCTATTTTTGTTTTAATGCGAAAACTTATTCCAGCTTTAGTTACTGGTTGTTCTATTGTTATAAAACCAAGTGAGGAGACACCATTTGGCGCGTTTAAAATTGCTGAATATATCCAAAAGACTCACATTCCAAATGGTTTAGTCCAAATCATAACAGGAACAGGTTCAGAAGTTGGTAACTTATTATCACAAAGTGAAGACATTGAGCTCATCTCAATTACAGGTAGTACTGGTGCCGGTAAATCAGTTATGGCAAGTGCAGCAAATAATGTAAAAGGCGTGAACTTGGAACTTGGCGGTAAAGCGCCTGCGATTGTTACAAAGAATGCCGATATTGAAAAAGCAGCTAGTTATATTGTACAAGCAAGAATTAATAACAGCGGCCAAGTATGTACATGCCCGGAACGTATCTATGTAGCAAAAGATATCTTTGATGAATTTATAACACTCGTTAAAGACAAAATGAATAAAGTTCAGCCTGGAGATCCCTATGATAAAGATACGACAATGGGTCCTATTATTAATCACAAACAATTAGACTCAATAAACGAAAAAGTACAAATTGCAGTAGCTGAAGGTGCCACGATAGAATTAGGTGGACACATCTTAGATAGAAAAGGATTTTTCTACGAACCAACAATTTTAACCAACCTTTCCAAAGATTCTATAGTTATGAAAGAAGAAATTTTTGGCCCTGTACTTCCAATCGTAAGTTTTGAAAACTTTGAAGAAATATTAGATGAAGCAAACAATTCTGATTATGGCCTTTCTTCTTATATTTTTACAGAAAATCTAAAAGAAGCGATGTTAGCAAGTGAAAGACTAAAATTCGGCGAAGTTTATGTTAACTGTGAAGCCGAAGAAGCTATTGTTGGTTATCATGCAGGATGGCGTCAATCAGGACTTGGTGGTGCAGATGGTGTGAATGGTTTTGAAGAATATTTAAATACAACCGTAACCTATATTCGTTATGAGTAGGTTAGGAGATTCATTAGTATGATAACTACAGTTATAGATCAATGTTTAATACTATTAATATTCCTCGTCATTGGTTTTCTATGTAGCAGAAAAAATTGGATTCATAAAAAACATATGAGCAGTTTATCGAATTTATTAACTAATATTGTATTACCAGCAGCTATATTAACTAGCTTTAACGTTAATATAGCTGCTTATAATTTGAATTTCTTTGTTACAATCATTTGTATCAGCTTATTCTTAGTAGCTTTTCCCTTTCTTCTTTCTAAATTGCTTGTTTCCTTCACGCACATGGAACTAGCACTGAAAAAGGTATGGATCGGTTGTTCCACATACTCAAATATACTATTTATAGGGATTCCTATTATAGGTACACTATATGATGAAAAAGGCTTATTTATACTTGTCATTTACAATACAATATCTAATTTATTTTTATTTACATTAGGTATAAGATTATATAAAAATGATGTTAACTTTAAATCTATAGGCCCATCACTATTAAGCCCTGCACTTTTAGCTTCTTTTTTAGGCATCTTACTATTGATATTAAATGTTTCATTACCTAAAACATTAACTACTGCACTGGATGAATTGGGGAGTATGACTGCTCCTTTATCTATGATTATTACAGGTGCTTTGTTTGGGTTAATCAATATTAAGAAATTTATGGTCTCCAAAAATATCTATATTTTTTGTTTTGTACGTCTTATCGTGATACCTGGGCTTGTATTTGTAATTTTAAATACGTTTATAACAGATAAAGTTATTTTAGGTGTAATGGTGCTTTCTGCAGGGATGCCTGCCGGGGCTACCAATACATCCTTAGCAACGATATATTCTGATAAGGGGCCTGAAACTTCTCAATATGTGGTTATGTCTTCGATACTATGCATCATAACATTACCTATTTTAATGTATGTACTGTCATTGTAAATTTCTCACTTTGCATTCCTCTATACTATGATGTTATAATGCAATTAACAAAGATTATCAGGCATGTATGCACCAAACCCCCTTACTATGGCCGTAGTAAGGGGGTTTTTTGGTGTGGCTAGTCGCCTATTCGTCATTACGCTTGAGTAGCCAATGCGCAAATAGCGCAACGAGACAACCACTTGCTGCTGTGGTCATGATGTTTACAAAGATTTCAGACATCGCGTATGCACCTCCTCTCTACGTCAACTTGACGCCTGAGAGATAGGCGACTCCACTATTATACCATCTGTATCTTTTGAAGCATATCTACTTCCGATAAGTTAAATTATGATAATAATGAAAAAATTTTGGAATTAAAATAGGATGAAGATAAAAAAATCATTAACTACTTTTTTTATCTTCATCTTGAATAATAACTTTATAAAAATAAGTTAAAAGTCTATTTGGAATACTGTATTGTTGCTATTAAAGATAAGTTATTTTCACTTTCATTTATATAAGTATGTTGCACATCAGACTTAAAATGTATCGCTTGTTCTTGTTCAACTTTATGTCTAATCCCATTTATATCAATTTTCAAAGTTCCTTCTGTTACTATGATGTACTCATCTGAATTATTAAAATGGCCTTCTGAATACATATAACTTTTAGGTTTTATCGTCATTTTAAACATTTCAAAATCACTTTCTGAATTAAATGGAAAATAAGGATAAATTGCCACTGACTGATCATCATTATATATAGGTACTAATTCTTCTTCTTCAATTTTATTAATATCCCCTATGTTATAAGCAACTAATTGAGATAATGATATATGCAAACCATTAGCTATTTTAGATAAAGTCATAATGCTAGGGTTTGACTGTCCCTTTTCAATTTGACTTAACATATTCTTACTTACACCTGTTAAATTAGATATTTTATCTAAGCTCATATTATATTTATTACGATAATCTAAAAAATTTTTAGCTACTACCATATTGATGTTGTTCATTTTTTCCTCCTCTTTACATTATAACGAACATATTGTACCATATAAATATGCTTTATTACATTTATTATAACAATAGGAGGAAAAAATGCACAATGGTTTAACAAACGATAAACATAATAATATAAATTGGATGCTTTTTATTGGTATTTTGCTCATAGGAGCTAACCTTCGCGCACCTATAACATCAGTTGGGGTGGCGTTACCCAGTATAAAATCTGATTTAAATTTAACAAATATTTCGGTTAGTTTTATAACAATTATCCCTCTCCTTGCATTTTCAGTTGTTTCTTTATTAGCCGCAAGAACTAGCAATAAATTTGGAATAGAAAAAACAATTTTTTATGCTTTAATAGTGATTTTTATTGGTATTATTTTAAGATCACTGCCGCATGCAAGTTGGTTGTATATAGGAACTATCTTAATAGGTATTGGTATCGCTTTTGGTAACGTGCTTGCTCCAGCAATTATTAAAGCGCGGTTTCCATTACGTATTGGGATAATGACAGGGTATTATACGGTTGTAATGAATATATTTGGTAGTTTATCTTCATATGCTACTGGCCCCTTAGTAAAAACATTCAATTACAACATCGCCTTAATAACGATAGGTATTATTACTTTGTTCACTATCATTATTTGGGCTTCTCAAAAAAATGTGAAACAAGATTCTACGCACTCAATAAGTAATACTAAAGTTAATATATGGAAATCTTCAACAGCTTGGAAAATCACAATATTAATGGGAGGACAATCGTTAATATTTTATTCTTTAATTAATTGGTTACCTGAATACTTGTCAGATTATGGTGTTTCTATTAATTCATCTGGAATTTATCTCTCAATATTACAAATAGCTATTATTCCTCTTACTTTTATAACACCCATATGGGCTTCTAAAATGAAGTCTCAAGTACTACTTACATTTACTACAGGTGTTATTTTTATTATAGGGACAATTACTATGATGATGTTTCCTAAAATAGCCATCATTTCTATTATCTTACTGGGTATAGCTAATGGATTATCTTTTGGATTAGTTAATACTTTTTTCAGTTTAAAAACAGAAGAAAGTGTGACTGCTGCTAAGTTATCAGGAATGTCACAATCAATAGGTTATCTATTAGCAGCTATAGGTCCTCTACTTTTTGGTAGTTTACATGATGCTACACATAGCTGGATTCCTTCACTTTTAATTCTTTTGATTACTTCATTAGCAATAACCATTTTTAGCTCTAGCGCAGGTCGTAATGAGACAATTGAACAACAATTAGAAAGAAAGGCGGTAAACAATGATAAATAAATCATTTTTCTTATCAAGTAATAGTGGGAAAGGGGTATATGATTATTTTAATCAAGAAGCTCAATCATTAGAATATATATATGTTTTAAAAGGTGTACCTGGAAACGGTAAGTCCGGAATACTAAAAAATATTGCCAACTATCTTGAAGAACAACATAGACCGATAGAATTAGTTTATAGCTCTTTTGATTTCAAGACTTTAGATGGGCTTATTATCCTAGATAAAAGCATAGGTATTTTTGATGGCAGCTATCCATATGCTATTGAACCAGCACTACCATATATTTCTGGTGAAGTTATAGATTTAACAAGTGCGATAGATACATCAAAACTTAATAATAAACAAGAAGATATAAGTGCGTTATTTAAACAAAAAAAGCAGTTATTAAAAAACTATTCTACTCACATTATCAAATCAAGACAATTACATGATGATGTAGAATCCTATTTCAGTACTTCCATTGATATTGAAAAAGCGCAAACACTTAATAATCAAATTCTACAAAATATCTTCCAAGATGCTTATCAAGAAAAAGAAGCTATTGTGAAGCATAGATTTTTCGATACTATAACTGAAAATGGTAATTATGATTTCGTAAAAAATCTAACGAATGATATAGAAAAACGTTTCTTTATTAAAGGACGTCCAGGTTCAGGTAAATCCACATTACTTAAACAAATTGTATCTCAAGCTATCGAAAAAGGTTTCGATATAGAACTATATCATTGTGATTTTGACCCTGATAGTTTAGATATGATTATTATACCTGAATTAAGTGTTGCTGCTTTTGATAGTACATCACCACATAATTATGATCCTGAGCGTTCAGGAGACGAAGTTATAGACACTTATCAATCAATTATAGATAATCAAGCAGATGAAAAATATGAGAATGAAATTGCTAAAGGTACAAAACAATGGCAAGATGCATGGGAAAAAGCAGTTCGTTTTTTAGAAGAAGCTAAAGAAAAACATCAAGCAATTGCTGAAATTTATAAGCAGACTCTCAATTATAAAGAAATTAAGAACAAAGAAAAACAAATTATTGAAAATTTATAAATATATGAGAAAACGACTAAGTAGTAATATCTACAACGTACATTTATCATATAAAATTTATACATTCATCTGTTTAAATAATTCATAAGTGAAGTTTTGCATTCCTACCAACTATGATGTTATAATGCACTTAACAAAGTTATTAAGCATAATACACCAATCCCCTCACTACTTCCGATAGTGAGGGGATTTTTTAGGTGTTGGCTAAAGGTCGCCTATTTTTTCTTATCGTTGCGATTGCGTAGCCAATGCGCAAATAACGCTACGATACAACCACTCGCTGCCGTGGTCGTGATGTGAACAAAGTTATCAAGCATAATTACACCTCCTCTCTACGCCAACTTGACGCCTGAGAGATAGGCGACTTCATTATTATATCATCTGTAAACACCTAAGCGTATGCACTTCCGCCAAGTTGAATTATGTTAATTTGTCATAATCCTAGAATTTATTTAATAATATCAATTAACTCTTTTTTAGCTGCTGCTCGAGCTGGAATCCAACCGAAGACAATACCGATCAACATAGACACACCTACCGCAATGACTACAGAACTGATACTAACAACACTCTTAATATAATCTGGTGTGACCGCATCAACTAGACTAGCGATTAAAATACCTAGAATCAATCCAATGAGACCACCGAGTACACATAGGACAACACTTTCCACTAAGAATTGTAGCTCAATGTCACGACTTTTCGCACCAAATGCGCGTCGAATCGCTATTTCTTCAGTACGTTCAGTAACTGAGATGTACATTACATTCATAACACCAATACCTGCAATAAATAACGAAATTCCTGCTACTGCTGCCACAAAGTAAGTAATACCATCAAATACTTTGTTAATACCTTTCATCATTTCTTCAGTATCATTATAACTATAGCTACCGTCACCCATGCCCGAACCTTTTTTATTCAATTTATCCGCAACTTTGTTAGCTACTTCTTTTTTATTCGCATTATCGGCAATTGTTAATTGCAATGACGGAAAATCTTGTTGTAAATTGCCCATATATTGATTAAATGTTTGAGACGGCATGCTAACAGCTTTTGGGTTCATCATATCATTAACGATACCTACAACTTCAAAGCCTTGGCCATCAATATACAACGTCTTACCTATCGCATCTTTATTAAAGACATCTTTGGCAATTTTATCATCAACCGTTACGACCTTTTTTCGTAATTCATTATCTTCTGAATTAAAGCCTTTTCCTTCTTCAGGACTCGTTACTTCGTCCTTTTTCAGAATACTAATGTCGCCTTTTTTCTGTGGATTTGTCATTTTTGCTGAATAACCTTGATCCTCAGTTTCTTTAATTTCGGCATCTGACACGCCATCAATTTGTTTAACAATACCTATATCTTGCTGACTAAAAGGGTTATTTTTCGCACTTTCTCCATTGCTTGTCATAAAGCTAATAATTGCGGAGTTTTTACCAGCACCTGAATCTGAAAATTCATCTGCCGCAGTCTTTTTAAAACCATTACCTAATGACATAATCGTTATAACCGCCGCAATACCAATAATAATTCCAATCATAGTAAAGATATTACGTCGTTTGTTTTTTAAAATAGATTTGAACGAGATGGCGATGATATTCGATAAATTCTTCATTCTACCACCTCTTCCTGCTGAACACGTCCATCTAAAATATGAATAATACGGTCGGCTTTATCAGCCACTTTACGATCATGTGTGACCATAATCATCGTCGTATTATACTCTTTATTTAACTTCATAAATAATTCCATAATATCCTTTGAAGTCTTCGAATCTAACGCTCCGGTTGGTTCATCGGCAATAATAAATTTAGGCTGATTAATAATGGCACGTGCAATTGCCACACGTTGTTGTTGCCCACCTGATAATTTATTAGGCACAAGATGCTCTTTATCGTATAATCCAACGTCATGTAACGTATTGATTACCCTTTCTTTACGCGCTTGTGGTCTTAAACCAGCATACACCAAAGGAATACTTACATTCTCTAAAATGGTATTATTTTGAATTAGTTTAAAGTTTTGGAATACGAAACCTACGGTCTTATTTCTAATATCTGAGAGCTGATTATCTGAAGTTTTTTTATAATTTTCTCCATTAAAAAGGTAATCTCCTTCATATCCGCGGTCAATAAACCCTAATATATTGATTAATGTACTCTTACCAGAACCTGAAGGGCCCATAATTGCAATGAATTCACCTTCGTTAATGTTGATATTAATGTCTTTCAAAATATGGTTCTCTTTATCCCCATTTTTGAAGTGGCGATTGATATCTACAAGTTCTATCATGATGACACCTCAACTTTGTCTCCATCATTTAATGTGTTTTTAGGATTTTTGAGGACTTTGTCACCTTTTTTCAGCCCTTCTTTAACAAAAATTTCTCCATTTATTTTATCAATTTTAATATTACGTTTTTCTACTTTATTATCATTATTAACGACAAAAACATTATTATCTTTAGTTAATACCGATTTAGGTAATTTAATAGAGTCTAGTGGTACTTTTACTTCCATAGAATAACCTGCACGTACTGGAATATCTATATCACTAATAATCACTGTGTACTTAGATGACTCTGAATCATTACCGCCACTTGGTGCTGATTGAACCGGGTTTGATGACTGTGTTGTAGCACTTTCTTCATCACCACTTCCTCCGGCACTCGCACCACCTGCTGCACCAGATTCACTCAACTGATCTTCATAGCTTTTAGGTAATTCTGCGATTTTTTTAATTGTCCCTTTACCTGTTTTACCGTTACTTGTGATTTTAACGTCTACCTTGTCTCCTTCTTTGATTTTTTCTAAATCAAATTCTGAAACAGTTGTTTTAATTTGTGGTTCGTTTGAAACCAATTGCAATATCGTTTGCCCATCTGCTACATTTTCCTTATTTTTGATATCTACTTTACCATCAAATGCTGCATATACGCTGTCATTGATTTGTTTATCGTGTTGATTCAACTGTTGTTGTGCTTCGCTTAATGCACTTTGATCTTGTGCCAGTTTCTTTTGTAAACCATTGTTATTTGGCGCTTGATTAATATTTCTATAATCTTCATTAACTGCTTGCTGTGCTTCGTCCACTTTATTTACTAATTGTTGGCGTTTATTGTTGTTAACGTTATAGTTAATGAGTGAGTCACCTTGCTTAACTGATTGACCATCATCAACTTGTGGACTTACAAATGTGCCTAATTGACTATTGTTGTTATATGTTTTTACTGCTTGAGGTGATGCTTTCCCCTCTAAATTAAGTGGACTTTCTTTCTCCACTTTATATGTATCGTAACCGTCTTTATCTTTTTCATCACTATTCGCTTGTTTTAACACTAAAGCAATAGCTAACAATCCTATAACTGCAACAATTCCTATAAGCCACATCCATTTTTTCTTCAATTAACAAACACTCCTTGTATATCCATTTAAATATAGAATGACAATTATATATAGATTACCTTAAAACCAATATAATTGTCATGCTATTTTTTCATTCAATTTTTATTTATACTAATATTTTTAATTAAATTATTTTTAATTAAACTCAAATATAACGGGATCAGTACAATTATAGTGAACATTATCCCTGGTGCAGCGTTAATAACTACGACTAAAATAGGTAAATTCAAAATTTGAGATAAAATAATTCTTGATAAAGTACTACCTAATACAGCGGCAATAATCAAAGAAAAAACATTCACTTTAAAAAACCAAATAACTAAAATTGCTACAAACCTAAAGCAGAAAGACACAATCAAATTAATAGGATTAAATATACCTAATATTAATAATATAAAACTAGATAACAATCCTCCAATAAAATATTTCTTAATACCAAAAATAGCTAAAATTAAAAGAGATACAGGTGCTGAAAGTTGGAATTCTAAACCTGGTAAAATTGATGGCATTTTTATTATTGCAAATATACTTAATATTGCTGCAATGCAACTTATCTGCGTTATTTCTTTTGATGACAATTTAAGCACTCCTAATTTTATTAATATATTATTTGTTTAGGTACTTCCTCTAAAAATGCAATATATTTTTTTAGATCTATTTTTTCACCAACAAAAATAATTCTACCTCCTACACGTGTATTCTTATTTTTAATATTAAATATTCTATTATATCCTAATGTGGGAGAAGCATAATAACCTGTAGTATAATTTAAGTCATCAGATACACATAATTCTCCTTTAACATTATTAAATAAATTTATACAGGTTGCTATTGATAGCGCATCTTTTACTCGTTCAGAGATATCATTGATTTTATTTTTGTTTTTAAAAGCAAAATTTGTCACTCTAACACCTCTATTTTTAGTAGAATCTAGTCGCTTTCCTGTTTTTGCCGATAAAATAATAGCCCCAGTATAAGCGATATCATTTTCAATATATTGAAATCCATTTTTTAAAGCTTTATCAGAAATACCACTATTATTAGCCAAATCTTGCATATTAGTATTTTGATTCTGGATTATTGGTAAAGCTTTTAGATTTTGAATAGGTTTTGTTATTTTTTCAATTTTTAAATTCAAAAAATCTATACTTCCGTTTTCATGATAAAAAGCTTTATTAAAATATTTTTTAATATTTTTTTCTAAATTTTCAAATTCACATATGGTTTCGGCACCACTTATATGAATTTGCTCATTACTAGCTCGCATCTTAATACTATACATTTTTTTCACCTTGATAATATTGATTGATTAGTTCTAAAAGTTTATCGATATCTTTTTCATCATGAAAATAAGATAACGAAATTCTTAATGTCGGTTTTTCGACTGTTGGATATCTTAAATAACTTAAAAAAATACCATTTTCGAAAAGTGTATTATATATCTTTTTAGCCACATCTAATCTATCAAAAGTAATTTTTTTAATTGGAGAGGCAGAATTTGTTTGATTTGGAAAAAGAACTTTAAAACTTTTATTAAAATAGTCACTTAAATATGTTAATTTTTCTCGTCGTTTATCAGCATCAAACAAACACTGTAAACTTTTTTTAATAAAATATAAATTATAAATAGGCAAGCTACTCGAGTAAATTAACGTTCGTCCCTGATTAATCATTAATTTTCTTATATCATTAGAACTTAAAATAATCCCCCCATGCGCGACCCATGCCTTTGATAAACTAGCTGTTAAAACATCTACATCATGATAGTTTTCAAATATACTTAAACCTAAACTATGAGAAGCATCCATCAAAAGAATTGCGTTATATTTATTTTTTAATTCAACTAATTTTTTTATATTTACAATATTTCCATTAGTCGAAAAAACACTATCTGATACGATTAATTTTTGAACATTTTTGTTTGAATGATATGCTAATTTTTCTTCTAAATCTTTATAATCTAAATGATTATAAATTTTTTTATCTAAACCACTGAGTCTAATGCCATCTATGATACTCGCATGGTTTTTTTGATCTGAAAAAACTAATATATCTTCATCTTTAAAAATATTGAATATAGATAAATTAGCATCATACCCACTATTAAAAATTAAGCAATTTTTGAAATTAAGCCAGTTGCTTATAGTAGATTCTAAATCATCATATATTATTGAATTTCCACTAACTAATCTAGAACTAGATAAATTTGGACTATATATCTTCATAAATTCTGAAAAATCTTGAATACTAAATTTTAATTGTCCTAAACCTAGATAATCATTAGAGGTAAAATTTGTATATCTTTTACCGTCTATATATATATATTTATCACAAACGCATTCTATAGATTTAAGTTTTCTATATAAACCTTCTTCATGTAATTTTTTTAAATTACTCTTCGAGTTCATTCCTCATTTCCTTTCAGTTCATTATATCCAGAGTCAATTTCAAATCCTAAGTCTTCTATCATCTTATAATCCAATTTATTAGGCTGTCCTCCAGTAATTAAGTAGTCTCCTACAAATATTGAATTTGCTGCCTTTAAAGCCAAAGGTTGTAATGAACGCAAATTAACTTCTCTACCACCAGCAATTCTAATTTCTTTTGATGGGTTAATTAGTCTAAATAAAGCTATAAGTCTCAAGCATTTCATAGGAGTCAATTCATTCATTTCTCCAAATTTTGTACCTTTAATGGGATGTAAAAAATTAATAGGAATACTATCGGCATCGATTTCTTTTAAGGCAAAGGCCATGTCAATAATATCTTGATTTGACTCTCCCATTCCACAAATCACACCAGAACAGGGCGATATATTGTTTTCTTTCATAATTTCTAAAGTGTTTGTTCTATCTTTATACGTGTGCGTAGTTACAACTTCTTCATGATAGTTTTCACTAGTATTTATATTATGATTATATCTATCAACGCCAGATAATTTGAGTTTTTTAGCTTGTTCATCATTAGTTAAACCAAGGCACGCACATATTTTCAATTGAGGGTGGTTTGATTTAATTTCTTCTACAGTTCTACTTATGTGATCGATCTCCTTATTACTAGGGCCTCGTCCACTCATTACAATACAATACGTACCTATGTTATTCTCATGAGCTACTTTTGCTCCACTAATAATTTGTTCTTCCGGAACTAAAGCATATCTTTGCTTTTGCTTCATATCTCTAGATTGACCACAATAACCACAATTTTCTGGACATATACCACTTTTAGCATTTAAGATCATATTTAGTTTCACTTTTTTTCCATAGTAATGTTTTCTTAATATATAAGCCTCGCTTAATAAATCTAATGTATCTATATTAGTATCTTCATATATTTTCAATAATATATCTTTAGTTAAAGTTTCTCCTTGTAAAATTCTTTCAGCTAAATTCATGCTACTCATCCCCATCTAATATATTGTGTAGTGATTTTTCAAAAATATTAACCATTTTTTTAATTTCTTTATTGGACATATTTAAAATTGGAACAAAAGTAATAACATTTTCTAAATTTCTTATCATTAATCCATTTTCTTTACAATTTCGCACTATTCTTTCTACACTATTTATATCTAAATCTACTTTATTATGCTTATCTTTTACTAATTCAACGCCAAACATAAGCCCTCTACCTCTAATATCACCTATATTTTCATGAGATTTAAGAGTGTGTAATCTACTTTTTAATGTCTCAGAAGTTTTTTGTATATGTGCTATAAGATTTGTTTTTTCAAAAAGATTAATATTTTCTAAAGCAACAGAACATACTATTTGGTTACCCGTATAAGTATGACCATGGAAAAATGTATTAATGCTATGATTATCGCTTAAAAATGCTTTATAGACCTTTTGAGAAGTTAAAGTAGCAGCTAAAGGTAAATACCCTCCTGTAATTGCCTTACCTAGACACATAATATCTGGTTGTACATTTTCATGATTACAAGCAAACATTGCACCTGTTCGTCCAAATCCCACAGCTACTTCATCACAAATTAGAAGCACATTATATTTTCTACATAACTTTTCTACAGATTTTAAAAATCCTTCTGGATGAACGAACAAACCGGTAGCTCCTTGAATAAGAGGTTCTAAAATAAAACCTGCTATTTCTTCATTTCTTTCTAATAAAATATTTTCAATACTATTTAAAATTGAATCAATCATATCCTTTTCATTTACGTATCTACTTTTATATATAGATGGGCTTTCTATCTGTATATTTTCAAATATCAAATCTTTAAAAATTTGATGGAAGCTGTCTATACCCCCAACACTTACAGAACCTAAGGTATCTCCATGATATCCATTTTTTAAAGTTAAGAATTTATTTTTTTTAGAATATTTATTTCGATCAATGTTTTTCCAATATTGATAGGCCATCTTAATAGCTATCTCCACTGACGCACTACCGGTATCTGAATAAAACACCTTTTTAAGTTTCTCAGGCGTAATATTCACAAGTTTTTTTGCAAGTTCTATAGACGGGATATTAGATGACCCTAAAAGTGTTGAATGCGCAATTTTGTTTAATTGCTTTTTAATCGCTTTATTTAGTTTTTTATTATTATGTCCGTGAACATTAACCCATAACGAAGCATATCCATCTAAATATTTTTTTCCATTTGTATCATATAAGTAACTTCCTTTCCCTTTTTCAATAATAATAGGGTTATCTTTTGTGTAAACGCCCATCTGAGTAAATGGATGCCAAACATATTCTGAGTCTTTAATCTTTAACTCTTTTGTATTATTCATTATTTCCTCCGATTAGATATTGAATAAATTCTTCTGAAAAATCACTGTGGATACCATCCTTTTGGAAAGTATAAACAACCTTTTCCGTTTCTTTTTCAATTGTTTTTTTATTATCATTTTCAATAAAGTCATTTATGTAATTATTCATAATTAGTAAATTAGGTGGGAGATCTTCCTTATCTATATAACTTTGATGCACAATAGCATCGCTGATAGCACCTAATTTTGAAGGTAAAACGCTAATTATAAGTTCAGATGTTTCTTTGATTAAATCTTTAGTCATATAAAAATGATTATCATATTCATAAATAGGTACCCCAATACCTCCTGCACCTTCTATTAAGACAATATCAAATTTATTTTCTAAAAATTTGACCCTATGCAATAATTTTTGTCTATCTAGTTTTTGGTTCTTTTCAATTTTAAACGCTAAATGTGGCGATACTGGATCACTGAATTTATATAATGATGTCATTTTATAATCTAATAAGCATTCTTTTTTAAATACATCTAAATCAGGGTATCTTCCATTATTTATTTCTTCTGTTTGAAACGGTTTAAAAATGCATACATTATAGCCTTTTTCTTTTAATAGTTTAAAGAGATTTTTAGTTATATAAGTCTTTCCCATATTCGTATTAGTACTTGTAATAAATATATTCATAAAAAATCTTCCCCCTTTAAATGTTAACCTTTATAAATTAAAAGTTTACATTTAAAAAATAATATTTTCAAGTTATTATAACTAAAATTGTATATTCAATATTTTTTACACTCTACTAACTCTCAATTAATACTATAAATAGGTATGATATTACTTATTAAAAATTCTTGTTTCATTACATCTAAAAGTCGATGAAACGACTAATATATTTCAGTTATATAAATAGCAAAATTTAAATTCTGAGGTGTTAACCGCTATTACAAAACAATTGGAACAAAAAGTCTTGTACGTTATTTCAAAAACATTAAAATGAATATAAAATGGAATTTGAAGTTACCGGCGAAGGCAAATGTAAAAAAATAATTTTATGAGATAACTTTTGAAATTGTATAGAATTTGAAACATGATGGCCACAAACTTTATATAAATATGCTAGAAGAGCTTTTTTCAATATTAAGTCATTATAAATTTAATTATTTATAATAGTTTGGTAATGGAAACAATTTTGGTAGAACTAAATAATCCCCTCACTATTTGAGTTAGTGAGGGGTTATTTAGTTCTACTGTGCATACTTATAAAATATAAGTTTACTTTACTACTTTATTATTTATAAATATTTACCATTTACGCTCAATAAAATTTTAATAAAGAGCATTTTTACAAGTATCAATGACTACTTTGATAGCAACATTTCCATTAGAATGCACCACGATATTAAAACCTAATTTTTGAATTTTTTTAAATATATCAATTAATTGGTTGTTATTTATCAATGGTCTAAGCGCTTCGTTAACATCTAAATACTTATTACGAAAGAAAAAAATACAATTGAAATTCAACTAACCTCAATTGCTGTATTTAATGACGATAGCTGAACTAAAAATTAAAACTTATCTCATTACAAAAGGATCGGCCATTTGTTCAGATGAGGAATTTATCCATATTGTTTTTGTTTTTAAATATTCATTAATAGATTCTATACCACCTTCCCTGCCATAACCACTCATACCTGAACCGCCAATAGGGGCCATTGGTGAAATACTTCTATAAGTATTCACCCATACTATGCCTGAATCAATGGAATCAATCATTCGTTGTGCTCTTCCAATGTTTTCTGTCCAAATTCCTGCGGCTAAACCATAGCGTGTGTCATTAGCTAATCTAATAATTTCCTCTTCATCATTAAACCTTATAATACTTAGAACAGGGCCGAAAATCTCCTCTTGCACTAAACAATCAGAATGGCTAGTATGTTCAAATATTGTTGGCTCAAAATACCATCCTTCTTTTAAATATTCTGGTCGTTTTCCTCCCACAACTAGATTAGCTCCTTCTTCAATTCCTTTTGATACATATTTTTCAATTTTTTCTAATTGCTCTTTAGTAGCTACTGGACCAACTTCAGTTCTGTCATCTTGAGGGTCACCTACAACGATTGAATTAGTTCTTTTTACTAATTTTTCCATAAATTCATCATAGATATCATCATGTAGGAACACTCTTGATCCAGCCACGCAACTCTGTCCAGTACCTCCAAAAATACCAGCTAGAACGCCCATTAAAGCATTATCTAAATTTGCGTCATCAAAAATGATATTGGGGGATTTTCCTCCAAGTTCTAAAGTTGGTTTGGCAAAATTTTCAGCAGTATTTCTCACAATATGACGTGCTGCTTCTGGACCACCAGTGAATGCTACTTTACTGATATATGGGTGCGTTGTTAATGCATCGCCTACTTCGTTACCAAATCCTGTAATAATATTAATAACACCATCAGGTACACCTGCTTCTTCTGTTAACTTAGCAAATTCTAAAAGAGAAGCTGAAGTATATTCAGATGGTTTAATAACTATAGTATTTCCTGCTGCTAACGCTGGTGCTAACTTAAGAAAAGTTAAATATAAAGGGGAATTCCAAGGTGTTATAGCTGCTACAACACCGACTGGTTCTTTTTTTGTATAAACAAATAAATCTTTTTTATCAATTGGTAATGTATCACCACTAATTTTGTCAGCCAAGCCAGCATAATAATAGAAGAATTGTGGCATATAGCTGAGCTGTCCCTTCATCTCTCTAATTACTTTGCCATTATCCTGAGTTTCAAAAGCAGCTAATTCATCAACCTTTTCAGCTAATATGTCTCCAAGCTTTCTTAACACTTGTCCACGTTCAGTGAAAGTCTTTTCAGACCAAGACGAACTTTTAAATGTATTATATGCAGCTTCAACAGCTTTTTGTACATCTTGTTCATTTCCTCTTGCTATTTGGCTCCATGCTTTCCCTGAAGCAGGATCATAACTATCAAAATACAAGCTATTTGTTGGTTTTTCCCACTTTCCATTAATATACATATTATACTGCTTTAATTTACTAATTATTCTTCACCTCGTTATCAATATTCTGTAAAAATCCATGTACGTTTTGATTGAAAATCTGAAATTTTTCTAAAGGTAACATATGTCTTGCTTCTGGGATGATTATTAATTTTGATTGAGAAATACGCTTTACCATTTCTTCTGCCATTCTGATGTTCGAGCCTTGATCAAATTGACCTGTTATTACAAGTGTAGGAGCGTTAATTTCACATAAATCTTTCCACAATAAGCGATCAGCTTCTCCAAAAACTCGATATGCTTTTAAATAACTGTCTTCGTCGTTGTCTTTAAGACGCTGTTTAATTTGATTTACTAGATTTGAATGACTTTTGATAAATGTATCATTAAACCATCTTTCTATTGCTGGTTCAATTGTGCTATTTTTTCCTAATTTCTCTACAGTTTGTATTCTTTTTTGTACTGAAAGCCTTTCTCTGTCATTTCTATGGGCAACCGCATTAGAGAATATAAGTGATTTAACTTTTTCTTTATAAACACTACCGAATGACTGTGCTACCATCCCCCCCATGGAAAACCCTAAAACATGGGATTCATGAATATTAAGTTCATTCATAAAATTCAATAATTGTTCTGTGAAATCTTGTAATTCATAGTTTTCTTTATCAGGCTTACTTGATTTTCCATGACCTAACATATCATAAGCAAACACTTGATAATATGCTGAAAAATAGTTTATATGTTCTTTCCACATTGTATGATCAAGCCCCACACCATGAATTAAAATTAAAGGGTCTCCTGTACCAGCAGTCACATAGTAAGTATTATCTGATGTTATGCCGTTTTTCATTTATAGTAATCCCATGTCTTTCATATCTTGATGTCTATCTCCCGTTCTAGGATGTGGACGTCCCCCTGTAGAAACCCCAATAGCAACTACAATTTCATCTTGTCTTGGTGCATCATCAATACTTGTCTCAAATGTAACAAAATGAGATCGTTTTGAATCATCATTTTTATGCACCATAGGTATAGTAATTTTAGATCCTGGGCCTCCGCGCTTGTTTGTAAAGCTAAGTATACTTTTTCCTTCAACAGAATCTCTAAATTTATTGCCAAACTTTAATGTATGAATAAAGGCTGAAGCATGTTCAATTTCTCCATCAACGCCTACTGTTGCTGCTTTCCCAAAAGCTTCTACTTCATCTGGTGAATTAATATATTTAAATAGTTCTTCAACTAAAGTCTCTCCTATTATAGGTGCTTGTTCATCTATTTCTGGTTTTAAGTTTTCAACGTATCTTTCTCCATACCAAGGATTTTTAATTACTGCTGCAGTTATTATCATTTTTACCGGAACTTCTACTTCTTTCTGCCCTTCAATAAAAGTTTCTTCAATTGTTGTAAATATTTTTCTAATTTCTACCATTATATATTCCGCCTTTCCATTATTTAAAATTTGGCATTACTTTTTCGGTGAATAATTTTAAACTTTTCATCTTTTTTTCATGGGATAGGCCGTTATGATCTACCCATAATAAAAGATTTTGTAAATTTAACTCGTCTTGTAATTCTTTAATTTTTTCTGTTACATATTCTGGAGTCCCGAATAATAAATTTCTAGGATGTAAAAAATCATAATCTAGTTCTTGATCTTCTGTTAATTCTTCGTCAGGGTTCATTAAATTACCTAACCCTCTCCAATGACAAACCCATCTGTAATTGTTCAATACTGCTTCAGCAGCATCTTCTCTTGCTTGCTCCATTGTTTCTGCAACATATAAATCTCTAACTATAGCAATACCTTCTCCTAAAGCGACTTCTTTACCACGGGCTTCGGAAGCCGTATCTTTATATAAATGAAATCTTTTCTTTAGTTCTTTTACTGGTGGCATCCAAAATATCGCGTTAGTTCCTTCGCTAGCTGCTTTCTTGATTGAAGTTGTTGAGTCAATTGTTTGCCAAAACCGAGGATGCGGATTTTGATAAGCAGGTGGCATTATAGCTACTTTATTTATTTCCCCCTTATCTATATCCATAAAATCTTCTGAAGATGGACTCATCGGATGTTCCCATTTAATACCTTTTGGAGGGAAATTATAAAATTCTCCGTGATGAGCAAAAAAGTTTCCTGTTAAAGCTTTTTTTAATACTGTAACAGTTTCTTCAAATATGGCTCTATTTTGTTGCTGATTTGATGGATCCGCAGCTATATTGAGGTTGGCTGCTTCTCTTCCATACAAACCTCTCCCAACTCCAACTTCAACTCGTCCTCTGCTCATTTGATCTAACATTGCTATGTCTTCTGCTAATCTAAGTGGGTGCCAAAAAGTCACAATGTTAGCTGCTTGGCCAATTTTTATATTTTTCGTACGTGCAGCAATATCAGCTCCAATTAGTAATGGATTCGGTATAATTTCATTCCCTTCATGACCAAAATGATGCTCTGTGTACCAAATTGAATCATATCCATTTTGATCACAATATACCGCTTGTTCTCTCATCTCATCTAATACTTTATCAAACTCTTCTTCTCTATTTTGTGCATTCCAATTCGCAAAAATACCAAATTTCATATATAGTCACTCCTTATTTTTAAAATTTTGATTATAATTTAGCGTCATTGTTGATTTACGAGTTATAAATTTTAAATTTTTTTCTTTATTAGTTCCTTCAATTAATTGTTGCTCTATTGCTAATTTATGTGCAATTTTAGGCGCTGTCCAAACAGCAGGTAACATAATAATTGAAATAGGAACTGCTGTTATAATAATAAATGATTGTATCGCATTTATACTTCCTTCACCTATATTTATAAGAATTATAGAAATAATCCCCATAACAACTACCCAAAACACTCTAACAATTTTAGGCGGATCTCCTTCACCTGTTACTGACATAGATATTGAATATGACATTGTATCCGCAGTAGTAATAACAAAAATCAATGTTAAAATAAGTAACACAATGACAAGAATAGCCCCCATAGGTAAATTTGTAGCTATTGAAATCACTGCTGCAGGCAAACCATTTTCTGATAGAGGATTACTAACTTCGCCCGGATTTTTGGTTTCATAGAAAAGACCACTTCCTCCTAAAATAGTAAACCATAAATGAGAAACTACACCTGCAACAATGGAAACAAGTATAAAAATTTCCCTAATAGTTCTTCCTTTTGAAACGCGAGCCACTAACATAGCCATTAAAGGACCGTAACCTATAAACCACCCAAAAAAGAAAAGCATCCATGATCCAGCCCATTTATCGTCTCCTCTAAAAGTACTTATATCTATAAATTGAGTGATGTAAATACCATAAGAAGAGATAAATGTATCTATTATAAATTTTCCTGGCCCAACTAATAAAATAAACAATGCAATTCCTATAGCTAACCAAATATTCAATTTGCTAAGAAATTGAATCCCTTTATCAATACCAGTAACTGCAGATATAGTTACTACTATTATTAACCCTACTACAGATAAAATTTGGGTAATTATATTATCAGGGACTCCAAAAATACTATGCATCCAATAACTAAATTGAAAACCAAAAAAACCAATTGTTCCAATTGTTCCAGCTACAGCTCCTAGGATACAAAGTACATCTATCAACGATCCTGTAGAATTATTTTCAATTTTCTTACCAAATATTGGGTATAATAATGTTCTAGGGCGTATTTTCATCCCTTTATTATAGTGCGCATACATTATAATAATGCCACTTACTGCTCCATATACTGCCCAAGCTGTAAACCCCCACGATGTAAAGCTTTGTGCCATTGACGCTGGTATTGCTTCAGTACTTTTGTTCTCAATATTAGAGTCCATAGTTGGTGGAACGTCAATGAAATAGTACATAGGTTCAGCAGCTGCCCAAAATATAGCTCCCGCACCTAATCCTGCTGTTATGACAATAGCTGCCCATTTAAAAAAACCCATTTCAGGTTTAGAAGTATTACCTAGACGTACACGCCCATATTTTGAAAAAATTAAAAATAGCCCTACTGCAAAAGTAGCGAGTAATAAAATTTGCCAAAATGCACCAAAATAAGTAATTGAAATTTGAAACCCCTTTTCAACAAACTTCGATGTAGCTTTGGTAAATAGTGAGGACATTACAACAAACAACATTAATACTCCTCCACTAAAACTAAATACCGGCCAATCTATTTTACTTTTCCACCCTTCCTTTTTCATTTTGCTACCTCAGTGTGCTCCGTATGCGCTAGTTGTTTTTGCATAAATCCCATTTCTATTGATAGTTCTTTCAATCTATATATTACGTCTGCATCTATAATTTCTTTATCGGAATTAAAATGAGAATCATTTAAGTAAACATTTCCAGGTGCGATATAAGCTCTAAAATATCCTGCTATTGGTTTCAACTGATTCTCAACAACAAGATAATGTTGAAACGTTCCACCAGTAGCTATAAACCCTATAATTTTACGTTTCATTGCCTTCGGTGGTATTAAGTCAAATAGATTTTTTAATACACCAGTAAAAGAACCTTGAAAAATGGGCGTACCGAAAATATATGCATCTGCAACACAAATTTTTCCTATTAATTCTTGTGTGTCATTGTTATATTCTGAAATAGGTCTACCATCACAAAATTCTAAATCATAATCCTTCAAATTTATAAACTCTGTAGTGACATCCTCATTCATATATTCTATAGCCTTCTTTACTGCAACTTCCGTTTTCGAACCTATAATAGTACCTGAAATGCCTAATAATTTCATGAATATTCCCCCTTAATAAATTCATATTCTTGAAGAATTATTGAATTCATTTAATTTGTGCGTTAATCCACCTTTTCCAAAAGACAATGTATTTTTGCTTTGTAAATAATTCAGAAAATCTATAATTTTTTTTCTTCTATGAAGAATATTTTTAACCCCTTGATTATAAAACCACGAATCTATGGTGTTATATATACCACGGTTAACTTTATACATATTCTTGCAATAGCTTGAAAATTCAAGATCTGTATTATGAATTATTTGGTTGTACCAAGACAATTTTATCCCCACCTTTTCGCTAATAAAAATAACTTAGACATCTCCAATAAAATAAACTAAATATTCTGAATTTATAAGTTGTCATAAATTACTCTTATTTAATAATCTCCCCCTTATAAGAAAGCGCTTCCATTTAATGTTAAAAATTTTTAAACAGGCCCGTAAACGATTTGTTATAATTAAAATAAGCAAACCCTAATAATTAAGTGACACTTAATTAAGTACAGATTAATAGTTTTGCTTTTATTTGTCAATTATAAAAAGGAGAAAATTACAATGGATACTGATATAAAAATAGGTCAAAAACTTAGAAATATTAGAAAAGGAAAAAATATAACTATTAATAAACTTGCGAAAGATACTGGTTTTACACCCAGCTTTATCAGTCAATTTGAAAGAGGTTTTACTTCAGCTTCTATTTCTACATTAAAAAAAATAACAGACGCACTAT
Source organism: Staphylococcus sp. AS1337 (assembly GCF_051408735.1). Classification (NCBI taxonomy): domain Bacteria; kingdom Bacillati; phylum Bacillota; class Bacilli; order Caryophanales; family Staphylococcaceae; genus Staphylococcus; species Staphylococcus sp. AS1337. The sequence goes on along the minus strand of NZ_JBOIHZ010000001.1, from coordinate 389,418 downwards.
CAATAAATTTAACAATGCTATTAAACGAGAATGAAGATGTTCAGAATACTCCTTATATTGTAAAAAAAGGAGAAGCTAAAAAACTTTCTTACCCTGATGAGAAATCTACAGATTATATGATAACCAGAGAGAACGCTCCTTATGAAGTGATTTATAGTGAAATAAAGCCTGGCGGAAATAGTGGTGACTTATTATCTCATAATAGTATTGAAGAAACTGTTACCATATTACAAGGAACAATGGAAATTGAAATTAATAATAATATTTATATATTGAACGAAAATGATTCTATATCTTTTTGCAGTCAATCTCCTCATGCTTGGAAAAACAATAGCGATAAAACTTTGAAAGTAATCTGGGTAGTATATCCACCTACCTATTAAATAATTAAATTTAAAGATTATGATTTTAATATTTTACAAAAAAATTTATTCGTTATAATATTAAATAAATTCAATTTAGTAGGAGGTGCTTGTATGAATAAAATAGAAGCTAAAACAATCCAAAAGTACGTTTGTCATGAATTAATGAACTTGAGAAAAAATAAAAATTTTAAAAAACATGATATTGCTCTCGTCTTAGATATTAGTATTAGCGACCTCCTAGAAATTGAAAGAGGAAAAAATTCAAATCTGCCACTACCTATTTACATGCAATTATGTGATTTATATGATGTTGAATTAGAACAAGTTATATATAATGCCAAAAGAAATCTTGCAATAGATAGAGGCTATTCTTTTTAAATATTAAAATTATGATTATTAAACAGTTTCATATACTTAACTTAATCGAAGTTTCTCAGAAGTTATTTTAAAAGACTCTTTATTAATAAAGGGTCTTTTAATTATTTCAAAATCAAATACTTTTCAAATAATAAAAGTTCTATATTACTTTTGCTTGTTCAAATTAATTTTACTATACATATAATTCACTATAATTAACTGTTAAATTAGCAATTATTGAATAAAAAATTCAGATATTTATATGCCATTAAAAATAAATAATCATTTATTTTTTATTTATCTTTGTAAATTAATATTTCATATGTATATTAAAATGTAAAAATCAACAAAAATATTTCTAAATTTTCAGAATTCAACAAATTATTTTTAATTATTTTATGGTAAATTTAATTTATTTAGCATTTATATAAGGGGGAGGTTATTTGAGTTACTTCAATAAAGGACGCAATCATGCGCTAAAACCTAAGAAAAAATTTAAAATGCCACACATTTATGTCATTTTATTTATTTTTGGTGTAATCGCTACGCTTGCTACTTATATTGTTCCATCAGGTGAATTCAAGAGAATTAAGGGTCCTGAAGGTAGAGAAATGGTGGATGCTGATTCATTTCACTACATTACTTCTGCACCAGTAGGCATAGTCGACTTTATATCGATTATTCCTAGAGGACTTATTGAAGCTGGGGAAATCGTATTCTTTACATTAATTATTGGTGGCATGTTCATGGTACTTAGAAGAACGGGTATCATCGAAATTGCTGTTGATAACTTAACACGTCGTTTTATTTATAAAAGTATATTTATTATTCCGGTGTTAACTACAGTATTTGCTATTGTAGCTACTTTAATTGGTACAGCAGAATTATCGCTAGTTTATATTCCTGTCATCATTCCACTCGTCATCGCTTTAGGATATGATTCTATAACTGCCACAGCGATTGCTCTTTGTGGAACAGTTGTCGGCTTTACAGTAGGTGTTCTTAACCCTATTAATACGGGATTAGCACAAAAGCTTTCTGGAATCCCTGTATTTTCAGGTATTGGTTTAAGGATTATCTTATTTATCGTAGTGTTAGCAGTCACAATTGTTTTCATTATGCGTTATGCTAAAAAAGTTCATAAACAACCTACTTTAAGCCCCGTATATGAGGATGATTCAGAAAAAAGAGAGCTATATCAGCACATTACAGAACATGCTCCAACTAAAGCTACAACAAGACAAAAATGGGGGATCGCTGTTATCTTTGTCTTCTTTATTATCCTGGTATACGGCGTCACTACCCAAGGATGGTTCATGGTAGAAATGGCCGGTTTATTTATATTCATGGGCGTCATCGTTGGATTCGTTTCAGGCCTATCAACACAAACTATTTGCGAAGCATTCAATGATGGCTTTAAGGATGTACTCATGGGTGCAATTATCGTTGGCCTTGCACGTTCCATTGCTGTAGTTCTTGAAGACGGCAAGATTATGGACACCATCGTTCATGGACTTGGTTCAGTTATTGATGGTACTACTCCAACCATTGCAGTCATTGGCATGTATGCAGTACAAGTGCTTATTAACTTCATAATATCTTCTGGTAGTGGGCAAGCGTTGGTTACAATGCCAATTATGGCTCCTTTAGCTGATATGTTAGGTGTTACTAGACAAACTGCTGTCTTGGCGTTCCAACTTGGCGATGGCTTCACGCACATATTTTATCCTACAAGTGGTTACTTTATGGCAGCCTTGGCCATAGGTGGCGTTTCTTATACTAAATGGATCCGCTTCTTCTTCCCACTCTTTATAATATGGGCAGTTATTTCTATCATTACATTGATTATTGCACAACTTAGTGGATGGTCTTAAATAGCTTTTTTATAACATAGTAAGATCTTAACAATATATATGTCTTTTTGTGACAATGTTTAATTTTGAGGGAACAAAAGATAAACTTATTACTAGTTTCTCCTGTTCCCTTTATTATTGTATGAGTTAAATCAAACTGCATTAAAAATTTTTATACTATGTGCTACTTTATTGGTAATCAATGGTTACCAAAATCAATTTTAAAGCCTAAATCTTCTATCATTTTATAATCTAATTTATTCGGCTGATCACCTGTAATAAGATAATCTCCCACGAATATTGAATTTGCAGCTTTTAAAGCTAGTAGTTGTAGCGAGCGTAAATTAACCTCTTTATTAAGGTAATAAACCAATTTTTCCCACTAAATATTTGAATGTTTTTTATTGCTGAATGATAATTATAGTAATTTACATATTATTATCACACAGGAGGTAACCATGAGTTTAGCTGAAACTTTATTTACGACGGGAGAATTCGCTGAATTATGTAGTGTAAAAAAGCAAACACTTTTCCATTATGATGAAATTGGTATTTTAAAGCCTCAGTACAGAAATGACAAAGGCTATCGATTTTACACTTTAAAACAATTAGAAATATTTAGTGTGATTGATATATTGAAGGGTCTTGGTTTATCGCTTATTGAAATAAAGGAATTTTTAGATATCCGATCACTACCTAAAACAATTAATTTGTTAACTGACAAAGAAATAGAAATAGATTTGAAAATCCAACAATTAAAACAACAAAAACTAACCATACAAAATAAAAAGAGTTATTTATATGAGTCTTACAAAGCCGACTTTTCTACTATAGATATTATAACGTTACCAACACAATATTATTTGTTAAGTGATACTATAGGCGACGTAACACTTAAATCTTCATCGCATAAACTCATGTCTTTTATTAATTTTATAAAGCATAATCATCTAGACTCTGGTTATCCTATTGGTGTAATCATTGCTAAAAATAATATTCAAAACGATAAATATACTGAGTTCTCAAATTTTTATATTCAAGTAAAACAAAATATAGAAGAATCACATTTTACTAGGGAAGAAGGACAATACATTATTGCCTACCATGAAGGTCCTGATGAAACGTTATACAAAACACATAAAAAAATTAAAGATTATTTAATAAGCAATCGATTTAAAATGATTGGTGACAGCTTTGAAGAATATGTTGTTGATGAAATCAGTACTAATGGTCCCGATAAATACGTCACAAAAATTTCTATAGCAGTCGAAAAAATTTAACATCTTCTATTTTTTTATAAAAACTTACAAAACCATTCTTGACTATATGGTTACCATATAGTTTATATTTTTATATATGGAAAGTAGGTGACTGTTATGAATATTAAAAAGTGGATAATCTTATGTTTGGTCTCTAGTGCATTATTTTTAATCGTGATTGACATGACAGTTTTATATACTGCTCTACCATTGCTAACACATGATTTAGAAGCGACTGCTACACAAAAATTATGGATTGTTAATGCCTATGCTTTAGTAGTTGCGGGGTTACTGCCTGGTCTTGGTACATTGGGAGATTATGTAGGCTATAAGAAAATGTTTTTACTTGGTTTGGCTATTTTTGGTGGCGCTTCATTACTAGCAGCAAGTGCTACGACACCAACTGTATTAATATTGGCTAGAGTATTATTAGCTATAGGTGCTGCTACAATGATGCCTTCAACACTATCAATTATAAAATTAACATTTAAAGATTACCAAGAACGTGCATTAGCACTTGGTATTTGGTCGGCAATTACCGCAGCTGGTGCGGGTTTAGGTCCTGTAATAGGTGGCCTATTATTAGAGAAATTTTCATGGCCATCTGTATTTATTATCAATATACCTGTTGTGATTATCGTCATAATTATTTCTTATATTTTAATACCTCAATATCCTACAAATAAAGATGGTACATGGGATTTTATAAGCTCATTCCAAATCATGGTAGGTCTGATTACAGTCGTATTTGCAATCAAAGAATTAGCTAAACCAGAAAATAATTCAGCAGTATTATTCAGTGCTTTCGCTATTGGACTCATTGCTATAATTATGTTCATTAGAAGACAAAATAGATTAAAATTTCCATTAATCAATTTAGCAATCTTTAAAAATCCATACTTTACGGGCGGTACTATCGTTGCTATTACAACTTCTTTTATATTGATGGGATTTGAATATATTCTTTCTCAAAGGCTACAACTTGTTTTAGGCTTAACACCATTAAATGCTGGGTTAACAATAATGATGATGGCCTTAGCCTCACTGGTAGGCGCAATTTTAATTGGTATCATATTAACTAAATTTGGTACATTAAAACTACAATGGGTAACATTACTACTGGCCTTTATTGGCATATCAACATTTTATTGGGTTTTACATGCACATTTAGCCATACAAATTGTTACTTTAATCATAATTGGTCTTGGTTTAGGTGGCGCAATGACGCTAGCATCTAACGCTATTATGTCAAATGCTGATGATAAGAATTCAGGTATGGCCGCTTCCATTGAAGAAGTGTCATTTGAATTTGGTGGATCATTAGGCATCGCTATTTTAGGTGGATTATTCTCTGTTTTCTACAGTTTATTCTTTGATTTTAATAGTAATTCTGTTGATTTATCTAAGGCAAAAGGCAGTTTAGATGAGACATTGGTTCAAGCAGAACAACTTCCTTTATCTATTAGCAAAGAACTTATCGAAGCTGGCAAAGCAGCATATGACAATGCCTTTTCACTCATTATTATTATAAGTATTTTGTCACTAGCATTCACCATTATCTTATTAATATGGATGGACTTAAAACATAAGCGACTGTCTGAATAAATAAGAGTATAAAAAGCAGATGAAACGTTCAATCTATGAACACTTCATCTGCTTTATTCTTGTTGTTATATCATTGTTAAACACAATCCTAGTTCTCAAACTAACTACAATCCGCATAGAAATTATCTATACTTTAAATCTTACGATAACCACTCTGGTTTACTAGATCCTCTAGGAATTAACGTAGTATGGTAATGACCAGGTGTTTCTGACATTGTAACTTGGTCAGTCACTCCGATATAATGTCCGAGTGGTGTCTCAGATTCAAATTGGTCAGGAGCGACAATTGCATGCGTATCTGTCGTATTAAAAACATCATTTACATATGATTTTTCAAAAATACCTAATGACATTAAATAGAGTGAAACGCGACTCAAATTAACCTGAACTCTATAACTGCCGCCTTCTTTTGCTCTTCTTTCTAACGCTTTAATTGCTCCAGTTTCTAACAACCATGATATGACATAATCATTCACAACCACGATTGGTGGTAACTTAGGTTGGTTTTCTGTACCCTCTAATGCCATAACACCCATAGCGCTTCCTGCAGTTTGATCGAAACCATTTCTATCTGACCAAGGCCCTTGATCACCATAACAATTAACAGAACAATGAATAATTCCCGGTCTTTTCTCGGCAAGTTCATGAGGTGTTAAATGTCTCTCTTGCATGAAACCGTATCTTTTATTCATGAAAAAGATATCTGCTGATTTTAATAGGTCATCAAATTTTTGTTGATGTTCAGTTGAATGGTCGATATCTAAATAGGTTGATCTCATGCCGATATGTGAAGTTAATAATAACGTTTCCTCTTCTAGCTCAGAAGGTCTCCAAACATTTAATACATCTGCACCATGTAAAGCTAAGCCTCTTCCTAAACCTGCACCAGCAATTACATGTCCCATGCCTAATGCACGGATGCCATCCAATGGTTGTTGAGGGTTTTCACTGAAGCTCTCGGGTTCTGACTCGCCAATTTTCTCTATCGTAACAAGTGGTTCTTTAGCGATATATTCAAACTGTTCTTCTTGCATAAATTCAGGCAATGTTCTTACCATAGGCATGACGACACCTTTTTCTGCAGCAGCTTCTTCCAAATCTTTCGCGTCCCACTGTTTAATCGCATGAGCAACAGACTGTTTGTTTGGTAATGCTTTGATGAGTTCAAGCGTATGTCTATGTGAACTTGGGTAAGGATTTAATGGCATCACCCATCGATTATCTTTTGTTTGGTAAAAACTAAACCGCGTTGGATTATTTGGAAAATATTGCTGTTTAGCAGGAAATCCATTTAATGTTTCCCATTTTCTTTCATAAAAAGGAGATAAACGTTTCAATGCCTTTCTTATATCTACATAAATATCCTGCCCATTACCTCCCCTGTTTTGCCATAAGGAAGCAAGCGCAACAGATTTGGCAGCTAAGCCTATACCAGCTAATGAAGCAATCCTTAGTGTACTAGGTTGGATTGGATCCTTACCATAGAATGTAACTTCCCCACCAGCATCCGCAGTTGAATAGCCAATATCATTCAACAATTTCTCTAACTCAGAATTAATATCAAAATCATCGTCTTTATTTATACGATTCCGATAATTGTGTAGTAGCACTGTTTTTAAGTCTTTATTTAGCATTTCTTTTCCTTCTTTCTCAATAGCTTTATTTCATTATAGTTATTTCGTTATACTCATTAAAGTAAGCGAAAGTTCAAAAATATACATTTTGTTTATAATTGTTTATTTTTAAGGAGTGTTTTTTATTTATACAAATAAACGAAATAAAACCCAAAAAAGCATTATAGCTTCGGTGTTGTCATTACTAGAAAAACGCGCTTTAACTGACATTACAGTATCTGATATATGCAACAAGGCTAATATCACACGTGCTACATTCTATAAATACTATAAAAATATTGAGATGTTATACAAAAACATTAAAACACAAACACTCAACGAATTATTTGGTAACCCTTATATCTTCTTTAATAAGCATCAAAATATTTTAGATGCTCAATTGTACTTAGCAAACCAAGTCTTTCATTATATTATTCATCATCGCTATTTATTCAAAACTTTAATACTGAATGACACTAGATTCAATTTAGACATGTATAACTATTTTAAAGAAAACTATATTAATTTTTTAAGCAATACTATAGTTAATAACCACAATTTAGAAATTGATGACCAATTCTTATGTACTTATATAGCTTCTGCTTATACCGGCATCATCTATGAATGGGTACTTTCTGATTTTGAAATGTCACCTATTGATTTAACACATAGTATGATTTTTATAAATTCAAATGGTCCAATAAGTGTTTTAGAAAAATAAAATTTATTGAAATTTCAAATAATAAAAACGTAAAAATATTTTCTAAGTATTTAAGCAAAAATATTGAAACCCGATTAAAACGGTAGTATTATCACCTAATGTCAGTTTGAAATTCACTTCACAAGAACTGGACTATGAATATAAAAGACTAAGAGGAGTGTAAATATGTTCAATCAAACAAAACAATATATCAACGGTGAATGGGTAGAGAGTCACAGCAACGAAACAATGGATGTTATTAATCCAGCAACAGAAGAAGCTTTTGGTAAAATTGCTAAAGGTAATACTCAAGACGTTGAAGATGCGGTTAACGCTGCAGATAGCGTTTATTTAGAATTCCGTAATACTTCAGTAGAATACCGTCAAAACTTACTTAACGATATCGTTAAAGAATACGAAAATCGTAAAGAAGATCTAATCAAAGCGATGACTTTAGAGCTTGGTACACCAGTTACAGCATCTGAAAATGTCCACTACGAAATGGGATTATCACATTTTAAAGCAGCAAGAGATGCTTTAGATAACTTTAATTTTAGAGAGCGTAGAGGCAATAATATCGTTATAAAAGAAGCAATCGGTGTAGCAGGATTAATTACACCTTGGAATTTCCCTACAAATCAAACTGCCTTGAAATTAGCAGGCGCATTTGCAGCAGGTAGCAGTGTAGTCCTAAAACCATCAGAAGAAACACCATTTGCTGCAATTATCTTAGCAGAAATTTTTGATAAAGTAGGCGTGCCAAAAGGCGTCTTCAACTTGGTAAATGGCGATGGCCTTGGTGTAGGTAATCCAATCTCTGAAAATGAAAAAATTAGAATGGTATCTTTCACTGGCTCTGGTAATACTGGTAGTAAAATCATGGAAAAAGCAAGTAAAGATTTTAAAAAAGTATCACTTGAATTAGGTGGTAAATCACCTTATGTCATCTTAGAAGATGCTGATTTAGACAAAGCTGCAGATGCAGCAGTCCATAAAGTAGTTGGTAATTCAGGACAAGTTTGTATTGCCGGCTCAAGAACTCTTGTTCCAGAATCAATCAAAGATGAATTTATTGAAAAAGTAAAAGAAAAAATGAGTGCAATCAAAGTTGGCGACCCACAAGATGCAACAGTAGAGATGGGACCAGTCATTAACAGTAAACAATTTAATCAAATCCAAGAATTTATTAAAATTGGTGCACAAGAAGGCGCAACAATTGAATTAGGTGGAGAGGGTAAACCCGAAGGACTAGAAACAGGCTACTTCATTAAACCAACTATTTTCTCAAATGTAGATAATCATATGACTATCGCTCAAGAAGAAATATTTGGACCAGTAATGTCTATTATCACTTACAGTGATGTTGATGAAGCAATCAAAATCGCAAATGATACAAAATATGGTTTAGCTGCATATGTGTATGGTTCAGATATGGACACTTTACAAAAAGTAGCTACTGCATTTGAAGCAGGCGTTATTGAAATTAATGAATACCCAAGAAGCGCTGATATGCCATTTGGTGGTTATAAACAATCTGGTATCGGTAGAGAATGGGGAGACTATGGTATTGAAGAATTCTTAGAAGTTAAATCAATTTCTGGCTTCTTTCAATAAATAATAGTAATTAAAGCACGATGCCAATCTGTTTTATATTTAAATGAAACCCTAATCAAATACACTTCTATTTGAATGTAATAAACCCCAAAAGCTGAACTTATAATTCAACTTTTGGGGTTCTTATATTATATATACTATTACAATTATTTTTACACCATACTATGTCAAAATATTTTTAACCACTCTTACTATCCCACCAATTATATTAATGAATATATCTAGTATTATAGTAAATATACTTTCTTTACTCTCTCTACTTAACTTTCTTTTTCTTTGATTACACATTACCTTCACGCCCTTGTTCAAAGATTCCAAATTGACTTAACTATATCATCATTAATAGCTATAAACCTTTATTTCTAGCAAAGGAGGGAATGCTTATTTAAATTTACAATAAGTTAAGCTTTAAAATACTATAATTACTTACTTTTTATGAACCGTTCTCTTAGGATTCGGACCGTATTTGTTATCTTCTTTTTGCCCTTTTGAACAACAAACAACTAATGCAACAATTACAATAACAAGATAAACAACTCCAACTATAACCAATACAATATCCACCACAGCATTATCCATTTCCGTAATATCTATGTCTATCAATCTATTTATATCTTCTAAAAAAGTAACTAATAAAATCAAAATAGGAATTAACATAGTCATACCTATATCATGAAACCTTCTAACTGTGACAGTGAACATAGCAATTGTGACTAATATATATATATGACCCAACCAACTATTTCCTCTATTATTGTTGGAATTGGTACTATATATAAAAACAAACTAATCACAGTGTAAATAAGCATATTTATTAAAATAGTATACTAATATTCTTTTCTTCATTATCTACATGTAATATTTAAGGCATTAATCCAAAATAACTTGTAGTAATGTAACATCTATTTGCACCCCTATGTATTCTTTATTAACCCAATAATAAACAAATGAAATATCATAAATTAGCAATTAAAACTCAACAATAAAATGTTAATAAAAAACTAATTTCACATTATAATTAAAGTTTTTATTTTTATTAAGTTGTTTTAATATATTGTAGTACATGTTATGCTTTAAAAAAAGATACACTTAGGAGGCAATATACATATGGAAACATCTAAATTACCATTGGCTCAACATTTTTCAAATTTAAGAATTAATCCGAAATGGGCATTAAAACTACTTATCGCTATAGTCGTTGTGGTACTATCTACCATAATTAGTAGTAGTTTAATTGACTATGATACATTGTTTAAAGATACTGGTTTAAGTGGACAAGAGCTTGAACAAACGAAAGCTATAGGACAAATCACTGGAATCATTAGTGGCATTGTTGGTGGCATCATCGGCATCGGTATTACATTTGTTATTTTCCTATTAATTTCAAAAATCATGAAATCTGATGCTAGTGCTAAATCTATTTTTTCAGCTACATTAAGCTATACAGTTATCACTAGTGTAATTGGACTTATCGTGATTTTAATTCAATGGATTGCGGGCTTGTCACCAACGGACTATGTCATAACAAGTCTCAATATTTTTGATAAAGGCAACAGCTTTCTTAGTGCATTCAACTTACAAACACTTATAGGCGCTTATGTATTTGGTGTAATGCTCCTAGCTACAAATCGTTTTTCTAAAAAGTCAGCAATTATATGGTCAATTGTCTATTTAGTTATCTTAGTAGGCTTTGCATTAATTGGTGCTTCTTTCCAATAATAACTGATCAGTAACTTTTAAAATTAGAAATTTTTTAAGTGCTATTTAATCTGTAACGCATGTATAATTAACACTAGAGTCCTCTGCAGACTACTAACTCTATAGCCTATATAAATAAAACCCGAGACATAAATAAATGTCTCAGGTTCCAGAACGTAAACAAACCTTAGGTGAAAGTTCGCCTAAGGTTTGTTTATTTATATTTGTATAGTTATTTTTCAAAATAGCAGTAATCTTTCAGACTAAAGTTAGTTCTTTCATAAATTGATTTATTCAACATAACAAACACCACCACTATTTAATTTACATATTTTAATCTTTTCAGTGTAATATTAGCACTGTTTTGGGCCGACTCCTGAGGGAAGAGCACTAGCCGGAGACTACAAGCTAAGGCAGTGCTCGCGGAAAGCGTGCACAAAAAACTACCAACAAAGTCAAAGGCTTTGTCGACAGTCTAAACCCCAAGAGATTTATTTACGTCCTAGATTCTCATTTTTGTATTATTTAAATTTTAAAATCATAATAAAACACTCACAATAAATAAGATGCTAGTAATTATAAATAATACTCCTGTCACTTTAGACTTTCTTATATAAGCTATACCAATAGACATTGTGAATATCGCTTGAAAGGTATTCTGGGCAGTATTTGTAAAATGAACAACTTCAAAAAGCCCTAAGCAATTAATAGCAATAAAAATAATTGCAATAATGATAAATATAATTTCATAAATTTTGAAATCTTTATTTATACTCAAAATAAAAATCTCCTTTTACAAATTCAGATTTTCTCCATAATAATACCAGAAAAATAAACTTGTAATAATTGCCCCCATTTTACTCCGAATCATCTGTTTTTCTATGAGAACGACTACATAGCCTTTAATAAAAATGGCAAACTATTCTCTCTAATGACTGAATTATTTATTCTTTTCTGCTTCTCTTAATTCGATACGTCTAATCTTACCTGAGTTTGTTTTAGGTAAGTCTTCTACAAACTCTATAGCTCGTGGATATTTGTATGGTGCAACGTCTTGTTTTACATAATCTTGAAGTGTTTTGACTGTAGCATCCGTTGCTGATATACCCTCTTGCAAGATAACAAAGGCTTTAACGATATTCCCTCTAATTTCATGTGGGCTAGCAACTACAGCACATTCTTTTACATATTCATGTTTTGTAAGTGAGTCTTCTACTTCAAATGGTCCAATTGTATACCCTGAACTGATAATAATGTCATCTTTACGTCCTTCAAACCAGAAATAACCATCCTCATCTAATTTGGCTAAATCACCCGTGATATAATAATCTCCTATTCTGGGTTCAGCAGTACGTTCAGGGTCTTTATAATAACCTTTAAATAACGCCGGTAAGTCTAACGGCACTGCTATATTACCTACTTCACCTATTTCTGCTAGTTCACCATCATCATTAATGACAGTAACATGACTACCAGGAATTGATTTACCCATAGATCCTGGACGGCTTTCTGTATCTTTCAAGAAACCAATTAACAAAGTGCTCTCCGTTTGTCCATAACCGTCTCTCACTGTTAGATTAAAATTAGTTTGGAATTTTTCTACAACTTCTCTATTTAAAGGTTCGCCTGCAGAGACTGCACTATGCAAGTATTCTAAGTTATAGTCCGTTAGATTAGGAAGTTTTGCCATTAAACGATATTCAGTAGGCGTACAACAAAGGACATTAATTTTATAATTTTGTAGTAATTCTAAGTATTTCTCAGCGTTAAATTTACCATTATAAACAAATGCCGTTGCTCCTGACCCCATAATTGATAAAAATGGACTCCATACCCATTTTTGCCAACCAGGCGCTGCAGTAGCCCATGCAATATCGTCTTCTTTGATACTCAACCAATGTTTAGGCGCCATTTGCATGTGTGCATAACCCCATCCATGTGAATGTACCACAGCTTTCGGATTACCTGTTGTGCCAGACGTGTATGATAATAAGGCAACATCATCTTTAGATGTGTCGACAATTTGTAATTGATCTGCTTCTTTGGCTGATTCTGAATCGACCGTATACCAATCATCATACTCTCCGCCAACAATAAATTTCGTTAATGTGTTGTATTCTTTGACTGCTTTAAATTCATCAATACTATCAGCAGTTACTACGATAGCTTTGACCTCTCCATGTGAAATTCTATATTGTAAATCTTTTGTACGTAACATTTCAGAGCTTGGAATAACTACAATGCCTAATTTCAAAGCAGCTATGTAAATTTCATACGTTTCAATAGAACGTGGCATCATTACAAGTACTTTGTCACCTTTTTGTAAGCCATGCTTTAAAAACATATTGCCGACTTGGTTAGCATTTTTCACCAATTGATTATATGTGATTGAATGTGTTTCCCCCTCAGCATTTTCAAAAATAATAGCTTTTTTATTTTCATCAGCTGTATATTTTTCGATTTCGCTAACGATATTATACGTATCTGGAGCGACTAAATCTTTTTTATTCATTATTAACTCTCCTTTAATTCTAAATCTATAATTATCGTATTTACGTATGTATGCAAACACAAACCATAGATCATACTTTCGTTAATACAAAGTAACCCTATTACTCAATAAAACCATAATTCTAATCCTTCTTTATCTAAAAAGATACAATTATGACTTTATTAATATCAATACCTTCTTATTATAATATGTTACTAGATATACTTAAAGCCTAACCAGATTTGCGAAGTACTTGATTCTTAAAATATCGCTAATTCTTAAATAGCTTTGACATTTAGGATATATCTCATGTAGTATTTCTAGCATACAGTTGTAAAATGTTATCGAAAAACGAGGTTAGAACACAAATATATGTCGTAACCTCGAAAATGATGCTTATTTCAGCGCATTATATTTATGTTCACTTCCAAATATTCTACTATAATTTTCTGTTTTCATAAGTTTTATTGATGAAATTTATTTTTCACAGTTCAACATTTAGCTTTAAATTGTTCTTAGTGATATAATATAAAACTGTGTAATTTTTAATGAAAGAAGTGATACGATTGAGTTCAAATGATACTTTCCATGTTGAAAAAAGAATCCCCTTATTTATTGTGCTACTGTCTGGGGCATTTATTACGATTTTGAACCAAACGTTACTTGGTACAGCATTACCGCCAATTATGAAAGATCTCCAAGTAACTGAAAGCACTGTACAATGGTTACAGTCTGTATTTATGCTTGTAAATGGGATTATGATTCCAGTAACAGCATTTTTAATCGAAAGATATACATCGAGGCAATTATTCTTAACTGCCATGAGCATTTTTGCTGCAGGTACCTTACTCTGTGCAGTAGGCTCAGACTTTTCAATGTTACTTATCGGACGCGTCTTACAAGCAGCAGGTGCTGGTATTATGATGCCATTGATGCAAACAATTCTATTTTTAACTTTTCCTAAAGAAAAACGTGGTACTGCAATGGGACTCTTTGGTCTCGTAATTGCATTTGCACCCGCTATAGGTCCTACCTTATCAGGTGTATTAGTAGAACATTTATCATGGAGAAGTGTTTTCTATGTTGTATTCCCTATCGCAGTTATTATTATTATTGCGTCAATTTTCCTATTGAAGAATGTAACCGAAACTTCTCATCCAAAATTAGATACACCATCAGTAATTCTATCTACACTAGGATTTGGTGGACTATTATATAGTTTCAGTTCTGTAGGTGAAGCAGGTTGGAGCAGCGTACAATTCATAGCGCCATTAATCGTAGGTATAGTTTCATTGGTTGTATTTATTCGTCGTCAATTGAAGCTAAAAGAGCCTATGCTTGAATTTAGAGTGTTTAGTTACAATGTCTATACATTAGGTACAGTATTAAGTATGTTTGTATTCGGTGTATTAATTGCTACAAACATTATATTGCCACTATATATGCAAAATATGTTACAGTTCTCTGCACTAGAATCTGGTCTTGTCTTACTACCAGGTGCAGTAGTCATGGGCCTCATGAACCCACTTACAGGCTATTTATTCGATAAATTCGGTGGAACTTGGTTAGCACGTATCGGGTTACTCGTATTAGTAGCGTCATCCGTACCATTTACTGTACTAACAGCGCATACTACCTTTACTTATCTAGCAATATCTAACGCCTTACGAATGATTTCTATCGCAATGGTTATGATGCCTATGACAACGTTAGCCATTAATCAATTACCAAATCATCTCATTGCACATGGTACTGCAATGAACAATACTTTCAGACAAATGGCAGGTGCCATTGGTACAGCATTATTTATCACATTAATGTCTGTATCAGCTAATCCAAGTGATGGCGTCGAAGGTATCATCCATGGTGTAAACGTGACATTTATGGTTGCAACTGGTATTTCAGTAGTTGCGTTGATTTTATCAGCTAAACTTTCCGACGATAGTAAACCAGCTCGTAGAACATTATAAAATCTAATAATTTAAAACATGGATAAAAAATGATAAAAAATAACACTTTCGAAAAGTTCACTGCACATTGAACTTTTTGAAAGTGTTTTATTTTGCAAAATAGTAGATTACAACGCAATACATAATCAACAAAACTAGTTAGCATACGCTAGGTATCTTAACTTTATTAACCTTTAACAGATAATCTATTAATCGCAATTTCACCTAATGATTTTGCAGATACCAAGAGTGCATTTTCATTAACTTCAAACTTAGGATGATGATTCATATAAGGTTCTTCTATATGTTCTGGCTTACAACCTACAATGAAAAACGTCCCTGGTATTTCTTTTAAATAATAAGCAAAGTCTTCTGAACCTGAAACTGCAGGAATTTCAACTAAATGTTTAAAATAGTCTCCCTGACTTGTTGATAAAATGTCAGTTACCGCTTGTGTTTGATTAGGATGGTTGTATAATACTGGATAACCAAATTGATAATCTAAGTCATACGTAATATCGAATCCTACTGCGACACTTTTTGCGACTTTCTCAATTTCTTCATACATAAATTGTTCTAAATCATCATTAAGATAACGTGCAGTACCTTTAATCGTTACTTTATCTTGAATGACATTAGCGCCACCTGGTGCATCGAAAGAACCAACAGTAATAACACCCATCTCTGAAGGATCAATACGCCTAGACACAATTGTTTGGAGCGTATTTACAAAATTTGTTCCCGCTACTAAGGCATCGTGTGTCTTATGCGGGCTTGCAGCATGTCCACCTAATCCTTTGATTGTTAATGTGAACGTTGAGCTTCCAGCAAAAGCATTTCCCGTATTATAACCAATTACTTCTGGACCAGCGACTGGCACAACATGGATACCATATACTTCATCTAAATCACTTAACGCACCTGATGCCATAATTTGCTGTGCGCCACCTGGAGGCATTTCTTCCGCATGTTGATGAATAATTTTAATTGTGCCTGGCAGTTCATCTTTAATATCAATTAGTGCGTCCGCTAAACCTAGTAAATAAGCCGTATGCGCATCATGACCACAAGCATGCATTACACCTTCATTTATTGATTTAAAAGGTACATCCGCTTCTTCATGTATAGGTAAAGCATCAAAATCTGCACGCAAACCTATCGTATTACCAGGTTGTTGCCCTTTGATTTCTACAATAATTGCATTACTCTCAGCAACCGGTTGTGTGACTACTACATCTTTATCCTTATAAAAAGCTTTGATATACTCTGCTGTAGCATTTTCTTGGAAGGACAACTCAGGGTGCTGATGCAAATAACGACGATGCTGAATCATGTCAGCTTCCTTCTGTTCTAACTTCTCAAATAATTTTTCTTTCACATTCATAAACATTCACTTCTTTCGATTAAATTTTAAAACACATTACTGATTAATAAGTTTAAATTCCAAAGAGTATTAATTCAAACATAAAATAACATTTTATAAAATTTCTAGTTATTTTCAATCGAATTTAGTGAAATTAATTACCAAAACGAACATATTTTCATTCCACACCTTAATTTCTTAAGAAACTTTAAGTTCTACTGTCGTTTCTTTTTTATGAATGATATACATCATAGCACTAGCAATGATTACCATCCCAAAGCCAAAATATGGTGTCATTGTAATACCAAAATGATTTAGTACAAACCCACCAATAACAGATCCTAATGTGATTCCAATATTAAATGAAGCAATATTTAAACTTGATGCAAAATTCGTCGTCGCTTTGTTTCTACGTTCAGCAAAAAGTACCACAACCAGTTGTAGTCCTGGTACATTCATAAAAGCAAATAGACCCATAAGTAATACAATTAATGTACCTAATACGTGATGCGTAACGGTTATACCTACAAGTAATAAGACTAGTGCTTGGACCAAAAATATACCTATAAGCACTTTAGTGGGTTGATTATTTGTTAATTTGCCTCCTAGTGTATTCCCGATTGCAACCATTACACCATAGATAACTAATAAAACTACAACGGCGTCATCACTATAATTTAATACATCTGTAAGCATGGTCGTCAAATAAGTATATACGACAAATGTTCCGCCATAACCTAATGCTGTAATTAAATAAATCATCATTAAAGATTTATTTTTAAATACAGTTAATTGTTCTAACATTGAAGCTTGTTCATATTCATTAAGATCTTTAGGGACAGTAAATACGTTAACGATTAAACTGATTAAACCAATTAGCGCAATTGTAATAAATGAAGCTTCCCATCCAAATTGTTGGCCAATCCATGTCCCTAGAGGTACACCGGTAATAGTTGCAACAGTCAATCCCGTAAACATCATTGCAATAGCGCTTGAACGTTTGTCTGGTGTTACTAAATCACTGGCAATAGCAGTCGCTATAGACATAAATACTCCGTGCATTAATGCAGACAGCATACGCATAGCCAACAACATACTCAAAGTTGTAGCAAAGGCAGCGAGTCCATTTGCGATAATAAATATCAACATAATACCTATAAGCAAATGCTTGCGTTTCATTCTATTAGTTAATGGGGTAAGTAATGGCGCACCAATCGTTACACCTACTGCATATAATGAAACAGTTAAACCAGCCAAAGAAATAGTTGTATTAAATGAATCTTTAATTAACGGTAATAAACCAACACTAATAAACTCCGTCATACCAATTGCAAAAGCTGACATAGCTAAAGCCAAAATAGCAAATTTATTTTTTTTCATAGTTCATTTTCTCTCCTTAATTTTATTGATTGTGTTACTATATATCACACATGCAAGAAGAGGAAGTACGCACTTTAAAGTAATATAGGTACCTTTTAGTACCTATAAGGAGGAAATCATATGAGTAAAACATATAATATAGGCGTTGAAGCTACAATTGACGTCATTGGTGGTAAATGGAAGCCTGTCATACTATGTCACTTACAAAATAATGGCTTAATGCGAACTTCTGCATTAAAACGAGCGATACCAACTATTACTCAAAAAATGTTAACCCAGCAATTACGTGAATTAGAGAAAGACGGCATTATCAATCGTATCGTTTATGACCAAGTTCCGCCGAAAGTTGAATATGAACTTTCTGAATATGGTCAAACACTTGGTAATATTTTATCTTCCTTATGTTATTGGGGAGAATTTCACGTAGAAAAAATGTATGAACAAGGTGAATCTGTCACATTGAACCAACAAGACTTTATTAATATTCCAAATGCCTAATCAAACAATTTAACTCGGGCTTCAAGAGCTATAAACAAATTTCTAAAGATAGTACTTAAGCATTCGGACTAATTAATGATGGATTACTACAGTAGAGGAGTATTTAAAAATTATGAAACTTGATGAATTTGAAATAGATGATGTATTTACTACACCACCTAATAAGATAAGTGAGAAAGATATTATCAACTTTGCCCAAGAATTCGACCCACAATATATGCATTTGGATAAAGAAAAGGCTACACAAGGTAGATTCAATGGCATCATTGCTTCAGGTATACACACATTGTCCATTTCATTCAAATTATGGATCGAAGCAGGTAAGTATGGTGAAGATGTAATCGCAGGCACACATATGGATCATATTAAATTTATCAAGCCCGTATATCCTGAAGATGAACTTTACACAAAAATAAAGGTATTGAAAAAACAAGCTACGAAGCGCGACCAAGGTTTACTCACAGTATTATTATCGACATTTAACCAATACGAAGACAAAGTTTTTGAAGGAGAACTGACAGCATTAATGAAACGTTAATGATTTTGAGCATTAATATCTCACTAATCATATACTTAGCTGAAACATATCCAAATGACTAAATAATAATGATTCGCCTTCATGCCTATACAGTACCCATTAAAGATTACATATTTCATTCATGTGTGTTCATATAAAAATTAATCATAATTTATAATTATTTTTCATTGCTATTTCTATATAATCATAAAAATGTAAAAATTAATTATTTACTAAAGGAGATATTTATATGAGTATCCTATCAATTATTTTAGTTTTATTAGTTGCCGCAGAGTTTTTCTATATCATGGCCTTGCAGACTTTTGCTACAACTTCTGACAAAACGAGCAATTTATTTAAAATGACTAAACAAGCTCTACAACAAAATAATTTAAAAACACTTATGAAAAACCAAGGCGTTTACAATGGCCTTTTAGGCGTATTCTTACTATATGCTTTGTTCTTTTCAAACAATGCTAAAGAGTTAGTTACTTGTATATTAGTGTACATGATTATCGTTGCGATATATGGTGCCGTAACAAGTCAAAAATCTATTTTATTAAAACAAGGCGGCTTACCAATCCTATCCTTAATTTCATTGTTATTTTAATGTCTAGCATCCATGAACATACCATTACAACATGCCGATGAAAATGATAAAAACTACATTCAGAAATCAACAGCAAGATATGTTAAATTGGTTCACACAATACAAAAACTTGCACCGTAATTCTTGAAACTTCTCAATTCAGCTTGCTTCAAATAAACTAGCAGACAAATAAAGGCGAGAATATAACACCAATAATTAATGTTGATGTCATATACTCGCCTTTTAATATTTACTGATTATTTACAACTGAGCACTATAAATCTCGCTGTTTAAAACCGCTAATACCTATGATACACATCATTATTGCAATAATAGTTAATATCATCAGTGGCAATAATTTAAAATTATCTACCGGTATATTTGGAATATGATTAAACGGTGTAATGTCTTTCATCCATGCTTTTACATTTAATAAAACGCCTAAGTAATTTACTACAAAGGTGTAAGCTAAATAAAGATATACTAAATTTGTAAACTTAATACTCCAACCTATAACCAAAGTACCAAGTCCTACAAAAACTAATATTGCTGGGATAAAGACCATTGCTGATTGCATAATCGTTCCAAAATCAATTACATTTTCTAATGAATAAACTTGCCCTACATATAAACCTAGAGCAGCTAAAAAAATCATAACTATAGCGTTAATAATACTTAAAATCAAGAAACTAGATAAAAAATTGATTCGTGATACTGTGTTTGCTAATACAAGCATCGCATAACCCATATCAATACTCTTTTTAATTTTAAACAGTGCCATCAATGATGGTATTGTGCTGATTAAGCTCATAACTAACATCAATTGTGGCAAAAATTGTTCAACATAATTATTACCTTTATCGGAAAGCATTGATTGTAATAATGGATTGTCTTTGAAAAAACTATCTAAATCGCCGAAGATAGACCCATAGGAAAGTCCGAGTACGAATAACCCGATAGCAAAATAGCAAAAATCCGCTTTTTGCAATTTTATTTGTAATCCTAGTGACGATTTCATGTACCACGTGGCACGTTTTCTACTTGGTAATTGTGGTAGCATCTTAGCATTTATATCTCTAATATGATTTAGTACTAATGCGATAACATACATTAAAACAGTCACAACAATCATGGTAATCACTGGCCACCAGTTATTTTCTGAAAAAGCATAGACTCTAGATAACCACCCCATGGGTGAGTACATTGATATTTGTTCATTGGCTATATCACCAAAAGCCCTAACTAAATACATCAATAACAAAACGGCAATACTCATACCTGCCGTTTCTCCACCTGATGATACAAGTTGTGCGATAATCATCGTTAACGCACTAAACATTAAACCGAAGACACCCATACTAAAACCATAAACTAAGGCACCTGAAAAATCTATAGAATTGGTATTCAAGCATGTAAGCCCTACCACAAATAATATAGCTAACAAACCATTGCTAAATATACTCATCAATAAATGACTTATTAATGGTGCATGTTTCCCTATTGGTAATGCTTTTAAAATTTCTGTTCTACCATCCGCTTCATCCCCACGTATATCTCTAGCTACAATGAGAATATTCATAATAGCCACCATAATACCCGTAAACAAAGTCATTTCATGCGCAAACAATACACCAATATTAACATCGTTAAAATCTCCTGGCCCTAGCATAACTTCCATTGCAGGGTTCTTCGACATTTCTATTATTGGTCCCATCTTCGATTCATTAGGATACATGTTTTCAAAAGCTGGTGGGATAAGTAATGTTAAAATAGTTAAAAGTGTAAGCCATAGAAAAATTTTGAATTTATTACGCTTTAAATAAAAAGACAAAAGTTTCGGTGTTTGGAATAATAATGCCCCCATAATTATTCCTCCTCTTCACTATGGTTATCATAATGACGCTTGAATAATGCTTCTAAAGTTGGTGGCATAGATTCCAATTTCTTAACATCGTATTTCCCTAAGTATTTAATTACATCTGATACACAATTTGCATCTACTTCAAAGTGATATGTTGGATACGCTTGCTGAATATTATGAACACCATGCACTTGTGATAAATTTTCTAATTTTTGTTGTGACTCGACGATAAACTGCATGCGTGTTAAATGTCTCATTTCTTCTAATGTTCCCGTCTCCACAACCTCACCATTGCGAATAATACCCACGCGATCACACAATTTTTCTACCTCACTTAAAATATGACTGGAAAGCAATACACTTTTGTTGTCCCTTTTAACATCCCTTACACATTCTTGAAACACGTCTTCCATAAGTGGATCTAGACCTGAAGTAGGCTCATCTAATATATACAAACTTGCATCTATACTAAAAGCAGTAATCAAAGCTACTTTTTGACGATTTCCCGTTGAATAAGCGCTACATTTTTTGGTAATGTCTAACTCGAAACGTTTAATCAAATCCTTTTTCTTTTCATGGTTAGCATTAGGATGTAAATGTAAAAAGAAATCTATAATTTCGCCACCAGTCAAGTTTGGCCATAGATTAACATCTCCTGGTACAAATGCAATATTTTTGTGAACCTCAACAGCTTCAGTCATTGCATCTTTCCCAAACACTTCAATTAAGCCTTGTGTTGGTTTCAACAAGCCTAATATAGATTTAATCGTCGTAGATTTCCCCGCACCATTTGGACCGATAAAACCGTAAATCTCCCCTTCGTTTAATTCCATATTCACACCATTTAAAGCATAGAAATCACCAAATTTTTTTGTTAAATTCTTAATTTTTAGAATAACCATCGTATCACCCATTTTTATCAATTTTCAATTCATAAAATTAAATTTATTTGAACGTGATTATTTTATAAAAGTATGTCTTATTACTACGATTAATTGTGTATATGTTCATTCTAACCATTGTATTTTATTGTTTCGTTTCCAGATGTCCGTTCTCTTAAATCATATTCAATTTCTTCTAAACTTCGTCCTCGCGTTTCTGGCAAATATTTTATTACAAAGTACATTGCAAATATACCAATAACTGCAAAAATCAAGAATACCCATTCTGTACTTAATGCATTATTTAACACTGGAAATAGTTGCGCAACAAGTAATGTACCGAAATTTAATACAAGCGTTGCTAAACCAGTAGCTGCACCACGAGCACGCATCGGGAACATTTCTGGCAACATAACCCAAAGGATAGGCCCCCAAGTTAAACCAAAGAATACAATAAATAGTGATAAACACACGATAATAATACCTGCTGATGATGCGATACCAATTGTCCATATTAAGATTGCCATAACAAGTAATGAAGCTACCATCCCGATATTTCCTGTTATCAACAATTTCTTACGATCAACTTTATCAGCTATAAACACCGCTATAATCGTTACAAGCACATTTATCGTCCCAATTCCTACGGTCCCTAAAATAGACGTTGCTTCGCCTAACCCTGCTTTACTAAAAATAGTGGGTGCATAAAATATAATCGCATTAATACCTATAATTTGTTGGAATAATGCAAAAATACATCCAATTATTAATGTCGGTCTTAACCAAGGAGATTTTAAAATTGTCCAAGTTGACTCTGAAATTGCTGATAGTTCTTTCATCTCTTTAATTTCTGTATTAATCTCATTATCATCATTAAATGTAATTCTCATAACATCTCTTGCAGCTTTTTCATTCCTGTGCTCCAATAACCACCTTGGACTCTCAGGCATAAATGCTATACCAATTAATAAGATGACAGATGGTACTATTGCTAAACCTAGCATCCAGCGCCATCCCTCTATATCGGCAAAAGCATAATTAACGAGGTACGCTGCTAAAATTCCAATCGTAATCATTAATTGATTCAATGAGCCTAGCGAACCGCGATAAGCTGTTGGAGCCATTTCTGATAAATATACAGGCACTGTTGCCATTGATCCACCTACAGCTAGACCAATAACAAGACGTCCAAACACAAGCGTTGGCATGTTTTGCGCAACCGCTAATATTAATGATCCCACAATATAAATAATTGCAATAATTAATACTAAACGTCTTCTCCCGATTCTATCCGATAAAGGTCCACTCCCACCAGATCCAATGATTGCACCTATAAGCATGGATGAAACGACAAGACCTTCTGTAAAACTATTTAATGGAATATCGTCATTTATAAAAAGCAATGCACCTGAAATAACACCATTATCATAGCCGTATAGTAAACCGCCAAGTGCTCCTAAAATAAATATTAAACTCTTATTTGCTTTCAATTTCTAACCCCCCCCTTTAAAATTATGTCTATTATATTCTTAATATGTAAGCGTTACAAATATTTATAAATTATTATATTAATAACTTCTACTTTTAAAATGCTTATTATTATATATACGATATATCAATAAGTTTAAAACTTATAATTTAGGAAATTAAATAATATATTATGATTTTAAGGGGTGAAGTGTAATGCTTTTAAAAGAAGAAATTAATAACTTAGAAAAATATGATGGTACAACAGAGAACCAAAAAGTATTTTCAATTTATTTAAATACACATCCTGACCAAGGCACAAAATGGAAAATTGAATTAAAAAATGCACTAAAAGATTTAGCTTATAGAACTAAACACAGTGACGACCATGAGGAAAAAAATCAAGCTAAAGAAGTCATTAAAAAAGTTGAAACAGAAATTCAAAGTGTAGAACCTGAGTTAAAAAGAGGCCTTATTCTATTTTTAACTGCAGATGAATCATTATTATTTAAAAAATTAACTCATATCTCTTTAGATACTGAGTTTAATTGGGGAGATCAACCTAAATTAGATCAATTGAAATCATTACAAGGAAACTATCCTTATACTGGTGTATTAGTTTTACAACAAGACAAGGCGCGTTTAATTGAAACAGAAATAGGTACCATCGTTAAAGAAAAAGATTTTATTTTAGATTTAGACACAGACGATTGGCGTGAACACCAAGGACCACAAGGTGACGACTTTACACAAGGCGGCTCAAAAAGAGACGAGTTTAAAGAAAGAGTCAAAGCGAACCAAGAACGTTGGCTCAAAAATTTAGCTTCTACTGTAGAAATAAATGCTAAAAGAAATGAATGGAAACAAATTTATTTAGCAGGAGAAAAAGAAGAAATAGAAAAACTACGTACTTTATTTAATAAAGATATTGATAAAGTGATTACCAGTAACATCTTAAATTTAAACGCTACTGAAATTATAAATAAAGTTAATGAAGAATAACAAAAATGGGGGCAATATAGAAATCAAAGTGTTTAGATGATTTTTATATTTGCCCCCATTATGTTGCTTATATATTTTTAATTTGATTAATTTCTATGGTTCGCTTACGTTTTAATTTTTAAAACTTACAATATGATTTCTCAATTATTCGCCTTTACAGCTTTAGGTTCTCTACCGATATATATTGATTGAAGCATTATATATAAAACAAGCAAGCTACCCAACGTATCTGTAAAATAGTGTGCTTGTAGATAGATTCTAGAAATCATAATAGAAATAACTAATAATACACAGATTACCGATAATATTTTGCTATTTTTTAATAATAAAATAAGACTTACTAATAAACAAACACTTAAAACATGCATACTTGGAAAACTATAACCATCTATATCTATGTTTGGTCTCGGGCGTTGGATAACGTACTTTAAAAATGTGCCTATCGCAAATACACTAAAACACCAAAAACCATACCACCAAAATTTAACTTTATTAAAGAAAAACAACACAAGTAGTATTAGTAACACCATGATCAAACAATTCAGAGGAGAAAATATCGCAGAAATAAAAGACAAATAATGAACTAATATATCGGCTGTGATTAATTGATGTAACCAATGATAAACAAAAGCATCTAAGCCATCCGTTAAACCAGTATGTATACATAAAACTAAGAGCATAAAACATATGCTAACTAAAATCATATTCGCGTAATTTTTCATTTAATAGCCTTCTTTTCTTTATTAATATTTCGAGCTACTGCAAGCAACGCACCGAATGCAATACTTATACTTAACATCGATGAACCGCCATAGCTTAATAACGGTAACGTGACACCTGTTAATGGTATAAGGCCTGAGACACCTGCAAGATTGATAAACACTTGCATAAATAAATAACTAACAACACCTACACAAATTAACTTATAAAATTGATTTGTGGTTTTATTCGCATAAATCAGTCCTTTAAACAAAATAACACCATAAACTATTAATGTGAATAATACACCGATTAAACCTAATTCTTCCGCTATTACAGTAAATATAAAATCTGTATGTGGTTCTGGTAAGTATCCTAATTTAGCAATACCATTACCTAAGCCCCGGCCTGTAAAACCACCATTTCCTATAGAGGTCAGCGCCCCGGTTAATTGGTAACCATCTCCACTTTCATATTTAAATGGATCTAACATAACCTTGAGTCTTTTTAATCTATATAAATTTTTAGAATCAAATATCAATGTATAAATAATATAAAAAACAATGGGAACCATCGTAATCATCATAATTTGAAGTTTAATTTTATTTTTTATATCTGAATAAATAAGTATAGAAGTAATTATAGCTACTGTTAGCAATGTGCCACCTAGGTCCCCTTGCATCAACACAAGTAATAAACCAACACCTAGCACACCTAATGGAGGAATCATATGTTTTAAATGATAATCTCGAGAACTCGAAATACGTCGGTTAATTATGTATGATAGATAAAAAATTGAAGCTAACTTCAAAAATTCCGAAGATTGTAAGCTGAATAGTCCTAAGTTAATCCAGTTTCTCGAACCATTGATTTCTTTTCCAATCAGTACTGTAATGAGTAATAAACATAAAGTACCTATAATTATAAGCTTTTGTATATTGCTCTTTTTTAATACATTTATATTGATAAAAGCGCCTATGAAAATAATGGCTAAAAATCCAATTACTACAAAGAGAAATTGCCTTTTCATAAAATGATTACTTTCAATAGGTACACCGCCTGTAAGAGAGCCTTTAGAAGCTGGCACCATACTGGCACTGTAAACCATTATTACGCCTAAAATGCCTAGTAGCAAAAAACTTATAATTAAAATATAATCTAATTCCTTGATATGTTTACGTATGTAAGTTAAAAATCGTTTCATGTCTGCACCTCATTATGACTGTCAAAATATAGTAAAACACAAATTTAATATTAGCTCAATCGTACTTTAGGCTTATCTAATTTGAATTCTTAATATTTAATTATTTGAGTTTTATTCAATTATTATATATTTATCTATAATTGAAATATTTACACATATACATACCCTATCGATATTGCTTTTGCTTTAAAAAAACCCTCCATGCCACCAAGTAAAAGGAATTGAAAAATATAAAGTGCTATGCTAAAATCAATCAAAGACTTAAGGTATCTATAATAACCTTATAAGTAAAAGCATATTTCAAACTTACTTATTAAATAAAGGAGCTTTTATTTGAATAAAGATCGTTTTGACCAAATTGCACAAAAATACGATTCCCCTGAAAGAATACACCTCGCTCATATCATTACCCAAGCAATAACGAAACAAATTAAAGATACAAACTATCAAACTTTGCTAGACTATGGTGGTGGCACTGGCCTTGTAACATTAAATATCGCAGATTATTTTGAAGCAGTTACGCTCATAGATGCTTCTCCACAGATGGTAGATATTTTTGAACACAAGGTGTCAGATTTAAACCAAACTTCCATTAAAACATTGGTGGGCGACGTACTATTAGACGATACAATACTTAACCACAAAAATTATGATGTTATTGTGTTATCTTTAGTCTTGCTACATAGTGGTAACTACCAATTATTATTACAGAAGCTTTATAATCATCTAAATAGTGGAGGCATGATTATACTTGTTGATTTTGATAAAAACGAAAATATTTATCATCCAAAAGTATATAATGGCTTTGAACAAATGGATATCATCCATATTTTTAACGAATTAGCCCTGATAAACCCACAGATTAATACTTTTTACAGTGGTCAGAAAATATTTATGAAGCAAGATGCAAGCTTATTCATAGCTACAGGCACCAAACTATAGACTTTCATATTTATAAAGAGAGGCTCCGTGACACAAATTGGTATCACTATTTTTAATTATCTAGTTAGTAGACGACCAATATCGATGCCCTTGCCCCTGTCATCAGGGGTATCAAATACCTTTGCAATTATTGAAGTGTTTGTCCCTTTATTTAAGACTGAAACCTTGCTTTTAATGACATTTTTTCTATATCTGATAAAAAAGTATAGTTAATCGCACGTTGATTAATGTATTCAATTTGCTCTAACGTAATCATTTGGTTATCTACTAACAATTCATACTCTTCATTCAAGGAAGTTTGAGTAACCATTCGATTGTCAGTATTTATAAGAAATGGAATCTCTTGTTTTAACAAATAAGAAATATTTAATTCTTTTAAATCTGCAATTGCTTTTGTCTGAATATTACTTTTAGGACACATTTCTAATAGTACATCCTGTGCTTTTACAAACTGTAAGGCTGCCTCATCTTGGTTGATAGCAACGCCATGGCCAATGCGTTTTGCTCCTAATTTGATAGACTCTATCACATTTTGCATACAACCACACTCACCTGCATGTAATGTGAGATTGAAACCTTGATCTAAGGCATATTGAATAGGTGATGCTATATCATTAGGAGGGAAATCTGCCTCAGGTCCAGCAAAATCAATACCGTTGATGACTTTACTATCGTATTTTTTAATAAAATCAAAAAGTGCTTTATTAACTTCAGACTCATGTTGTCGCATTGCACAAACTAATAAGTTAACTTGAATATCTAATGTGTGAATAGCCTCTTGTACGCCTGCTTCAACCGCTTCTATCACTTCAGTTAACGTTAATCCTAGATCCATATGAAATCGCGGTGCGAATCGAATTTCAATGTATTTCACATTATCGCGTTGTGCCTGTTGTGCAACATCAACAACCGCTCTTCTTAAAGCATCATGTGTCTGTAAAACTTTTAATATTTCATCAAAACATTGCAAGTATTCATCTAAACTCTCACAATTACTACTCACAAATAGACGCTCTTCATTTAAATTTATGCCTTGCTCCATCGCTAATTGTCTAATTAATTCAACACTAGTAGAGCCATCTAAATGGCAATGTAATTCAACTTTAGGGATATCTTGTAGCGTTTTATTCATATCTGACTGACCTGCCTTACCTCTCAAATGTCACCATTAATTTTTAATACGGAAACAAAAAGATTTTTTTAAAATTTTATCTATATACTATATCACGACGTTAAACACAATACTATAAACGCATATGATAAATGAAATTTTATTTTGAATAAAATTTCATAATATAACACGATAGCAAATAAATATCATCACGCTATTGAACAGAACAATTCAATAAAAAAACTGCCAACAAGTCTTCAGACTAAGTCGACAGTATTATGATTGATCTAAAAGAAATTACATAAAGCCTTTAAGTGTATAACATATAAAACGTTAGCGTTACTACTTGCCACCTAAATAACCTATAGTAACTAATGAAATGCCTAAACCTAAAAAGCATACACAAAGTAAGATTACAATGATTTTCAATTCAGTCATGAAATATTTTCTACTTTGTCCTTTATTAACAAGCAAGATACCTATAACAATATCTAAAATAAAGACTGTAATTAAAGTGTAAGCAATGATATTTAATATGGCCATCCCATCTTCCCCTTTTAATGTTATACATAAGTCTTATTATAAAACTATTATTGTGTTACTAAACTACTAAGCACACACGGTCATATTTGGCTTAATTTGTAAGACTTAAACTTTTGTACTTACAAATTAAATATATTGATGTGTTTTTAAATAATCGATGATTTGAGTAACTGCATCTTCCACACTATATTGCTCTGTATCTATTACAATTTCAGGATTTTGTGGTTCTTCATACGGTGCGTTTATACCTGTAAATCCTTGAATCTCACCGTTGCGTGCTTTTTGATATAACCCTTTAGGGTCTCTTGCTTCACATTCATCCAAGCTACATGAAGTGTAAACTTCTATAAATTCATCTTCTGTTAATAGTTCACGAACAACGTCTCTATCTGCTTGATAAGGTGAAATAAATGCGGTCACTGTGACTAATCCAGCGTCGACCATAAGTTTACTCACTTCACCAATACGACGAATATTTTCCGTACGATCGTCTGGGCTAAATCCAAGATTTTTATTAAGCCCATGTCTCACGTTATCTCCATCTAAACGATACGTGTGAACTTGTTGATCATATAAAGCTTTTTCCAATGCTACAGAAATTGTGGATTTTCCTGAACCTGATAATCCAGTAAACCAAATAACTGCACTTTTATGTTTTTTACGCTGTTGTCTTTCTTCCTTAGTTACTTCTGACGCATGCCAAGTAATATTTTTTGAAGTAGTCATAATTAAGCTCCTTTAAAGTTATTTTTCTTGTAACCCTTTAATAAGTACTGCCGCTACTTCAGGTCTTGAGAACTCTTTAGGTAATGATTCACCGTTTTTCAATTTTTCTCGAACTTTTGTACCACTTAGATGTAAGTGTGAAGAAGCATCATGCGGACAAGTTTTCGCTGTTGCCATGTTTTCACAAGATTCACAGTAGAAAGCATGCTCAAACTTCAAAATTTGTATTCCCAACTCTGCTTCATATTGTGCAATTAATTCTTGGGCTTCATATGTACCATAATAATCACCCACACCTGCATGATCACGACCAACAATAAAGTGAGTACAGCCATAATTCTTACGCACTGTCGCATGCAATATTGCTTCTCTTGGGCCAGCATAACGCATTGCTGCTGGATATATAACTAAGCGTGTTCTATTTTCTGGGTAATAATTTTCAAGAATAACTTCGTAACTTTCCATTCGTACTTCAGCTGGAATATCATCAGATTTCGTTTCTCCTACTAAAGGATTTAATAGAAGTCCATCAACTGACTCCAAAGCCGCTTTTTGAATATATTCATGTGCGCGGTGTACTGGATTACGTGTTTGGAAACCAACAATTGTCTTCCAATTTAAATCGTAGAATAGTTGTCTCGTTTCTGCTGGATCTAAATGATAATCTACAAAGTCGTCATGTTTGGGTCTATCTAATAAATGAATCGGTCCAGCTAAATATACACTACCTTTTTCATAAACTTTTGCTACACCTGGATGTTCTAGATCTGTTGTTCCATATACAAATTGCGCTTCTTTCTCTTTGTCATAAGTATACTTCTCTTCTAGTTCAAGCACACCGTATAAATGATTGTCTTCCCCATATAAAGCGATGCGCGAACCAATTTCAAGTTCGTTAGCTTTATCCTCAGTCACTGGTAAAGTGATTGGGATACTCCATACTAAACCATTACTCAAATGTAAGTTCTCTACTACCTCAGTATAGTCTCCTTCATTCATAAAGCCTGTTAATGGACTAAAGCCACCGATACCAATAAGTTCTAAATCTGATAAACTCCATGGATTTAATGTAATAGCCGGTAACGAATCTACTACTGCTAGTAATTCCTCTTTTAAAGTTGTATCTGCTTCTCTATTAATCAACGTTCCACCATGTGGTTGAATTGTATTTTCTTTAATTTCTTTAGTTAATGGCAATTGAAAAAACTCCTTTTTAATCTACTTCACGCGCATTGACGTTGGCATTATTTTTAGTGAATATAAATGGTAATTTCTTGTTTTGATATAAAGTGAAGAATAATAAACCAATCCAAATAACAATTAGTGCTATTTTCACTGAGATTGAAATTGCTGGACTTGCTTCAAATACACTTAATAAAGAACTAGTATTTGTGAAAATTATTAATCCACTGACACAAACAGCTAAAATATTCATAGGTAAAATCTTAACTAAATAAGCTGCAAATGGTGCTGCTATTAAACCACCAATACTTAATGCAATTACTAAGCCCCAGTTAATTTGGCTCCATCCTAAAAAGATAATGAAACTAATAGAAGCTGAAACAGTTACAAAAAATTCACTCGCAGAAACTGTACCTATTGCATATCTTGGTTCTAATTTTTTCTGAGCTAATAGCAATGGCGTATTAACTGGCCCCCATCCACCACCACCAACAGAATCTAGAAAACCTGCAACTGCACCTTGTGGGATCATTGAATATTTACCAATGCTTGAAGGTTCTTTAATTTCATGTTTATTTCGTTTATATAAAAATTGATATAAAATATAAAAGCCCATTGTTAATAAAAATATCGCGATAAATGGTTTGATAAATTCACTGTGAATATGGCTCAAAAATGCTGCACCTATAAAAGCCGTGACAGCACCTGGAAGTGCCAATTTAATCATCGTTGGCTTATGTACATTATCAAACTTCCAATGTGATGTACCAGAAGCAGCTGTTGTAGCAATTTCTGAAAAATGTATGGTCGCAGAAACGATAGCTGGCGCTACACCAAACGTTAATAGTATAGATGAGGAAGAGGCGCCAAAGCCCATTCCAAGTGAGCCATCAATTAATTGTGCAAGAAAACCTGCAAGTGCAAATATAAATAGTTTATTCATGCGTCGTACTCCTTCCGACTCTATTTCATTGATTCAAGCCTTTTTATCATTTCAAGTTGCTTATTTTTCTCTTTATATGGCTGAGTTAAAACCATTTTCAAAAAGTCTTCTTTTTGGCTCATAGACAATTGCGTTTGTTTAATCTTTTGTCTACATTCATATAAAAAATCAACATAGTCTCCATAACTATCATCAAAACGTTCTTTAAATTCTGATAAAATTTGTGCTGTTAGCTTAGGGCTAGCACCATTGGTAGAAATACTCAGTGTCAACTTCCCTCGCCTCAATATACTTGGAAATACAATATCACCTTTCTCAGCAATGGAAGGCATATTGATGAATGCATGATGAGGTTTTGAAGCTAGAATTTGTCGGTTAACTTCGCTACTATTGGTTGCAGCAATGATTAAATCTGCCCGCTTTATATCTTTTGCTTCGAATGATTTTGCATGCCAATGTACGCCGTCTTGCTTAACCATATGACGTAAATTCTCGGAAATCGTAGGGCTAATGATGTGAATATCTGTCGCATAATGTACTAACGTACTAACTCTACGTTCAGCAACTTTGCCACCACCAACGACAACAATTTGCTTTTGAGAAATATCTATCATAAGTGGTATAAATGGCATAACATCACTTCCTTTTTAGATTGAATTACTGAGTCACATATTCAAAAGTCTCTTCAACACGATCTTTTAACGCGTCTTGCAAATGTTTATGATTACCTAATCGTTTACAGAGTATAATCTCTTTGGCATTCCCATATTCAACAACTTTCTTAGAAATCTGTTGATCTAGTATGCCTGTAAACCATATATAAGGCACAATATAGATTTGTGAACATTCTGAATGGACAGCATTATGCAAAGCTTGTTCAAAGGAAGGCTTACAAGCTGCTAAATAACATGTTTCGATATCACTAAATCCAGTTTGCTCTTGCAATTGGGACTTAATTGTCTCTACATCTATTTGAGTTTGTGGGTTATAACTCCCCCTACCGATGATGAGTATTTTGGCATCAGTTTTTGGTGTAACACCCGATGCTTCAATCCTCTGTTTTAAAATTCCAGTCAATCTTGGTTGCACACCTAAAGGTTCACCATAAGTAACATGGACGTTTGGATGTTTTTGTTGATTACGTTCAATTTCTGATGGAATGTCCTTGAAATAGTGACCAGCGCTTAATAACAATACAGGTATCACTGAAATTTCAGTTGCGCCTTTATCAACTAAGCGTTGGAATCCTTGTGATAAGTCTGGGCTTGTTAATTCTAAAAAGCAGGTCTCTTGCAGGGCCACATCAACTTGTACTTTTACTAAATCAATAAATGCTTTAGCTTCATTAACAGCATCGGGCACTCTACTACCGTGACTTACATATAAGACGCCTCGCATACTTACCCCTCCATTTCTAGCGCTCTCAATAACACTGGTTTCAGGTTATTGATATGTTAGTTTCGCGATTGCTGATTCAACTGGCAGCTCGTCAAACCAGCTAATGCGCTCTCTTAATTTGACTACTTCACCGACAACAATCATTGCAGGATTTTCAATGTCTTTTGCAACTTCAACAATATTTGATAACGTCCCTACCACAGTTTTTTGAAATTCTGACGTTCCTAGACGTACTAGAGCAACAGGGGTATCAGTAGCGCGGCCATGTTTGATTAACAACTCACTAATTTCAGGTAATTTTTTAACACCCATATAAATACATAGTGTTTCTGGCCCTAGGGCAAGGTGCTTCCAATAACTATCTTTATCTATATTTTTATTAATAACACCGGTAACAAATGCTACTGATGAACTATAGTCACGATGTGTTACCGGAATGCCTGCGTATGCTGGTGCCGCTACACCAGAAGTTATGCCAGGGACAATTTCAAATGGAACATGGTGCTCAGCTAATATTTCCGCTTCTTCTCCACCTCTACCAAATATAAAAGGATCGCCACCTTTTAACCTAGTTACTACTTGTCCTTTTTTGGCTAAATTCACGAGTAATTTATTCGTGTCTTCTTGCGGCAACGAATGGCGATTAGGATCTTTACCACAATACATAAATTTTGCTGCGGGTGATGCATGATTTAACAATTCTTTATTCACCAATCGGTCATACAAGATTACATCTGCTTGTTCAATTGCTTTTAATCCTTTGACTGTAATCAGATCAGGATCTCCAGGCCCTGCGCCTACTAAAAATACTTTGCCCATCCTGTCACCACTTTCTCAAATTTTAACTATGGAACGTCTGTCCATCTCTTACTTCTTCAACAATTCCTGCACGTACAACGAAATCTCCGAAATGCTCTCCTTCAGTTCTTTCTTTTGCATATTGGATTAATATTGGTTTTAAACTTTCTAATATTTCTGCTTCACCAATATTTTCTTTATAGATTTTATTTAATCTATCGCCTGTAAATCCGCCGCCCAAATACATATTATATTTGCCTGGACCTTTACCAATAAAAGCAATTTCTGCTAATGCCGGTCTCGCACAACCATTTGGACATCCAGTCATTCTAATCGTAATTTCTTCTTCGTTTAATCCCGCTTCATCAAGTAAGTTTTCAATTTTACTAATGAGTGAAGGTAGGTATCTTTCTGATTCTGCCATGGCTAGACCACATGTTGGGAATGCCACACAAGCCATAGAATTTCGTCTCAGACCTGTATAATTTTCACCATCCGTAATGCCATATTCAGCGATAATTTTTTCGATTTCAGGTTTTTTATCTTCAGACACATTGGCAATCACTAAATTCTGGTTAGGCGTTAACCTAAAATCACCTGTATGAATTTCTGCTATGTTTCTTAATGCAGTTTTTAATTTATATTCTTTAGTGTCTTTGACGCGCCCATTTTGAACAAATAATGTATAGTGCCATTGGCCACTGCCTTCTGTCCAACCATAGCGATCACCATTGTCATCAAAGTGATATGGACGTGACTCTTCTAATTTCCAGCCTAAACGGTTATTGATTTCATTTTTAATCCAATCAACACCAAGTCTATCTACCGTATATTTAAAGCGGGCATTCGTACGTACTTCACGATTACCATAGTCTCTTTGAACGGTTAAGATTTTTTCACAGACATCTACGACTTCTTCTTTCGGGAAATACCCGATAAGACGTCCAACTTGTGGATATGTGGCTGTATCACCATGTTTCATGCCCATACCACCACCTACAGTGATATTGAATCCAACAAGTTCATCGTTTTCTAAAATGGCAATCAGTCCAATATCTTGAGAGTACACATCTATATCATTTGATGGTGGTACCGCGATACCAATCTTAAATTTACGTGGAAGATATGTTTTACCGTAGATTGGCTCTGGCTCTTCATCACTTGTATCCAATACTTTTTCACCATCTAACCAAATCTCATGGTATGCCTGTGTCTTAGGTGAAAGATGTCGGCTAATATCGCTTGCGATTTGATTAACTTCACTATGCACATCAGATTGGTAGGGATTAGGGTTGCACATCACGTTACGATTCACGTCTCCACATGCTGCGAGTGTATCTAGCAACGATTGATTGATGTCTTTCATCGTTTGTTTTAAGTTATGTTTTAAAATGCCATGAAATTGAAATGCTTGTCTTGTTGTTAACTTTATTGTGTTATTCGCATATGTGTTTGCAATATCGTCCATCGCGATCCATTGATCTGCTGTCGAAGCACCACCTGGCGCACGCACCCTAATCATAAAGCTATAAGCCGGTTCTAACTTTTGTTTTCTACGTTCATCACGAATATCTCTATCGTCTTGCATGTAACTACCATGGAACTTTAATAGTTTCGTGTCTTCTTCAGCAATTGCACCTGTCACTCTATCTGCTAAACCTTCAACAATCGAGCCACGAAGATAATCACTGTCTGTTTTAATACGTTCCATTTCATCGAGTTTGTCTGAAAAATTCACTTTTGTTTCAGCCATATCATCATCCCTCTCTTAATAAACATCTCTTTGATAACGTTTGTCTTTTTTCATTTGAGTAAGATACGCTTCTGCATCTGTTTCAGACATACCACCCTCTTGTTCTAAAACATAACGTATGGTTTCATGTACATCTTTTGCCATATTTTTTTCGTCACCACAAACATATAAGGTAGCGCCATCTGTCAACCACTGATAAAACTCTTCGCTTTTCTCTGCAATGCGATGTTGAACATATACTTTTTCATCAGTATCACGTGAAAATGCCACATCTAATTTGGATAATGTTTCATCTTTTAACCATGCTTGCCATTCCGTTTGGTATAAAAAGTCGGTTGTGAAATATTGTTCACCAAAGAATAGCCATGTATTTCCAGATAATCCTAGCTCTTCACGTTCTTGTAAATATGATCTAAACGGCGCTACGCCTGTACCAGGACCAATCATAATTACAGGTGTTGTTTCATCAAATGGGAATTTGAAATTTGGATTTTTCTTTAAATATATTGGAATTGTATCTCCCGGTTGTACGCGTTCAGCTAATTGTACAGAACACACTCCATTACGAGCTCGTTCATGTGCTTCATATCTAACTGCGCCAACAGTTATATGAACCTCATCAGGTGTTGCTTCGTAACTACTTGCTATAGAATATTCTCTTGGTGGTAATTTTCTTAAGAGTTTATATAAGTTTTCAGGACTTAAATTTGCTGCTGGGAATGCATTTAATAGGTCGATAACATCACGGCCATCAATGTATTGTTGTATCCACTCAGCATCTTCTACATGTGCAAGTAATTCGGTATTACCAAATAACTCAGCTGCTTTTTGTAATAATGGTTTCGTTAATTTTGTAACTTCAAAGTGTTCTGTTAATGCTTTTTCTAAAGTTAATGTATCACCATCGTCATTAATATTTACTTCTGTCTCTTTATCCCAGTCTAATGTCTCGATTAATGATGACACTATTTCTGGATCGTTTTGAGGTAAGACTACGACACAGTCTCCAGGTTCAAATGATTCTCCATAATTGTCTAACAACAACTCAATGTGTCTAACTTCTTTGTTAGATCCTCTACCGTTGAGATTAATATTTTCTAGCACTTCTGCTTGATATGGATTCGCTTTGGTATAACGTTTTTCTTTTGCTGATTGTACAGTTTCAGTGGATGTTACTGTTGGTTCGTTACCAGAAGATTGGTTGATTATTTCAATATTCGTGTTCATCCATTTTTCGGCTAATTCATCAAAATCTAAATCACAATCTTGTCTTTCAGCTAATTGTTCAGCGCCTAACTCTAGTAACCTCGCATCAAAATCCTTACCAGTTTGACAGAAATATTCATACGATTCGTCACCTAAAGCTAATACTGAGTACCTTACATTTTCTAATTTCGGTGCCTTACGACTATGTATAAATTCATGGAATGTAAGTGCATTATCTGGAGGATCACCTTCGCCATGTGTTGCAGTAATGACAAATAGATCCTCTACTTTTTTCAATTCTTTTGGTTTAAATTCGTCCATTGCTGTTAATTTCACTGTATGATTTTGTTCAACAAGTCGGTCGGCAAATATTTCAGCTAAACTCTGTGCATTCCCTGTTTCAGAACCATAAACGACAGTGATGTGACGGTTACTTATTTCCGTTTCTGGTTCAGAATTCAATACATATGCTGCTACTTGTTGTGGCACTTCAGAAGATGATTCTTGTGTTACTTGTTGTGCCGTGAGATAACCACTTAGCCAAATTTGTTGTTCTGCTGTTAATGTTTGAAAAATTTGATTTAATTGCGCTGCCTGTTCGGCGTCAAAAGGGCTATTCGATACTGATAAATTCACAATGCATTCACCTCAATTTTATTTTTAAAACTCATGAATTTTTAAATCCATCCCTTTATTTTTAATTAATATATAAATGTTAATTAATTGGGAAATATTTTAAAATGGTACTATATTCAATCATTAAATTCTTTATATACCCGATACGAATACTAAGGTATTAGAGTAAAAATTTTTCTAACCTAATTTATGGTTTATTAGTGGTATGAAGACCACATTCTGTTTTAGTAGAGTTACTCCATCTACCTGCTCTTGAATCTCCTGAACCCGAAACAGCTGCTGTACATGGGATACAACCAATACTCGGATAATTAAAATCATGTAATTCGTTATAGTGTAAATCATATTTTTTGATATATGCCCATACATCATCCCATGTCCAATGTATCAGTGGACACACTTTAACAGACTTAAATCGCTCATCCTTATTAATAAAATTAGTAGACTGGCGGCTTAGTGATTGCTCTCTTCTTAATCCTGAAACCCAAGCTGTCGCACCAGACAACACTTCTTCTAGTGGTTTAATTTTACGAATGTAACAACATTGATTTGGATCGTTCTTCCAGAGTGCTGGATTAAATTGATCGGCCTGTTCTTCTAAAGTAAGGTCTGGCTGTTTAAGTTTTATATTCAATTCTGGATAACGTGCTTTCACACGATCTATTAAATCATATGTTTCTTGGAAATGAAGGTTTGTATCTAAGAATACAATTTCAGCATCTTTTTTCACACTGTAAATTAAATCAATTAAGATCATACCTTCAGCACCAAAGCTACATGAATATATAATAGAATCGCCATATGTTTCGTAAGCCCATGAGATTACTTCACGAGCGCCTTTTGTTTCATCTGTGATATCTAATGTATCAAATGCGTTTGGCTTAAAGTTCTCATACGTAATTTTTGCTTCTGACATGAATGGGTCATCCCCTTTTCTTTTAATGTGCTTTGATTAAAAGTTCACGTTATATTTATTTTTTTAGAATTATTCGAAAATAATTATGTTAAACACTTTACTCACTGATTTTTTTTATGTCAAGTTCATCTTTTAATAATTAAAAATGTGAATTTCTGCTAATTCCATTCAATGAAAGCGCTACAAATGCTTATTTAAAACGTTTTTTAATAATAATTTTAAAAAAACAATTATAATAATCTAATGATTGCAATATCGCTCAAACGTGCGTTTTTATAGTATTTCTATATTTTTTGAAAAATTTTTAAATTTTTATAATGATTCTAATTTAAAAGTAAAAAATACCAACAAGCATTTAAATGTTTGTTGGTATTTAGTAAATTTTTTATTATATATATGTTTATTAGACTGAAAAGCTCAATCTCGGTATGAATGTTTCAAAATGGACACGGTCCATTGAAATATTCAGTGACTGTAATTCAGCGATCATCGCTTTTAAGAATGAATTACCTCCACATACGTATACCTCAGTGTTTTCGTCCACATACTGACTCAATTGTTCTGTTTCAATAAAGCCATCACTATCACGAAAATGCTTAATAAAAGAAGCATTTTCTGATTGCTCAGTTATTTGATTTAATTTTTCTTCAAAAGCGACATTTTCTGCATTTGATGTTGATTGTAAAAATATTGCAGGTGTCCCAACTTTTACTGCTTCATCATACATGGAAACAAGTGGTGTGACTCCTACGCCAGAACCTAAAAATAGTTGCTTATTTGATTTATTTTCCAATTTAAAACCACCGACGGGTGCAGATAACGTTAATGTATCGCCAACAGCCACTTCGTCGTGTAAAATCGTTGATACTTCACCTTCATGTGTTTCAGTCACATCTCTTCTGACACCAAAAGTTAAGAAATCAATACCCCCATCGACAATAGAATAATGTCTTTTAGCTTGATACGGTAATTTATCGCTAGAAATATCTACAGTGATGTATTGTCCCGGTATAAATTGACTCAAATCTATTTCGTCAGATTTAACAGTAAATGATTTAATTAATTCTGTTTCCTTTGTAATTTGTGTAACTTCAAATGGTTTAAAACCTTCCCATGTCATTTGGCTATATACTTCATTTTCTAAACCAATAAATGCGTCAGCAATTTCACCATATGCTTTTACCCATGCTTGAATAATTGGATCTTCATCTTTCAATCCAGTTACTTCTTCAATAGCCAAAATTAAATTTTCACCGACTATTGGATAATGTTCCGGTTTAACTTGTAGTGCACAATGTTTATACACAACTGGCATAATTGCTGGAACAATTGGCGTTAAATCTTCAATATTTTCTGCTGCTGCTAGTACTGCCATGGCAAGTGCTGAAGACTGTAAACCTCTTTGTTGATTGGTTTGGTTAAACACATTTTTTAATTCAGGATGTTCTTCAAATAATTTCTTATAGAAAATTGATGTAATCGTTTGTCCTTTTTCTTTTAGTAAAGGAATTGTCTCTCTTACTGTTTGTATCTCTTCTTGCGTTAACATATAACTCCCCCTAATTAGTACTTTATTCACATTATTGTACTATTTAGAAATACTCACAATTATATTCATTTAGTTTCACAAAATTATCACAATATTAAGATACAATTTTGCAACATTTTTATTTTTTAAATTAATTTCAAATCGACTTTTAATTTTAGCTCCAATTAAGTTTGTTAGCGTATTCACATTTCATAGCATTCATAATCGTTGCTTTAATTTTCGCCTCATAACTATATATTGAAACTCTAAAGACCTTGTAGTTGATGCTAAGTACGTTAAATGTCATTTGTTTGAATTTAATTCGCTACTTAACCTTTCAATGATTTCAGCTACTGAATCTGCATTATTCTTGATCACGGTATCATAATGCTCTGGTTTGCTGGTTTCAGCTGTAACAAAAATTGATTTTTGTGCATATTTTAAAAGTTGGGCATCGTTAATATCGTTACCAAAAGCAATATAGTTCTGTTCGCCGATCATTTTTTTGAGTGTGGTGTATTTATTGATTTCTTTAGCAGTAATATCTATATTATTATCATCTTCATGAACATTTATAGATAAATGTTGCCTAAATTTCTGCAATGCGTCTCTGACTTCATCAAAAATTCTTTCTTTAATATCCACTAAAATAATTTTAATTGGCTGCTTCACCTTATGTATACCTATGTTCGAAGCTAAGTTATCTGGATCTAATTGCTGGAATATTTTGTTACTTTGTTTAACCTTAGCTACGTAATCAAAGTCACTATCTATGATAAAGTCTAAATCAAAAATACTAATAAGTTTTATTATTTTTTCAAATAACTGATTAGGAATATAATCCATGACTTTTATCTCACCATTCTGAGATACTATTGACCCATTACCACCAATTAAGCAATGGTCTTGATAATCTTTTACGACTGGTATCAAATCTCTGATAGGCCGCGCCGATGCGAATATAACAGTATGGCGTTGCGCTAATTGATGAATGGCGTCTCGCAATCTACTTTCAATAAATTTACCATTAAAACAAATCGTGCCATCGATATCAAAAACATATATCACTATTATTACCTCTCATTTAGTGCTTAATTTAGTTAATTATTATATTTTTCGTTCAATTGATGTACTAACCTTTTAAATTCTGCTTCTGAGCTAAATTCAAAAGTAATTTGTCCCTTTTTATTTTGAGTAGAAATAGAGACATTTGTGCCATATTGTTCTTTTAATTGACGTTCTTGTTGTCGAATAAATTTGGGTTTCGTAGATGGTCTCTGAGTTTCCGACTTTTCTTTTTTATCACTATAGTGCTCGGTCACATATTGCTCTAACTCTCTTACGCTCCAAGACTCCTGATAAGCTTTATTAGCAATTCGTTGCATTTTTTGAGTATCTTTGACAATCAATAAAGTACGTCCATGTGCACCAGATAGCGAACCATTTTTCACCATATCAGAGACTGATTTAGGCAAATGCAACAAGCGTAGCATATTTGCTATATAAGGTCTTGATTTACTTAGACGCTGTGCA
The DNA here is from genome assembly GCF_051408735.1 of Staphylococcus sp. AS1337. NCBI lineage: Bacteria > Bacillati > Bacillota > Bacilli > Caryophanales > Staphylococcaceae > Staphylococcus > Staphylococcus sp. AS1337. The sequence continues at coordinate 347,238 of NZ_JBOIHZ010000001.1, read as the reverse complement.
ACTGCTTGTTGTGTTAGGTTTAAATCGTCCATTAGTTTACGATAGCTTTCTGCTTCTTCAATTGCATTTAAATCTTCACGTTGTAAATTTTCTATAATAGCTAGTTCCATCATATCTTCGTCTGTTAGTGATTTTATGATTGCAGGAACTTCTCTTAAACCAGCATTACCAGCAGCTCTGAAACGTCTTTCACCTACAACGATATTATAACCAGCGATTGTTTTTCTTAACACGATTGGTTGAAGGATACCGTGTAATTTAATAGATTCAGCAAGATCTTTTAAACGTTCCTCATCAAATGTTTTACGCGGTTGATATGGGTTAGCTTTAATATCTTGAATTTTTATATTTTGGACTTGTGCATCTGCTTCTAATGTTAACCTTTGATCTTGTTCATTTTCGATTTTCAAACACCTACTTCCTTTATCATCAAAAAATGATTCATGTGCTCATACACTTATTATATCATCACTGCAACACCATAAAATATAGATAGTAGTATTTAGTTTAATCTAAATTTTCAGAAAAGTTGTTGACAAATGTAATTTTAATGTGTAATCTTAGGTATATCAAATTTGTCAATGACATATTTCACACACAGTAACAAGGAAAGTAAAACTTACACTACTGACACAGAGAGTCTTTGATACGCTGAAAGAAGACACGGAAAGAAAGTTTGAAAATGGCCTTTGAGTGTTGATGCCAATATGAGGTATCAACGGGATCGCCCGTTATAGCGATACAGTATTAACATTTTGTTAAATGGCGTACTGGATTTTTCCACACGTCGTATATTTCGTTAATACTCATTTTATTCCAACATAAGATGGGTTTTTATTTTTTATTGAAAGTACGATGTCATGATTCAGACAACGCTAATCATTCAACAATTTGGCGTACTGGATAAGGTTGCTTTAGTGATAAAGTAGCAAACAAAGGTGGTACCGCGAGCTAAGCTTTCGTCCTTTACATCCGAATTATTCGGGTTTAAAGGACGGAAGCTTTTTTATTTTAACAAGGAGGTTAACAATTATGAAAAATACTGAATTCGCACAGATTGCACTTTCTCAAGACCATACAGGCGCAATCGCTAATCCAATATACTTATCTACAGCCTATCAACACCCTAAGCTCGGGGCGTCAACAGGATATGACTATACAAGAACTAAAAATCCTACACGTTCGGCATTTGAAGAAGCATTTGCAAAACTTGAAAGAGGTACTGCTTCATTTGCAACATCCAGTGGTATGTCTGCCATACAACTAATTTGTAACTTATTCAAATCTGGCGATGAAATTTTAGTTTCTTTCGACTTATATGGTGGTACTTTTAGACTTTTTGATTTTTATGAGCAGCAATACGGTATACATTTCAAATATGTTGACTTCCTAAATTATGAAGAAGTAGAGCAAAGTATTACAGAAAACACAAAAGCACTTTTTATCGAACCAATTTCTAATCCGCAAATGATAGAAGTTGATATTGATCCATATTACATTTTAAGTAAAAAATTCAACTTACTATCTATCATAGATAACACATTTTTAACACCATATCTTTCAACACCACTTGAAGAAGGTGCAGATATTGTTTTACATTCGGCAACAAAATATATCGGAGGACATAATGATGTACTCGCAGGAGTAGTAACTGTAAAAGATGAACAACTTGCAGAACAACTAGGACAATTACACAACATGATAGGCGCAACGCTATCACCTTTCGATAGTTATCTATTACAACGTGGGTTAAAAACTCTGCATTTAAGAATGGATCGCTCTGAATATAATGCTAAATTACTTGCCGAACGATGTAATCAGTTAGAAGCTATTGATCAAGTACTCTACAGTGGACGTACTGGTATGTTGAGTTTGAGACTGAACAAAAATTATAAAGCCGATAAATTTTTAGAACACTTAAAGGTTTGTATTTTCGCTGAAAGCTTAGGTGGCACTGAAACATTTATTACTTTCCCATATACACAAACACATGTTGATATGCCAGATGAAGAAAAAGATAAGCGCGGTATAGACGAATATCTATTAAGATTATCCATTGGCATTGAGAACTATGAAGATATCGAACAAGATATTATTCAAGCATTAGAACAATCTAAACAAGGAGTGATTTTATGAGTTTATCAAAAGAAACAGAAGTAATATTCGATGCACATAGAGGGATTGACTATGATTCAGCAAATCCTCCTTTATACGATTCTTCAACATTTCACCAACAAGTACTAGGTGGCGATGCCCAATATGACTATGCTCGAAGTGGTAATCCAAACCGTGCTCTTTTAGAAGAAAAGCTAGCTAAACTGGAAGGTGGCAGTCACGCCTTTGCATACGCATCTGGCATTGCAGCAATTTCAGCAGTGTTACTCACATTAAACGCTGGTGATCATGTCATTCTACCGGATGATGTATATGGTGGTACCTTTAGATTAACTGAGCAAATATTAACGCGCTTTAACATTGAATTTTCAACTGTAGATACAACTCACTTAAAAGAAATTGAAAATGCGATTCAAGACAATACGCAATTAATATATATTGAAACACCATCGAATCCGTTATTTAAAATTACAGATATTCGAGGTGCAGCAGATATAGCCAGAGACAACAATCTCTTACTTGCTGTAGACAATACCTTTATGACTCCACTAGGTCAATCACCCTTAACGCTCGGTGCAGATGTTGTTGTACATAGTGCCACTAAATTCTTAGGCGGCCATAGTGATATTATTGCTGGCGTAGCTGTTACCAACAATCAAGCACTCGCTGACGCACTTTATCTATTGCAAAATGGCACTGGTAATGCGTTATCTGCACAAGATAGTTGGACATTGGCTAAACATTTAAAAACTTTACCTGTACGCTTTCAACAGTCTGTTGAAAATACCAAACAAATCTATGACTTCTTAGCACAATGTGAGGAAATCTCAGAAGTCTATTACCCAGGAAATAGCGAGCTACACTTGTCTCAATCCCGTCATGGTGGCGCTGTATTAGGTTTTAGATTGAAAGATGAGACAAAAGCACAAGCATTTGTCGATGCCTTATCCTTACCTTTAGTTTCAGTGAGTTTAGGAGGCGTTGAAACAATCCTCTCTCATCCGGCTACGATGTCACATGCAGCTGTACCTAAAGCAGTACGTGAAGAACGTAATATCACATTTGGGTTATTTAGATTGAGTGTCGGATTAGAATCAGCCGACGAATTGATTTCAGATTTAAATTACGCATTTAAGGAGGCTTTTAATGAGTCAACTACTCGACAAACTAAAATCCAACATATTAGTAGCTGATGGCGCTATCGGTACAATCCTTTACTCTGAAGGTCTTGACACTTGCCCTGAAGCTTATAACTTAAATCATCCTGATAAAGTTGAACGCATTCACCGCACCTATATTGAAGCTGGTGCAGATATTATTCAAACCAATACGTATGGCGCAAATTTTGAAAAATTAAAAGTTTTTGGTTTAGAACATAGAGTGAAAGACATTCACCAAGCAGCAGTACAAATTGCCAAAAAAGCAGCAAATGACGATACTTTTATTTTAGGGACTGTAGGTGGTTTTAGGGGGATTAAACAAGAAGACTTAGAGTTATCCTCTATTCAATATCACACTGAAATCCAAGTAGAAACCTTAGTTAATGCTGGTGTAGATGGAATTCTCTTTGAAACCTATTATGACTTGCAAGAACTTACCAATATTATTGAGGCTACAAAACGTAAATACGATATTCCAATTATCGCTCAATTAACTGCCTTAAATACAAATTATTTAAGAGATGGTACTGAAATCAATCACGCACTACAACAAGTAACTGCAAGCGGTGCAGATATTGTCGGATTAAACTGTCACCATGGTCCACATCATATGCAGCAATCCTTTTCACACATCGAATTACCAGAAGGTGCATATTTATCTTGTTACCCAAATGCAAGCTTGCTAGATATTGAAAATAGCCAATTTAAATATAGTGATAATGCATCTTATTTCGGCAAGGTGGCTGAACAATTGATTAATGAAGGCGTCAGACTTATTGGTGGTTGTTGTGGCACAACACCTGAACATATTCAATATATTAAATCATCCATAACTGGTTTAAACCCTGTTACTAAAAAAGATGTTATACCGATTACAAAATATATCAATAACACAGAAAAAGAACCCAAAAAACAAAACCTTAAGTCAAAAGTTGAAAATCGCCCAACTATAATTGTGGAGTTGGATACGCCGAAACACCTTGACACAGAAACTTTTTTCAGAAATATCAAAAAACTTGATGATGCAAAGATTGACGCCGTCACTTTAGCCGATAATTCGTTAGCAACGGTACGCATTAGCAATGTTGCTGCTGCAAGCATTATTAAACAGCGTTATGATATCGAACCATTGGTACATATCACTTGTCGTGACCGTAACCTCATCGGATTGCAATCACATCTATTAGGATTGTCATTACTAGATATCAATGAGATTTTAACAATTACTGGTGACCCTTCAAAGATTGGCCATTTACCAGGAGCAACCAATGTCTATGATGTGAATTCTAAAGGGCTAACCGAAATCGCCTTACGTTTTAATCAAGGTATTAACACTGATGGTGATGCGCTGAAGACAAAGACAAACTTCAACATCGCAGGTGCTTTTGATCCAAACGTAAGAAAGTTAGACGGTGCAGTTAGACGCTTAGAGAAAAAGTTAGAGAGTGGCATGCACTACTTTATAACACAGCCAGTCTATAGCAAAGAAAAAATCAAAGAAGTTTATGAAGCGACGAAGCACTTAGACGTCCCTTTCTTTATAGGTATAATGCCTGTTACAAGTTATAACAACGCATTATTCTTACACAACGAAGTACCTGGCATTAAATTATCAGAAGACATATTAGAACAATTTGAAGCAGTTAAAGATGATAAAGCCAAAACAAAGGCTTTAAGTCTGAAACTTTCAAAGGATCTGATTGACACGGTACACGAGTATTTTAATGGCTTGTATTTAATTACACCATTCCAAAAAGTCGATTACACATTAGAACTTGCAAACTATTCAAAAACAATTACTTCAACTAAACAGGAGGCAATATTATGACAATTAAAACATCAAATTTAGGTTTTCCAAGGTTAGGTAGAAAAAGAGAATGGAAGAAAGCAATCGAAGGATACTGGTCAAATAAATATGATTTAGAAACGCTTCATCAACAATTAACGGATTTACACAAAGAGAACTTATTACTCCAAAAAAATTACAATTTATCTAGTATTCCCGTTGGAGATTTCTCATTATATGACCATATTCTTGATACATCGTTACTCTTTAATATCATCCCTGAACGCTTTCAAGGTAAAGACGTAGATGATGATTTATTATTCGATATTGCCAGAGGTAATAAAGAACATGTTGCGAGTGCATTAATCAAATGGTTCAACACAAACTATCACTATATCGTTCCAGAATGGGATCATGCTGAACCTAAATTAAATAAAAACGTGTTACTTGAACGTTTTAACTATGCACAATCACTTAATGTAAATGCGCACCCAGTTATTGTAGGGCCAATTACATTTGTTAAATTATCTAAAGGTGGTACACAGTCATTTGAAGAAAAAGTAAATACACTTTTACCATTATATAAAGAAGTTCTACAATCATTAGTTGACGCTGGTGCTGAATATATTCAAATCGATGAGCCAGCCTTAGTTACCGACGATAGCTCGGAATATGAAACTATCACACAGGCCGCATATGATTATTTCGCTGAGGCTGGTTTAGGTGAACACTTAGTAATACAAACTTATTTCGAACGTGTTAACTTAAAATTCTTAAACGGTCTCCCTGTTAAAGGATTAGGTTTAGATTTCGTACATGACAATGGATTTAATCTACAACAAATTAAAGCAGGAGATTTAGACAACTCCAAAACACTTTACGCAGGAATTATCGATGGCCGTAACGTTTGGGCTGCTGATATCGAATCTAAAAAAGAACTAATTGAAACGTTACAAACATATTCAAACGACCTTGTCATCCAACCTTCATCCTCACTATTACACGTTCCTGTGTCACTGGATGATGAAACACTAGATACTTCAATCGCTGAAGGTTTGAGCTTCGCTACCGAAAAATTAGATGAATTAGATGCACTCAGACGCTTATTCAATGATAGCGATGATTCAAAATATAATGAGTTGAAGGCACGTTATGAACGTTTCCAAAATCAATCATTTAAAAATCTTGAATACGATTTCGATAGTGTACGTACTTCAAGACAATCAGCTTTTAAAGAACGTAAAAAAGCACAAGACGCACAACTAAATTTACCAGATTTACCAACAACGACTATTGGTTCTTTCCCACAATCTCAAGAGGTTCGTAAGTATCGTGCAGATTGGAAAAATAGTCGTATCACAGATGTAGCATATAAAGACTTCTTAAAAAATGAAATTGCTCGTTGGATTAAAATTCAAGAAGACATTGGTCTAGATGTACTTGTACATGGTGAATTTGAACGTAACGATATGGTAGAATTCTTTGGTGAAAAACTACAAGGTTTCTTAGTAACGAAATACGGTTGGGTACAATCATACGGTTCACGTGCGGTTAAGCCACCAGTTATTTATGGAGATGTAAAATGGACAGAACCACTTACCGTCAAAGAAACACTATATGCCCAAAGTTTAACTGACAAACCAGTTAAAGGTATGTTAACTGGCCCTGTCACTATTTTAAACTGGTCATTTGAACGTGTTGATTTGCCACGTGAAGAGGTTCAAGATCAAATCGCATTAGCAATTAATGAAGAAGTATTAGCGCTTGAGAATGAAGGTATTCAAATCATCCAAGTTGATGAACCTGCTTTAAGAGAAGGCTTGCCGCTTCGTTCAGAATATCATGCAGACTATTTAGATAAAGCAGTTCGTTCATTCAAACTGTCAACATCTTCAGTCTCTGATGAAACACAAATCCATACACATATGTGTTATTCTCAGTTTGGTCAAATCATTCATGCAATTTACGACTTAGATGCAGACGTTATTTCTATTGAAACATCACGTAGCCATGGTGATTTAATTCAAGACTTTGAAGACATCACATACGATTTAGGTATCGGTTTAGGCGTATATGATATTCATAGTCCACGTATTCCAACTGAATCAGAAATTACAGAAGCAATTAACCGTGCTTTACAAGAAATTGATCGTTCACTGTTCTGGGTAAATCCTGACTGCGGTTTGAAAACACGTAAAGAAGATGAAGTTAAAGAAGCACTTAACGTGTTAGTAAATTCCGTTGATAAATTACGTAAATCAACAAATACTGCAACTGTTTAATTATCAATCTTGTAGGTGATACCAATGAGTTATCCTTTATGGAAGCAATTAGAACAATTAAAATCATCAACGTGGGTCGACTTGACCCACACTTTCGATGAAACTATTCCTTGTTTCAGTGAATTTGAACGTGCCAAAGTCTCAACACTTTTCAATGTTCCAGATGATGGCTTTTATGTTCAAAACTGGAATATTGTAAGTCAGTATGGGACACATATCGACGCTCCTATTCACTTTGTAGAAAATACACGTTATTTGCATGAATTAAATTTAAAAGAATTGGTCCTACCACTTGTAGTTTTAGATTTTTCACAAGATGTAGCGGAAAATGCAGATTTTATTTTAACACGTTGTCACATTGAACAATGGGAAGCTGAGCATGGCACAATTGAACCTGAAACATTTGTTGCCTTTCGCAGTGATTGGTCAAAACGTTGGCCAAATATTGAAGCGTTTGAAAATAAAGACTCCGATGGCAACCAACATTTACCAGGTTGGGGACTAGACGCTTTGAAGTATTTACTTGAAGAACGTAAAGTTAAAGCGATTGGTCATGAAACTTTCGATACAGATGCCTCAGTAGATATTGCAAAAAATGGTGACATCATAGGTGAGCGTTACGTGTTAGGTCAAGACACCTACCAAGTTGAGCTACTAACCAATTTAGATCAGTTACCTAATCGAGGGGCACTCATTTATGTTATTAGTCCCAAACCAAAAGATGCACCAGGGTTTCCTGTTCGTGCATTCGCGATAAAACCTTAAACTTAAAACATAAGATTAGTACCACTCATATACAGGGTCCGGGGCATTTATATATGTCTTGGGCCTTTATTAATATATCAACACGCAATTAATTGTTCATTAAATCAAGAGATTATCCTTATTGGTTTTCATACTAATTATGTATCATTTCAGCTTAGTAAATATTTTAAATCAAGTATTTGTGTTCCTAGTTATATTTACCTGATTATGGGTCAGAAATCCTTTTGGCACAATAAGGTTTCTGGCTCATCTTTATTTATATCATAGTACAAAACATATAGGTCATTAGTTTGATTTTACACAAATGATAATCCATATCATTTAAAATCATTAAATCAATGTTATAATTCAAGAAAATTCAATATAGTTTATTTTGGGTGCTTTTCACCTATTTTCTATATAAATACCATAAATAGAGGTGACTTTTTTGCAACTTAATCAAACCAACACCCCTTTTAACAAGGAGCAATTGGTTCTCATAAATCAACTACTACCAATGCTTTCGACAGAACAGCAACATTGGTTAAGTAGTTATCTTATCAATCCAAATGCGTCAGAGCCTGAAGACGACATTTCAGCAGCACAAGAAGCAAACACAACAGACAATACAGGGGATGAAACAAATGATACAACATCTGTAGTAAATTCAGCGGAACCTATAGATGTTAATATATTATATGGTACAGAAACAGGTAACGCTGAAGAAATTGCCGAAACATTTGAAGGTAAGTTGAAAGAACATAATTTTAATGCACATTTATGGGATATGGATGATTTCCCTAAAGAAACCTTAACCGAAGTTGAACATCTCTTTATCATTTGTTCAACACAAGGTGTGGGTGAACCCCCTATTAATGCTTTAGATTTATATGACTACCTTCATAGCAATGAGGTACCACAGCTAGACACTGTTAACTTTGCAGTATTAGCACTTGGTGATCAAGACTTTCCAGATTTTTGTCAGGCCGGCAAAGACTTCGATCATATTCTAGATGAACTTGGTGCAAATAGAATAGCTGATCGCGTAGATTGTGATTTTGACTTTGAAGAAACTGCCGAGCAATGGATTTCAAATATGCTTGAATTGCTTTCTCAAACGTCATCGAATATGGCTACTATTGATGAAGATGATGAAACTGTTACTATAGATGAACCTGAAGTGCCATTTTCTCGATCAAATCCTTTTCAAGCAGAAGTTTTAACAAATAAAGTACTCACACAACCAGAAGCTTCTCGTGAAGTACGTCACTTAGAATTATCACTTGAAGGTTACTCTGAAACATACGAACCTGGAGACAGCTTGGTCGTTATGCCACACAATGACTTAACATTGGTTTCAAATTTAATCTCAGCATTAGGTTGGGACGCCGATACTAATATTCAACTTAGCGACAACGATGCCTCACGCTCACTTAAAGATGTGTTGCTATATGATTTTGAAATTTCTAAATTAACTCCCGGTCTCTTGCACAATGCGGCAGAATTATTTGGTAACCCAATGTTAAATGCAAATATCCAAAAATCAGAATGGATTCAGAATTATATATATGGTAGAGATGTGATTGATTTAATTCAAGACTTCACACCCGTATCTTTAGAACCTCAAATGCTGCCACAACTATTAAGAAAATTACCACCAAGGGAGTATTCTATAGCGAGTAGTAATCAGGTCAACCCTTCCAGTGTCGATATTACAGTTCGTGTTGTTAAGTACGAAGCACATCGTCGTGAGCGTTTTGGTGTTTGTTCTGTACAACTAGCAGAACGGACGCCTGTAGGAGAGAAATTACCTGTATACCTTAAAAAGAATCCAAATTTCAAATTTCCTTATGAAGCCGATACACCAGTGATTATGATCGGAGCTGGAACTGGAATAGCGCCATACCGAGCTTACCTTCAAGAAAGAGCTCACTTAGGTCTAAAAGGAGCACAATGGCTCATCTTCGGTAATCAAAATTATCAACACGACTTCCTCTATCAAAGTGATTTAGAGAGCTGGCTTAATGAAGGTGTATTAAGTAAATTAGATTTAGCTTTTTCAAGAGAGACAGAAAATAAAATTTATGTTCAACATCGCATTGAGGAAAATAGTGCTGAATTTTACCAATGGATTACTCAAGGCGCTATTATTTATCTTTGTGGTAATAAAGACGAGATGGCAAGTGGCGTCCATCAATCATTGATTAACATTCTTAAGAGAGAAGGTAATTACAACCAAGCAGATGCTGAGGACTATTTGACAGAAATGATAAAACATCAACGTTACCAACGTGACGTATATTAACCTGTTAAACCAGTAACTTAACTTTAATAATGTTTTATAATTATCATTAACTATAAAAGTGCTATGCATACACTGACAAACGTAACCTGAATTCACGATTAAATGAGACTCCAATTTCAAAAGGTGGTTATTATATGACACAATTCGCAATCACTTATGACAATGCATTAATACTGATAAATAAGCAATATGATGATATTCAACTTGAAAGAAAATTGGAAGGTATGAATATCATTTCAATAGCTCAAGACCCTAACGATAAAAACACTCTTTATTGCGGCACGTTTGATCGTGGTTTATGGAAAAGTGTGGACAAAGGTCAAAATTGGTTCCCTATTGGGACACGTTTCACATACAATAGTCCTTTCAAACATGATGATATTCACATGACTGCTATTACTGCAGTTACAGTTATAGATACAGGCAATCATCATAGTTCTGTGCTCGTAGGTACTGAACCTAGTGCTTTATTCATATCAGATGATCAGGGGGGTTCATTCGAATTACTTACTGATTTTAGTCATATTGCTGGTAAAGAACATTGGTTCTTCCCACCTAGACCACATACGCATCATGTGAAATGGTTTGATATAAATACCAAATCACCAAATGTCATTAACCTTACAATTGAAGCTGGTGGTTTTATCCAATCTACAGATTTAGGTCAACATTGGACAGCACCACAAACCCAAGATACACCTATTGATATTCATGTCTTAAAGAGCCACCCAGACTATCCGAATAAATTGTACGGAGTATTAGGTGATGCTTTCTTAAATGGTGGACGTGATACATTTATTGAAAGTGATGATTATGGTAAGACATGGACAACATTTATTGAAGGAATCGAGCACAGATATGGCTATGGTTTAGCGATAAATTCTCAAAATCCAGATAATATTGTCATCGCTACTTCAAACTCTCCATATAACGCACATAACTATGGAGACAACACCTTTTCAACCATTTACACTATTAATAAAGCACAAGACAATGAGTGGACTGAAGTAACTACAGGGCTACCTTCCCCAAATGGCACATTGATTTCATCTATCACTGAACAAGATGGTACGTTTTATATTGCCAATAATAATGGTGTCTATTATTCAGATGATAGTGGTATCAATTGGACAGCATTTGATATAACATGGCCAGATTCACTCACGTCTCAACACGCACATCAATTTATTACTTTAAATTAGAAATTGTTAAATGCATAACCTTAGAGTTTGGTTGTTGGCCAAAATCTAAGGTTATTTTTATGCGCAAACATAACAACATTCAGGGGAATACATACCACTTAAACGTAAATACATGCCACTTATATAATTTATGTAGTATTAATTTGGTTTACTTATGGCAATAGGAGGTGTGCCTTTATGGATTTAGAAATAATTCACGGTAATGATTTACCCAAAGGCAAGGTTATTATTCAAAGTCACAAACATACTGAACAATTACCAGAAATTATCGCTTGTATAAAACAACTATCTCAAAAAAATTATTTCCTGGAAAATATCAAGACGATATTTACTATATCAAACATCAAGATATTATTAGTTTTCGTATAGAGAATAAAGTTTTAACGATTATAACGTCAGACCATCAATACACCAGTACTCAAGGCTTATATGAAGTAAAATCACAAATTAGCATGCAATTTCTACAGATTTCGAAATCTGAAATACTTAATATTAACTATATCGATCATTTAAAACTTAATAAAAATGGTACTATCGAGATTCGTTTTACGAATAATGATTTCACATACTCTTCAAGAAGATATTTGCCATTTATCAAGGAGGCTTTAAAACTATAAAACGTTTATTTCGCGGTGCAACCATTGGTATTGCCATTGGTATAATAATTGCTTTAATCTTTTCATCTATTTTTGCTCGAACAGCTTTTCATCCTGTCTCACCCGTATCAACCATGGGGCGCTTTTATTTTCAACATTTAAACGAATTACAAATTATGCTTATTTCAGTTATTATCTGGGCCTTAATTGGTGTTAGTTTCAGTTTTGGCGAACTCATATTTTCAAGTTCTAGAAAATCACTCTTATTTAAAACATCACTTCATTTTAGCCTTATGTTTATCATTATGTTGCCTTTATCTATACTAGCAGGATGGTTTCCACTTAAATTATCAGCAGTTTTGTTTTTCATCATTATCTTTACAGTTATCTATTTTATTATTTGGACAATAGAAACGAAGCGTAATCAGAATGATATCAATGAGATTAACGCTATGCTGTCTAACAGAAGGAATGATAAAAATGAACAAAGGTAGATATACTGTGTTACCAAATGAACTATTACTCTATTCTTAATTGGTCTTCGTGTGGACAAATGGTATAAAATTCATAAATGGTTACCCGTTCTTTTAGCTATGCCACCTATACTGAATGAATTATTAAAAAATAAGTCTCTTGGCTGTCTATCTTATGAAATGTTTTTTAAATATCGTGGCGTGATGATAGTAAAATATTGGGAGTCGAATGAACAACTTTTATTTTATTCAAAAATGCCAAAACACTTAAAAGCATGGCGTAGATTTGCAAAAGCATTAAAGCAGAATGATGCTGTCGGTTTCTATCATGAAACTTATAATTCAGAATCAAAACAATATGAAAATAATTATATCAACATGCCAGACTTTGGACTAGGCAAGGCACGTGATAATCAAGTAGTAAACAAAGAAACGCAATCTGCAAAACAAAGACTACGCTCTCAAGGATGACTTTATACCAGCATTTTAACAGTAAATTAATGCAAATAGTAATGGCCGAGACATGATAATTGATGTCCCGGCCATTATTATATTGCTTCTATATCACCTTATATATTCGAAGATGCCTGCAGCGCCCATGCCGACGCCTATACACATCGTTACCATACCGTACTTTGTATCAGGTCTTTTCTTCATTTCTGATAACAATCTCCCTACCAGCATGGCACCTGTCGCACCTAGTGGATGTCCTAATGCAATTGCACCACCATTAACATTCGTCTTATCAGTCTCTAATCCAACTTCTCTCATAGATGCTAAGGTTTGAGATGCAAAAGCTTCATTTAATTCTACTAAATCTATATCGCTAACATCCAAGTCAGCTTGTTTTAACACTTCAGGAATGGCGTATGCTGGTCCAATCCCCATTAATTTAGGGTCTACACCAACAGCTTTGAATCCTACAAAACGCGCAATTGGTTTAACACCTAATTCCTTAACTTTTTCTCCAGACATGACAACTACAAATCCAGAACCATCTGTTAATGGTGCAGATTGCCCTGCAGTCACTGTGCCGTCAGCCTTAAACACCGTGCGTAGCTTAGCAAGCGCTTCTTTATTTGTGTCGGGTCTAATCAATTCGTCATCTTTAAACACTTCTTTGCTAATAACTGGACCATTTTGATCATAAGTCACCTTATTAACTTCTATAGGAATAATTTCATCTTCAAATTTTCCTGATTGCTGTGCTGCTGCTGCTCGTTGATGACTTTGCACAGCATATGCATCTTGATCCTCTCTCGACACATTATATGTTTCAGCAACCATTTCTGCAGTCAATCCCATAGGATAAGAAACACCAGAATCTTCATCTTGAAGTATTGGATTATTCGTCGGTTCATTACCACCCATTGGCACTGCACTCATCAGCTCAACACCACCAGCGACAAGGACATCTGCTTGGTCAGCAATAATTTGGTTTGCCGCATGTGCAATCGTTTGAAGTCCTGAAGAACAATAGCGATTCACCGTTTGCCCTGGAACTTCATTTGGCATACCTGCAAGTAATGCAATTGTTCTTGCAATATTCTGACCTTGCAAACCTTCTGGGAATGAATTACCGACAATCACATCTTCTACCATGCTTGGCTCAAATGAACCTCCAACCCTTTCTAATACACCTTTTAATACTTTAGCGGCAACCTCATCTGGTCTTTCATGAGCCATTGCACCATTTTTTGCTTTACCAGCTGCTGAACGTCCATAAGCAACAATATATGCATCTCGCATTTAAGTTCACCCTTTCTTATCCTGATTAATGATTAGTTACGTAGTGGTTTACCTTTTTCTAACATGTGTGAAATTCTGTCATACGTTTTTTTATTTTGTAAAAGTTCTAAAAATCTCTCTTTTTCAAGTTTTTGCAAATATCTTTGATTAACGTAAGTGTTACGTGGAATATCTCCACCTGATAATACTTCTGCCACTTTCAACGTAATTTCATAATCATAGTCACTGATAAAATGACCCATACGTTGTGCGTCTAACTGACCTTCAGCTAATGCTTTGAAGTCTTTTCCTAACGCTATATATTGTGTTTTTGGCGTTGGCACATAATTTGTTTCTGCTTCATAACGAGCCCTGTTTAAGGCTACCTCTACACGTCTTTCAGTATTTAAAATTACTGTATCTGTGTCTCTTAAATAGCCAAATCTGATAGCTTCATAGGCATTAGTTGAAACTTTTGCAAAACCAATTTGCATCAATATATCCGTAATTGATTTTTGTTTATCATCATTTTTATGATTTGTACGCAGTACTCTATCTGTTAATTCAGCGAGTCCACCTCCAGCAGGTAACAATCCAACCCCTGTTTCAACAAGACCTATATAAGATTCACTTGCAGCAACTACTATTGGTGAATGTAAAACTAATTCACAACCACCACCTAAAGCTCTACCGTGAACTGCTGTCACTACTGGTTTCAATGAATATTTCAATCTAGAGAAGACATGGTGTAGTTGTTCAACTGCTGCGCCGACTTCTTCTACTACGCGACCTTCTTCATGTGCTTTTTTCATTTGGAATAAGTTCGCGCCAACACTAAAGTTGTTTCCACCACCATAAATGACCATACTCGTATAGTCTTCACTTTCTAATTTATTAATTGCATCTAATAAATCATCAAGGAAACCATTAGAAATAACATTATTTTTACTTTGTAGTTTTAATAAAAGTTGATCTTTATTAGCTACTGATAAATTTGAATCCTCTTTATTCCAAATTTCTTCATCAATATATTCTGCTACTGGTGTAATTCGTTCAATAGATTCACCATCACTATAGAATGGTGCCGTACGTTGCTCTATCCAATCTGGCAGCTGACCTAACTCTTCTTTCATACGTGATTTCACACGTTCGAACCCCATTAAATCCCACAGTTGAAATGCTCCTAATTTCCAATTGAACCCCCATACTAATGCGCGATCAATATCTTTAAAGGATTCTGCAGCTTTCGGCACATTAATTGCTGAATAATAGAAATTATTTCTTAATGTTTCCCACAAGAATACGCCTGCATCATCTTGTGCATTAAAGATAACATCTAAATTATTAGCTAAGTCTTTACTAAATTTACCTAAAATTTCTAATTGTGGTTGTTCGGGCGCCACATATTCATTCTGTTCTGGATCAAAAACATAACGCTTTTTATCTACTTTTTTATAAAATCCTTGTTTAGTTTTATTACCTAGCGCACCATTTTCTACTAATTTTTCAGACAGTTTAACATCGTGGAAGAAAGATTGTTCTTCAGGTATACTTTGTAATCCCTTGATAACCGCTAAAGCAATATCTAGTCCTACTAAATCAGACAAACCATACGTCCCCATCTTAGGACGGCCAATACTTCGACCAGTTAATGCATCTACTTCTGTAATAGAAAATCCTTGTTGTTCAGCTCTATACATAATGTCATTCATCGTTTGTGTACCGACTCGGTTAGCAACAAATCCTGGCACATCATTTGCAACAATGACGCCTTTACCAAGTACGTCTTCAGCAAATTCTTGCACACGTGCAACAACTTTTTCAGAAGTGTTGCTATTTGGAATGACTTCCACTAATTTCATAATACGTGGTGGGTTGAAGAAATGCATTCCAAAGAATCTTTCTTTATCTAGTGTATCAAATACATTTGCGATTGATTCAATTGGGATTCCTGACGTATTAGTCGCAAATATCGCTTCTTTTTTGGCAACGTCTTTCACTTTATTCCAAACTTGATGTTTAATATCTACTTCTTCTTTAACGGCTTCTATATATATATCTGCATCATCTTGTTCTACTAAATCTTCATTGAAATTACCATAAGATAAATTGGATGCAAACGCTAAATCAAATAATTGTGGACGTTTAGGATTTGTTATAATCTCATATGCTTTTCTTGAAATTTTATTAGGATCATTTTCATCAATCACAATATCCAGCAGTTTTACTTTTAGTCCTGCGTTAACAAGCAGTGCTGCTATTTGACTGCCCATTGTACCTGCGCCTAATACTGTTGCTTTTCTTATCGTCATACTAAACCCTCCAAATTTTTTCTTGAACTACAGATATATGTTAAATAAATGCTGAGTCACCCGTGATTGCTCTTCCAATTACCAAGGCATTAACTTCATGTGTACCTTCATAAGTGTAAATAGCTTCAGCATCTGCAAAGAATCTAGCGATATCATATTCTCCAGCTAAAATACCATTACCTCCATGTATGCCACGTCCCATAGCTACAGATTCTCTCAATCTTAATGAGTTCATCATTTTCGCAGTTGAAGTCGCTACTTCATCATACTCTCCATTGGCCTGCATTCGAGCAAGCTGTGCACATGTCGCCATTGCTTGCGCTAAATTACCTTGCATCATGGCTAATTTTTCTTGAATTAACTGGAACTTACTAATTTCTTTACCAAACTGTTTACGTTTTGTTACATAGTCCGTCGTTGCTCTCAAAGCACCAGCCATAGCACCTGTAGCCATATAAGCCACACCAGCACGTGTAGAGTACAAGACTTTCGCAATATCTTTAAAAGAATTGATATTTTGCAAGCGTTTTTCCTCTTTGACGACTACATTTTTTAAACGAATCTTTGCATTAGGAACAATTCTCAGTGCAATTTTATGTTCTAATAGTTCTATTTCTACACCTTCTTGACTCGGTTCAATGATGAAACCTTTTGGCTTACCTGTATCGACATCAACTGCATATACGGGCATAACATCAGCTACATTTGCACCGCCAATCCATTTTTTCTCACCATTGATAATCCATTCATCGCCTTCTCGTTTAGCCGTCGTTTCTAATCCACCTGCAACATCAGATCCGTGCTCTGGTTCAGTTAGTGCGAAACATGTACGTAATTCATGAGATTGTAATTTTGGTAAGTAGTAAGCTTGTTGCTCTTTACTACCCCCAAACCAAAATGAATTATGTCCTAATCCTTGATGCACACCTAACAATGTGGCTAAAGAGACATCAAATCTTGCAATTGTATAAGACATGAAGAATTGGAACATTTGGCTTGGTGTTTGTGCACCTTCACGCCCTTCAAAAAGTAATGGATTTCTGAAATAATTTAATTTACCCAACTCTTCGAAATAATCTTCTGGTTCAGTAGCATTTAACCAATGCTCATTGACTGAATCTCGATATTTTTCTTCTAACATGTCATTCAACTGTTTTAGCAGTTTAACTTCGCCTTCCGTTAAATCTTTCGCAATGCTTAAGATATCCTCTGGGTATAGTGCTTTGATTGTTTCTTCTTTTGTTGGCATAATTAAAACCTCCATCGCAATGTTTGCGCTTACATTTTCATTGAAAATTTTTTGCTTAATAATTATTTTAATTCATCTTTATCTTGAGCTAACTTCTGAGCTTTATCATTCATGTATTTCTGAAGTTCCAATTTATCTGCTTTTGACGTAGAGTTCAATGGCATATGTGTCAGTTTTAGATATAGTCTCGGTATTTTATAACCTGCAATGTTCTCTCGCATATGTTCATCTAATTTCTGTTCAAAGTCTGGGTCATCTTCGGTAAGTACAACCGCTGCTGAAACTGATTCACCATATTTAGGGCTATCATATCCGACAACAACACCTTGGGCTACAAGTGGATGTTCTGATAATACCGCTTCAACTTCAGAAGGTAATACATTCTCGCCACCAGTAATAATCATTTCTTTGCGGCGATCAACGATATAGACATCACCATCTTCATCTACTTTGGCTAAATCACCAGTTAAGAAATATTCACCATGAAACGTTTTTGCAGTTTCTTCTGGTTTATTCCAATAACCAGGTGTTACGTTATTCCCACGAACTCCAAGTTCACCAATTTCTCCAACTTCTACTTCTTCAAAATTATTATCAAATATGCATATATCCATGAACATTACCGGTTGTCCAATACTACCAGGCTTCTGCGCCCCATTTTCTGGTGTATTAACCATAACAAGTGGTGCTTCAGTTAAACCATAACCGTTAATAATAGAATATCCCATACTATTAAATTTCTTTTGTACCATTGGTAATGGAGCTGAGCCACCTTGAATTAAGAAATCAATACTTTCAAAATTTTTCAGATCAAAATTTTCAGCTACTAACATGGCATAATACATCGTTGGAATCTGAATTAAATAATTTGGCTGGTACTGAGCCATTAAATCATTTAGAGATTCGCCATTAAAGTAACGTTGCAATATAAGCGTTCCGCCAGCCATTAATAAAGGAAGCGTCAAATCGTTAAATCCTAATACATGGAACATAGGTGTTGAAATAATAGTTGTATACGTTGAATTAATTTTATAAGTTAGAGCTAGATTAATTGGGTTATTTACAAAAGAGTCGTATGAAAACATAACCCCTTTGGGCAATCCCGTCGTACCACTTGTATACATTAACGAAGCTAAATCGTTTCCTTCAACACTTACAGTATTGAAAGGGCGATGTTGCGTTGGATCTACTATGTCATCATATATTTTTGAATCTATATCCATGTGTATTAATTCGTCCGCAACGCCTTCTAAACTTGAAACGTGCTTCTCAGCGTAGAAAATGAGTTTCACATTTGAATCATTAATAACACTCTCAATCTCCTGTGTTTTTAGACGCCAATTAATCGGCAAGTATACTGCACCTAATTTAAACGAAGCAAACATTAAATCCAATATCGCTACATCATTGGGTGTGAATATACCGACGACATCACCGCGTTTAATACCTTGATCTTGTAAATAATTGGCTAAGTTTTCTGCACGAATATTCAAATCTTTATAGGACCATTCAGTGCCTTTAAATGGATCAATCACTGCGGCTTTATTATCGTCAAACGTTGCTCTTGTTTTAATCCAGTCGTAGTTCATATTTTTCTCCCCCTTATTTAAATACGATGTTCCGACTTAATTGCTTGAGACAATCCTCCCCATTCATCTTGATAAATATCGCTATTAGTCACTTTGATATTATCTGCAATGGTAGGTTTAAATTCCATAAGTGCTAAAATGTCTTTTTCTAAATCCAAGCCAGGTGCAATCTCAAGAAGTTTCAACCCCTTAGACGTTAATTCAAAAACTGCGCGTTCTGTTACAAAATAAACTTCTTGCTTTAGTTCCAATGCGTTATGGGCGTTAAAATCCGTATTACCAATATTATTTACAAATTTTGAAGTATGACCCTCTTGTTTCACAGATACTTTGTTATTTTCATATGATAGTTGACCCCCGACAACCATCGAGCCTGAAAAAACAATGGTATGCACTGTTTGGCTGATGTCTATAAAGCCACCACAACCATTCATTTTATCTCCAAATTTTGAAACATTTACATTTCCGTATTGATCAACTTCGGCAAAACTGAGATAGGCTACATCTAACCCATCGTTATAAATGAAATCCCATGTCATGTCATGCCTCATACGGGCGCTCAAATTATAGTTCATACCAAATCGTGATCCACTACTGATTAAACCACCGAAAACACCTGTATCGATATTTGGTTGTACTAGATGATTCACTTGTTCTTCTATTAACACATTGGATAATTCATTATTTATGCCAAAACCAATACTGATTACGTCTCCCTCTAGTAGAAATTGAGCTGCGCGCCTCAATATTACTTTACGGGTACCTAAAGCTATATATGGTTCTCGCATCTTAACGATTTGATAATGACCAGAGAGCGCAGGATCATATTGTGTTTGTATGACCTGTCTATGAAGCTTTGGATTAGTATTAATTACTACATAATCCACTAGCTTTCCCGGAATAAATACATCGCTTGGGTTAAAGCTGCATTTTTCTACAACATCTTTAACTTGAACAATCACTTTTCCTTTATTCCTATGCGTTGCAGCCGCCAAACTATAACCTTCGCCTAAATGAGCCTCATGAGTCATATAAATATTTCCATCTGTGTCGGCATATGTACCTCTTAATAGTGCTATATCAATATCAGGAAAATGATACTGTAAATACTTTTGATTATTAATTTCTATCAACGAGACTAAATCCTCTGTTGTACATGTATTGACTTTACCTCCTGAATAGCGAGGGTCTACGTTGGTATTTAGGCCAATTTTAGATATTATGCCTGGTGAAGCATGTGTTTTATTTCTATAGTGTGTCGTAATCACACCTTGTGGTAAATAATATGCTTCAATGTCATTATTACGCATTGCATTGATGGTTTCTGGTGAACCAGTAATGATGCTTGTAATTAATCGCTTAATCATACCCCTTGTTGTAAAAGAATCTAAATCATAACTATCTCCACGATAATCACTAATGTCATTTGCTAGCATAAAAGTAAAATTCTTAAAAGATTGATCTTCATCATTATGTTCGACTAACGTTTTCAATATCTCAGCTGGTAAATTAGCCGTTGATAAGGCTGCCAGAGCTATAACATCACCTTCTTTAATGATGCTTGTTAAATCTGAAAATGGAATAATTTTCATATAGGTGTCTCCTATCTTTATTTAATCCAAACTGTTATACATAATTTCCCCTTTTAAAACCTCTCCTTTTTATAAATGTAAGCCCTTACATGTAATATACCATTATTTTTGAAAATTATGCAAAAATTTCAAATTTTATAAACTAACATCTTTCTTAAATATAATTATAAGGGTATCTAGCAGCAGAAAAACATTTTCACACTAATATGCTTCATCTAATTTACTTAATATTATTTAGTAATAGTTCAGATGCAATAATACCTGGGAATATGCGTGCTGACTGGTTAATAGTGTCCTATTATTCAAGTTATATAACTCAAAAAATATTTGTTTTGTGAAGAAAGTTAACGTTTTAAGTTATGTCATTTTACACAAATTTTAAATAAAAAAACTTTTATAATAATATGTAAATGTAATATAAATTCAAAGCAAGGGGGCGTTTGATTATGTTATCTGGATTATTAGGACCAATCGTTGATTTAATTGCTGCTTTAGGACTTTAATTTCTTTATATAATTAAAAACAGAGTATATTTGTTATAAAAATCAAGCAAAACACTTTCGTCGAATTTATTAAGCGAAAGTGTTTTTACTTCAAGACATCCACAATCATTTGCTTTTTAAAATAAACAGAAATTGAAGTTTTACGTAAAGTATAAATGTCCCTCTAGTGCTATTATTTTTTCAATCCATCTGTAAGCACATCTAAATTATATTCAAGATATTTCAAATAAGTGTCTGCTTGCTCGCCTTTTTTACCTATTTCATCTGAATAGATTGGCTTTTTATAAATAGGTACACCAGTTTCGTTGGATACTGTTTTCATTGGACGTGTATCAACGTTAGATTCTACAAACAAAGTAGCAGGTTTATTACTTTTTATAAATTTAGTTAAATCTTTGATTTGGTTCGGTGTGCCATTTTCATCCGTATCGATTGGCCAAATATAACCCTCTTTTAGATCATAACGGTCAGTCAGATATTGAAAAGCTTGTTCACTAGCTACAAATACACGATCTTCTTTAGGAATACTACCGAGTTGTTGATTATAGTTATCCTCAATGTTATTTAATTTCTTTAAATATTCTTTTTCATTAGCTTCATAATAACTTTTATGTTTAGGGTTTTTTTCTGATAATGATTTTGTAATATTTTTAATCATTTTTTCCCCAACATTTGGGTCGATGAAAGCATGAGGATTTACTTCTTTGTTACCATCTTCGTCTTTAATGTATTTAGGTGAAACCCCTTCTGATACTTTAATAGCATTCTTTTTAGAAAAATCAGTAGAACTTAAAGCTTTAGAGAGCCAACCTTGATCTCCACCTTCTAAATTCAACCCATTATAAAAAACTAAATCAGCTTGAGATAAATGTTTAATGTCGCTTGGCTGTGGCTCGTAATCATGTGGATCTGTACCAGTAGGAACAAGATTGGTTACTTCAACATGTTTCCCACCTATTTCTTTAGCCATATCCTCAATCATTGAAAAACTTGTAACGACTTTAACTTTATCTTTATCAACAGCTTCCAACTTATCGTCAGAATCGGCATTTTTTTGATTATTGCCACATGCTGATAATATTATTGTTAATAAAGCTGTAGCTAAAATTAATATAATCTTTTTCATTGTGAGACCTCCTGTCTATGATTTAATCATTTTCCATAGCAATCCATTTTTCGGTGCTAAGAAGAATGTAATGATGAATATTATTGTAATTACTAACACGATGACTACGCCTGATGGTAAATTGAATGTCACGCTAAAGAACAGTCCAATCACAGATGACACCATACCTATTAATGCAGAAGTTAAGATCATCGTTGATAACCTTTTGGTCAATAAATATGCCGTAGATGCTGGCGTAATCAATAATGAAACAACTAAAATTACGCCTACCGTTTGTAGTGAAGCTACTGTTACTAATGTTAATAAAATCATAAGCGTATAATGAATAAACTTCACTGGTAAACCAGACGCAGCGGCCATTGTCGGATCAAAACTGGATAGTAAAAATTCTTTATAAAATACAATAATGATTATCAATACAATCGCTACTACAATAAATGTGATGGTTCTATCTTCTGGTTTCACGGTTAACACGTTACCAAATAAAATTTCAGTCAAATCGATGGCTGACTGTGCTTTAGTAATCAGTAATACACCCAGTGCTAAAAATGAAGAAAATACAATACCTATTGAAGAATCGCTCTTAATCTTACTGTTTTGATTAACAAAACCAATGCCTAATGCCGCTAACACCCCAAATACAACGGCTCCATAAAAGAAATTAATCCCTATCATATAAGAAATCGCCACGCCAGGTAGGACAGCATGTGAAATTGCGTCTCCCATTAAAGCAAGACTTCTAAGTACAATAAAGCACCCTATCACACCACAAATCATACCTATTACAATTGAAGTAATGAGCGCTCGTTGTAGAAAACTAAATTCAAATACATCGTGTATAAACTGACTAACCATGATGCGCCCCACTTTCTGAAGCGATTAAAATATCTGTACCGTAGGCAGCTTTTAAATTACTACTATTAAACACTGTCGCTACTGAACCAAAATCAATTAATCGTTTATTTAAAATAATTAAACTATCAAAATATTTCTCAACTTTAGACAAGTCATGATGAACAATTAAAATTGTTTTGCCTTTTTGAGATAACTCTTTCAACAATTCGACGATAATTTCTTCACTTGTAATATCGATACCTACAAAAGGTTCATCTAATAAAATAAGATCTGTTTGTTGAACGAGTGTTCTCGCAATAAGTACACGTTGAAATTGTCCACCCGATAACTCTCCAATTTGATTATCCTTATACTCAAACATATTTACTTTTTTAAGTGCCGCTTCAGCCTCATGCTTTTGTTGTTTACGCGGTAATTGCCACGGTTTTAATATCGGATAAAACCCTAACATCACGCAATCTAAAACTTTCATTGGAAATGTTGAATCAATATTACTTTTTTGTTCGACATATGAAATATTTTTAGGTTGCTTAGCTATTGGCAAATCGTTAAAACGAGCTATACCTTTATGAGGCATTAAATTAACTATGGACTTAATTAACGTTGTTTTGCCTGCCCCATTAGGCCCGACAATTCCTACAATTTGTCCTTTTATAAGTTGGAAAGAAACATCTTGTAACGCTTCTGTTTTATTTTCGTACGTTACAGATAAATTTTTTATATCTAGCATGAAATCAATCCTTTCCTTCTTTCCTGATATAAAAACAATAATATTAGGCTAACCTAATTTTAATGTTTAGTCAATAAAATCATTTTATTCAAAAGCATTATTATGCTCTAGTGCATATATTTAACTTTACATTTATTTTTAAATTCAAAATAATTAATAAATCGAATGTACTTGCATAGCATATAGGTTATTAGAATTAAGAACGTAATGTACGTGCAAGGTTTAGGTGATAGAGATTGTGAAGTTGGTGAAGTTGATGCAATAGGTGGTTGCTAAGAAGTTGCTCCTGAATAAAACAAAACACGAGAGCTTTTTAGTTTGCCTTTCGATGAATATGAGGCGTATTATTGTTAACCGGTTAACAATAAAGAGGTGTACTATGAATAAAGAAATCTTTGTAGCGAGTACGTTTATTTTTGGCACCTTCATTAAGTATAAATTCTTATAAAGAAGAAATATAAATATCACATAATGAAGTACAAGCAGACACCACCCAAGCTTGGTATGCGTACAATGGGTGCATTTCAAAAGCTGGAGACTTCGTATTAGATCAATCAGTTTATAATGGTCTTAAATCTGGGAACATTAATTTTAATGGCATTAAAGTTAATAGCAAGTATAGTTCTAAGACTATCAGTAAAAAGATTTACGACCAAGTTTTTCAACAAATAGATGGTAAATGAATAATATCGAATTTATTATACAAAATAAAGGAGTAATTTTTAACAGAGTATTTGTATCTTTAAATAATATAAAAAGTATGGAAATTAATACCTTTGATAATAATTTGACTTATGTCTTATAATTTATGGAGAAAGCATACAGAAAAAAATAAAGAAAGGAGTTCTGTATGAAAAAACATATTTTTATTATAGGTTCTGGTTTAAGTGGTTTAGTTACAGCAACAGAATTATTAAAAAAAGGACACAAAGTTACGATGCTTGACCAAGAACCTCGTCAAGCAATTGGAGGACAAGCATTTTGGTCATTTGGCGGTTTATTTCTTGTTAATTCTAAAATACAAAAAAGGTTAGGCGTCAAAGATTCATATGAATTAGCACTAAATGACTGGTTAAATACAGCTAAATTTGATCGTTTGAAAGATGAAGATTACTGGGCGTATCAATGGGCAAAATCTTATGTAAAGTTTGCAACATTTGAAAAAGAGGATTATTTAAAAGAAATGGGCATTAAACTAACCCCTATTTTAGGTTGGGCAGAAAGAGGTGGAACCTCGGCTTCCAACCATGGAAATTCAGTACCCCGTTTTCATGTAACGTGGGGGACTGGCCCAGGGTTAATAGAACCTTTTATTAAATATGTATTTAATAAAGAGAAAGAAAATCAGTTTGAATTCTTACCAAGACATCAAGTTGATGAAATAATTATTCAGAATAATGAAGTCAAACAAATTAAGGGAAACATCCTTGAACCAAGTGATGTGGAACGGGGGAGGCCATCATCTCGTAATATAATGGCTCACTTTTCTTTAGATGTAGATTATCTAGTAATTACAACAGGAGGAATAGGCGCTAATTTCGATATGATTAAAAAAAACTGGCCAAAACGTTTAGGAGCCCCTCCCGAAAATATGATTCAAGGCGTTCCTGACTCTACAGATGGTAAAGCTATAGAAATATCTGAGAATTCTGGCGTAAATGTAGTTAACAAAGATCGTATGTGGCATTATACAGAGGGAATTCAAAACCATAGCCCTATATGGAATAAGCATGGCATTAGAATTACCCCGGGCCCCTCATCACTATGGTTTGATGCTAGAGGCAATAGGCTGAAATCTCCGGACTATCCGGGATTTGATACTCTTCACACGTTAGAAAGTATTATGAGTACAGGATATGATTATTCATGGTTTATATTAACAGAAGATATTATAAAAAAAGAATTTATCCTTTCAGGATCCGAACAAAATCCAGATCTAACAAATAAAGATATTAAATTATTAATTAAAGAGAGGTTGCTAGGACGAGCTACAACTCCAGTAGTTAAATTTTTAGATAAAGGAGCAGATTTTGTAATAGCTGAAAATTTAAAAGATTTAGTCATCAAAATGAATGATATAACAAAAAATAAACTTATTGATTATGAAACAATAAAAGAGCAAATTGAAGCTCGTGATTTACAAATAGATAATAAATTTAATAAAGACCCCCAAGTCACTTTTATTAATGGGACTCGAAAATTTTTAGGAGATAAATTGATGCGTACAGCAAAGCCCCATAAAATTTTAGGGGGCAAAAATGGAAAGTTAATTGCAATTAAACTGCATATAATAAGCAGAAAAACATTAGGGGGTATTCAGACTGACTTAAATGGAAATGCTTTAGGTAAAAACAATAAACAAATTTTAGGACTATATGCTGCTGGTGAAGCCTCCGGATTTGGAGGGGGCGGATTACATGGATACAGAGCTTTAGAAGGAACATTTTTAGGCGGTTGTATCTTCAGTGGTATAAGAGTTGCAAAAGGTATAGACAAAAAATAAACTTTTAATAGAATTTGTGTCCTCCCCTACTACAACATTATAAGTGAACTAAAAAAGTATAGTGCCTATATCAACCCAAATCCCTGACTAATGGTATATCGAAAGAATATTTGGTGTGAGTGTCACTAGGCACCTCTTTATAATTTCTCTAAAGTGAATTATTCCTTCATGTTTTTAAAAAAGAGAAATAACAATTAGGCATATCTGTGCATATATAATTAATGTCATTACAAATGACTCAATATTATGGATAAAAAATAAGTAAATGTTTTAAATGAAATGGAAAAGTAGGGTAATATATCCATTTTACTAAAATGAATATATTATATAATCTTATAATACTACTAACATAGATCGTCTTAGTTCAATATAGTTCGATGTAAATGAGGGTTCTGAGACAGCATCTAAAAACTCATAATATTTGTCTGTTATGAGTTTTTAATAATAACACAAGAAAAAGCGTACGAATTCGTACGCTTTTTCTATATAATAATTGTTTCTCTAATGGAGGATATTAAAAAAATCTAAGTAAAATAATACCTATAATGATTAAAACAATTCCTATAGTTTTACGAAAAGTTATTTTTAGGTATTCCAAGTAAACCAAACTGATCAATAATTAAAGCCATTAGCATTTGACCTAACATACCAGCTATGGTGGTAAGCGCAGCACCTAAGTAAGGCATTAAAAAGATATTAACAGTTATAAAAATAACTCCAAAAATTACGTGTCGAAAATAAGTATGGACATGAGCATAGCAAACATTATAGTAATATCTTTAAATATATTAATTTAATTATAATAGATAAGGTTGATTGCCTTAAAGTACAACATTTAGAACAAGGAAGAGCTATTTATGATGAATGGAATTTATCAATGATATTTATTGGTATGCCAAGTATAAAGAAAGCAAGGTAGCATATTAAATTACGTTGTTTTTTCTCATTTATTAAGTAAAACCTTTCCCATATACAAACTAAAGTGACAATAGCATTTTACAAGCACTTTTTATTATTCGATTAGGGCAGGATCTAAATATACAAAAATAAAAATAATATAAACTAATCATTAATGTGACAAAATCGTAAGACAAATTCGATTTTCATTTTTTATTGCCCCTTGTATAATGTGCTTTATATTATTGGAAAAGAGGGATAAAATGAACGTACAAAAAGGTACAGCTTCGCTAACAAGAATTAACCTCATTGACGTTATACGTGGTATAGCTATTATAGGTATTCTATTAATTAATATTCACTTTTTTGAACCCTCTGATACAAAAAGTATAGATATTAACACATTTGATAGTAAAGTTATTAATTATATAGAAATGTTCAGTTTAAATAAATTTCATTTTATATTTGCTTTTTTGTTCGGTGTCAGTACTTCTATTTTTATAAATAATTTACAAAAAAAAGGGTTAACCATTTGGGTACATATCCGTCGAATGGTTCTTTTATTTATGGTAGGCGCATCAAGTTCCTTATTATGGGATGGTGATATTCTTAAACTATATGCAGTCATGGGCTTACTTTTACTAATTTTCCAAAAGATACGAAACACAATAAAACTAATTTGTGGTGTTTTTTTGATTATTTTGGGGAATTTTTTACCTGTATTAACGAAATTTTTAGAAATAAAAGGTATTCATATTCCTAATTTGCTTAATTCATTTGTTTTATTAATGGTCATGCTCTCAACATTAGGACATATGTTATTAGGACAAGCACTTTACTATATCGGTATTTTTACAAATAAAAGTTTATTGCCTAAATTAAAAAAATATTGGTTACTATTTTTAACACTTACCCTCCTTATATGGGTACTTGCATTATTCATTCAAAATAACGAATTACTGCATAGCTTTAATCAAAACAGTGGTCCTATTATTGGTATATTTTATATATTTACAATTTTATTACTATATCAAATTACACCAGTACAAAAATGCCTTTCTATATTGATTCCGTATGGGAAAATGGCATTCACGAATTACTTAGGCCAAACAATCATAGGCGTTGTTATTTTAACACCGATTCTTTCAAATTATACCGTCCATACTTATGGCATGCTTTTATTATATGTGGCAATTGTTGCATTTCAGGTTATTTTTTCATTCATATGGATGCATTATTTTTTATTTGGTCCATTAGAATGGTTATGGCGTTGTGGTACATATTTAAAAATTCAACCTATTAGAAAATCAAACAGCTTCTTATAAAACAATTAATCGTTTTAGAGTAAATCCTAAAGAAGATGCCCTATTAGAATCTTTATTTATTCAATTTCCCAGTCAATGCCTGAAACAAAATCTTATAGATGATAAGACTATTTTATTGATGGTACAAAACTGAAAGCTAATGCCAATAGATATAAATTTGTGTGGAAAAAGAGTATTCAAAACTATGAATCAAAAATGAATGAAGATTCTAAAGCGTTATATCATGAATTAGTGAAAGGCAAAATCATACCTAAGATTAAAGAAGTTAATGATTATGCATTAACACAAGAAGAAATAGATTTAATTTGTATTCATTTGGATAAAGAAATCAAAGATTTAAATCATCATATTGAACATGAAAAATGTACTCAGTTAAGAAAGCAAACACGTCAAAAGCGAACTAAAATCAAAAGATATAAAAGGTATGCCTATCGTCATGATAAATATGTATTTAGGAGAGATTTTAAATTATATGAATGCGATGATTGTTCAGAATGTCCACTAAAGAACAATTGTATAAAACCAAATTCAAAATCGAATAAAAAATAATGAGAAATTATAACTGGGAATATTTCAAAGCTCATATCAATCAAAAGCTTTTGGAATCAGAAACAAAAGAAATCTACAATCAAAGAAAATTGATGTAAAACCTGTTTTTAGATTTATGAAGGCTATTTTGGGGTTCACTCGAATGTCGGTGCGAGGCATAAATAAAGTCAAAAGAGCACTTGGATTTGTATTAATGGCACTTAATATAAGAAAAAGGCAATTTCAATAGAAATTGCCTTTTTCACTTGTCCAAGAACTTTATGTCCCATGCTCTTAATCGTTTCGAATTTCAAACCAGTAATAACAAAACTTAATTTATGAACAATTATCTATGGTACTTTGCTTTTCCCTTCTCCACTTTGTTTAAATCTATTGGTAATTATCACTAAGTTTAAGCAAATGCTGTGCGTTTTTATAATTAATTTTGTCTTGGTCTTCTTCCGATAACCCTAATTCCTCTAAAAATGTTCCAAGCTCTTCAGGTTTAATATATGGATAGTCAGCAGCGTAAAGCATTCTATCTATGCCAAATGCATTTTTAACCATTTCAAATTGTGGCTGCGTCAGCATACCGCTCGGTGTAATATAAAAATGATTTTTAAAGTATTCACTTATAGGCTGTAAGAGATGGTCTGAAAGAAGTGCTTCATCCATTCTCTCTAGGAAAAATGGAATAAACTCTCCCCAATGTCCAATAATCATTTGCAAATTAGGATATTTATCGAAAACACCACCTAAAACAAGGTGGATGGCGTGGATACCGACATCAACGTGCCATCCATAGCCAAAGGAGGCAAATGAAGCGGCAGTAGCATCTGAATATGCATCGCTTTTGTAATATGCTTGATAAATATCCGCATTAACTGGAGCAGGATGTAAATATATAGGCACGCCCAATGCTTCAGCCTTAGCAAAAATAACATCATATTTTTCTTGCTCTAAAAAACCATCTAAAGGGCGTCCTGCTATTAGTACACCTTTAAAATTTAATTGCGTAATTGCCCTCTCTAATTCTTCAGCCGCTGCTTGGGGTTCATTAATGGGTATACAGGCAAACCCAAGAAAACGTTCTGGATACATTTCGATATAATTATACAATTTATCGTTAGCATACCGACAGAGCTCAATTGCTTTTTCTCCTGTCAGGTTAGACGGCGCGCCATTACCATAAGATAATATTTGGACTGCTACGTTATGTTCATCCATAAATTTGATTCGCTGTTCATGGTTCTGTAGCTCATCATCATCCGTAAAACCTGTTTTATTTTCTAAAGCCTCTAACATAGTCTGTAAAGGTACGCCTTCTGGGTCAGGTTGTACAAATTTTGCCATTTCGTCTTTAACTTCTGGTAATATAAAATGTTCTTCAAAAGTAATACTTTTCATATACTCACAGCCTTCTTTTTCAATATATTTTTAAAGTAATTATAACTTTTAACTATGTGAAATCGTGCCATTCTAATTGTTGGAGCCAATCATCAAAATTAAGTAGTGGAGGATTTACCTTACGTAATTCAGCTATATTAGCCTCATAGCCTTCATATTCAAACCATTCGAACATTTTCATCATTTGTTGGAACTTTTTACGCGCATCTACTATTTCACAAGATACTTCAAATTTCTCACTTAACTTTTTAGCTATTTCATTTAAAGTAATTTCTTCACCCGCTAATTCCATAGCTTTGCCTATATATTGTTTAGGTTGACTAAAAGCAATAACGGCAAAAGCACCGATGTCTTGTACAGCAAGCATCTGTAATGGTATTTTAGAATCCATAAAGCCTTGCATCACTATTTTGTCGTCTTGCACTTTCGCAAAACCAGTGAAATTATCCATGAAAAATGTATGGCGTAAGATTGTATATGGTAAATCTAATGTACGAATATGTTCTTCAATTTGCCATTTACTTGCAAAATTATCAGCTCCACTATATCTTTCAGCGCCAGCAGCTGATCCGTATACAAAATGAGTAGTACCTACTTGCTTAGCTACATCTGCTATCATTTTTCCTTGTTGTACTTCTTTTTCAGGGTCTTTAGGATCAAATGATTGTACGCTGTATACACCATAAACATTTTCCATTGCTTCGACAAGAGACTGCTTATCATTCATATCTGCTTGTACAATAACAGCTCCATCTTGTTCTAATTCTTTTATCGCAGATTGGTTAGGATTCCGCGTCATAGCATGCACAATCCAACCATCAGACAGTAAACTTTTAGCAACTGCATTGCCTTGGTTTCCGGAAGCGCCTATTACTAAAATGTTTTTATTGTTTTCCATCATAATCACCTTTCATCTCATTGTTTAATCAAAATATTACGTCCATATCGATAATATTGTTTCTGAAAAACCTTCTGGCTTCTGAATATATCCTAAATGTCCGCCAGGTATGTCGACGATTTTAATGCCCGTTTGTTCAGCAATATAGAAATTGACATCTTGAGGAAATGAACCCTTAGAGTCAATGCCATTTAATAACGTTATGAGGTCTTTATACTGTGATAAATCTTCTAATTTAATATCAGAGTGTGTGTACTGTCTAATTTCATATTCCGCCCAAAACATCATACGTTCATATTGTTCTTTTTGCGCTTCTTCATCCTCGGAAACAGGTTGCGACATACTTTTTTCATCGATTGCTGAAATATTCAGTATTTCTCCAAAAGTTTTCATACCTGCTTGCAACCCTTCAGTTAAAACTTGTTCTACAATTTCAACATTTTTATCTTTCCAATATTTACTATTTGGTAAAAAAGTATTAATTGGTGGCTCATGAAAAGCAATTTGTTGAATTACTTCTGGATAATCTTTTAAAACATGCATGGTAACAATAGCGCCAGAACTAGAACCAAGTAGATATACTGGTTCATCACTTAAATACTTAGCCAGTTCTGCAATATCTTTAGCATCACGCTTAACACGGTAATCGTCATCAGGTTTTTGCGCTCGTTCAGGAAGAGGTTCAGTTAATTCACTATGACCATAGTCACGACGGTCTACAGCTACGACGGTAAAGTTACCTTTCAAGTGCTCTGCTAAAGGTAAAAATATATCACCTGTGCCATTGGCTCCTGGCACTAAAATAAGTACAGGGCCTTTGCCTACTTTATAATAATTTAATGTCGCGCCTTCTAGTTCTAATTTATTCATCAATAACGCCTCCTAATTTTTACTAATTTACTAAATTTTAATTAGATGATAAATCAATAAATTATTTTTAGTTCATTAGCATGTATTATATGGTTCATTTTATATTAACGCCCTTTTAAAAATTAAACACACTTTTTGAAAATATGTTTAATTTTTAAATTTGATCTAATTTGCCTTTATCTTCATATACAAAAATATGTGTATATGCTGCGATATTATTCATTACCGTCTAAAGCTTCTCTTAACGTCTCTGCTAATTCAAATGGGGCATGTTCACCAAGTAATACATCAAGGAATTCATCTGCATTCGCTGCCGCTATTTCACTACGTGGGAACATTGGTGCTTCATATTCGGCAATAGCTTCTTCAATATTATCAAGATTATCTGCGATAGCTTGTCCTAATTTCGCGCCATCAAACATCGCTAAGTTTGCGCCTTCTCCTGCTGGTGGCATAAGATGAGCCGCATCCCCAATAAGCGTCACTCCAGGTACATGCTTCCAACGATGACCAATAGGTAAGGCATATACTTTACGTAAAACAGGTGCTGTTTCACTATCATTAATTAATGCTGTCAGCTCTTTAGGCCAGCCTTCAAATTCTGCTGCAACTTGAGCTATCGCAGTTTCTGGGTTTTCAAAGTCTATTTCATCAAACCATGCTTTGGAACGTTTCAGTGAGACATACGTATGAATAATGTTGTTAGGCTCTCTATGTGCTTGAAACCCTTTGCCGGGTGATAAAGCATACATTGCGCCGTCTCCAACGATATTTGCCGCATCGGTATGTTTTTCATCAACATCATATAAATACGTTTCTACAGAGGCAACCCCGGTATATTCCGGTGTTGCTTCTGATAATAATGGACGCACTTTAGAAAAAGCACCATCTGCACCTACCAATACATTTGTAGTCACTGTAGAACCATCCGCAAATGTCAATTCATGTTGACCGTCTCTAAGTGTTTGGATATTTGTTAATTTTTTATCCCACTGGATTGTGCCTTCGGGTAAAGAAGCTAGTAAAATATTACGTAAATCT
The DNA here is from genome assembly GCF_051408735.1 of Staphylococcus sp. AS1337. Taxonomy (NCBI): domain Bacteria; kingdom Bacillati; phylum Bacillota; class Bacilli; order Caryophanales; family Staphylococcaceae; genus Staphylococcus; species Staphylococcus sp. AS1337. The sequence goes on along the minus strand of NZ_JBOIHZ010000001.1, from coordinate 313,422 downwards.
CCACGAAGCACTTCAGGACGGCCGTGTGTGCCATCATCTGGGTCATCGAGTAAAATATTACCCTCCTTATCTACGACACGTGATGCTTCGCCGCCTTCTTGAATGATTGCTTTGAATTCGTTTGTTAATTCTGCGATTTCAAGTGCAATTTGACCATCACGTTCGTGAATATCAAGTTTGCCGCCTTGTGTACGTGCTGCTGTGGAAGCTTCTGCTTCATAAATTGTGACTGGAACGCCTTGAAGATATAACACACGTGCTAATACAAGACCTCCCATACCTGCGCCCACAATTGTAACAGGTGCTTTGATTTGTTTAGATATATTTTCAATAGTCATTTTTAAATCGCTCCTTTTTCTAATAATTAAATAAAAAATAGCTCATTTTCCTACAATGGTTATATTGTATGAAAATGAGCATGACTAACATCGAAATAAAATATTAGTGATTTGGTATTACTGGTACAAGTAGATGTGAATCATAGTCCCCACCTGTATAAATGTTGTGTGTACCTTGATTGACTGTTTCGTCATGTTCATAACGTGTTTTTAGTCCAGGTGTACTATTACCTTTAACAACTTCACTTGCTTTAACGACAACTTGGATGCTTTCACCTTGTTTGAATAATGTACCAGAAGGTAGTATTTCAACTTCTACAGGTACGATTTCATCTTTATTGAGTTTAGCTTCTTTTTCATGTGTATGCCATGGTTGTAGTGGCGTAGATTTATCTTGATCTAATTCTCGATGAGATACACGTAACCAACCTGTAGCGACTTGTCCGTCTTCAATATGATTAAAGTCAGGGAAGTTCACTTCTTCACCTTGACGATTTATTTTTTTAATACCTACAAATAAATCCATATCATCAGCTTCGTCGGCAGAAATCCATAGTTTCAATTTCATATTGCCTGTAAGTTCTGTATCTTGATCAAACGCAGTGCTAAATCTGACTTCATCATTATCTTCAACTTCACTGTCATAAGAAACTTTAGCTGTGTCTTGAGGTTTTGAAGTATTGAGTGACATTGTTTGACCATCTAAATATAAAGCTGTTTCTTTCGTATTTGGAATTGGGAAATCGCTCGTATATTTTGTGTAACCTTGATAGAATTTATCTCTGACTTCGTAACTCACTTTAGGCGTATCTTGCCAATCGTTGTCGATGCCCTTGAGATAGTAGTCGAAGAAATCTTTTTGTTGTTCAAGAGATTCGCGTGCATAATAAGTTTCCCATTCTTTACGTCCGTGGATTTTAAGCCATTTATCTTTGGAAGAAGCTTGTTTAAACCCTTCGAATGTACCACGGTTGTGCAATCCTTGTGTAGACCAGCTTGCACAAACAAATATTGGCACTTTAATGGCAGAAAGGTCTGCTTGTTTGCCTTTCCAATAATCATCAAATAAAGGATGATTTTTTTGGGAACCTTTTAAATCTTCGATGTCTGAATCTGGCCATCTATTAATAAGCCCATCGTGCCAAAATCTGTAAAAGCCTGTATCAGGAATACCACCATGGAAAGCAACTTCACGATACATATCGTTCAAACCTTCCCAAGGGATGATTGCTTTAAGGTGAGAAGGGTTTAATGAAGCCACCCACCATTGTGTAACTGCTAAATAAGAAACACCATTGGTACCAACATTGCCGTTACTCCACTCTTGTTGACCAGCCCATTCAATTACCTCGGCATAGTCTTTTGCTTCTGAAAGACCCCAAGGGTATAAAGATCCTTTTGATTTAGCGCTACCGCGTAGCGCAACTTTAACAACTACATAATCATTAGGAACCCAAAAACCAGGATCTGGTGATTCTTCAGGCGTGATGCTTGAAGTTGGTATCGCTCCTAATGTTGGCCAAAGTGCACCCATATTATTAATATTTGGTTTATTGTCTTTACCATACGTGTCTGCAGACATTACTACTGGAAATTGACCTGCTTTATTGGGACGGATAACGTTAACATATAATTCTGCACCATCTGACATTGGTACAGCAACATCTTTTTCCATAATCATTTCTTGATTACCGTATTGTATACTGTCAACAACTATATGATTTGTACCTTCTTTAATCTCTTCAATAGGTGTTGCAGTTAATTTTGAATTACCTAACATTTGTTTAGCCATTTAAATCATTCCTTTCATATAAAATAATTACTTGTTTTTCAATACACTTTTACCTTATATTCATAACAAGTAATAAACAACAAGCAAGTGTATGATAACTGTTTGAAAAACAACAATCTGTATAATATTGTTGTCTAAAAGAGCATATTAGAGGAGGAAAACCCTTATGGTTCAAGACCGTAGAATACGTAAATCTCAACAAACAATTAAAATAAATTTTTTAGAACTATTAGAAACAGTTTCCTTTGAAAATATCACTGTACAGCAGCTTGCTGATTTGGCAGATATAAATCGTAGTACTTTTTATGCTTATTATGTAGATAAATATGATTTATTAGAAAATATGGAAAATGAAAAAATTGATGAACTCCAAGCATTTATAAATAAACAACATAAAGCTATTGGAGAAAACAGTCCAGCTTATATGGTTAAAAATATTATGACTTATTTGATTGAACATATTGATGCAAATATAGGGTTCTACAAAACAATGTTTAGTATTGGAAAGGTTTCAATGTTGCAAGAGAAGTTACATATGCTTATTCAAAATCATCTAAGCGCATATAAAAGTAAAGACAATAAAATAGGAGATATGCCTTTCGACTATTTTATGAGTTATGTTTCTGGAGCAGGAATTGCACTATTGAAACATTGGGTTCAAGATGAGAAAAGAATTAAAAAAGAGGATTTTATTCATCATTTTTATAATATTGTTACGGAAGGAACTATAGGCATTGTTAAAAAGTCAGTTTAGACGTCTCTATGTTTTAAATCTCTATTATTTTTAATGTGTTATCATTAATTTACTAATCGAACCCATATTAAAAATGGCCACATCCATAGCATATCTATGAATGCGACCATTAGGTGGTTTTAATTATTTAGTTGACTGTGTGCAGTTCACATATATTTCTCTAAGTCTTTTATTTATTTTCTAGATTTTTATTTACGATTGCTTTTTTAGATGGAATAGGAACAATGAAACTGGAAAAAGGTATTTTACTTATTAAATAAATCGATAATACTGAAACACATAATACAATGATATATGAAGCAACAAATGTAGATGGATTATTTACAATATCAACATATGGAGTTTGTCTGTATACCATAATTATAAAAACGTGAATTAAATAAATCCCCATAGAATAATTACCTATAACCGTTAAAGTTTGAGTTAGCAACGAATAATTTTTTACATGATTATAAAATATGATTAATAAAGCAAGAAAAATTGGTATATATATGATATTAGCAACATTCGTCGAACCATATAAATTTGTAATATCAATTTTAATAATTAAATCGATAAATAGAAGTATCCCAATAATTTTGAAATATATTTGATATTTTAAAACGATATCATTAATTTCCTTATAATACTTCGCATAACCGATACCGAGGAAAAAGAAAGATACCCAATTTAAGATAAATGCTTTACTATTAACAAACGTATTCAACATTTCACTATGCAAAGTAACTGCGCCACTACCATAGCTTAACCAAAGCACATTAATAAGCGTTCCTATTATATATGCAATAATAAGTGGCGCTCCTTTTTTCAGTTTATGCACAAAAGGAAATAATACATAAAATTGAATCACTACTAAAATAAAGTACAAATGAATTTCTGCAGTCCCTAAAAGATAATATTTAATTATTGGTGTTCCTGCTGGATAATATGTATTCGATAAAAGCATTCTCAATATGATATATAAAGTAGTCCAAAGTATATAGGGTATTAAAATTTTTGTGAATCTAGATTTAATAAAATAAGGTAGTTCAAACTCACGCTTTAGTGTCGAGCTTGTAAGTAAAAACGCACTAATTACTGCAAAAATAGGCGTCCCTAACCTCGCTATTTGATTAAAATAAGATAAAATTGGATCTACGATAACCCCATTAGAATTATATAATTGTGCTGTTAAATGTATACAAAGCACTAACATCGTTGCTATAGCTCTTATGACAGGGATTTCTCCATAGTATTTCATAAACTGCACCTCTAAACTTGTTATAAGCATTTTGTGAATTTAATAAAATTACAACTAACTGATGATAACATGTATTATAAAATTAAAATACAACTAATGTTTAATTTTAATTTGAAATCTATACAATTAACCTACGAATAATTAAGATATGTTTATATCCATCCCCTCGTCCAACTATAATAAGTAGCTCTTTTATGATTTTCAAAATATAGGATGCACTTTATCTTCTTATTGTTTATATAATTGAAAAATTTTAATAAAAAGAGGACAGGATGGAAACTAAAATTTTCAAATTAGTTTCTTAACCCTGTCCTCATAGTACTGGCTAGATAGCTATTATATATTTATTTGCTCGTGATAAATTATGCTTTTATATTTTTAGGAATAATGATTTGCGCTACAATGATGCCAATAATCATTAGAGCTACACCTGTAATCATTGACCAAGCAGCTGCTACGCTAGCACTATTTGAAACTTGTAATGTCGCGAAAATAGTCGTGTACATTGCTATACCAAAGGCGCCGCCTAAAGTGGCACTCATTTTATAAAGACCTGATGCAAGTCCGACCTTTTCATCAGGAATAGTTAATATCGCAACAGTTAAACCAGGCGTCGCACATAAACCATTACCAATGGCACAAATGACAAAACCAAACGTAACTGCTGCAATATACCATTCAGATGGTAAAATAGTTAAACTGATAAATATAATCCCAATTGCAGGAAAAGCTGGCCCTAATAGTAACATTGGTTTCCCACCGTGCTTTATCGCAATCTTCTCGCCTAAACGAATCATTAAAATTGCCATAACCACATAAGGCACCGTAACTAATCCCGACTGGAATGAACTCAACCCTAGTTCAGTCTGGGCATACATATTAAATACCGTTGTGATGCCTACAGCCGAGTTTAAAACAAAATTTATCACAGATGATCCCATTAAACCACGATTGCGGAATAATTCAAAATCTATAAATGGTAAGTGTTTACGACGCTCAAAAAAGTAAAATATAATTGTTGAAATAACAAAGATACTTAAACAAATCATTGAAAAAGGACTTGTCCAACCTTGTTCAAAGCCTTGTGTTGCAAATAAAGTAATACTGCCTATAAGTACCGCAAATATTAACATACCTACATAATCGAAAGGTCGTTTGTCTATAACTTCCTTAGCTTCTTCTTTTGTACCAAGTAATAATATAAAGGCAATAGTTGCAATAATGATAGACAGTATAAAGTTAGATTGCCAATTAATATATGTAGCAATCAATCCTCCAACCATAGAGGCTAAACCTATGCCACCTACACTACCAATCATTAAATAACTGAAAGCTCTACGTAATGCTTTACCATTAAATTGATCGTTGAACACACCAACTGTTGAAGGTAATAATATAGCTGCAGAGACCCCTTGCAAAATTCTACCAATAAGTAGTAGTGCTGTAATATCAGAAATAATAATTAATAGTGAGCCTATAATACTTAAAACAATGCCAATATAAGTCATTTTTAAGCGGCCAATTTTATCTGATATATCGCCCGCACCCACCATAAAAATACCGGTTGCAAAAGAAGTGATACTCACAGATAAATTCAAAATTCCTGGAGTAGTATGATAAGTCTGTTGAACTGGTGTTGATATATTTATAAACGATTGGGCAAACAGCCAATACGTTAATATACTTAAGACAATTGCTAAAATCAATTTATTGCCAGAGCGTGAATGTTCGCTTGTGCTCATGATGTAAAACGCCTCCTAATATCAATAATAAAGCTAGAACAACGAAAGTTTCTTAAAAACCTCTCCTCATTCTGCTCCTAACTGATAATATCACATAAGCAATGAATTATCGTGAGCATTATAAAGTTTTCAATTAATTTTTAGCAGTATTTTTATATTTTTAACTTATTTAAAGCCTAATAATAAATTAAGTGTTTGCACCACACCATCTTCATCATTATTTTTTGCTATTAAGTTAGCTTCTTCCTTCAATTCTGGATATGAATTGTCCATCGCCACTTTATATTTAGCCGCTTTAAACAAATCAATGTCATTTAAACCATCTCCAAATGCTATTGTTTCTGTAGGATTAATTTGGAGTAACCGTTGTATTCGACGAATTGTTGTACCTTTGTTAACGCCTAAATCTGCAATATCAATCCACTCATCATCAGAAGCTATAATATATACTTCTGATTCATAATGTTTTATTTGGCTAGCAGTAGTCTTACAATTTCCCGTAGCATCATGAACTGAAATTTTTAAGAAATCATCTTCAACTTCAGAGAAATCATTGATATATGTCACGTTTTGAAATGATCCATGCACAATTTTCTTTTCAATTTCTGGAATATGATTTAATACATAAGCCCCCTTTTCAGTACAACCTAATATGGTTTGTGTTTGGTCAATATCTTGAATTGTCTGTATAATTTCTTTCCCTTTTATATTTTCAATTTTAGCATTATAAATAAACTCTCCATTATATTTAATCCTCGTTGCACTATCTCCAACAATAAATGTATCTTTGGACAACTCCCCAATAATACTTTCAACGCGCTCACATTGTTTTCCAGTACAAAAAACAAAACGGATTTGATGTGCTTCACAATTTTCTTTTAATAATTGAAAAGATTCACTATTAAATTGACTGTCACTATTTAAAAAAGTACCATCCATATCTGCAACAATAAGCTTAATATTCACTTTAATGCACCCCTACGATTCATATTTATGCTAATTATATCTATTTGTTAGTAAAAAGCATAATATTCATATTCTATAAAACAAGCATTCTATTATTAAGTAAAAAATAGATAACTTTTACCATATTAATAGTTGATATATAATAAATATATAAATTTATTATGTATAAATCATACAAACAACACTTTTATTTAAAGGGAGCAAAATATAATGGAGCTCAGACATATGAAGTACTTCGTGGAAGTGGTTAATTTAAAAAGCATGACTAAGGCAGCGTCAAAACTGTTTATTACGCAACCTACTATTAGCAATACAATCAAATTATTAGAAGATGAATTAGATGTTACTTTATTTCACAGATTTAAAAATCAAATTTATTTAACAGACGCCGGCGAAGCGTTTTTCTTCCAATGCAAAGAGATGCTAAAAATGTATGACAACATTCCTAACGATTTAAGCAATTTACTAGAAATGAAGTCCGGTCATTTAAAAATAGGCATACCCACTATCATTAATATACGAAAGTTAATCAATTTAATTTCTCAGTTCCATGAATCTTATCCAAATGTAACTTTTCAACTTTTTGAAAACGGAAGTAAAAAAATTGAAAATGATGTTTATTATGGAGATTTAGACATGGGTATCACCGTTTTACCAACTGACACTAAAATTTTTAGTACTTTTTCATTTTTAGAGGAGTCTTTAAAACTTGTCGTACATAAAAACCATAAACTGGCAGATAAACATATGATAGATATAGAAGACTTAGTAAATGAAGAGTTTATTTTATTTAATTCTGACTTTTACCTAAACGATAAAATTATTAATATTTGTAGAAATCATGGATTTAATCCAAATGTTATTTTTGAAACAACACAATGGAGTTTTATTGGAGAAATGCTTTTAAATAATATGGGTGTTTGTGTGCTACCAGAAGGGATTTTAGAATTATTAGACTCTGATTTAACAGCAATAGATATCGATGAAGCATCGATGAAATGGGAGTTAGCACTTATTTGGAGAAAAGATACAATAGTTGATTCACTTACTAAAAACTGGATTAAATTTATACAAGAGAACGTTTTATTGAATGATTAAAGAAGAAGGTATTTGTAAATTTTATACCTTTATAAATTATAGATATTTTATAGTTATAACTGCACCTCCTATAATTTAATGTGTAATAAATAATAGAAATGGGAGCTAAGTTATGGAAAATTGTAAGTATCCGAACGACAGTAAAATCATTAGTACTGATCAAGTATTAATTAATGATTTAAACAATTATAATACCTTATTTGGTGGCGTATTAATGAAAAAAATTGATAATAACGCTACTTTATCAGCACGAAGACATGCTCGGGTTAAAGAATGTGTGACTGCATCCACTGATTCTATAGAATTTTTACATCCAATTACCCAATTAGACTCTGTTTGCATTGAATCTTATGTAGCTTACACAGGTGAAAAATCAATGGAAATATTTTGTAAAGTAATTGCAGAAGATATGATAACTGCTGAACGAAAAATAGCTGCAATTGCCTTTTTAACATTTGTTGCTCTAGACGAACACAAAAAACCGATCAAAGTAGCAAATATCACACCTCAAACACATGAAGAAAAATTATTGTATGCGCATGGAGAAGATAGAGCAAACATGCGAAAGAACAGACGTCAACAAAGTAAACACCTTATTCAGTCACTTAATACAGTTAAGCCTTGGGCATTGGAGGTTGTAAATAAATGATAAGTGAAATGGAAAAACTACAACAAATTAAAACGAAACTATCTCAATTACAAGTTCATTCACCCGAACTCTACTTAAAATTAGAATATATTGCCAGTTTAACTAGACAACTAAGTATACATTATAAATATTTAGGGCTACTTATGTTTTCAGAAGACTCATATGTTATTCAGGAAAACAGACCCACTTTAATTAGGGATTCTGTTTTAAGTTTATATGAACAAGAAGTTGAAAAAGTAAAAAGTAATGAGGCATTTAGTGATTTCTATACCATGATACAAAAATTTCAAGATATAGCTTATTCACAAGTATTCCTCATTATTTTAGGGGCTGAACCTAGCTTCGTATTCCACAATACAATTATTAAATAATTAGAACAACCTTTTAAAAAATGAGGTGTACTTAATGAGCATATCCGAGTGTAGATATGTATGCGTCAAAAATAATCAATCCTTTACAGCAGGTAAGCTATATTGGTTATTTCCAACAGATGTTACAACTTTAGATGAAAATTATTCTTACGTTTCCAATGAGGGCCAACTGTTAACAGAATCATATAAAACAAATTATTTTATAAAAGCCAATAATTTAGTAAGTCATAGTTGTTAGTATAAAACATCCGTAATATCTTTATACAGATAATACAACATCACTCCCTGTTCCCTAAACCGCCAATAGTAATTAAAATTAAACACCAAAACGCCGTTTCCCTTATCCTAGCGTTTTGATTCTGAAACTATATATGATAAATCATTGGATAATGTAAGAATTGACATAGATTAAAATGGCCGAGACATAATTTTGATGTCTCGGCCATAATCGTTATATTGACAGTATTTATCATTATCAAAAATTTTATATATTATTTAAGTTTACTTCTTTATTTTCTTCCTTGTTTTCAATAATATATTTTAATTTTTCGGCCAGTACATTGCCGAAAGACTCCGAATAAGTATTTGTCATATGATCCATATCTCTATAAATATTAATATTTCCAATTACTGGCGTATATTGATTATCTACTTTAAAAAATTCAGTAGGGTCAAATTTGTACAGTCTCTCATCATTTTCAGCAAAATCTTTCCAATATGATGTGTCTTTTTGGCTTTCAAAATCATTCATTTTTTTGATTGTCTTATCTTCACCAAATTTTTCAAATTCTTCAGGAACACTAAAATCATAAGTTGGGATATCTCTTATAGCAAGAACATCCATATCATACTCATCTTTTACAATATTCAGTTGATTGATCATTTGATTTTGAACCCATTTACTATCACTCGCAGCAGAAGTTGCATGTGAAACAACTAAGTCTATATCTTTATGATGTTGTAAATAGTCGTTAACATTTTCAACCCATTTTCCTTTAGGGCTATCATCTTCATAGCCAGTAGAAAAACGTGTTCCAGAACGTGTAATATTCAATATTCTATAACCATTTTTATCTGCAGCTTTAATAAATCCACCAAGCCAATGTTCAGAGTGAGAACTTCCAACTAGAGCAATTGTAGCTTTATAATTCTCTGTTTTACCATATTCACCTACTTTTACATCTGTTTCTTTAAGGTTTTGGTTACTATTATCGAGATGAGATTCAGGTAAATCATCAAACACTTTTGCAAAATTTGGCATAGGTGTTTGCTCTTCAATTTCTTCACTTTTAGCCACTGCATCTACACCCGGATAGTCTTTATGACTTATTTCCTTATCAGAGCCACTGTTTTTCACTACACCCACCACAAATAATGACACAATTAAAATTAAATTGACTGATAATACTTTACCTAACTTTGCAAAAGCTTTTTTATTATTTTTACCATTTCTAATAGGAGCTTCAATAAATCTCGTCATAAAGAAAGATAAACCAATAGATAATAAAATAATCATAATACCAGATATTAGTCCTGGCTCTTCTGCAATTTTAAACTTATAGAAAGAAAGTAATACCCAGTGCCATAAATAAATACCAAAGGATATGCCACCTAGTTTAGTCATAATAGGCAATGCTAAAAATCTTTTTACACCATATTTTGTATCCACATTGCCTGAAAGAACGATAAGCAATGCACAGGTCATTGGCCATAAGGCAATATAGCCTGGGAATAGTTTAGACACATCAAATAAAGCACCTGTTAATATCAATCCTACTAAGCCAACCCATCCAATAATAGCAGCTACTAAACGATTGATTTTGATTCGTCCTAAATTAACACATAATAAACCACCTAAAGCGAATTCCCATACTCTTGTAAATGTAATAAAATATGCAAAAGGCTGATTTACTTGGGTAAGGTATATAGAATAAATAAATGACACTATAAATATAATTATTAGTAAAAAGTTAACAAGTTTTTTGCCATTCGATAGCGCGTATTTGCGTACTAAATATAAAACAAATGTAAATAATACAAACCAAATAAGATAAAATTGACCTTGGATAGACATGGCCCAAAAATGTTCGAGTGGGCTCTTCATTTGGTTAGCATCTAAGTAATCTGTACTACTAAAAGCAAGTTGCCAATTTTGATAATAAAATATAGAAGCTAGTGCCTCTTTAATCGTTTTCGTTAAAATCGTAAGCGGTAAGAAGAAGAAACTTAACACCAATGTCACCAAAACTATAAACAGTGCCGATGGTAAGAGACGCTTCAATAATTTAGATATGTATGGCCAAAACTTATATTCTCCAGTTTTATTTATAGTTGAGATAATAGATGTTGTAATTAAAAAACCTGATATAACAAAGAAGACGTCCACGCCTCCCGACACTCTTCCAAACCATATATGATAAATAGCGACAAGTAATGCTGCTACTATTCTTAGCCCCTCAATTTCAGGACGAAATTTGCGTTCAATATCAATTAAATTTTTATTTTGTTTCATTTTAATCCCCTTAATAAAATATAACTCATTACTTATTTGATGAGAGAAAACACATAAGCGTGTGACAGAAGTTTGGCAACAGTTTTCTGCCTCCCCTCTGTCTACGCTTCAACCAAATCACATAACTCTTTTCATCAGAAATACCACTACACATTGTTACTTAACATCATTCATTTCGTCGAATCTTAAGCGCTAAATTACCATTGATAGTTGGATAAATAGTAGCTGTTGTTGAAGATATTTTTATTTTCTTAGTAAACCCGTATTTAATATTTAATGCTTTATAATCATCATAAACAATTATAATGTTATAAACACCTGTAGCTAGTGTCTCTATTAGATGTTGATTTAACATGATTGTAAAAAAACCATCTTTCAATGACATGTCTTCGTAAGTTATATTTTGTTTGTAATCCGTACGACTTTCTAATTGAATTTCTTTTATTCTGTTATCTTTCAAATTATTAACTTCTATTTGAAGGTACATAGCTTTTTCCATTACTTGTAAATTTTTTAGGTTTGCAAATGGGGTTGTTATTTTAAAATCATAACCATCAGTATCTTTTGAATCATAATAGTTATCAGCTGTTTTTTCTAAAAATTTATGCCCCCTTTTCAACCATTCAAAATACGCTTCAAATTTATTAAAATCATTGTCATAAATCGCTGCTACAGCAGAATTGAACTTAGCATCAATTTGCGGAACAATGCGTTTTTTGACATATGCATTTTCAAATGCTGTTTTAATCATTTCAAAAATATTTATCTTAGTTGCTTTTGGTGAATCTAAAAAAACATGAGAATTACAACTTGTTAATAAATCATATTCTAAATTTCGCAATAACAACTTATCTCTACGTTTTTTGTCTTTCATATTCAATATATATTCAAATATAGTTAAATCACTTTCTCTCTTTTTAATAAAATGAGTTCTTCTAACAATCGAAATATTATCTGAGTAGCGATTGATATGCACTCCAATGCTCGTTGTAGTTGTAACTTTTTGCGCTTTTTCAAATACTCTCACAAAAAACAGTTTATCTTCTCCAAAATGTAAATTTATTGGAAATTGTATATCATGTTTTTCAATTAACTTACGCTTAATAAATTTACCACCAGGGCCTAAATAATAATATAAATAGGGAATTTTATAACTTTGCTCATTAATGTATGTCTTAGCTGTCATAAATCTCGCATGAACAGATTGATTTTTCTCAGTATGTTTAATGACCTTGGAAATAATTAAATCGCTCTTATGCCATTTTTTATTTATTGAAATCGTTTCCAAAATATTCTGTTCTAACCAATCATCACCATCCAAAAAGTATAAATACTCACCGTTACTATGTTTAATACCAGTATTTCTAGGTATTGATGGTCCGCCACTATTTTGGGCTAATCTATACTTTTTAATATTAAAAGTATTATAACGTTGCAATATTTCCCATGTACCGTCGTTTGAACAATCATCAACAATAACTATTTCATATAAATCTGCGTCTAAACTTTGTGCCATTACTGAGTCCAAAGTTTTTTCTATTGTATTTTTATTATTAAAAGTAGTAATAACAATAGAAAAAATAATCTTTTTATTTTCGATTATAATCACCTTTTCATATTTATATTAATACATTATGTTAATTTAAATATTATTATAACAATTTATACGTTATAATTGTTACAACTTATTAAATTTATTGGAGGCCAGTAACTTGCGACATATTAATCAAGAAGGTTCTATGCTCTATATTTCTTTCAATCAACAAAATAATAGTATTGGAAAATTATATGTAAAAAATGAATTTCATTCTATTTCGTATAATCCAATAGATGAATTTTGTAATTTTGAAATTGATTTAAACGAAATTTTGAAAGCGTTTAAATCGTATAATAGAAGTAAAATTTTTTTAATTATGGAAGAATCTGATGCAATTATTACGACTCAAAAAAATATTAAGGTAACAGATGAGCAATCTTCTGTTTTTAATTTATCAGAGATTTCGGATGGCTCGGATGTTATCCATCCTTATGTCACCCAAAATGGTTTTTTACATCTTTCTATGGAAAGTTATTTACCACAAAAAGTATTCTTTTCAAGACGTCATATTGATGCACTTAAATTTAACAATAGCGAAGCTTATATTACTGGGGAATTTTCAACATTAAATGCCGTTGTACAAAAATCAAATATCGTAATACGCACACGCTTTACGGAACGCGAAACTGAAATACCTTTGCCAATCACTTTGAAAAGTGAGAATAAGCGAACACATACTTCTAATTTTAAATTTTCAGTAGATATTTATAATGAATTGATCAACTTTATGAAATATCCTTTTGAAACAGAAGATGTTATAGATATTTATTTGAAAGTTGATGTACAAGAATCAGCTGAACCACTTCTAACCAAACTTGGTAATCCTAGAATTTTTACAGAACGGTTCCTTAAAGGGGAAATTATTACAGATTATAAAGAGGAAATTGTCTCTATTACACCCTATTTCACAATGAAAGGTCGTAACTTATCTTTTCGTATAAATCGCTATAGCATTGAAAGTTACCTGACTTATCTTCAAAGTCTGAAAACACCTTCATTAAAGAACCTATCACTAAAATCAAAAAATAAAGTTTGGATTATCGGAGAAAAATCTTATAAAGCTCAAGATAATGGATATCATTTCTTTAAATATATGAGAACGTACCATCCAGAATTACCTGTTTACTACATTATTGATGAACACTCAAATGAAGCAAAAAATGTATTGCCATTTGGTAATGTCATTTACTATCAATCTCCTGAGCATTTTTCGGTAATGTTGCAAGCAGATTATATTTGTTCAACACATCATCCAGAATTATTGTTCCCAACTAATAGTGCAGCCTATACGAGAAAAATTACTGCCACTAGAGTGTTTTTACAACATGGTGTCTTAGGCACTAAAAATTTAACTCAAATTAATGGTAATCAATTAAAAGACTTCAATGTAGATGTCTTTATAACAAGTTCAGAGCGCGAAAAAGAAATTGTAGTTAGAGATCTAAATTTTGATGAAACACAAGTTAAAGTTACAGGGTTAGCTAGATTTGACGAGCTGTTCAATAAAGATATTCAGATAAAAAATCAAATTTTAATTATGCCAACATGGAGAGATTGGTTAACTAACTATGAACAATTAGAATCCTCTGAATACCTAGAACGTATGAATACTTTAATCAACAGTGATAAAGTCAAAAATATTGCGGAACAAGGCACAAAAGTCATTTTCTGTTTACACCCTAACATGCAACCTTTTATTGATTCATTTGATATACCACAGCATGTTACAAGTATTAAACAAGGCGATGTAGACGTTCAACAACTCATTCAAGAAAGTAAATTGATGATTACAGATTATTCTAGTGTTGCCTTTGATTTTAGTTTTTTAGGTAAACCTGTGATCTATTATCAATTTGATAAAGACCAATTTTTAGGAAAAGAACCTTCCCACATTAATATTGAGGAAGAACTACCTGGATTAATCGTAAATAATCAAAACGATTTAGAGACACAACTTACTAGAATAATAGCAAATAACTATACAATAGATGAAAGCGTTAACATAAAAGCGCAACGTTTCAATAACTTTAATGACCGTCATAATAGTGCACGAATCTACACAGAAGTTAATAAATTTAAAACAAAAAATCAATTTAAAAGTAAGTTGAAATACGATATTTTATCTCAACATTTATTTAAACGTTTTAGAAGAGATAAGCGTTATTTTAAAGTTATGGATAAGTATAATAGTGCAGTATCTAAAATTGTTCCTGTTAAGAAAGATTTAGTAGTATTCGAAAGTAATGTTGGTAAATCAGTTAGCGATAGCCCAAAAGTGATTTATGATGCTTTAAAACAACACAGCGACCAATATCAAATTGTATGGGTTAGCAACACACAATACCCATTTAATGATGCGAACGTTAAATCAATAAAACGTTTATCACCAGAATATTATCACTATTTATCACGTGCTAAGTATTGGATTAACAATCAAAATTTCCCTTACTATATTAATAAGCCGAAAGATACGCTTTATATTCAAACTTGGCATGGAACACCACTTAAAAAAATGTTGAATGATATAGAAACTTTTGCAGGCCGCGATGATGGATATAAAAATCGCATTAATCATGCAATAAAATATTGGGACTATCTTGTTTCACCAAGTCCTTATGCTACAGAATGCTTTAAATCTGCTTTTGATTTTCATAAAGAGATACTTGAGGTTGGATATCCAAGAAATGACGTATTTTATCAAGACGAAGCTAAATTAGAAAATGAAAGCATTCATATTAAGCAAAAATTAGGTATTCATGATGACCGTAAAGTGATTTTATACGCTCCGACATTCCGTGACGACGAAATTACAAAAGCCAAAAAGCACATCATTAATCTGCAAATAGATTTATATGAAATGCAAAAACGCTTAAGTGACGATTATATCTTAATTTTACGTCCACATATTATCATCAGTAATGCTTTACATTTAGACAGTAGTCTAAATGATTTTGTGATTAATGGCAGTGATTATAATGAAATTAGTGATTTATACCTCATTGCTGATATATGTATTACTGACTATTCGTCAGTAATGTTTGATTACGCTAATACGAAAAAGCCATTATTGTTCTTCACTTATGATCTTGAACACTATAAAAACAGTCTTAGAGGATTCTATTTTGATTTTGAAAATCAAGCACCTGGACCTCTTTTAAAAACAAACGAAGACTTAATTCAATCAATAGAAAACATCAACCAAGTTCAAGAAACTTATAAAGATAAATATAATGCATTTTATAATCGTTTCTGTACTTTTGAAACTGGCACTGCTGCTAAAAGTATAGTTCAACGCTTCTTTTAAAAACATATAAGGGAGTAGAACAGAAAACATATTCTATAAACAGCGTTTCTGTCCTACTCCCTCTAATATATTTTATAAAACAGCATGATGGAGGTTTACATATGTATAATCAACTTACAATCATCTTACCTTTTTATAACAACGAAGCACACCTCAAACAATGCCTAGAAAGCCTTATTAATCAGACAAACCAACACTTTGAATTAATATTAGTTAATGATGGTGCACAAGATCTATCTGAAAAGTACTTATTTGAAAAACTAGAAAATTATTCAAAGCAGCCTAAATATATTAAATTAGATAAAAATCATGGTCATGCCTATGCACGAAATAAAGGAATCGCTCATGTTAAAACACCCTATTTTATGTTTTTAGATGCTGATGATATCATCACGCCTTATACCATTGAAGTATACTTAAAGTATCTCAAACAGCAAGATGCAGTTATTTCGAAAATACAAGACTTTTCTTTAAATATACCTAATTCTTATCTTGATGAAGACCTAACTGTTCATTACAAACAGATTGATAAACATCCAGACTCCTTACTAAAACAAGATTCAATCAGTAATATTATATTCAAAACAAGCATTGTACAAAATCATCATATAAAGCTTAATGAAAAGCTCAATATTTACGCTGATTGGTCATTCATTTTAGAATATAACAATTATGCAGAAACATTTGTTCATATTGAAGGCATACCCTTTTACTTTTGTGGAGAGATTTACGATCCTTTTAAAACTGAAAAGTTGAGAGCCCAACCGTTTGAATCTATATTTCCAGACTATGTAGATGCCTTTAAAGATGCTATTCAACGTGTTAATAAGCTCAATAATAAAAAATCATTACAAAAATTCATAATACAGCACATGGTAGACAAACTGCATTTTTGGTTTGAACCAAATAATCAAAACAATGCTGCTCAATATCAATTCGCTAGCAAAATGTTAGCTGATATCATACCGATGATCAAACCAGCATTAAAATCAGAATCACCTTTATTTAATTTAGAATTACGATTTATTCAATTTGGCTTTACGCAACTTGCCATTAAACTTAATTACAAAAGGTATCGTTTACGCTTTTATAAAGCAATTTTGCTGAATAAACCGACTAAACATTATGCTAAGTATGTCTTGTTTAATAAAAATTCTGATGTGTCACATCAAACTGTAGTGTTCGAATCGTTCGGTGGTAGTAGTTATAATGACAGCCCTAAATATATTTATGAGTATATGAAAACACACTACCCAAACTTTCATTATTATTGGGTGTTTAGAGATACTGAAAACATAGATGTACCAGAGGGTATTAAGCCTATACAAAAACAAAGTGCTGCATACTACGATATTTATAAAAAAGCACACGTTTGGGTCTCTAATGCACGATTACCATTATTTATTAAAAAGAAAAGTAACCAACTTTATATTCAAGTCTGGCATGGCACACCTTTAAAATTTCTAGCAAATGATATGACAGTAGTTCGTATGCCTAATACAACAACTGCCACCTATAAGCAATATTTTTATGAGTCTACACGGCGTTGGGATTATTTAGTATCACCGAATGCTTATTCTACTACTATATTTCAATCAGCTTTTTGGATGGCACGTAACCAAATTTTGGAAATTGGTTATCCTAGAAACGATTTACTCATCAACCATCAACATGATCAAGAACTACATCATAAAATTAAAGATAAATTAGGAATCTCTTCCGATAAAAAAGTAATTTTATACGCGCCAACTTGGAGAGATGATGAATACAGTACAGAAAATAAATATATATCTAATTTAAAAATAGATATCGATCAACTTCGAAATCGCTTAGGGGATAAGTATGTAGTTTTATTCCGAATGCATTATTTAATTTCTAATGAGCTAGACCTTAGCCAATATACAAATTTTGCTATTGATGTTTCAAAGTATGACGATATTTCGGAATTATATCTAATTTCCGATTGCTTAATCACAGATTATTCTTCGGTCATGTTTGATTTTGGTATATTAAAACGTCCTCAGATTTTCTATGCCTATGATATGGAGAAATACAGTACTGACTTGAGAGGTTTTTACTTTGATTATCTGAATGACTTACCAGGCCCTATTTATACAAATACAGCAGATTTAATTGAAGGATTGGAAAACATTAAACAAATTGAGCAACAATATCAGCCAAAAATCAATCACTTTTATAATCGTTTCTGTGCAATTGAGGATGGTAAAGCATCGCAATACCTCGGAGATTTGATTGCAAATAGAATACATAATACAGACATTTAAATTTTATAAGTTAATAATAATAGAAATAGAAGTTAGTGAAGTATTCACCTTGGAGATTGCTATATTACAGGAAATCATTTTTTGAATTTTATGCTTGTTATATTAATCCAATCTTATGATAAAAAAGATTAAGGTTTTAAAAGGATGTATATAATTATAGAAATTCTAGAGTTGAATTATTCAATAAATTGGGTAACCCCACTTTACCTTTTCATTCCAGAATCTATTATCTATATAATTAAAAGCTCCGAGACATTTATCGATGTCTCGGAACTTTATTTTGTTAGTGAATCTCTAATAATCATTGATTAAATTAATTTAAACAGTTAGACAAATCATTGTAGATAGTACTCATGAGTAATTCTAAGTGTAGAATTAAAAACAAACTAAATAGATTTGTCTAAATTTAGATTAATCTTATTCATTATTATTGATTTGTGCTTGTAGTGATTGTGAATTAGACTGTGAAATATTGAGTAAATATTTGGACCTTGCCAATGATTGCTTACTATTATTATAGGAAATTCCTACTCGCTTGGAAAGTAAAACTGTGACAAGCGACCCTAATATCGCTAACACTGTAATTGTGATAAATAATGACACGTTCGCAGTTGGATTAACAAAAAAGATAATCACAGCTATAAGTATAGACACTATAGCGATACCTATTAATATTAATGTAGCATACATATATTGCGTTGCTTGTTTCAAATCTTTTTGAAATTGTTCTTTGGAACGTCTATAGTAAAGGTTGTTTTTGTATAATTTCAAATCTCTGTTTGCATCCATCGTTTGCGCAAAATCTGAAACTTCTTTATTATCATCCTTTTTTAATGCTTCGATGATTGGTTGATAACCAAATGTAAGTGCAATTTTTTTCTCTTTTACTGTGCCCTTTGCCAGCCGGTGCAATTCTTCTAATTTTTGTTGGTTCATTGTGTCCACTCCCGTATTGTTTAGTATTAATCTGTGTTATTAAGCCAACTCTCACTTTTCCATTGAGTCTGCTATTTTGTTAACAATAGGTGCTTCTAAACATCATCATTTATTTTTTGATAATTCTGTTTTTTGTGAGTTTTGAACTTGAGTTTGCGTCTCCGTGTTATTATCTTGTTTTTCTTGGCTATTGGCTACATGACTGCCAAATAAAGTACCTGAACCTAGCACAGCACATAAAAAGAGCCCACCTAACCAAGTAAAGAACGTTGGTTTTTTTCTTCGTTCATAGCGTTTTGCTTTTTCAGCATCATCATCTAATAAATTACCTACATCGATATTCTGCGGTCCAGCAACCTTACTGAAATTTGATTGATTTGACTCAATATTTGAAAAACTTAGAGCTTGCTGTTTAATTTCCATAGCACGCGCCGAAATACTTAAACTTGTTTGATTACTTTGTTCTAGTTGTTGATTTAATCGATCTAGATGACTTCTATTATTTTGAAGTTCCATTTCTTTAGAACGGATCGATTCATCTTTATCTGCGCTTTCTCTTTTTGATTTTTCTAATTCTACTCTTAACCAATTAATTTCATCTGTCATTTGTGAGTCTTTTAATTCATAATCAGTTACTTTTTGATTCACTGCTAAATCTAAACGTTCATTAAATGTTGCTTCATTATGAATTAAATCTTGTTCTAACTTACTAATTTCTCCTCTAAGTTTGTCGACGTCTTCACTTCTTTTTTGGACTAATGTTTCCACATCTTTTTCCATAATATTTTGAAGTTCCGACTTTTTAGTAGCTATAGTCTCTTGATGATGTTGAACGATGTCATCGACAATTTTAGTAATATGCAAATCATAGTCATTTTTTACATTGGCATCTAATACTTTAATTTGGTTATTATAAGCATTTTTGGCTTTATCTGATAATGTCTTCTCATATTCACGAATACGATTTGTTAAAATCGGTCTTTCTTCTCTTTCTATTCTTTCTTCCATATCTCTACGTGCTTTTTCGCTACGCTCATTTTTACTTGTTTCAAAATCTTTTTCTAATTTTTTAGTTTGCTCTTCAACTTTCTTTGGAATAACTCCTAAATCTTCTTGTAATTTACTTTCAATTTGTGTGTATGTTCTATGATATTGAGAATCATTTGATTTATAATTACGCATTTTATCCGCTTCAATACTTTTACTCCACAAATCATTAACAAGTTGATTAAAGATGCTGTTTATAATATCTTCTCTCTTTTTTTCTAAAACTGCTAATTTATCATTTTTTGCTTTGTTAAAGTCATCTTCAGTTAATTGTTCAAGCTTTCGGTAAGTAGGTAATATTTCTTCATTATAACCTTTGTCATCGACAATACTTCTAAATTCTAAATTTTCATCATCTAAATATACTTTATCTATAAGTGAATCCAGTGTGTTATATAGGTTGCTTTTTAAAAATTGGATATCTGAAGAATCTTCATTTTTATTAATAGATATAACTTGTTTTTTCTTATTTTCATTAAACAATTTTTTCTTAGCTCCATTTTTATTTTGAATTTGTTCTATAATTGCGTCTTTTAGTGGTTGTAATGTTTCAAATTTTAAACCTTTACTTAAATCAGAAATATCAAAGCTAGTAATATTGATTTCTTTTAAAATATCATTGTTTATAACTTTCAATTTGGACTCATTTTTTTGAGGCATATAAAGTCTTAAACCAAAATTACAGTCAGGACGTTTAGCCTCTTTAATATTATGTAAAGAAGTTAGGTCTGTAACACAATATTCTCGATCTTCAAATATTTTGAATGGCTCATTTTCATCATTATGATCTATCGTCACATCAAAAGATTGCACAATTTTAGAGGAACCTAAGATTTGTTTAAAACAATCAACAGCATTCCCCTTAGAATCTCCTTTTCTCAATACTGGGGCAACGATTGGAACAATATATATTTCGCTTTCTCCTGCAAGTACATGGTCTATTTCTAAAGAACTAATATCTAAAACGTTATTGCTCATTACATGTCATCCTTCCATTCGAGTTATTGTTTAAAAAGTATTTTCATTTTATGCTTAATCGATAGTCAAGAAGTCATAAAATAATATTTCTTTCTGTGCAATGAAATAATATCAAAAAACGAACTTATTTATTTTTTAATATGTTATATAGTAAATTATTATTACTTATCATATTTAGATGATAACATATTAATTAAAGTTGTAATATTAATATTTTAAATAAAAACACGTATTTTAATTATTAATTCGAGGATTTTGTAATTGTTTTTATACAATATACGGAATATAAATAATTTTTGTGATATGAAATATTAACAGTGATGTGTGAAAATTTACCAGCATAAAAATTTTTACATGAACTCCATCCAAATACTTCATTAATTATAGAAATATTTATGTTACGCAGCATTTTCCAGGAAATATTAGCTAATGCAATTTAGTTTGATTTTACAACAATAAGTGAAGCCTTATTCTAAAACATAAAAATAGAAAGTCCGAGACATTACTTTATGTCCCGGACTTTTAGCGTTTTACATCAACTTATTCTTAATTAGGAATTGATATCAAACACAGTTCTGATAAGTTTTATTTAATTAATCTTTTACTCTATTTCACTTATTTTTTGTTCTGGATATTTTGTAACACTATCCAATATGTCTATAAACCTATCCAACATACGTTGAATTGTTGATGAAGAAAATAATTCACTCGCATATTTTAAAGACACTTTGTAAACTTCGTCCCCTTCTATCATCATGTGTAAATCAAATTTTATATTTGTATCGATAGTTTCTTTACGTTCAATTTCCCAACCATCTACGTTCAATAATTGCTCATTAATATTTTGGAATGCAAAAGTTACATCATGCAATGTATTACGAGTTAAATTATATTTTTCTACAATTTCTTCTTTCAAGTATTCAATAGGATAATCTTGGTTATCTAAAGCTTTCAACGATAGCTCAGTAATTTCTGTTAATAATTGATTAAATGATTTATTACCTTCTGGAAAACCACGTAATGCAAGTCTATTAAAAAACGCACCGACAACTTCTTCAGTATCTTTTTGTGTACGTCCTGAAACGGGGCTACCGATTACTATATCTTCTTGGTTAGAATACTTATTCATCAATATCATTAATGATGTTAATAGGATTGTATAATCAGTGCTACCAGTCGCTTGTGCAAGTTTATCTATTGCTTTTTTCGTTTCATTAGGCATGTTCACAGTAATTGTTTTACCTTCAAAAGTTTGTTGTTTAGGTCTTGGATAGTCCAAAGGTAAATCTAAAATAGGAAGTTTATCTTCAAACTGTGACAACCAAAATGTACGTTGCTTGCTTAAATCATAATTTTTAATCCATTCACTATAGTCTTTATACTGTAACTTCATCTCACCTAAAGTATGCCCTTGATATAATTTTGAAAATTCGCCAATAATATGATAAATGGACGCACCGTCTGAAATGATATGATGAATATCGAATAATAATATATAACGCTGTTTATCAAATTTCACTATTTTAACTCTTAACAACGGTGCAATTTTTAAATTGAATGGTTTTACAAAATCTTGTAAAAGTATATCATAATCAATATTTGATTTTTCTTCATAGTCTACACTAATTTGTATGTCATCTTCAATTATCTGAACAGTTTCTCCATTAATTGTTTCAAAACGCGTTCTTAATACCTCATGTCGATTAACTAAAGTTTGGAAAGCATTCTGTATACTTTTCATATCTATATTACCTTTTATTTCAAATGCTCCAGGCATGTTATATGATGTTGTTTGTTTACCAGCAATTTTATTCAATGTATATATATGCTGTTGCATCGGAGATATAGAATAAAATAATTTATCTTCAGCTTTTGGTATTTTTCGTAAATTTTTGTATTTATTACTTTCCTTTATAATTTTAGCCAATTGTATAACTGTTGGTTTTTCAAAAATATCTGTAACTGGTATACGGACACCGCTTTTATGTTCTATTTCATTTATAATTCCCAAAGCATTAAGTGAGTGGCCACCAATTTCAAAGAAATTATCATTCGTGCCAACACTTTCAATATTCAATATATTCTCAAATATTTGAGTGATCATTACTTCTGTGTCATCTTTAGGCGCAACGTATACTTTGCTTTCAACCTTAATTTCAGGCAGTTGACTTTTATTTAATTTACCATTGTCTGTGACTGGTATTTTGTCTATTTGAGTTATATATGTTGGAAGCATATAACTTGGTAATTTTTCGCTTAAATCTCTTTTGATATTTTCACAGTTTAGTTGCTCATCTGAGACTAGGTAAGCACACAGCGCTATATCTCCCTCTCCCATTGATTTGGCAATAACAGCAACATCTGTAAGTTTTTCATTCTTACGTAAAGCACTTTCTATTTCACCAAGTTCAATGCGATAACCACGTATTTTTACTTGATCATCGATACGCCCTAAACATATAATATTACCATCTTCCTGCCATTTTGCTAAATCACCGGTACGATATAATTTCCCTTCACCGAATGGATTATCAATAAACTTTTCTTTTGTCAATTGAGGTCGGTTTAAATAACCATCAGTTACGCCTGCTCCCCCAATACAAAGCTCTCCTTGAGTACCAATACCCATGAGATTATTATCTTCATCCATAATATACGCTTGTGTATTCGCAATAGGTTGACCAATAGGTACAGTTTCATAGGTAACATTATTTTCAAAACTAAAGTTCGTCACATCAATAGTAGTTTCAGTGGGGCCATAAACGTTGATTAGTTGTGTATTATTCACCTTACCAATCCATTTACTAAATTGATTAACTAACTCTGGCTTCACTGCTTCGCCTCCAACTAAGACATACCTTAAGCTAGCAAGTAAGTTTGATTGTTTAGTTAACTGAATATAATGAATAAATGGGTTAAACATAGAAGGTACAAAGACAGCTATCGACACTTTAGATGTGTGAATTAATGATGTGATTACTTCTGAGTTACCTTCTTTACCCGACGGTAACAATGTGGCTTGTGCACCAACCATAGCCCATCCAAATAATTCCCAAATTGACGGGTCAAATGTAAATGGCATTTTAAATAATATGTTATCTTTACTACTAATACCAAATCTCTTAATTCTTCTATTAAGATTATTCATAACACTTTTAGAAGTTATCTTAACACCCTTAGGTTTACCTGTAGTGCCAGAAGTATAAATAATACACATCAAGTCAGATATACTTGTAACATGCGATAAATTCTTTGTGGGTTGTATTGATATACTTTTATCCTCCATTAAATTTATAACCGATTGATTAAATTCAATAGAAGTGCCTAAAGCTCTATCTGTTAATAGTGTATTGGGTTTACTGTCTCTTAAAATATAATTGATACGCTCGCTCGGATATTCTGGGTCAATTGGAACATAGGCGCCACCCGCTTTTAAAACACCATATATCCCAACTATCATTTCCAAATTACGGTTTGTCATTACACCTACTAAGCTATTCGGTTTGACGCCATTGCGTCGTAATTGATGCGCGACTTGATTTGCTTTAGCGTTTAATGTTTGATAAGTAAGACTTTCACCTTCGTAAGTAACTGCCTTATTATTTGGCGTTTTTTTCACTTGGCTTTCAAAAATCTCTACAAAGGTTTTCGTGTTACCCATACTTACTTGTGTATTATTAAAGTCATGTAAAATAAGCGTCTTTTCTTCTTCAGTAACAGTCTCAATTTCACTAATTTTTCGTTGCGGATTCTCTAATATTATATTTAAAATTTTCATAATATTTGAATGTAAATTTACAACTTCCTTTTCACTTACGACATCTAACTGGTAATCATAATCTATTTCTAGACTCTCTTCTCCATCTCTATTGCTTATATTTAAACCTAACGGTACATTTGTTGTACCAGGGTCTAACCATTCTTCTGAGTATCCCTTTTTGATAAAATCTGGATTATGCTGAGTATTTTGAAATGATACTACAAAGTCTAGTAAACCTTTTGCATTTTTGCTATGTTCCACTATATAACTGTTTGGATATTTTCTATGTTTCAACAACTTGAACGTTTCTTTTTTCATTAACTTTAAAAATTCATTAATAGATAATTTTTTATCCATTTCCACTATTATAGGCAACACTCTTGAATAGACACCTGTCATTTGCTTTTCAAATTGCGTATTTCTATTGTGTAATATTAATCCAATCGAATTCTTATTTATTGAATTTTTTTTATACTTTAAAATCAACATAGCTGCAGAAAACAAATTGCTAATACTTAATTGGTTACTTTTACAAAATTCCATAATTTTCTGTGTGTATATGTCTGGAAGTCTATAATTCAGCCTATTACCCTGGCCACTGCTATTCCTTTTATTTTCAAACAACTCGTTATTTTCTAAATTTTCTACTTTTTTAATCCAAAATTGTTTATCTTTTTCGAATCTAGATGAATTTTTATAATTTATTTCTTCTTCCACGTGATCTAAATACGTATATTCAAAATCCTCTTCATTTTTTCCGTAAATTAATGATTCACATAATGTATTCCCCGCTATAGTCATACTCCAACCATCTGAAATAATATGATGTTGCAATAGTAATATTCCAATATCTCCACTAGGCTGTGTTAAAATTACAAATTTAAATAATTCGCTATTGAGGGCAAATATATTTGATTCTATCTGTGTAGTAATCCATTCATCATAATCCTTTTTATTATTATAAAAATCAATGTAATTAAATTGTTTTCTTTTATATTCATCTATATATTGCTTATATTCTGCGTTTTGTTTTTTGACTTTAATTCGATAACTCTCATGTCTTTTTATTAAATTGTTTAATGCTTCATCAATCTCTTGTATTTTAACATTATCTTTAATAGTAACCATTGCTGCTATATTATTAATACTAGTATTTTCATAATATTCTTCTAACTGGATAATTTCACTTTGCGCTTCAGATAATATATACTCTCTCACTAAATTACCTCCATAATTTTAATCGAAGTATATAACATGCAATTACATACATATGCACGTTATTTTATGATGATATTCTTTATAGTTTTTACTACAATCATATATTCAAATAAGTGTAGTTAAATAGAACAGAAAAATATTTATTTTAGTAGATTCTAAAAAATAAATATCTTAAAGTAACAAAAAATGGCAAGTTTTATTTTAGCTTGGTATTACTATACCTCAGGCTGTTTTACTTTTTCTTTTAGGATAAGTATTTGTGTAATTTTTTCTTCAAAAATAATGGTGATACTTGATATAATTTTAAAAGATAATGAACAAGTTGTGGCTTGTTTATTTCCTCTTTTTTCTTTTGAATACCTTTTACTATAGTTTCTGCTAATTTATCAGAATTTAATATAAATGTTTTATTCATGTTTTTATATAGCCCATGTATATCAGCTTTCTTTAAAAAAGGAGTGTCTATTGGTCCTGGATTTACTACAAGAACATGGTAATTAGGCTCTTCCATTCTCAAAGTATTTAATATTTGAGTAAATGCCGCTTTTGAAGCTCCGTAATGACCAGTACCTTTATCTGTTATTAGTGAAGCAAAGCTGGAAATCCCTACAATTGTTGGTTCTTCAACAAAAAATTTTCGTAAAACATTCAATAAAACAGAAAAATTAATCGTATTAATTTTATAAATTTCATTCATTTGCTCTATAGAGATTGAAGACATATTTTCTATATAACTCAAGCCTGCACAATGTATAAAACCGTCTATATCATGGCTTAATTTATCCTCTAATAATGTTAAATCTTCAACATTTAATAAATCACATTCTAAAGATTGAACATTTTTGTTATTTTTAAATAATTCAATTTGGTTAAATTTATATAAATCTCGGCATAGAATAGTAACTTTACATCCTTTGTTAAGCAATGTTTTTACGATAGAGTAACCTAAACCACTTGTTCCCCCAGTAATAATATAATGCTTATTATCCACGCTAACACTCCTTTTAATTATAATTTAAAATCAAAACATAATAACATTCATGATAATAACATAAAAATCAATTATAAATCATTTTATATATATTCTCTAATCGATAAGATACATCTTTATATAATATTAAAACAATCAAAAACAACGGGAAGCTATTCAAAGTGAAATAAAATCAAATTTTGTAGATAGTACTATTACAAAGGGAATGTTTATAGAAGAAATGGAAAGATTAATTGAAATAAAGTTGCAGCCATGTATAACAAAAGCATACCTTAAATATGAATAGTAAAATTTGCAATTATCTGTGTTAAAATAACAACAACTACAATAGATGGAGTAATGGTCAAAAATGGATTAATTTAATGTTTATGTTTTTGATAATGGTTGCTTGTATTTTCTATTTCCACACGTTTCCATATCGCACCATTTTCGTTTTCCATCTTTTGATATATCAAGAAAATAACATATGCAATTTTCATGGTAACACTGCCTAATTCTTTTAGTATCATAATGTTTCAAAGTATTAACTAAATTAATAATAATAATATAGGTTATATTAGCCTTTATAGTTTTACCTATATAAACTAAATCTATATTTTTATCATTATCTTAAAAACCAACAGCACTATTTATATCATTTATATATTTTTTTACTTTACTTTTAATACTCTGTGAAAGTTCTCCTTCACTTTGGATACTATTTAAAACTTCTTTAGATAGCATTCTCAATTCTTTTAGCAAAGTAACTAATTCATCTGTTATAACATTTTCATTAGTATTTTGATTAACCATATTATTATCTATTAGCCAATTTTATATATCTGATTTACTAATCAATAAATTCATATATTTATTATCTTTAATAAATATCGTATTAACTAGATTAACCCATGATTTTCCACCAATAGTTAATATTTTTTTATTCATGCTATCACCTCACCTACATACTAACTTTTAAATTATCATTTTAAAAGTTGGTTATTTATGCGTATCATATAATCTATAAAAAACTTTTATAAGGTTATACGATAGTAGAAATTAAAATGACTACGTTTTATCAAAAAGTTACTGTACAAGATATCAATATATTTTATAGAGGGGCTGGTAATCCAAAAGACCCGACTATTTTATTATTACATGGCCCCCATCCTCATCACATATGTATAAAAGTTTAATAGAAAAATTAGAAGATGATTATCACCTGGTTGCGCCAGACTATCCAAGCTTTGGAAATAGTGACCAACCAAATATAAATGCCTTTGATTACACATTTGGCAACATTGCAAATATTATAAATGAATTTATAGAAATACTATCTTTAGAAAAATTCAGTATATATGTTCATGATTACGGCGCACCAATTTGATTATAAATTCTTGATTTAATCCATTTTGAATAAGGAATTTGTTTAAAACTAGAAGACTTAAACGACTATATATAGCCATAACTATTATTAAAAAAGAGAGCACTCAATGAATAACGTAATCTATATTTAGAAATAACTAAGACACCTAATTTTTTAGGTGTCTTTTATTATAGAAATATAATTATAATACTTGATAAGTTTAGTGATTGAAATAATATTTTCATATCATTTGTAATTATGAAAACAATTTCAACAATGACGAATGTAATACTTTTAATGTTTAGATTCAATATTATTTGTTTTTTCACTATAAAAATAAATTGCAATATACACAAAACACAACATTGGCACTATAAATGATAATTGCATAGATCCAAATATATCAGCTGCTAGTCCTTGAATTACTGGCATTACAGCCCCGCCTATGATTGACATGATAAGAATAGCTCCGGCAAATTCAATGTATTTAGAATTAGTAACTTTTTCGATAGTCTTGCCATAAATGGTTGGCCAACAAGGACCAAATAAAACACTTACAAAAACTGCTGCATATATAGCCGAAGTGTTAGGAATAAGAGAGGCATATAATAAAACAATAACCCCTATAACAGAATAAATCATCAATATTTTATTTGCATCAAACTTTGATAATAATGAAGTAGCTATAAACCTTCCTATGAAAAATGCAATAAAGCTAAATATCACAAAATTAGTAGCAAACCTTTCGTTAATATGAGGGTTTACGTCAAGAGCTAATCTTAAAGTGAATGACCATACCGTTGTTTGTAGACCCATATAAATAAATTGGGTTAAAACCCCTTTTCTAAAGCCTTTATTTTTTGATAAGTGCTTAATTGCTTCTTTAAAACCAAGATTACTATCTGATTCATTTTCTACTTCTTCAGGCTTACATTCAGGGAATTTAATTACTATAAAAAGTATCATTACGGCTATTAACACAACAATTAAAATGATATAAGGTGTCATCGTACGTTGTAACATTTCAAGCCCAAATTGAGTAGCTTCTTTGCTATTCATGACTGACATTTGTTTTTCTAAGCTACCCCCGTTAGTAAAAATAAAATATTTACCTAGCACTGCACCAGTCATTGCACCAATCGGATAAAAAGTCTGACTTAAATTAATTCTTTGCGTCGCCTTCTCTTTTGGTCCTAATAATAAACTATAAGTATTCGCAGAAGTTTCTAAACAACTTAATCCAATCGCTATGATAAATAAAGCTGCTAAAAACATACCATAAGTTGCCATGTGAGAGGCTGGAAAAAATAACGCACAACCTATAATATACAAAAGCAAGCCAGTTACAATCGTCAAACGATAACTTGTTTTTTTGACTAACAAAGCTGCAGGTAAGGCAAATATAAAGTACCCTCCATAAAATGCACTTTGAACAAACGCTGAAGCAAAATTACTCAAATCAAATATTGTTTTAAATTGAGCTATTAAAACATCATTTAAGCTAGCAGCTGCGCCCCATAGTGGAAATAGCAAAGTTACTAAAATATATTGCAGTATTGGCATTTTATTTAAAAACCCATCACGCTCTGTTTCTACTGTTCCTTTCGACATTTAAAACACCCCTAATTATTTTACAATTTCTTTTAAATTTTCAATATCTCTCCATGTAGGTAATGAAGGCTGTGAACCTAATTTCGTTACTGTACACCCAGATGCTTTAATCGCTGATTCAATAATTTGATCAATATCCCAATTCTTAGATAATCCATATGCTAAAGTTCCTATAAAAGAATCTCCTGCAGCAGTTGTATCTATAGGGCTAACGTTAAGTGAGTCAAAGTATTTGAATTCTTTTTTATTCACAAAAATTGCCCCGTTGCCTCCCAATGTAACAATGACATTTTTATAACCAACACTTATCAAAATCTCAGCCGATTCCTTTGCGTCTTCGATATTATTAATCGTTTTACCAGTCAATAATCCACTTTCAACTTCATTCGGTATAAAATAATCAACCTTTTTTGCTTTATTATGATCAAAATCTTGAGCAGGCGCAGGATTAACTATGATAGTTTTATTGTAATCATATGCTATATCTATACATTGGTAGACAACATCCATGGGCACTTCTAACTGAAGCACAATAATATCTGCGTCTTTAATTAATTTTTTATGATTTATAATATCTACTATCTTTAATTCTAAATTCGCCCCTGGAACAACAATAATTTTATTATTACCTTCATTATCAATGGTTACATTACCAACACCCGTTCTAGATGTTTCATCAAGCAATACAGATTTATGTGCTATCTTTTCTTTTTTTAAACTTTCAATGTGTTCTTTTGCAAATTCATCATTTCCTAACTTTCCTATCATACTCACTTCACCACCGAGTCTTGCAGCTGCTACAGCTTGGTTTGCACCTTTACCGCCAGTATATTTTTCGTATTGTTCTCCAATAAAAGTTTCACCAGTGCTTGGCATTTTTGAAGTCCTAAACACAAAATCTGTCATTAAACTTCCTATTACTAATATTTTTTTCATTGTTAAACCCACCTTTTATTTTATAACTCCATCTTTTTGTAATTCTTTTCCTAGAGCACCACCTGGGTGATATTTTCCAAAAGATTGTTTTGAAAACCCCTTCATTTGCGATACTGTTAATGCAATTGCGTCTCCTATGACTAAAGTTGCTGTTGAACTATTTGTTGGAGCTAAATTATACTTATCGGCTTCTTTTTTTATTGGAATTTCTATAACAATAGAAGCATTTCTACCTAAAGTGGATTGTTTTGACTTTGTAATAGCAAATATTTTTGCACCGATAGCGTTTATAGACGGTAAAACGTTTAATACTTCTTCTGTTTCTCCACTATTGGATATTGCAAAAACAATGTCCTCCTCACATATCATTCCTAAATCACCATGAACAGCTTCAGTTGAATGAACAAAAAATGATGGCGTTCCCGTACTAGCGAAAGTTGCAGCTATTTTTTTACAAATATGTCCTGACTTTCCAACGCCAAGAAATATAATACGCCCTTTGCAATTTAAAATTTCAGTGACACATTGTTCATAACTATTATTAATACTATTTTTGACATCGTTGATTGTATTTATTTCTGAATTAAATACCTCTTCTAACATTTTAATTGATCTCATAAAATTTCCTCCTTGGTTTTATCTGTCTATAGTAATCGATTACTATAGATCAAAAAAAATTAATTATGTTCAGTTGGAATAATCATTGTACCTATATAGTAATCGATTACTATATAGGTACAATTGAGGTAAGCGCTTTCATTAATTGTAAAAAAATATAGTTTTTAAAACTATATTTAATTTATTCTTTTAATCGCTTAATTGAATTTCCCTCAATAATTTTACTACTTTTTATCTCAACTTGCCCCTTATATTGGTCTTCTAACTTACTCAATAAGCTAATAGCTATTGCTTCTCCCATTGATAATAAGTCTTGTTCTAGCGAAGTAACCTTAACTTTAAATAAATTATTATTGGCTAAAGACCCGTAAGACACAACTGAAAGATCTTGGGGAATCTTAATTTGATACTTATCAAATACGGTAAGCGCTCCTTTAGTCATAACGTTATTACAAATAACTATTCCAGTTGGTAATGTTAACCCTTTATACAAATATTCATTAATGAGATCAAATGTAATATCTTCCTTAAATTGACCATTAAACATCCATTCTTCTTGAAATGCTAGTCCGTACTCAGAAAGTGCTGCCTTGAAACCATTTAAACGTTCAATGCCAGTACTTGTATTTAGACTTCCAGTTACAATACCAAGCTTTTCATGTCCTTTGGCTATCAATTTTTTAGTCAGTTCATAAGACTCTTTGAAATTATCAGTACCTATATAAGGTAATTGTTGATAATCATCTAATTTTCTATCAATTAAAATTATAGGAATATTTCTATTTTGTATCTCTTTTAAATTAGTATTTTTACTATCACAAGGAGATATAGCAATGGCATCAATATTTTTACTTAATAACATGCGAATAATTTCTTCTTCTTTTTCAATTGATTCATCAGTGCTACAAGTTATCAAATTATAGCCTTTTTTAAATAAATATTTATCTATCTGTTTTGCTATAGTCATATAATATGGATTTTCAATATCAGCTACAATAATAGCTACTAAATTAGACTTGTTTGACCTCAAACTTTTAGCTACCAAATTTGGTTCATAATTTAATTGTTCAAAAGCATTTAATATTTGATCCCTTGTTTCAGAACTTACTGGATAATTATTATTGAGGACTCTTGAAACTGTTGCTGTAGAAAATCCAGTATATAATGCAATATCTTTCATAGTTACATTATTTGTTTTGTTCTTCTGATTCATTAATAATCACCACTTAATAATATTTCAACTGTTAATTTAATAATTATGAAATAACACCCGTTGTCAGCATGATATTTGAATAAGTTCTTGTGTCTCCAGTGTTAATAACTAAAGTAACATCTTCTTCATTAGCCAGCTCATAAAATTGTTGCCGACTATAGGTTGCAAATGACTTATCTTTTAATATTTTGTTAAACTCAGTGAAAATTTCAGGCGTTTTTCCTTTAACTGGTTCCATAACTTCAAATTTTTCTATATTTATTACAGTTAATATAGATCTTAACACATCTGTGACCAAAGGTAAGTTAGGTGAAAATCCTAAATATATTTTTTCCGCATTTTCATTAGTGTTTGTCATTATAGGATAATTACCATCAGCAATCAATATTTTGTTACCATGCCCACCTTTTGCCAATTCTTTTAATATTTGTTGATGAATACATTCTCCTTTTATCATATTACACCCCCAGAAATATATAGTAATCGATTACTATATGCAAAATTACATTAAATGTGTTTATTTGTCAAATATATTTATTCTGCATATTAGTATTTAAAAAATAAAACAGAAGTTTCAGTTTTATTTTTTTATTATTTTTAGATCAACGTATGATAATGATAACTTCAGTTAATAAGAAATGGAATTAGATGATTATAATATATATTTGAGTATTTTTTATGCATATATTTATTGCGTAATAAAAGTATTTACTTATAGACTAACCCCTCACTAATGCTAATAGTGAGGGGATTTATTATGCAAAAACTGCCATACAAATCAATGACTTGAAGGCAGTTTGAAGCATATATTTTAGTATTATATTTTAACATTTACTTCTGACTATTTTTGCTGTCCATTCGTCTTAATGATATAGAACAGGTAGTATAATATACCGATGACAAACCAAATCAATGTATAGAATTTAGCTTGTCCACTTAAACCCCAAAATACTGCAAATACACAAATAAAGATAAGTATTGGCATAACAGGATACAAAGGTAATTTAAATGCTGGTAATGGCAAATCTTTACCTTCTCGTTTACGTAAAGCAAAAATACCCACTGTTACAAACATAAAGGCTACTAATGTTCCTGCTGTAATTAATTGAGCCAAGAATCCAAATGGGAATACAGATCCAACAATTACTGCAACGATAGATAATACGACTAAAGCGCGATTTGGTAAGTTTTTATTGTTCAATTTACCTAACCAAGATGGAAGGATTCCATCTCTACCAAATGAGTAAAGTAAGCGCGAACCAGCTAACATCATTCCAATTAATGCAGTAAACATACCAATGACAGAAATAGCTTGTACAATAATTGCAATCGTACCATGACCGCTTGTACGTAATGCCCATCCAACTGGTTCAGCATTGTTTTTATATTCACTGTAATCAAACATACCAACTAGCACTAATGCTACAACGACAAATAACGTCACGGCAATTAGTAATGATCCTAAAATCCCTCTAGGCATCGTCTTTTGTGGATTAATAGCTTCACCAGAATTAGCAGCGATAGAATCAAAACCAATGTAAGCAACAAATATAACAGAACTACCTGCATAAATTCCCTGCCAACCACCGAAAGCACCTGCTGCAGTTTCTTTATATTCAGGAATAAATGGTACATAATGTCCAATATCTATTACAGACAAACCTACTATTATAAATAGGAAAATTGCTAGCACTTTTAACACGACTAATATATTCTGTACTCGTGCTGTTTCTGAAGTACCTCTAGACAATAATAAAGCAGTGATAACAATCACAATTGCTGCTATCAAGTCTATTACCCCGCCATCAGTACCTAATGAATTAGAAAGTGAATTAGGTAGCGAAATATGGAAGGGGTCTAACAGCCCTCTTAAATTTGCAGAAAAACCAGAGGCTACAAAGGAAACTGCAATTAAATATTCAGCGATTAATGCCCAACCAACAATCCAACCAAAAAATTCTCCAAATAATATACTAATCCAAGTATATGCAGAGCCTGCAAAAGGCATTACTGTTGCCATTTCAGCATATACAAATGCAACCATAGCTGCTACAATTGCTGCAACTAAAAAGGATAGACTGACGGAAGGTCCCGTATGATCCGCAGCCACAACCCCTGGCAATGTAAAAATAGCAGTTGAAACTATTGTCCCAACACCTAATGCTAAAAAGTCCTTAACGCGAAGTGTACGTTCTAAGTGCGCATCTTTATTTTGATAGCGCGATACATCTTCTTTACGTAGTATTCTATGTATCAGATTCATTTTTATATCTCCTAGCTTTTTTTAAAACAAACATGTTTTTAAGTATAATGATTTTTGAAACTATTGTACATGCCATTTTAAAAAAGAATTATTATTTTTAAGTAATTTTACCTAGGTTACTTTAAAGTGCGTACTTACATTTTCCTAATAAGAGGTTTAAAATGGCGTTCATAGGTAATAATTTACTAAAATTTATTTAATAAAAAGGAGTATAACGATGCAAAATATAACTTTTAATAATGGCAATACAATGCCACAACTTGGCTTAGGCGTCTTTAGAGTAGAAAATGATGATACAGCAAAAAATGCAGTAAAGCATGCAATCATTAACGGATATCGTAGTATTGATGCAGCATTAGTTTATGCTAATGAAGAAATGGTTGGACAAGGTATACAAGAAGGTATAGAAGCCGCAGGTATTAATAGAGAAGACCTATTTATCACATCTAAATTATGGTTAAATCACTATGGTAAAGATAACGTGAAAGATGGCTATGAAACGTCATTAAGTAATCTTGGCTTAGATTACTTAGACCTATACCTCATTCACTGGCCAGGTACAAACGAATCACTCATGCTAGAAACTTGGGAAGGTATGGAAGCACTATATAATGAGGGCAAAGTTAAAAATATTGGTGTTAGTAACTTTACAATTGAACAATTAGAGTTGCTAGAAGCGAAAACGACTATTAAACCAGTTATTAACCAAGTAGAATTCCACCCATACTTTACTCAAGAACCGTTAAGAAAATATTTAGCTTCAGCATCTATTCAAATGGAATCTTGGTCACCTTTAATGAATGCTGAAATCCTTACAGATGAGACAATAAATGCTATAGCTGACGAAACTGGAAAATCTCCTGCACAAATTGTAATCAGATGGAACATTGAGCATGATGTTGTTACAATTCCTAAGTCTGTGACGCCACATAGAATTGAAGAAAATATAAATGTTTTTGACTTTTCATTAACTGAAGCACAAATTAATCGTATTGATGCTTTAAACCAAGATAAAAGAATTGGTCCAAACCCTGTAGAATTTAATGGATAAATAATTAATAGAGTGGAACGACAATCATTTTATAATATATGATTGCTGTTCCACTTCTTTTTATTCATTATTTCATTAAATTATTTTTTAGTTCTTTTCTTTGAAATGCTAATGAATACGGATCATTGTACCAATATGTCTCGGCTTTTACTTTAATAATATGATTATTTTTAACAGCAGGGATTTGTTGCCACATATTTGTTTTTTCAAATTCTGGTTGAGCTTTACCTTCACTCATCGTGATAATATAGTCGCCAGCATACTTCGGTAGTTGTTCTTGTGATAATTCTTTCCAACCATCTTTTTTGACTTCTTTTTCTAAGGGGGTCGGCATATTCAAATC
The DNA here is from genome assembly GCF_051408735.1 of Staphylococcus sp. AS1337. Classification (NCBI taxonomy): domain Bacteria; kingdom Bacillati; phylum Bacillota; class Bacilli; order Caryophanales; family Staphylococcaceae; genus Staphylococcus; species Staphylococcus sp. AS1337. The sequence goes on along the minus strand of NZ_JBOIHZ010000001.1, from coordinate 276,464 downwards.
AAATGCTTGATATAACACTTCTCCACCACGCCCCCACTCTGGGCCAAATGCATAGATAGTTTTGCTAAAATCATCAAAAATTGAAACTGTTGCGTTTTCTCCTATATGCCCTTTGATTTCTTTAGAATCTTTAGCAGTTTGAGCTTTCCATTTTTCCACCCAGTCTTTAGCTTCTTTCTCCTTACCAAGTATCTTACCTAATTCAATTTGTGTGTCTAAATAATCTTTACTACCGTATTCGATTGGTAATGTTGCAGCAATTTTTTTATATTTTTTTATATTTTTATCAGTAGTATCAACAATAATTAAATCTGGCTTAAGTTTTGCAACTTTTTCCACATCGTTTTCATTTAGTTTGGCAGTATTTTTAAATTTATTTTTTAGAACATTACTCTTTTCTATATCTTTAGTAACACCGATAATATTGCCGCCTAAATATTTTATGCCACCTGCATATGTATTAGCTACAACTGCAATACGCTTTGGATGTTTCGGGATATCAACTTTCTTACCACTACCTAAGGTATAACTTTTCGTACTTTCTTCCTCATTAGATTTTGACTCGTTACTACACGCTGAGAGCAGCAGTACTGCTAAAATAATAAAACTTACTAATTGCTTCATTTGACCCCTCCTATTGATAATGATTATCACTATTAATTGTATTTTATGCCCAGTATTAATAATAATCAATATATTTATTTGCATTTTAAAATTAATAACAAATATTAGTAGTTTAAGATTTTATTTTATGTCTTAGGTTGATTTATTTATTAAATAAGTTACTTACATGGTACTGAAGTTATAAGATAAGTTTATTAACTCATGAAACAAAAGAAGTGGCTGGGATATAACTCCCAACCACTTTCACGTTAAATTTATTCCATACGTTTTAATATTTCTAATTTAATCACTTTTAATGCTTCGCTATATTCTCTATTTGTACTTTCTTGAGCATTAATGATTAATAGTTCAACAAGTTCTATGTCACTTTTTTCGCTAACCTCATGTTCAAATTGATGTAAGTGTTCTTCAGATGTTTTAGCATTTTGCTTTTCTATTTGATAATATTGATCAGCTCCTAAGCCACCTTCCTCGATCATGACAGATATCCCACTTGAACGTGTTTCATTCAGTCTTTTCACTTTAATACATTTATTTTCACGAATAATCATTTGAATCCCTCCTAATTTAATGCGTATTTTAAAGAATATTACTGCTTATATAAACATCACATTGCTTCTAGAATTAGATTGACTTCAAATAATCTAGCTGACTTTAATCATTATGTATCGTATTATCTTCACAAATCTCAAGTAGTTAGCTATTAAAATTATTATTTACTAAAGTGTATTATTACATCTTAGTAATTACAACTTCTTTGCTCACTATACTATACCCATTTTCATAATTAATTATGGATTACTAAATAATTTCTTTTTTACTACTTAAAACAATGTATGCCTCTTTCAAAAATGTTTAACAAAGTTTTCATAAATACAATATCCCAACGACTTTTATTGGTTAAAATATAAATATATAATTGATAATGATTATTATTATGAAAGAGTGATAAATATGTTGAATTTAAAGACTGGTATTTTAGACAAAAATTATAAAATCAAAGGTATAGAAATTAAAAACAAGCACATGACCCAACGTCTTAATGCTTTAGGTTTAACCCCTGGATCGAAATTAAAGATTAAACAAAAATGCTTATTTAGTGGCCCTTGTATTCTAGAAATAAATGGTCAAAATTTAAGTATCCGTGGTTGTGATGCATGTCATATTTTACTAGAGGAAGCACATGGCTAATAGTTTCTGTATTTTAGGAAATCCTAATGTAGGGAAAACCTCATTATTTAACGCATTAACTGGCACATACGAATATGTAGGTAACTGGAGCGGAGTCACTGTCGAGAAGAAGGTAGGACGTCTTAAAGCTAATGCTGGAAATCTCATTGATTTACCAGGCATATATGAATTATCTCCTATTTCAAAAGATGAGACGGTAGTTACCGACTACTTATTAAAAAATGAATTTTCTGGCATGATTAATATAGTTGATGCTAGCCAATTACAACGAAATTTACAACTAACCATTCAATTACTGGAACTTGGTGCACCAATAATTATAGGGCTAAATATGATTGATGTTGCTGCGAAACGTGGTATCCATATTAATCAAGAGGCACTCATGAAAAAATTAAAAGTACCTTTACTTCCTATTATCGCTAGAAATGGCAAAGGTACTAAAAATTTATTAAATGCACTAAACGATGCACATCTATCTAGAAATTCCCCATTACATATCAATTATGGTGAAGCTATAGAAAACACAATTCAAAACATATCAGAACAGCTTTTGAAGCACAGTAATTTCGACAGACACTTATTACGCTTTATCGCCATACAATTTTTGTTAGATAACATAAAAATCGATGAACTTCTTGATAAAAATTTAATTAATCGAATTGAACCTTTACGCCAAAAGCTAGCCGCTTCTCAATCCATTGATATTCGAGCAGTAATCCTGCAAAAACGAAGCACTTATATAGATAATTTGTTAAACGATGTCGTGGAATATCCTGATGAAGAACGACAATATTTTTCATCACGTTTAGATAAATTGTTAACGCACAAATTTTTTGGTATTCCTATATTCCTAGGTATTATGTGGTTGATATTTCAAATCACATTTACTTGGGTCGGTACACCACTATCAGATCAACTTGATGAATTTATTGGGGGAAGACTGACCGACACTGTTAAATCCGCAATGGAAATCATTAGTTTACTGCCATTTCTACAGGATTTAATCACTGATGGCATTATCGCCGGCGTAGGTGCAGTCATAGTATTTGTACCTCAAATCATGGTACTTTTCTTCTTTATTTCATTGCTAGAAGACTCTGGATATATGGCACGTATCGCTGTACTCATGGATAGAATTATGGAAACCTTTGGATTAAGCGGTAAATCATTTATTCCTATGATTATAGGGTTTGGCTGTAATGTACCTAGTATCATGGCTGCACGTAGTATCGAAAGTGAAAAAGAACGACTTACAACAATCTTAATTGCACCTTTTATGTCCTGTTCTGCACGTCTCCCGGTTTATGCTTTATTTGTTGGTGTATTCTTCACACAACATCAGGCTTTGATTGTATTAAGTCTTTATATCCTTGGCATCGTTGTAGCATTGGCTACGAGTATAATCTTGACTAAGACTTTATTGAAAAATGATGACTCTGTGTTCATAGTAGAATTACCAACATACCGCATGCCATCTATCAAGACATTGTGGCGAAGCACATGGGAAAAAGCTAAAGGATTTGTAAAAAAAGCAGGCACATTTATTTTTGGGGGCTCTGTTGTTATTTGGTTATTAAACTACACTGGACCTAGTGGGTTTAATGTAGACGTCAATGATAGTTTTTTACATGCAATTGGTAGCTTCTTTGCCATTTTCATAGCACCATTAGGCTTTGGTACGTGGCAAGCTGGTGCAACTTTAATTCCTGGATTCCTTGCAAAAGAAGTCATTGTCAGTTCAATGGCAATTATTTATGCTTCCGATGAGTCAGGATTAGTCAATATTATACAAGAGCAATTCACACCATTATCTGCATATGCATTTATGATATTTATATTATTATATATACCATGTTTATCAACCGTAGCAACTATTCGAAAAGAAAATTATTCACTTAAATGGACTGTACTAGCAGTTGCGTATCCTCTAATTGCTGCCTATGTATTATCGTTCATTTTCTATCAAGTTGGACATCTATTTATTTGAGGGAGTAATTTTATGACTATTTTAATTAATATTATTGTGTTTTTCGCAATATTTAGCTATACAGTATATACACTCACTAGATTTATTAACAGATCCAAATCTGGAAAGTGTAACTCTTGTGGTTCAAAAGACGGCTGTATAACTGAACGTAGAAAAAACTAAAACAAACGCCGAAGAGATTGGGACGTAAATCCTAGACTCTTCGGCATTTTAATATTTTATCCTAATTAACATCTTGATATGATTATACATCATCAACAAATACTAAAATAGCATCCTTAAGAAATTGTGTACCGCCTTCAACATGCTTATCATAGTAGTCAGTAAAAGTAGCATCGTTAACATACATTTCTGCTAGTCCAGCATGAGCTTCTTTAGAGTATTCAGGCCATGTATACATGAGCCAATCTTTGTGTTTTGCCGCTAATAATTGTGCAAGTTCAGAAGCTGGGTTACCTGTTTGATACGCTTCATATAGTAAATCAATAATTTCTTTTTCTAAATTCTTCCAAGCATCGTAATCTGCCTGTGTCATATTCTTAAATTTTTTATTACTTTGATCTATAAGGTCATCTCCATACTGCATTCTGATTTCTCTTCCATATTTCGTTTCATTTTCTTTAATAGCTTTTTCTTTGAATCCTTCAAATTTTTCTCTATCTTGCATGATAATTTCTCCTTTATTATTAGCAATAGTTTTTTTAACTGTTTGAATGATTTTATCGAGGCGTTCACGTTGTTGTTTTAAGTTATAATAATGGTTTTCTAAAGCTTTCATTCTATTAAATGTTGGTTGTTGAATAATCTCTTTAATTTCATCTAAACTGATCTCTAACTCACGGTAAAATACGATTTGTTGCAGTGTATCGACTTCTTCTTGTTCATATATACGATATCCAGATTCATTAATTCTAGCAGGGTTAAGTAAACCTATTTGATCATAATAACGTAAAGTTCTATTACTTACGCCTGATAGTTCAGCTAATTGACTTACTGTATATGTCATCATCTGCCTCCTTTCGAATTCCACTTTACACCCTTACTTAACGTAAACCTCAAGGGGAAATTTATTTTTATATACTTACTATTATCCATAAAATTGATTCAACTTTAGCCTGTTTCTAATATATTTACGAAAACTTACATAGCTTATTATTTCCTAGAAAATAATTCATTAAGTATTACTATAAGTTAATGATAAAAATATTAACTTTCGAAATTTGATTAACATTTGGATGTTTGGGAAAAGTAATAAAAGAGACGCATTTAGCCCCTTACTGTCACTTTTCATTGTCGTGTGTGAACATAGAACCGCTAGGCTAGCACTACCGAATTTTTAAATAAAGGCAAACACAAAGAAGGTTGAGATAAAATGAAAAAATTATTAATCTTTATTAGTTTTATTATATTATCAACAATGAGTTTTATTGTATGTAAAAAATACTTTTCTTACATTAATACAATGGAAGATCATAATAGAGTGCATTTAGATTAATCATTTTATACATTAATAAAGAGAGAAGAAAACCAAAATTTTGGTTTTCTTCTCTCTTTATATTTTTAATTATGAAGTCATATAGCCACCACCATTCACATGGATGACTTGGCCAGTTACATAAGAACTATCTTCTAAGCTAGCTAAGAATACATAAGCAGGTGCTAATTCAGCAAGCTGTCCACGTCTACCCATAGGTGTATTACCACCATGAATTTCTACTTTGCTTTTACTGAAAGAAGCAGGTATTAATGGCGTATAAATTGGTCCAGGTGCAACAGCATTAACACGAATACCTTTCTCAATTAAAGTTGTAGCTAAAGAACTTGTAAAAGCAACAATTGCAGCCTTCGTTGCGGAATAATCTATTAATTCAGCTGATCCATTATATGCTGTTACGCTTGTTGTATTAATGATTGTATCTCCTGAAGTTAAATGTGGTAGTGCTGCTTGAGAAAGAAATATCATACCGAAGATATTAGTTTCAAATGTTTCCTTTACTTGCTCGGGGGTTATATCTTGAAATTCATCTTTTGGATATTGTATTCCACCATTATTCACTAAAATATTTAAGCCATCAAAATCATTAACAACATCTTCAACTAACTTTTTTGAATCCTCAACGTTTGTTAAATCATGGCTATAAGCTTTAACAGATCTTCCTAATGATCTTATTATTCCTATAACTTCTTCAGCATCTTTTTCTTCATCATAATAACCAATTGCTATATTAGCTCCTTCTCTAGCAAATAAAGTGGCGACAGAACGTCCTATGCCTGAATCGCCCCAGTGATAAGTGCCACTTTCCCTTCCAATTTACCACCAGCCTTATATTCTTCAAATTCGCTAATAGGTCTAAGGTCCATTTGGCTCTCAATGCCTGGTTGTCTATCTTGTGTATAACCTCTAATCTGATTATGAAATTCAGTTAAATTCATTCGAGAAACCTCCAGTTTATTTTGACTTATAACTACTATTTTTAATGTCACCGCCTGAAACAATAACATCCTTTTCGTCAAAATCTTTATCATTAAAAAAGTTAGTTAAGATGTTTTTCACACCATTTTCAATACGTTTTTGTGCTTCTAATGTCATACCAGAATAGTGGATTGTCATAGCATTACGTGGCATAGTTCTCCATGGATGATCTTGAGGCGCAGGCTGTGGATACCAAACATCTCCCGCGTAACCTTGGATATGTTTAGCGTTAACCAATTCAACTAAATCTTCTTTATTAACAATCTTACCTCGTGCAGTATTAACTAAATAACTACCTTGTTTCATTCTACTTAATACATCATAATTAAATAAATCATCGGTTTCTTTAGTTAATGGAGATAAAATTACTAACGCATCACTTGTAGATACTAATTCGTCAAAGTTCACATACTTCGAATATGCTGTATCTTCTTGACTAGAACGTCTAAAATGCTGTACTTGTACGTCAAAAGGTTGCAACCGTTGAGCAACTAATTCTCCAATTTGTCCGTAACCAAAAATGCCTATTTTCTTATGTTGAATATCGTGCGCGTGTTCTCCCACTTTTGATAAATGCCATTCTCCATCATAAGATTGACGATGTCCCTCCATAAAATTACGCATCAATATTAAAAGGTCCATTACCGTATGTTCAGCGACACTTACAGTATTACAGCCAGTCACTTCTATTACCGTTAATTCATTTTCACTTGCCGCTTCTAAATCAACGTGATCTGAACCTACGCCAGCAGTTATAGCTAATTTGAGATTTTCAGCCTTATTAATTCTTTTTTTATTTATATATGCAGGTAAAAATGGAGAACTAATAACAACGTCCATATCTTCAATATGCTCTTCTATTTCTTCATCACTATTAACAACTACAAATTCGTGTTTTTTATTATCTATAAATGATTTAATACCTAATGCATATTTATCATTTAAAAGTTGATTCTCACTTTCCGCATTAGGATCTGAAGGGAATAAGCCAACTATTTTCATAACTATCTACCTCTTTTTATTTGTCTTTGTATCATGGAAATGTCCCAATTGGCCTTCTCAAACTATTTTTAATATATTCACATAGTTTAAGAACAATTCAACAAAACTTATTCAGGTTTTAATACTACTTTGATATTGTTATCTCTTTTTTCATCGAATATTTCATAAGCTTGAGGTGCGTCATCTAATGACATTGTGTGTGTGATGATTTCAGTGGGGTTAAATGTGCCTTCTTGAATCATGTTATATAATTTTGGCATGAGGTGTATAACCGGAGCTTGTCCTGTTTTAATTTGGACATCACGGTTGAAGATAAGATCAAGTGGAAAATCGTCTACTGGAGTTGCATAAACGCCTGTTAATTGAATCGTGCCGAATTTACTTACCGCTTCGGCAGCAGTATGAATTGGGCTGATAGTTCCACGTTGGGAAGAATTTGAACTTAATTTACGTTCAGACGCTTGGACTTGGCCATCCATCCCTACACAATCAATAACTATATCGGCACCACCATGTGTAGTTTCACGAAGTAGTTTGCCAATTTCTTTTTCATTATCGAAATTGTAAACTTCTACTTGGTTATATTGTTTAGCATGTTGTAGTCTATGTTCTACATTATCCACGCCGATAACACGTTTTGCGCCTTTAAGCTTGGCAAATTTTTGAGCCATAAGTCCTATAGGTCCACAACCAAGAACTACCACAGTATCACCTGTCTTGACGCCAGAATGCTCTACACTCCAATAAGCAGTAGGTACTACGTCAGATAAAAATAATACTTGTTCGTCATTCATATTACTGTCAGGAACAACAAAAGAAGAAAAATCTGCGTATGGTACCCTTAAATATTCTGCTTGGCCTCCCCAATGGTTACCGTGCATTTGACCAAAGCCAAATAAGCCGCCGTTATCCAATTTCCAACTTGCCGGTTCTTTATTTGAATTATCACATTGCGACTCCATTTCATGAGTGCAATAGTAACACTCGCCACACCCTATATTAAAAGGAATCACAACACGGTCCCCTTTTTTAAGTTTTTTTACGTCTTTACCAACTGCTTCGACAATACCCATAGGTTCATGACCAATAACAAAGTCTGAATCCAACATTAAATCGCCTTGGTGATATAGATGAAGATCAGAGCCACATATGCCTGAGGCCGTAATTTTAATAATTGCGTCTGTCGTTTCTTCAATTTTAGGATCGTCTACTTGCTTAACTTCCATGGTTTTATTACCTTGAAAAGTTACTGCTTTCATCTAAACACTCCTTCATTATTTTCAGAATATTTAAATATTACCCTTTTAGAGAAATAAGTAAACTGACGATTATTTTGAAAAGTGATACGCTTTCATTTATATTAAATGAATTATTTTTTAATCTAAATATTTACCATGTTTTAGAAGAGCTATATCATCAAAATTATTGACTAAATAACTCAGGTTCTTTGTAAGTTCTTTACCTTTCATAGGTAAGTCGTGTACTGTTATATCTATCTTAGGGTGCATGCTTTCTAACTTTTTATCTAAATATTAAATTATTTTACTATAAAATTAGATATTTTAATCCATTAGTTCCCCCTGTTTATTCATTTTACAAAAGGTTATATAACTAATATATTTACAAATTCACTTGTCTAAATATTTTATATTATAAATATTCTCTAATTTCCAATAAGACATTTTTAATTTTCAATTATTGCAAAAGGAGGTAATAGCTTGAAAAATATAAAGGTTGGATTAACCGTTGCTCCTAATATGCCAGAAAAATTAACAAATAAATTTATAGACATACTACCAGAACTCTTAGAGAAAAGAATTTCAGGAGTTAGCTTCGAATTTAAAGTAGAGTCAAATACAGTGGTAGGTAGCGCTGAATATGTAGATAGATGCATTGATTACGCTTATAAACGTAAAGAAAAAAGTGAATTAGACTATTCTATATGTGTTACTGATTTACCAAGCTTTTCTAATAATAAAAGCGTTATATCAGATGTTAATTTTGAGAAACAAACCGCACTTATTTCTTTACCTGCGTTAGGAATCTATAGATTAAAACGTAAACTGTGCTCCACAATTATAGATGTCATTATAGACATGTATATGAATTCTGAACATAAAACTTCTCCTTTGAAAAAATTGTCTTCTATAAAAGTTAATGAAGTAATTCCTCAAGAGAAAACTACAACTAATCACAGATATATTTATAGTTCCACTATTCTAGGAGTGTTGAAAATAATCTTAGGTATGACTTATGCAAACGAGCCATGGAAAGCAATTATATCATTCAAAAAGATAATTGCTCTCGGGGTAGCAACTGGCACTTATATTTCTATATTTTCTACGCCTTGGCAATTAAGCCTAGTCTATGAATGGCAAAGATTTATACTGCTTATGACGCTTTCGTTAATAGGCATGATTGGCTGGCTAGTTTACGCTCACAATTTTTGGGAACTCCCTTCTTCAGCAACAGAAAAAAAATACCGCTATCTTTATAACATTACTACATTGTTAACTATGTTTTGTTTATTCCTTTTAAGTTATATTATTCTTTTTCTGTTATTACTAACTAGCATAATTTTCTTTGTACCTGACGATTTATTTAAAAATTGGGGGAACGCAACAGAAAGTTATTCAGTAAGCAACTATTTACGTTTAAGTTGGTTCATATCTTCTGCTGGTCTTTTAGCAGGTGCATTAGGCTCCGTTATGGAAGGAGAAAATACGATGAAAGAGATTACTTATACAAGCCGACAAAGAGGACGTAAGCAAAGAATTCAACTCCAATTAGAAAAAGAGGAAACATCATTAAAAACTGAAAAACAAAAAAAAACGCATAAAATCAAAACATAAAATCTGAAGGAGTAATTACAATGAAGAAAAAAGTCGGTATACTGACAGCCCCTGATTTAGCAAAAAAGCTAGCAGATAAGTATTATGAAACGCTTCCTAGTTTGCTCTCTTCACAATTTGATTCATCAATTGAATGGGAAGTAGAAGTGATAAAAGATTCTATAACAGGCGCAGCCAAAAATTTTATTGATTTATATACAAATACTGAAAGTCATGCAAAAGAAAATAACTGGTCATATGTAATCAACTTAACTGATTTACCTATACTTGATGAAAAAAGAGTTATAGCTGCTGATATTAACAAGGAAAGTAAAACAATTTTGCTTTCTGTTTCTGCTTTTGGGTGGGGATCTATACGTAAAAGAGTAGAGCGTGCTATATTATACGCTATGAAAGAAGTTTACTATCTCAACAATGATAATAATCAACAGGATAACGAATACAATAAACAATATTATAATCAACACGCTTTTCCATCTAAACGATTCCAAAGAAAAACTGTCTATATAGAGGACACTGATTCTTATCATATTCGTTATTTAATAGTCCCGTCTTTTATCGGTAAATTACAATTAGTTTCTGGTATGGTCTCAGTTAACAAACCTTTAAATATGATGAAAACTCTTACGAGTTCACTTGCTTTATCTTTTACCACAGGTGCTTTTGGCTTAATTTTCACAACGCTGTGGCAATTAAGTTATATTTTTTCAGAATTACGTTTGTTATCTCTTTCTTTTGCATCTATATTTGCAATGTTGATATGGATCATTTTAGCTCATCAATTATGGGATATCCCTGCTGGAAAAGGAGAAAAATACATTTCTAAATTATATAATTTTACGACGCTAATTACACTTTTCATATCAGTATCAATTTACTATATAACTTTATTTATCTTATTTTTAATAACTTGCTTAACTATTTTGCCTGCTGATTTTGTAGGAAAAACAATAGGAACTTCAGGTCCCGTAGATTTTATACAATATATAGAAATTGCTTGGCTTGCTGCTTCTATTGCTACAGTGGCTGGCGCAGTAGGAGTAGGTTTAACAAATGAAAAACTAGTAAAAGAGAGTACCTTTAGTTACAGACAGCAATCTAGATACGAAAATATCGTTAACAAAAAGTCTGAAAAATAAAAGGTTATAAAATTAAGCATAAATTTTTACTATTTCTTTAATTAACCAATAGGCTAGATAAAGCAAGTATATTTTATCGTTAAACTCACTATCTTATTTTATACCATTCAAATTTTTCTATATTATTAAATTTTGAATATAAATATACTAAAAGTTATTCCACGGTTAACTTTAAATGTTTAATAAAATAATTGTTGGGAATATTAATCAAAGTGGTGAAATATTATTTTTTTAAAAACCCTAAAGAGGGAATTTAAAATGATTAATACTTCTTATAAAACGAGTAATAAAACAACTATATAGCATATGATAAATTAAACAATTTAATCATTGATATAATTAATAAACAAAATTTTACGTTCTTTATAGTAAAAACTGCCTAGAATCCCTTTTTCAGCATTTACGTTTCCCATTAAATATAAGCACACACGATACCTATCCTAACGATTAAGTATTTGTAAGAAAGTTTCCAAACTATTTTCATACAAATACTTTTTATTTACCTATCTACTTTTAAGATTGGAGTGAAACTATTGATGGTACAATTAAAAGATTATTTAACACGTGAAATCGTTACTTCTGACGTAGAGGAAAATTTAACATCTATAGCACAAAAAATTACCGAAACAGCAGTCGGTTTCTTACCAATTCTTCAACACACTAATTATGTTGGTGTCGTAACGGATAGAGATATAGTAGTGAAAGGGCTAGCAAACAATCAAACAAAAGCTGGTGACATCATGACGACAAATATTGTAACTGCTAATTCAGAGATGACTATTAAAGAAGCAGCATCATTAATGAAAGAGCATCGTATATACCCTTTACTAGTAGTAGACGATTATAAACTACAAGACATAGTAACTTTAGGTGACTTAGGCGTAGAGAATGCTACACAATTGATTGGACAAACAGTAAGCGAAATATCTGAGGAACAAGATAATAATTAACTATTAATTTATTAATCCTTAAGAGTCTCAAACATTTTGTGACTCTTTTTCAAAATTACTTATACGTATCTACAATCATGTAATTCAAAGAATTTTTTGAGAGTTAAACTATTAAATATTTAGAGGTGATTCTATGAAAATAGAAGATTGCATAGAAAATTTTATTCTCAGTATTAACGAAAAAAATTCCCAATTGTTTTGCAATTTATTAGGACCTAAAGAGCTCTCCAAATTAAGAAAAAAATTATATATAAACAGAAATTATATAAGTATTAATAGATATGTAAAAGAACGATATTTGGAAAAACTTTCTCGTTTAGTTTCTCCACCTTATTCCTATGAGTATTTTAAGAGAGGAAATAAGTATATTGTGAAATATAAATTTGCCAGAAATAAATCTTATTTCATAACTGAATTCAATGTTTCAGAAAGTGAAGATGATTCCTTGATTAGTTTAAATATTACTAAAATACAAGCTAAAATATAAAACTTTAACCCCTCTTCAAGTGGTCCCAAATCACCTACGTTTTTTACAATTTGAATCGAAATGAGGTTAGTGTTATGAGTTTTGAAAATGAAACAAGTTACGATATAAACAATTTACCTAGCATTGGTCAACAAGCGCCCCATTTTAAAGGGCTGTCTACTCAAGGAGACATAACTTTAGACGACTATAAAGGGCAATGGATGCTATTATTTGCATATCCCTATGACTTTTCTCCAGTATCCACTTCTGAGTTTATAACATTACAAGAAAATTATGATGAACTTAAAGATTTACAAATATCTGTTGTAGGTTTAAGTGTGGATAGTATTTCTTCACATATAGCTTGGTTAACAAGTATAGAATCATCTTTTAATACAAATATAGAGTTTCCACTTATCGCTGACTCAAGTAAACAGATTTCAAAAAATTATGGAATATTGTCTAAAGAAGATGATAAACAATCAGCTACTCGTGCAGTATTGATTATTGACGATAATTTAGTTGTACGTTCAATTATGTATTATCCTACAGCTATAGGACGCAATGTGAATGAAATCATACGTATGGTAAAAGCAATAAAAACGTCCGATGAAAATGACTCAATTATGCCCGAAAATTGGCAACCAGGAGACAAAGTACTATCCTTACCTCCCTCTAACGTTAAAGATGCCAAGGGACGCATAAATGGTACTAACTATAACTGTAAAACTTGGTATTACTGTGAAAAAGATATAGACCACAAAACCAAAAAAATTTATAATGCTTTCTTACAAGATGAATAACAAATAGATTGTAATTGGACACATTTGGCCGACAAGTGCCTAAAAAATAATAGGAAAGTTTTTACTATATATTTAGTAGAAACCTTCCTTTTTATTATGTGTAAATAATTAGGGTTGTATTATTATCAATAACATACTAGACATATAAATTGAAAATTTTTAATTGGATGCCTCTTCTATTCATGTAAATACTTTTTCTTCCAATTTTTAATAGCAATAAATGATAATAGCATCGTACAAATAATCAATACTATAGTAAATGGCCAAAACCATATAGATACAGTACTTCCTTCTATGGCTAAACCAATTTTAGAAAATAGACCAAATGTAAAAACAATACTTCCTAATAAACAAATTGAAACTGGCAACGCGTATTTCCACGGTGTTAAATTAACAACAGCTTTGTCCTGGAAAGTAAAAGGAATCTTTAACGGCCTTACTTTGACTAAAATCAATAAAAATAGTACTTCTATTAAAAAAAGTAGACCTTGAATATGAATAAAGTTAATAGGTATCGTTACATTGAAAATTGTTGGCAAGCCCCACATTAACATATAATAAATCACCACATGCGAGATAATAACAATTTTAGCTCCAACTGCTGGAACAGTTTTAGAAAATATACCCACTAACACGATTACTATAATCGGTATATTAAAAAACCCTGTAAATTCTCTAATAATCGTCCACAAGCCGTCTGGAGCATACAGTAAAAGTGGGGAAATAAAGAAGGTCAACAAAGATAATATAACGCCAAACCACTGGCTCACTCTTATCATTTCTTGGTCATTTGCTTTTTTATTCAGCACAACTTTATAAATATCATAATAGAACATTGTCGCAGCACTATTTAACAATGAATTGAAACTAGAAAAAACTGCTCCTAATAATACAGCTAAAAAGAACCTGTTTAAAAACGTAGGGAAAATATCATTGATTAACGCTGGATAAGCTAAATCCATAGTTTTTAACTTAGGACCATAGAGATGATAGGCTATTATACTAGGAATTATCATTAAAAATGGGACTAATATTTTTAAAAAACCTGTAAACAAGGCGCCTTTTTGCCCTTCAGCAAGACTTTTAGCGCCTAATGTTCGTTGAATAACATATTGATTAGTTCCCCAATAAAATAAATTAGCGAATAGCATACCAGTAAATATTGTTCCAAAAGGCACACCATCTTCGCTAGATCCAATAGAATTTAGTTTTTCTGGATGTTCTGTCACTACTGTTTTTATACCTATTAAAAAATCGCCGTTTCCTAACGCTATAAAACCTAATATAGGTACAATTAGACCAACAACCAATAAACCAATGCCATTGATGGTATCTGAAATAGCAACCGCGCGCAAGCCTCCAAATATAGCATAAATATAACCTATAATGCCTATCGTCCAAACTGACAACCACATAGCTTGTTCAAATGTAATACCTAACATATTAGGTATATCAAATACCTGTAATACAGCTATTGCTCCTGAATATAGAACTGACGGAATCGTAATAAGACCATAGCCAAGCATAAATAATAATACAACAAGCAATCTTGTTCCTTGATCAAATCTGTCATTTAAAAACTCTGGTAATGTTGTAAACGCACCTTTTAAATAACGTGGTAAAAGTACAAGGGCTAAAATAATAACAGAAAAACCCGCTGTGACTTCCCAAGCCATATTAGTTAAATTAGCACTATATGCTTGGCCATTTAACCCAACTAATTCTTCTGCAGATAAATTTGTCAATACTAAAGATCCTGCTATAAAGCAACCTGTCAATCCTCGTCCTGCTAAAAAATACCCCGTTGAGTCGTTCACTTTATTTTTAGTTTTGTGATAAGCATACCAAGCAACAAATGCCATAAAACCTGAACAAGAAAAAAGCGTAAAAAAAGTTTCTCACATAATTGTCCCCCTATATAAGAAAATCTCATCCGTTATAATTTATTAATTAAATAATTCTTTAAGTAACAAATTTTCTATTCTTATATATTATTTTCCTTTTTAAGTAAATTTAACTTAAAAAATATAAAGAGAATTTATTTTTTAGTAGCGAATATAATTAGAATTTAATAAAACAATACGTGATGTTTATTAACATAAAAACAGGGGAGTTGATAATTATTGAAAATAAATAATATTTCGAAAGGTGTGTTACAATATGGAACAGTTAATTTCCCATCCACAACGTAATGTATGGTCTGGGATTCTGTTTGGTCTAGGTGTTGCAGCTTTTATTGACGAAGTAGTGTTTCATCAGCTTTTAGCTTGGCATCACTTTTATGACAAATCATCTATGGCTATGGGCTTAGTATCAGATGGCTTGTTTCATGCGTTTAGTTGGTTTGCAACAGTTGCCAGTCTATTTTTATTAGCAGATATTAAAAGAAGAAATTCATTTTGGGTAAAAAGATGGGTTAGCGGTATATTGTTAGGTCTTGGCTTCTTCCAATTGTATGACGGCCTTATTCAACATAAAATATTTCGAATACATCAGATTCGTTACGAAGTTAATGTACTCCCTTACGATATAATTTGGAATGCCATTGCAGTCATTGTTCTAATTGTTGGATTTATTGTCTTTATACAAACTCAAAAATATATAAGAAGAAAAGGAGGATAAAATATGCATAATCACCTACTACCAGAAATTATTTATTTTGAGGTGCTTATCGTATGTTTTTTAGTTTTAATTTTTCTTCTTTATTTCTTTGCTGCAATAATAACTAATAAAAAATTTAGTAAATGGCCATGGCATCGTTATGTCTTTTGGAGTTTAGGTGTTTTTTGTATAGGCACTGCTTTGGTAGGGCCATTAGCATCTTACGCTCATATGAGTTTTATTGGTCATATGATTGGGCACCTATTACTCGGTATGCTCAGCCCGCTTCTTTTAGCACTTGCTAAGCCTATGACACTGTTACTGCGATCACTGAACGTACCAACTGCCAGAAGTCTTACATCTATATTAAAAAGCCGCTTATTAAAATTTTTAACTCATCCTATTATAGCTACTACACTCAATATTGGTGGATTATGGTTACTTTATACCACACCACTTTTTCATTTAATGCATCAATCTATTTTTCTATATGCGTTTGTTCACTTACATGTATTTTTTGCTGGTTATCTGTTTACTATTTCTATTATTTATTTAGATATAACGCCTCATCAATATAGTCACTTATATCGTTCTTTAATATTGATTATAGCTCTAGCAGCCCATAAAATTTTATCTAAATATATTTATGCTTTTCCAACATCCGGCGTACCTAGACCAGAAGCAGAAGCGGGAAGCATATGGATGTATTATGGTGGTGATATTATTGATTTAATATTAATTATTATTCTTTGTTATCAATGGTATAAAGCAACAACTCCACGTGCTACAATGTCTTAAAAATATTTTTAATAATGTGGTTATATTATAGAATTGAAATTATTAATTTATAACTTCTACATTTTTAAAACCAACATTATTTTATTACTTAGTTATCATTTAAAAATATAGATACTTATTATTGAAATTATTAAAAATGTACCTACAACTAATATAAAGCTGTACAAAAATGTAGCTATATTCTTAATTTAGTAGTCTTAATTTCATTTGGATCGTTACCTTTCATAAATGCAATGATACGATCATAGGTTTGTATATTGTATGATTTCTTAATGATATCCACTTTAATAGAAGCCATCATACCAATAACTAATAATATAGCTTCAATTATGATTCCAACTGTCCCCCAATAATACATTGCTGGACCAATTAAATTGCAAACATTAAAATTGGCCATATCATTAAATGTGTCCACAAGTTAAATCGAACTTTTCTTAATTTTTGCTCCATAATCTCTACATCTCCTTTGACTAAATCGTCTAAAGAAACATCGAACAATGAACTAAGCATTAATAAATTATGTACGTCAGGATAGCTTTTATCATTTTCCCAATTTGATATTGTTTGTCGTGAAACATATAATTTATTAGCTAAATCTTCTTGAGAAAGTTGATCACGTCGGCGAAAATATTTTATTTGATAACCTAAGTTCATTGCTTTTTGCTCCTTCTATTAGAGATTAAGATAAAATATATTATTAGACTATCAAAGTTCTTTAACATCTGCATAGTTTTCTTTATCTAAACGCTTTTACATCCTACTATAACAACTTTTTTAAGCCTACCTTTAGACAGAACGACAAAAAAGGACGAGATTGAAACCAGTAAAGTTTCATATCTTCGCCCTCATGATAATCATATACTAGGTATTTAGTAATCATTTAATCACTTAATTTTGATAACTGTATAGATTCAATAGTTAAAAATTCATTCACATCTATACAATTAAATTATTGATATGGCTAACTCAATTAATGTAGTTCTTCTTGACCACGTTTATTCCAAGTAAGTAAGAAACTGAGCATTGCTAATATACTAATCACTGTCAATAATACAAAACCAATATCCCAACCAAAATGTTGCACTACAAATCCTAATATGATATTAGCCATTACAGCTCCAAATAAATAACCAAACAATCCTGTTAACCCTGCTGCAGTTCCAGCTGCTTTCTTAGGAACATAATCTAATGCTTGTAAGCCAATTAACATTACAGGTCCGTAGATAAGGAACCCAATAGCAACGAGTGAGACGTTATCTAACCAAGCGTTGCCAGGAGGATTCAACCAATATATAAGTACAAATATCGTTACACCCAACATAAAGACAAATCCTGCTGGACCACGACGTCCCTTAAATAATTTATCAGATAGATAACCGCATAATAATGTACCAGGGATACCCGCCCATTCATATAGGAAGTACGCCCAACCTGACTCACTTAGATTGAATTGCTTCTCTTCACTTAAATATGTAGGCGCCCAATCTAACACTCCATAACGTACAAAATAGACAAATATATTTGCAAAGGCAATTGCCCACACCCATTTATTATTCAGAACATATTTAAATAAAATTTCTTTCGTAGTCAGTTCTGTCTCTAATGTCTGTTTAGATGATGTAGAATAGTCATTATTATAATATTCAATTGGTGGTAACCCCTGTGATTGAGGTGTATCTCTAATTAAACAATATGAAATGATCGCAATAATGATGGCTAATATTGCTGGATAAATGAATACACCTTCAAAGCCTTTTAAATAACCAAAATTATATAGTGCTGTCATAGAAATACCCCATGTTGCTATAGGAGCCATTAGACCGCCACCTACATTATGAGCTACATTCCATATTGAAGTCTTACTACCACGTTCACTGACGCTATACCAATGGACAAGAACACGTCCTGAAGGCGGCCATCCCATACCTTGGAACCATCCATTTAAAAATAGTAACACGAACATAATTGTAATACTTGATGTAAAGAAAGGCACAAAGCCAAGTAATAAATTTACAATTGCCGTTAGTATTAAGCCTAAAGTTAAAAATATTCGCGCATTACTCCGATCACTAATGGTTCCCATTATAAACTTACTAAAACCATAAGCAATCGAAATTGCTGAAAGTGCAATACCAAGTTCACCTTTACTAAATCCGTCCTCAATTAATGATGGCATCGCTAATGAAAAGTTTTTACGTAATAAATAATAACCTGCATAACCAATGAAAATACCTAAGAATACTTGAAAACGTAATTTCTTGTATGTATCATCAACTTGCTCCTTAGGCAAAGGTTCTATATGTTTTGCTGGTTTCAAAAATTTAAGCATCGAATCACTCCTGACTTAATATACTTTTGATATATGATTTATAAAATATCATCATTATATTATATTCAAAAGTAAAATATAGCAAGGCGTTTTGCAGATTTTTTATAAATTAGATAATTGTTTATAAATAGTTGAATAGTAGAAAAAGCAAGAATGCAAAATTAATATACCCGCTTTTTATAACAAATAATTTTTTATTAGCTTATTTAATAAAACGACATTTTATCTTTTAAATATTAAATACATTTTTATTAATATTACGTTACCTGTTGTTGATATGGAACAGGATGATCTAATTCAAATTGAGCGCCGGTAGCAATTTTCTTATATTGATAACCAAAGTAAGCAACCCATAATATGGTCAACACAAATGCGAGTATATAGCTCAAATTAAGGTCTAAGCCTAAACCAATTTTCTGACTTAAAATATAAGTAAATATATTCCATGTCATAAATACAGCTGGTATAGCTGCAACCCAGAAGTTCTTTTTCGCTATTAATAAATACATGGTGCCTACCCACAATGCCACTACAGCAGTTGTCTGGTTAGCCCAAGAAAAATAACGCCATAAAACTGTGAAGTCAACTTGTGTTAATCCAAAACTTATAACAAATAATGGTGCAGCAACTATAATTCTTTTTACAATACTGCGCTGTCCATAATTCAAATAATCTGCAATAATCATTCTTGCACTACGAAAAGATGTATCCCCACTTGTTATCGGTAGTATGATAACGCCTAATACAGCAATTGTACCGAAGACAGAACCTAATAATAGATGCGAAGCTTGACTAACTACTAGCGCCGCTTCACCACGCGCTAACACATCATTTAAGCCATTATAGCCATTAAATAGACTCATTCCAGCTGCTGCCCATATCATTGCAATAATACCTTCTGCAATCATCATACCGTAAAAAATGAAACGACCATTCTTTTCCTTATTAGTTGTTCTTGAAATAATAGGTGTTTGTGTCGCATGAAAACCAGATAATGCGCCACAAGTAATGGTAAAGAATAATAATGGAAAAACAGATGCACCATCAGGATGCATATTCTTTAAACTTAACTCAGGAATAGGAGCACCTGTTTGAATAAGACGGAACCCAATGCCTACTGCACTCACTAAGAGTAAAGCACCAAATATTGGATATATACGGCCAATTATTTTATCTATTGGTAAAATTGTAGAGAGTACATAATATAAAAAAATAACAAATATAATAATACCTAGAGCAATACGACCATCCATTAAATTATGTAAAAGTAAGGCTGGACTTGTTACGAAAACTGTACCTGTTAACAACAATAATAAAATTGAAAATATATTAACGAAATGTTTCATAACTTGTCCCAAAAATTTACCTGCAAGTTCAGGTAAATGTGCCCCTTTGTTTCTTATCGAAATCATTCCAGTTAAATAATCATGTACAGCACCTGCAAATATACAGCCAAAAACAATCCAAATAAATGCTACTGGGCCATATAAAGCCCCCATAATCGGACCAAATATAGGACCAACTCCTGCAATATTCAATAATTGAATCAGTGAATTAGATGATGTTTTCATAGGTAAATAATCTACATTATCCCTTTGATGATACGCTGGCGTAGGCCTCTCTTCTTTTGTTCCGAACATTTTATCGATATATTTCCCATAAGTGAAATACCCAATAATAAGTATAATAATAGAAACTATAAATGTGATCATGTTACCATTCCCCCTTAAGATAACGTGAAAGCGTTTTCTTAATTTAATCATAAATAGTGTTTTTTCACAATGTTCCGTTAATGTTTTATTCTAATTTGTTTCATAGAAATTGGTAATATTATTATATGAAGGACAATCAATGTTCACTTAATTTTTTCAATTGATTATCCTATTTAATAAAGATAACTACATAGTTAGTTTTCTATTATTGTAAAATTATGTTGAAGTTAATCGGACAACACAAACCCATGAATACTACTAATATAAATGCAATCAATAAATAGTTAAAAGTCGAGACAAATGATGTCTCGACATCAGAACCCATACGAATCTTAGGTTATAGTTTGTCTAAGATTTGTTTATTCATAGTTGTATAGTTATTTTTCAAAACAGCGGTGGTCTTTTAAAACGAAGTTGGCTCTTTTATCAATTGATTTATTCAACATAATAAACACCACCACTGTTTAATTTATATATAATAATCTTTTCAGTATAATATTGGCAGTGATTTGGACCGACTCCTGCGGGAAGAACACTGCCGAAGACTACAGGCTAACCCAGCGCTCGCGGAAAGTGTGCACAAAAAAATGCCAACAAAGTCGGAGGCTTTGTCGACATTTTGAGGTCCAGACATCCATTTGTCTCAACCTTTATAAATCTAATATTTATACAATTTAATTTTAATTTCATAGTAATCATCGTGATCTTTAGCTTGATGTTCGAATTTAATACCACTTTTTTCAATAGACTCTAAGCTTTGGCCAACTGCTTCACGAGCATCAGTTAAGTCTTTTTCAAACTCAAATCTACGGGCTTTAACTTTTTCAGGACCAAGTTTTTGTTTAACTCGGGCTTCTGTTTGTTTAACATTTAGTTTTTGGCTAATAACTGTTTCGACCAAGTCAACTTGATCTTCTTCTGATAAACTTAACATCGCACGTGCGTGACGCTCTGTAATCTTACCTTCACGTAGACGCTCTATTACTTTAGGCACTAGTTTTAATAGTCTTAATTTATTTGCTATAAAACTTTGGCTTTTACCAACACTTTTAGCCAATTCACTCTGCGTGGTATCACCAATATCTAATAGCTTCTTATATGCTTCCGCTTCTTCTATAACAGATAGATTTTCACGTTGAATATTTTCAATTAAAGCTACTACAGCCGTTTCTTCATCATCTAAATATCTGATAATTACATCCGCATGTGTTTTATTGAGTGTTTGTAACGCTCTAAATCTACGCTCACCTGCGATGATTTCAAACATATCTTCTTCGATTGGACGTACTACAATCGGTTGTAGCAAACCATGTTCTTCTATAGATTCTGCGAGTTCTTTAATCTTATTTGGCTCAAATACTTGTCTCGGTTGATAACGGTTTGGCACAATGCGTTCGGTATGAATAGATTCAACGTTATTATGATCCTCTTCAATATAACCAACAATGTCATCTTTGTTCTTTAAACCAAATAATTTAGAAAAAGGTTTCTTCATTTATTATGCGCTCCCTCTAAATTAATTGTATTGAATTGAATTCTTTCTATTTTTCAAGTAACGGTGACTTATTCGGCGTTCCTGGTTTTCTTGGATATTTCTTAGGTGTTTGACTTCTTTTATCAATGATAATCATCTGTCTTTCACCTGCGTTTTCAGGTAATTCGTATGAAATGGTATCCAAAACTTTACCACCTAGGACACCTATACCAAAACGTGCTTCTTCCAATTCTTCTTCACCTTTAGAAGATTTTAAAGCAATAAATTGCCCACCCTTTTTAACTAATGGAATACACAATTCACTCAATACCGAAAGTCTTGCAACTGCACGTGCAGTCACAATATCATAAGACTCCCTGTAGACTCCCTTGCCAAATGTTTCAGCACGATCATGTACAAAACTAACATGTTCTAAATCTAAAGCATCTGCCAATTGGTTTAAAAAATGTATTCGCTTATTCAATGAATCTACAATCGTAACTTTTAAATTTGGAAAAATAATTTTTAAAGGAATGCTAGGAAAACCAGCACCAGCACCTATGTCACATATTGTTAATTCTTTAGTTAAATCCGTATAAAAACTAGCCGCAATTGAATCATAAAAATGTTTCAAATATACTTCATGTTCCTCTGTAATACTTGTCAGATTCATTTTTTCATTCCACTCTACAAGCATTTGATAATACGTTTGAAACTGTTGTTGTTGTTTGTCTGAAAGTTCAATTCCATGTGTACTGAGTTGCTTAGTTAACCATGTTACACTCATTTTAATTATTCACCCTTTGAATTTTACCTTGTTCAAGAAATACAAGTAAGATTGAAATATCGGCTGGATTCACACCTGAAATACGAGAAGCTTGCGCAATATTTAAAGGCTTAACTTCTGCTAATTTTTCTCTTGCTTCCGTAGCTAAACTATCTACTTTGCTATAGTCTAAATCCTCTGGAATTTTCTTCTCTTCCATACGTTTAACTTTTTCAACTTGTTGTAATGACTTATTGATATATCCTTCATATTTTGTTTGAATTTCAACTTGTTCTTCAACATCTGAAGGTAATTGATGTGATTCATCTAAGATTTCAAGGATTAAATCATATGTCATTTCTGGACGGCGTAGTAATTCTAAAGCTAATATACCATCTTTTAGACGTGAACCGCCTTGTGCTTCAATAATTGCTTGTACACGCTCATTTGGTTTAACACGAATGCCCTGTAGACGTTCTTGTTCTGATTTAATCATGTCGCGTTTTTCATTGAAGCGTGCATAACGTTCTTCAGAAACCATACCTAATTCATAACCTAAGTCTGTTAAACGTAAATCAGCATTGTCATGTCTTAATAGTAAACGATATTCTGCACGAGAAGTTAATAAACGATAAGGTTCATTCGTACCTTTAGTAATAAGGTCGTCTATAAGTACACCGATATAAGCATCAGAACGACTTAATATGACTTCTTCTTTACCTTGAACTCTGGCTGCTGCATTAATACCTGCCATAATACCTTGACCGGCCGCTTCTTCATAACCAGAAGTCCCATTAATTTGACCAGCTGTATATAAGTTTTTTATTTTTTTAGTTTCAAGTGTTGGCCATAATTGTGTAGGTACTAGCGCATCGTATTCAATTGCGTAACCCGCACGCATCATGTCTGCTTTTTCTAAGCCAGGAATAGTTTCTAGCATTTGACGTTGTACATGTTCTGGTAAACTTGTTGATAAACCTTGAACATAAACTTCATTTGTACTTCTACCTTCTGGTTCTAAGAATAACTGATGACGCGGTTTATCATTGAAACGAACAAACTTATCTTCAATTGAAGGACAGTATCTTGGACCAGTACCTTTAATCATACCTGAGTACATAGCTGATAAATGTAAATTATCATCAATTACTTGGTGTGTATCACCATTTGTATACGTTAACCAACATGGTAATTGATCTAAAATATACTCTGTTGTTTCAAAACTAAATGCTCTACCAACGTCATCGCCTGGTTGAATTTCTGTTTTAGAGTAATCAATTGTTTTTGCATTAACACGTGGTGGTGTTCCTGTTTTGAATCTAACCACATCAAATCCAAGTCCTCTTAAGTTATCAGCAAGTGAAATAGACGGTAATTGGTGGTTTGGACCACTAGAATACTTCATGTTTCCTAGTATAATCTCTCCACGTAAAAACGTACCTGTTGTGATGATTACTGCCTCTGCCCAGTATTCTGTTCCAATATTAGTACGCACGCCTTTAATTACATCGTCTTCAATAATTAAATCGTCTACCATACCTTGCATAATATCAAGGTTGTCTTCATCTTCAATTACTTTCTTCATTTCTTGTTGATATAACACTTTATCAGCTTGAGCACGTAAAGCTCTAACTGCTGGTCCTTTACCAGTATTTAACATGCGCATTTGAATGTGTGTTTTATCAATTGTCTTGGCCATTTGACCGCCTAATGCGTCAATTTCACGTACAACAATACCTTTTGCTGGGCCACCAACTGATGGGTTACATGGCATAAACGCGATGTTATCTAGGTTAATTGTTAACATTAACGTTTTGGCGCCACGTCTCGCTGAGGCAAGTCCTGCCTCAATACCAGCATGCCCAGCTCCTATTACTATTACATCATATTCTTGAGCCATAATTTTTCCTCCTTATTATTTTCCTAAGCAGAATTGACTAAATAACTGATCAATCAATTCATCGCTTGCGGATTCTCCGATAATTTCACCTAAAATTTCCCAAGTTCTAGTTAAGTCTATCTGTATCATATCCATTGGTATGCCTGTTTCTGCCGCGTCTATAGCATCTTGAATTGTATTTCTTGCCTGTTTCAGTAACGAGATGTGCCTTGAATTCGATACATATGTCATATCTTGGTTTTGAACATCGCCACCAAAGAATAAATCTCTGATTTGTATTTCTAATTGATCAATGCCTTCTTGTTTTAACATAGACGTTTGTATCAATGGCATATCGCCAATCATTTCTTTAACTTCATCTAAATCTAATTGTTTGTCTAAATCCATCTTATTTACGATAACAATAGCATCTTCGTTTTTAATAACTTCGTATAATTTACGGTCTTCTTCAGTTAATCGCTCATTATAATTAAGTACAAATAAGATTAAATCAGCTTCGCCAAGTGCTTTTCTAGAACGCTCTACACCAATACGTTCTACAATATCTTCAGTCTCACGTATACCAGCTGTGTCTACAAGCCTTAATGGTACACCTCTTACATTAACGTATTCTTCTAATGTATCTCTTGTTGTTCCAGGTACTTCGGTCACTATAGCCTTGTTATCTTGAATAAGATTATTGAGCATAGATGATTTACCTACATTTGGTTTACCGACTATTACTGTAGCTAAGCCTTCTCTCATAATCTTACCTTGCGTACCTGTATCAAGTAATTTATTAATTTCAGTTTTAATTTTATTAGATTTATCCAATAAGACTTCTGTTGTAGCATCTTCTACATCATCATATTCTGGATAATCTATATTAACTTCAACTTGTGCGAGAATTTCGAGAATGGATTGTCGCTGTCGTTTGATCATATCACTTAAACGACCTTCTATTTGATTCATTGCAACTTTAGATGCGCGATCGGTCTTAGAACGAATAAAATCCATAACTGCTTCGGCTTGAGATAAATCAATACGACCATTTAAAAACGCACGTTTTGTATATTCACCCGGTTCTGCCATACGAGCACCATATGTCATTGTTAATTCTAATATCCTATTTATTGTCAAAATACCGCCATGACAGTTTATTTCAACAATATCTTCTCTTGTAAAAGTTTTAGGTGCTCTTAATACACTGACCATAACTTCTTCTACTACTTCATTTGATTCAGGATCAATTATATGACCATAATTAATGGTATGAGATGCCACATCTTCAAGCTTTTCTTTACCCTTAAATAACTTATCTGCAATTTCTACTGAATCAATACCAGATAAACGTACGATTCCTATTGCCCCTTCACCCATTGGCGTGGATATACTCGTTATCGTATCTAAATCCATCATCCATCTCGCCTCCTTGTTGAACTCATTTTTTGTCATTATAATATTTTAAAGACTTTCCTATTAAAAAGCGAACATATTGTTTTGAAAAATTTAAAAATGCATTGAAGGTAAGCCTAAGGTTTGTCTGATGTAAGCCTTACTTCAGTCTTATTTTAGCCTCCCCTACCCTATCTAAATACGCTTATTAAAAACTTTCGCTATTTTCAAAACATGTTCTAAGCTAGACTGTATTTGTAAAGTGTCCATATGTTTTGCTGGTTGCCTTGCAATTACAATAATTTCTATTGGTATAATATCTTCCTTATGAACTTTAAAGTTTTCTCTAATCGCTCTCTTAATTCGATTTCTAACAACTGCATTACCCAACTTTTTAGAAACACTAATACCTAATCGAAAATGTTCTAGCTCTTTATTAGCTTTTGTATATACCACAAACTGTTTATTAGCTACTGATTTCCCTTTTTTATAAATGAATTGAAAATCACTATTCTTTTTAATTCGGTACGCTTTCTCCACCAAACATCACTCACTTATCTATTCATTACATATATTCATATATATGTTATATATCTATATCCATAATTGTCTTAAAACAACAATTAAACTCAGCGTATTCACTAATCATTTTGCTAAATTAAAACCAAAAAAAAGACCACTGATGAGTCAGTGATCTTATGCTGATAATACTTTACGGCCTTTACGACGACGACGCGCCAAGACTTTACGACCATTTTTTGTGCTCATGCGTTTTCTGAAACCATGAACTTTACTATGTTTACGTTTATTTGGTTGATAAGTACGTTTTACCATGCAAAAACACCTCCATCTTTATTCGGTTCTATACTATTATAATAGATAAATTAATATACGTTTCTGCCTTTAAGTCTTGATTTAACTGTTATTAATTTCTAGTCATAATTCAAGCAACTACTACAATATAACAAAATATATTTTATAAAGCAAGTATCAATTTGTGTGACTCTTTTAAAATAGCTTCAGAGCAATAATACTATTTCTTTAACTATTTATATTGAAGAAACTTAACAACTATCACTTCAATATTGTTGTTGAATTGTATCATACTCCCCCTTTTACACATAACCATCTATGCATAATTTTCATTATACATTTTTCATACATATTTTATAAATTATTTCCCAAGCCCACAAAACGCTAAAAATTTGATATACTGTTTATTCCTTAAAGTTATCCACTTATACACAGTAGAACGATACATATTTGTGGATAAAATATATATTATTCACAGGGTTCCATACAATTTAACAACATATTCACACCCATTTGACAGAGGTTCATGTTAAAAAGTATAATTGTGTGGATAAGTCATGTAGATATTGATAAATACAGGGTTTAATTTATTAAATTATATTGTAAAAGTCTGTGTATAAATCATAGAACTAGATTAGTTATCCACCGATTGTGTGTAACTTGTGGATAATTATCAACAGGCTGTGATTCTTTTTAATTACACTTGTTACTTTTGTGTATAACTTTTAAAATTTACGAAAGTTGGAGTTAGTTATTATGTCAGAAAAAGAAATTTGGGAAAGAGTTCTAACCTTAGCTCAAGAAAAAGTTAGTTATCCTAGCTATCAAACTTTTCTTAAAGATACGAAACTTTATCAACTACAAAACAATGAAGCCATTGTAGTTATAGATGATCCTTTTGTTGCTAATTGGTTAAAATCGAATTACGTTGAAATTGTTCAAAGTGCCTTATACGAAGCAATTGGTCATGAAATTATGCCTGTTTTCTATACAGAAGATGAATTGGAAAACTTAAATCCAAGTAAAAATCAAGAAACTAATGAGGGTGAACAATTCAAAAAAGAATATACACCTGGTGTAGATGAAGCTGCTATTGGCGGAGAACAATTCAATACACATAATACATTTGAAACATTTGTTATTGGACCTGGCAACAGATTTCCTCACGCAGCAAGCCTTGCAGTTGCTGAAGCTCCTGCACAAGCATACAATCCATTATTTATCTATGGTGGCGTTGGTTTAGGTAAAACCCATTTGATGCATGCGATTGGACATTATGTATTAGCAAACAATCCTGATGCTAAAGTGATTTATACTTCAAGTGAAAAATTTACCAATGAATTTATTAAATCTATCCGGGATAATAAGACTGAACGTTTTAGAGAAAAATATCGTAATATTGATGTACTTCTCATTGATGATATTCAATTTATTCAAAATAAAGAACAAACACAGGAAGAATTCTTCCATACGTTTAATGAATTACATCAAGCAAATAAGCAAATTGTTATTTCCAGTGATAGACCACCTAAAGAAATTGCTAAACTTGAAGATCGACTACGTTCACGTTTTGAATGGGGACTAATTGTTGACATTACGCCGCCTGATTATGAAACAAGAATGGCAATTTTACAGAAAAAAATTGGCGAAGAAAACTTAGATATTCCGACTGAAGCACTTACTTATATCGCAAATCAGATTCAATCAAATATTCGTGAACTTGAAGGTGCGTTAACTCGTGTATTAGCATTTTCGAAATTACAAGGTCAACCTATTACAACTGAATTAACAGCTGCAGCGTTGAAAGATATTATTCAAGCACCTAAATCTAAAAAGATCACCATACAAGATATTCAAAAAATTGTCGGCCAATACTATAGTGTGAAAATTGAAGACTTTAGTGCAAAAAAACGTACAAAATCAATTGCTTATCCTAGACAAATTGCGATGTATCTTTCTCGTGAACTAACAGATTTTTCACTTCCTAAAATTGGCGAAGAATTTGGTGGACGTGATCATACTACTGTTATTCATGCACACGAAAAAATCGTAAAAGATATACAAAATGATCCAACTTTTAAGCAAGAAGTTGAAAATTTAGAAAAAGAAATAAGAAATCAGTAAAATATTCTGTACTATAACAGTTTTATTGTAGTTTATTTGAGGAATAACATGATGGAACTATTTTTGTGAATTGTGGATAATGTGTAAAAGTCATACACAGTGTGCACAAGTTATCCACAGTCTTTAAAGGGTGACACCATCACTTAGATTTGAGTTATCCCCTAATCCACAAGCCCTACTACTATTACTACTGTTTTAAAACCTATATAATTTAATATATAAACGACTGGAAGGAGTTTAATATGATGGAATTCACAATTAGAAGAGATTATTTTATTAATCAATTAAATGACACGTTAAAAGCCATCTCACCAAGAACAACATTACCAATCTTAACTGGTATAAAAATTGAAGTTAAAAACAACGAAGTAATACTTACTGGATCTGATTCAGAAATATCAATAGAAATCACTATACCTAAACAAGTTGATGGTGAAACTATTATTGAAATTACAGAAACTGGCTCAGTGGTACTTCCTGGTCGTTTCTTTGTAGATATTATTAAAAAATTACCAGGTAAAGAAGTTAAATTGTCTACCAATGAACAATTCCAAACATTAATAACATCTGGTCATTCTGAATTTAACTTAAGTGGTTTAGATCCTGATCAATACCCATTATTACCACAAGTTTCTCGTGATGATGCAATTCAATTATCAGTTAAAGTACTTAAAAACGTGATAGCACAAACGAATTTCGCAGTGTCCACCTCAGAAACACGTCCAGTACTAACTGGTGTTAACTGGCTTATACAAGATAATGAATTAATATGCACAGCTACAGATTCACACCGCTTGGCTGTGAGAAAAGTAGCTTTAGAAGACGATTCTGAAAATAAAAATGTCATCATTCCAGGTAAGGCATTATCTGAATTAAATAAAATTATGTCTGACAACGAAGATGATATCGACATTTTCTTTGCATCTAATCAAGTACTTTTCAAAGTAGGTAACGTAAACTTTATTTCACGTTTATTAGAAGGTCATTATCCTGATACATCTCGTTTATTCCCAGAGAATTACGAAATTAAGTTAGGTATTGATAACGGTGAATTCTATCACGCAATTGATCGTGCATCATTATTAGCACGTGAAGGCGGAAATAATGTAATAAAATTAAGTACAGGTAATGAATTAGTAGAATTATCTTCAACATCTCCAGAAATAGGTACTGTGAATGAAGAAGTTAAAGCAAGTAATGTAGATGGTGGTAACTTAAAAATTTCTTTCAATTCAAAATATATGATGGATGCACTTAAAGCCATTGATAACGATGAAGTGGAAATAGAATTTTTCGGAACTATGAAGCCATTTATTTTAAAACCAAAAGATGACGACTCAGTTACACAACTTATTTTACCAATTAGAACATACTAAAATTAGTATAAAGTGTGAATAAGTGAGCCATAGCAACTAAATTAAGTAGCATATAATGATATATGCATAGCATGAAATAGTTAACTAAGACATATTTAAACAATTTTATTAACTGACTGATTAACTTTGCAGGAGCGAGACTATGAAACCAATTTGTACATTGGTTTCTGTCCGTTCCTTTTTTTATGGAATTTCAACAAAATAAAAGAAATGTGAAACATTAAAACGTGTATACAAGAAAGAGATAATGCTAAAAAAGTGAGTGAATTAAGAGAAGATAAAATAAATTTTAATGATTAGAAGCATATAGAGGGCCAATATAAGCCCAAAATAGATATTAGTGGACCCAAACATCATAACTCAAAAAAATACGCTAAAAATAGCTTAAAATGCAAATTTTAGTTAAGTGTATAAAAATTATGAATTTTATAGCAACACTTTATAATTTGTTTTTAAATAATGATTTGTAGATAGATTGATATTAATTTTAAAGAAATGGATTATTAATCATTAATTTTTGATATAATATTACTAGTAAAGAGCTGTTATAAACAACTTTGAAACTAAATATAAAAAAATAGTTAAAATAAGTTTGAAGAAATCGCTTACTCACTGTATTTTACATGAAATTTTTCGTAAAAAAAGGTATAATATATAAGTGAGCTTAAAAGAAATGGAGTGATTGATTTGGTTGAAGAGGTAATCGTTGATGGGGACATTACTTTAGGACAATTTCTAAAGACAGAAGGTATTATCGAATCTGGCGGACAAGCAAAATGGTTCTTACAAGATTTTGACGTCATGATTAATGACGAGCGTGAAACACGTCGCGGTAAAAAATTAAATCATAGAGATAGCATTGTTATACCAGAAGTCGGTTCATTTTTGATTTTACATCAAGGTGAAGAATGAAATTAAAGAAACTCCAACTAGAGCATTATCGAAATTACGAGTCAATCAGTTTAAATTGTCATCCTGACGTAAATATTTTGATCGGTGAAAATGCTCAAGGGAAGACAAACTTACTTGAATCAATATATACCTTAGCATTAGCAAAAAGCCATCGAACATCTAATGACAAAGAACTGATACGTTTCAATAGCGATTATGCTAAAATAGAAGGTGAACTTAGCTATAGATATGGCGAGATGCCTTTAACGATGTATATTACCAAAAAAGGCAAGCAAGTTAAAATCAATCACTTAGAGCAAAGTAGACTGACACAATATATAGGTCATTTAAATGTCGTATTGTTTGCGCCTGAAGATTTAAACATTGTCAAAGGATCGCCACAAGTTAGACGCAGATTTATAGATATGGAACTCGGTCAAATATCTGCGGTATATTTAAATGATTTATCACAATATCAGAGGATTTTAAAACAAAAAAATAATTATTTGAAGCAATTGCAATATGGTCAAAAGACGGACAGTACAATGCTAGAAGTCTTAAATCAACAATTTGCAGAGTATGCGCTCAAAATTACACAAAGACGTGAACATTTTATTAAAGAACTTGAATCACTAGCTAAACCTATCCATTCTGGTATTACCAATGAACGTGAAACATTGTCACTAGAGTACTTGCCAAGTATTAAATTGGCAGATGAAGAACAAAGTGAGACGGAACGCTTAGAGGAAGTCTTAACCTTACTTAATGACAATATGGAACGCGAGAAAGATAGAGGCGTATGTTTATATGGCCCTCACAGAGATGATTTAGGTTTTAATGTAAATGATATGGACGCTCAAACGTACGGTTCGCAAGGTCAACAGCGAACAACCGCACTATCAATAAAACTCGCTGAAATTGAGTTGATGAACATTGAAGTCGGTGAGTATCCAATATTATTGCTAGATGATGTACTAAGTGAATTAGATGATTCGCGTCAATCTCATTTATTGAGCACTATTCAACATAAAGTGCAGACTTTTGTAACGACGACATCCGTAGATGGTATAGAACATGAAATCATGAAAAACGCTAAACTTTATCGCATTAACCAAGGCGAAATTATAAAGTAACAGAAAGTGAAGGTGGAAGCATTGTCAGATGTGAACAACACGGAAGATTATGGTGCTGGACAGATACAAGTATTAGAAGGTCTAGAAGCGGTACGTAAAAGACCTGGTATGTATATAGGGTCAACTTCAGAAAGAGGTTTACACCATCTTGTATGGGAAATTGTCGATAATAGTATTGATGAAGCACTTGCAGGGTATGCTAACCAAATCGAAGTTGTTATTGAAAAAGATAATTGGATTAAAGTAACAGATAATGGACGTGGTATCCCGGTTGGTATACAAGAAAAAATGGGACGCCCAGCAGTTGAAGTTATTTTAACAGTACTTCATGCCGGTGGTAAATTCGGCGGTGGCGGATACAAAGTTTCTGGTGGTCTACATGGTGTAGGTTCTTCTGTAGTTAATGCCTTATCTGAAGACCTGGAAGTTTATGTATATAAAGATCGTCAAGTTTATCATCAAGCTTATAAAAAGGGTGTTCCTCAATTCGACTTGAAAGTAATTGAAGAAACAGAAGAAGATAACACTGGTACAATGATTCGTTTTAAAGCGGATCCTGAGATTTTTACAGAAACAACTGAATATCATTATGAGACATTACAACAACGTACAAGAGAACTTGCTTTCTTGAATAAAGGTATTTCAATTACTTTGAGAGACGAACGTGGCGAAGAAGTTAGAGAAGACACTTATCACTACGAAGGTGGTATTAAGTCTTACGTTGAGATGTTAAATGAAAATAAAGAACCATTACATGAAGAGCCTATATATGTACATCAAACAAAAGATGATATTGAAGTTGAAATTGCATTACAATACAACAAAGGCTTTGCAACCAACTTATTAACTTATGCGAATAACATACACACTTATGAGGGTGGTACACATGAAGAAGGCTTTAAGCGAGCACTTTCTCGTGTATTAAATAGCTATGGTATAAGTAGTAAAATTATCAAAGATGATAAAGAGAGACTTTCAGGTGAAGATACGCGTGAAGGTTTAACAGCTATCGTTTCAATCAAACATGGCGATCCACAATTTGAAGGACAAACAAAAACAAAATTAGGTAACTCTGAGGTACGTCAAGTTGTTGATAAATTATTCTCTGAGTTGTTCGAGCGTTTCTTATTAGAGAACCCGCAAGTAGGACGCATAGTTGTTGAAAAAGGTATTATGGCTTCTCACGCGCGTCTTGCTGCGAAAAAAGCACGTGAAGTGACACGTCGTAAATCTGCTTTAGAAATCTCAAGCTTACCTGGTAAACTTGCAGATTGCTCTAGTAAAGATCCTTCCAGAAGTGAAATCTTTATCGTAGAGGGTGACTCTGCCGGTGGGTCTACAAAATCAGGTAGAGACTCAGAAACGCAAGCGATTTTGCCATTGCGTGGTAAGATATTAAACGTTGAAAAAGCTCGCTTAGATAGAATATTAAATAATAATGAAATCCGTTCTATGATTACAGCATTTGGTACAGGTATTGGTGGAGAATTTGATTTAAGCAAAGCTCGTTACCACAAAATTGTACTGATGACTGATGCTGACGTCGATGGTGCGCATATCAGAACGTTGCTATTAACATTCTTCTATCGCTTTATGAGACCGTTAATAGAAGCAGGCTATGTATATATTGCTCAACCGCCTTTATTCAAATTGACACAAGGTAAACAAAAATATTATGTGTTTAATGAACGTGAGTTGGAAAAACTTAAAGCTGAGTTAGATCCTACACCGAAATGGTCAATTGCACGTTATAAAGGTCTTGGTGAAATGAACGCAGACCAATTGTGGGAAACAACAATGAACCCAGAAAATAGAGCTATGTTGCAAGTATCATTAGATGACGCGATAGAGGCAGATCAAGTTTTTGAAATGCTCATGGGAGACGTTGTTGAGAACCGTAGACAGTTTATTGAAGATAACGCAGTCTATGCCAACCTAGATTTCTAATAGAATGAACTGAATTTTTGAAGGAGGATATCTTGATGGCTGAATTACCTGAATCAAGAATTAATGAACGAAATATAACGAGTGAGATGCGCGAATCATTTTTAGATTATGCGATGAGCGTTATTGTATCGCGTGCTTTACCAGATGTTAGAGATGGTTTGAAACCAGTACATCGACGTATATTGTATGGTTTGCATGAACAAGGTATGACACCAGATAAGTCATATAAGAAGTCTGCCCGTATTGTTGGGGACGTAATGGGTAAATATCACCCACATGGCGACTCATCTATTTATGAAGCAATGGTAAGAATGGCACAAGACTTCAGCTATCGATATCCTTTAATTGATGGACAAGGTAACTTTGGTTCAATGGATGGCGATGGTGCAGCGGCGATGCGTTATACTGAAGCCCGTATGTCTAAAATTACATTAGAGATGCTTAGAGATATAAACAAAGATACGATTGATTTTATAGATAACTACGATGGTAATGAGAGAGAGCCGGCAGTCTTACCATCAAGGTTCCCAAACTTACTAGTTAATGGTGCTTCAGGGATTGCAGTAGGTATGGCTACAAATATTCCACCACATAATTTAACAGAAGTTATTAATGGTGTATTGAGTTTAAGTTATAACCCTGATATTACTATTGCGGAATTGATGGAAGATGTTCAAGGCCCTGACTTCCCAACAGCGGGAATTATACTTGGAAAGAGTGGTATTCGTCGCGCCTTTGAAACAGGCCGTGGATCTATTCAAATGCGTTCTCGTGCTGAAATTGAAGAACGTGGTGGCGGACGTCAACGCATCGTCGTTACAGAAGTTCCATATCAAGTAAATAAAGCACGTATGATTGAAAAAATTGCTGAATTAGCACGTGATAAAAAGATTGAAGGTATCACAGATTTACGTGACGAAACAAGTTTACGTACAGGTGTACGTGTTGTTATTGATATTCGTAAAGATGCAAACGCAAGTGTCGTACTAAATAATTTATACAAACAAACTCCATTACAAACATCATTTGGTGTGAATATGATTGCTTTAGTTAACGGCAGACCTAAATTAATTTCATTGAAAGAAGCTTTAGAAGAATATTTAGAGCATCAAAAAGTAGTAGTACGTAGACGTACAGAATACAACTTGAAGAAAGCATTAGATCGCGCACATATTTTAGAAGGACTAAGAATTGCATTAGATAATATCGATGAAATCATTCGAGTGATCCGTGAATCAGAAACTGATAAAGTAGCGATGGCTAGCTTACAAGAACAATTTAAATTGTCTGAACGTCAAGCTCAAGCTATCTTAGACATGCGTTTAAGACGTTTGACAGGTTTAGAGCGAGACAAGATTGAATCTGAATATAATGAATTGATAGCATATATTGAGGAATTAAAAGAGATTCTTGCTGACGAAGAAAAATTATTACAAATCGTCCGCAATGAATTAATCGATATACGTGAACGTTATGGTGATGAACGCAAATCTGAAATTCAACTTGGCGGACTAGATGATATCGAAGACGAAGATTTAATACCTGAAGAACAAATCGTGATTACATTAAGTCACAATAACTATATTAAACGTTTACCAGTTTCTACATATAGAGCGCAACATCGTGGCGGACGTGGAGTACAAGGTATGAATACACTTGAGGAAGACTTTGTTAGTCAACTCGTAACGTTAAGTACACACGATAACGTATTGTTCTTTACTAATAAAGGACGCGTGTACAAACTTAAAGGTTATGAAGTGCCTGAGCTATCACGTCAGTCTAAAGGTATCCCAGTAGTCAACGCGATTGAACTCGATAATGACGAATCAATCAGTACTATGATTGCCGTTAAAGACTTAGAAAGTGAAGATGATTATTTAGTATTTGCAACACTCAAAGGTAGAGTGAAGCGTTCTGCATTGAGTAACTTCTCTCATATCAATAAAAACGGTAAGATTGCGATTAGCTTCAAAAATGATGATGAACTGATTGCTGTTCGTCTCACTGACGGAGAACAAGACATTCTGATTGGTACATCTCATGCATCACTAATACGCTTTAACGAAACTACATTGCGTCCGTTGGGTCGTACAGCAGCAGGAGTTAAAGGTATTACACTTAGAGAAGATGATAAAGTTGTCGGTTTAGATGTCACTAATGCTGAGAGCGATGAAGAGATTCTAGTCGTTACTGAAAATGGATACGGTAAACGTACCCCAGTCGATGATTACAGATTATCAAACCGTGGCGGTAAAGGTATAAAAACAGCTACAATTACTGAGCGTAATGGTAATATTGTATGTATTACTTCAGTAACTGGAGAAGAAGACCTGATGGTTGTAACAAACTCAGGCGTCATTATTCGTATTGATGTAGAAGATATCTCGCAAAATGGTCGTGCTGCTCAAGGTGTAAGATTGATTAAATTGGGTGAAAACCAAATTGTATCAACAGTAGCTAAAGTTAATGATGAAGATGAAATTAAAGAAGTTGATGAATCAACTGAAGCTATAGCATCTGATGTAGACAACGACAATGCATCACAAACTGATTTACAAGGTTCACAAAATAGTGAAGCCATTGTAGAAGATGATGCGCCAGGAAATGCGATTCACACAGAAGTTGAAGATGAGGAAAATACGTCAAACAATGATGAACGACAAGAAGTAAGACAAGACTTCATGGATCGTGTTAATGAAGATATAGACAACGCGGATTATGGAACTGATGAAGACAATGAAGAAGAATAACTTTAACAAAAAGACCTACCTCATATGAGGTAGGTCTTTTTATATTATTCATTTTCTAATGATTTCATAGCAATTGGAATTTCACTAATAAGTCTAGAAGGCGGAACGACATACATTTTTTCAGCTAATTGTTCGCCAATAAAACTGTGTGTATATGTCGCACTTGTAACAGCTTCTTCGATATCATTAAATTGTCCAACAAAGCTAGTTATCATACCAGATAAAGTATCACCCATGCCTCCAGTGGCCATCGCTGGTGTACCAATAGGTAGTTTGTAATCTTTATCTTTAAAGTAAAGTTCTGTACCGTGCATCTTCAGTATAATTGTGGCACCAATACGGTCTACCGCTTCACGATTACGTTCATAAGTTTGTTCATCTATCGGGATACCGCTTAAACGCTCCCACTCTTTTTGATGTGGTGTGAATATGACTTTACAAGTTGGAATCTCAGGTTTCAATTTACTGAAAATCGTAATAGCATCACCATCTACTATCAAAGTTTGATGAGGTTGTATATTTTGAAGTAGGAAAGTAATTGCATTATTACCTTTAAAGTCACAACCTAATCCAGGACCGATTAAAATACAATCTGTGTTTTCAATCATTTTTGTTAACATTTTTGTATCATTTATATCGATTACCATTGCCTCAGGACACCGTGAATGCAAAGCAGCATGATTTGTTGGATGAGTCGCTACTGTTATTAAACCACTACCACTGTATACACATGCTCGTGCTGCAAGCATGATTGCACCACCTAAGTTCGCATTACCACCAATTAAAAGAATTCTACCATAATCACCTTTATGTGTTTCATCTTTTCGCTTTGGGATGCTCACTGATGATAAAGTTTCCATATTGAAACCCCCTTCTTAAATTACTGAATGTGTGTAAAGTTCTGTATTTTAATAAAGAAAATTAACTGACTAACATATTAAAGATGTTCTGCTTTTAAAAGTAATTATGACAATTGCAGAACGATTTGTATTTCAGTTAATTCTCCTTCGTTTTCGTAATAAGAATTATAAATACAATAAGAAATATTATACCTGGTTGTGCTATTAGTCAATAGTTAAAAGCGTTAAGAAATTATTAATTTTAATAAACTTATTTTTATTACAGCTTTATCCCATTAAAACAGTAATTTAATACCATGTTACGGATATTGGTTAAGCTATTGTCCAGCAAAAAATGTAAGCGTATACTCAAAATAATTAGAAAAAAATATTAATGAAGGAGATGGGAAAATGACATTACAACTTAATGGGGAAACATTAACGATTAATGATATTAAACAGTTTTTAAATAGAGAAGATAAGGTAGAGGTTACAGAAGATGCGTTTGAACGTGTGAAAAAGAGTCGCCAAACAGTTGAAGCTATTATAGAGAATAAAGAAACAATTTATGGAATTACAACTGGTTTTGGTTTGTTTAGTGATGTACGTATAGACGAAGGAGAATACAACCAATTACAAGTCAATTTAATTCGTTCACACGCATGTGGTATGGGAAAACCATTTTCAGAAGAAGTTGCATTAGTGATGATGGTATTAAGATTGAATACATTATTAAAAGGGCATTCTGGTGCAACTGTAGATTTAGTAGAACAACTGATGTATTACATTAACGAAAGAATTATACCTGTTATTCCACAACAAGGATCATTAGGTGCTTCGGGAGATTTAGCGCCACTATCACATTTGGCTTTGGCATTAATAGGAGAAGGTAATGTCTTTTATAAAGGTGAAGAAGTAGACAGTCGGTACGTCTTAAATCAGTTAAATCGCAAAGCATTAGATTTACAAGCTAAAGAAGGTCTTGCGTTGATTAATGGTACACAGGCAATGACTGCTCAAGGTGTTATCAATTATATAGAAGCGGAAGACCTAGGTTATCAGGCGGAGTGGATTGCTTCCCTTACACACCAAGCTTTAAATGGTATTACAGATGCCTATAATGACAAGGTACATAAAGTTCGAAATTTCCAAGAACAAATAGATGTTGCGGCTAGGATGTTAGACTGGTTGGAAGGTTCAGAATTGACGACTACTCAAGGTGAAATACGTGTGCAGGATGCTTATACTTTGCGCTGTATCCCTCAAATTCATGGCGCTAGCTTCCAAGTATTCAATTATGTGAAAGAAAAGTTAGAGTTTGAAATGAATGCTGCAAATGATAATCCACTTATATTTGATGAAGATGATGAAACCCTTGTTATCTCAGGAGGAAATTTCCATGGTCAACCTATAGCGTTTGCTTTAGACTTTTTAAAACTAGGTGTAAGTGAATTAGCGAACGTTTCAGAGAGACGTCTAGAACGCTTGGTAAATCCTCAATTAAATAATGGACTACCGGCCTTTTTAAGTCCACAACCGGGATTACAAAGTGGTGCAATGATTATGCAGTATGCTGCAGCAAGTCTTGTTTCAGAAAATAAAACACTTGCACACCCAGCAAGTGTTGATTCTATACCGTCTTCCGCTAATCAAGAAGATCATGTTTCCATGGGGACTATAGCTTCAAGACATGGCTACCAAATGATTGAAAATGCTCGTCGTGTATTGGCGATCGAAACAATCATCGCTCTGCAAGCTGTTGAATATAAAGATATTGATAAGTTATCACCTAAGACGTATGAAAAATATCAAGAACTACGTCATATTGTGCCATCTATCACAGAAGATAGACAATTTCATAAAGATATTGAAGCAGTATCACAATATTTGCGCGATGTTGCTTATATGGATGAGATATAATTGACATAAATACTATCACTCTTGAAAAAAATGATGTTATTTGCTATATTTAATTTAACTTAATAAGTCATTGTTCGTAGGATAAGTAGTATTAATTGTTCGGTTTCAGAGAGCCTGTGTTGAGTGTGAACAGGTAGCCAAGGTTAATGTGAATCTACCTACTATTAAGAGAACAATCGGATTTAACCGTTATTTTTGTGAGAGTGCAGTCTAATTTTAGACTGTTAAATAGGGTGGCAACACGTAGACCACGTCCCTTGTATAGGGATGTGGTCTTTTTTGCGTGTTTATCCCAAATTTTAAAAATTGAAAGGATGGATGAAGTTATGTTAGATATTAAATTATTTCGTAATGACCCTGATTTCGTTAAAGAAAAAGTAGCTAAGCGTGGTATGGAAGATACAGTAGTAGATGAAGTACTAGAATTAGATGAACAGCGTCGTCAGTTAATTAGTAAAGCTGAAGAAATGAAAGCTGAGCGTAATAAAGTTAGTGGTGAAATTGCTCAGAAGAAACGTAATAAAGAAGATGCAGATGATGCAATCGCAGCAATGCGTAAACTTGGTGATGAAATTAAAGTTTTAGATGATACACTTAATCAAGTTGATGTGGATCTTAACGATAAATTATCACGCATTCCAAATATTATTCATGATGATGTGCCTGAAGGTGCTACAGACGAAGATAATGTAGAAGTTAAACGTTGGGGTACGCCAAGAACATTTGATTTTGAAGAAAAAGCACATTGGGATTTAGTAGAAGAATTAAAAATGGTTAATTTTGAACGTGCAGCTAAAGTATCTGGAGCTAGATTCGTCTTCTTAACAGGCGAAGGTGCACAATTAGAAAGAGCATTAATGAACTATATGATTACGAAACATACAACACAACATGGTTATACAGAAATGATGGTACCACAATTAGTTAACGCTGATTCAATGTATGGTACTGGTCAATTACCTAAGTTTGAAGAAGACTTGTTTAAAGTTGAAAAAGAAGGATTATATACTATACCAACTGCAGAAGTACCGTTGACAAATTATTACCGTAATGAAATTATCGGACCAGATGAATTACCAGCTAAATTCACTGCCCAATCAGCATGTTATCGTAGTGAAGCGGGCTCAGCTGGTCGTGATACAAGAGGCCTTATTCGTTTACATCAATTCGATAAAGTTGAAATGGTTCGTTTTGAAAAACCAGAAGATTCTTGGCAGGCTTTAGATGAGATGACTGAACATGCAGAAGCAATTTTAGAAGAATTAGACTTACCATACCGTCGTGTTATTTTATGTACAGGTGATATTGGTTTTGGTTCAAGTAAAACTTATGATTTAGAAGTTTGGTTGCCAAGCTATAATGAATATAAAGAAATAAGTTCTTGTTCAAATATTACTGATTTCCAAGCACGTCGCTCAAATATTCGTTTTAAACGTGATAAAAATGCTAAACCAGAATTAGCACATACACTTAATGGTAGTGGATTAGCAGTAGGGCGTACGTTTGCTGCAATAGTTGAAAATTACCAAAATGAAGATGGTTCTGTAACAATACCAGAAGTATTAGTTCCATATATGGGTGGTAAAACAGTCATCCGTCCTATTAAATAAATTATTAAAAGTGCGTAGTTAAAGTATTAGCTACGCACTTTTTTATATGTATAGAGAGGGTAGGGGAGGTGTAAAAGTTGAGTATAAGAAATACATAAAATACGCACTATTAAAATAGTTAATTTGATTGAAAGTACTGGAGTTTATA
The DNA here is from genome assembly GCF_051408735.1 of Staphylococcus sp. AS1337. Classification (NCBI taxonomy): domain Bacteria; kingdom Bacillati; phylum Bacillota; class Bacilli; order Caryophanales; family Staphylococcaceae; genus Staphylococcus; species Staphylococcus sp. AS1337. The sequence continues at coordinate 234,472 of NZ_JBOIHZ010000001.1, read as the reverse complement.
AGGGTGGTCTAATAAATAACACAAGATTCTGAAATAGTTAAATAACTGTATTAACAATATTTCAAGACATACGTTAGACTAACGTCACACAAACCGATGTCTAAAGGTATTGATTACTTTTATGCTATTATATTAGAATGGGTTTACTGTTTTTAGCGTTTGAGGTGAGAGGGTGGAAAAATGGACAATGAGGCGCATGTTACTTTTAAACAAGGTGTAAAAGCGTGTATTCCTACTTTGTTAGGTTATGCTGGTGTTGGTCTGTCTTTTGGAATTGTTGCAGTGGCATCGGGATTTAGTATGTTGGAAATTATTTTACTTTGCTTGCTAGTGTATGCGGGCGCGGCACAGTTTATTATTTGTGCGCTTGTTATTTCTGGCACGCCCATATCTGCAATTATATTGACGACATTCATTGTGAACTCAAGAATGTTTTTATTAAGTATGACGCTTGCGCCAAGTTATAAAAACTATAGTTTATTAAATAGGATCGGTCTTTCTACATTAGTAACAGATGAAACATTCGGTGTAGCTATTACACCACATTTAAAAGGTGAGAAGATTAATGATCGTTGGTTGCATGGATTAAATATAACAGCATATGTTTTTTGGACATTTGCATGTATTATTGGTGCAGTCTTTGGTAAATACATACATCAACCAGAAGCACTAGGATTAGATTTTGCAATTACCGCTATGTTTATATTCTTAGCTGTCTCGCAATTTGAGTCGATTAGACGCTCGAAGATAAACATATATTTTGTATTGATTATATGTGTGATTGTAATGATGCTTAGTTTAAGCTTGTTTATGCCTTCATATTTGGCTATCATATTAGCTTCAACTATTGCAGCGCTGATTGGAGTGATGATGGAACGATGACAACGACGGTACATATGTTAACAATTATCGTGTTATGTGGTGTGGTAACATGGCTCACACGAATTATTCCCTTTATTTTGATAACTAAAATAAAGTTATCTGAACGTGTTATTAAATGGCTATCATTTATACCAATTACATTATTTACTGCTTTAATTATCGATGGATTAATAGAGCAACAAGAAGATGTCATGGGTTATAGCTTTAACGTGCCATTCTTAATAACGATGCTCCCGACTATTATCATTGCTGTGATATCACGCAGCTTAACAATCACTATACTTAGTGGCATTGTCATTATGGCAGTGTTACGTTGGGTATTTTAAACAATCCTATTGAAGTAAGTTATATTATCCGTTAAACTATAAATAATTAGAAAATTAAGATATTTTAGATTACATTAACATTTTAATTTTATCTTAATTAATGAGCTTATCTTTAATACAATTAAAATCAAATCTTATTTCGAGAAGCTGAGGGACTTGGCCCGTGGACGCTTCAGCAACCGGCTTATAAAGTACGGTGCTAATACCATCGATACACTCGAATGATAAGTACTTTTAACTTCTTACTTATTTTATGAGTGAGGAGTTTTTTTACTAAGTAGGAGGTAAAACATGACGAATTATACGGTTGATACACTAGAACTAGGGCCATTCAAAACGGAGTCAGGTGAATTCATCTCAAACTTAAAACTACGTTATGAACATGTAGGATTAAAAGGGCAACCACTCGTAGTGGTCTGTCATGCTTTAACAGGTAATCACTTAACGTATGGTACAAATGAAAATCCTGGATGGTGGAGAGGGATTATTGACGGTGGTTATATGCCGATTAATGATTACCAATTTTTGACATTTAATGTTATTGGAAGCCCTTATGGTTCAAGTTCTGCGTTAACAGATCCAAAGTTTCCTGAGACACTTACGTTAAGAGATATCGTACGTGCCATAGAATTAGGCATTGAAACATTAGGTTTCGAAAGGATTAACATATTAATCGGCGGTTCGTTAGGTGGCATGCAAGCCATAGAATTATTATATAATCGTAAATTTGATGTTGAAAAAGCAGTGATTCTCGCAGCTACAGATAAAACATCATCCTATAGTCGTGCGTTTAATGAGATAGCGAGACAGGCCATTCATTTAGACAATAAAGAGGGGATGAGTATTGCAAGGCAGTTAGGGTTTTTAACATACCGTTCGTCTAAAAGCTACGATAAACGTTTCTCACCAGATCAAGTTGTAACCTATCAAAAACATCAAGGCAATAAATTTATGAATCATTTTGATTCTTTATGCTATTTAACACTCCTAGACGTCTTGGATAGCCATGACGTAGATAGAGGACGCGATGATGTAGATGAAGTGTTTAGTAACCTAGATACTAAAGTAATGACAATGGGCTTCACAGATGATTTGTTATATCCAGATGACTTAGTGCGTGCCGTGGGAAAACGTTTTAAATATCACAAACATTTCTTTGTCCCAGATAACGTAGGTCATGATGGTTTCTTATTGAATTTTAATGACTGGGCACCTAATCTATATCACTTCTTAAAAGTATATAAAATTAAAAGAAAATGATTTAACAACTCTATTATATTAATTTCTAGGATGAAGCTATATGACTACTTTCGATAGGGGGAGGGTAGTCTGACATATATATAGTACATCCTTTTTTTGTACAAGTATTTAAGTTGTGGTGGCGTAAAGTGAAACGAGAAGTAGTAGTATTAGAAATGTAATACCGTGAAGTGTTGATTAGTTCAGTCATTTATAAGTTTATAATTTTGAAAAGTATAGTATATCGTTATCTTCTGTATTTGGATTGCCAATAATTGTATAAAAGTTTTAAAGAGGTTAAAATAATAGTTATAGTCAAAAATAGTATGGGAGTGGCGAAATTGTTTTCAAAAATATATCCTAAAGTAACTGTGCTTAGTATACTAACGCTAATCGTAGTGGCTTTAGCTTTACATATATTACCTCCGTTAGGCCTGGTGTTAGGTATCTTTGCGACAATTCCAGGCATTATCTTATGGCATAAGTCTATTGAATCATTTGGTTTAACAGCAGTCATTACAGTGGTATTAACAACATTATTAGGTAATATATTTGTGTTGAGCACCATGGTCATTATACTCTTAGTGAGTTTTGTTATTGGCCAATTATTAAAAGAACGTACATCTAAAGAACGCATACTTTATATAACAACTACTTATATTAGTATGTTCTCGTTAATTGCGTTTATGGGACTACAAACGTTTGATAAAATACCAAGTTCTACAGTTTTGATAAAACCAGTGAAAGATTACATGCATAACGTTGTTTCTGGAATTGCGGGAAGTGCAGAATATAAGCAAATGCTTGAAGAAGGCTTCCGCCAGATGTCAGTTCAGTTACCAAGTTATGTCATTATCACAGTATTTCTACTTATTTTAATCAATTTAATTATTACTTTTCCAATTTTACGTAAGTTCAAAATCGCTACACCAATATTTAAACCATTATATGCTTGGCAAATGAAGCGTTCACTATTATGGATGTATATTATTGTCTTGATTTGTGTTATGTTTGCGAGCCAACCAGGGGCTTTCCAAAGTATCGTTTTAAACTTTGAAATTGTGTTATCATTATGTATGTATATTCAGGGCTTAAGTGTTATTCACTTTTTCGGGAAGGCAAAATCAATGCCAACCGCACTTTCTGTGTTATTCATGGTTATAGGGACAGCTTTAATGCCATTAACACATATTGTAAGTCTCCTGGGTGTTATAGATTTGTGTATTAACTTAAAAAGTATCATTAAAAAATGATTTGAGGTGGAAGAATGAACCGTCAATCCACTAAAAAAGCGTTAGTTTTACCATTTATTATTATGGCGCTCACAGCAATTGTACTTGTAGTAGTTTGGTTTGTTTTTAACCAGCTCATTGCAGGCATAGCGACAGTTGTATTAGTGATTATTATTGTAGGGACAGCGATAATGGTAAGACGAGCTTTGCAGAAACTAGATAGCTATGTTGATAATCTAAGTGGCCATATTTCGGCAGGCAATAATATTGCAATTAAAAGTTTGCCAATCGGTATGATTATCTTAGATGAAAATGAAAACATAGAGTGGATGAACAAATTTATGTCGGAACGCTTAACGCGTAATGTAATTTCCGATCCAGTTAATGAAGTATATCCTAATATCTTAAAACAATTAGAAAAAACACAAGAAGTTGAGATTTCTGAAAATGAGTACCACTACCGCGTACGTTATTCTGAAAAAGAACATGTATTGTATTTCTTTGATATTACTGAAGAAGTACAAACAAATAAGTTATATGAAGACTCTAAACCGATTATTGCTACATTGTTCTTAGATAATTATGACGAGATTACGCAAAATATGAATGACACACAAAAATCAGAGATTAACTCGATGGTTACACGTGTGATTAGTAGATGGGCTAGTGAGCATAACATTTATTTCAAACGTTATAGCTCAGATCAATTTGTTGCTTATTTAAATCAAGATATATTAAACAACATAGAGGCAACAAACTTTAGTATTTTAAGTCAGTTACGTGAAAAGAGTGTCGGTTACCGTGCACAATTAACTTTAAGTATCGGTGTCGGTGAAGGTTCTGAAGATTTAATAGATTTAGGGGAACTATCACAATCAGGCCTAGACTTAGCGCTAGGACGTGGTGGTGATCAGGTTGCAATCAAGAATATAAACGGAAATGTACGTTTCTATGGTGGTAAGACTGACCCAATGGAAAAACGTACACGTGTTAGAGCACGTGTTATATCACATGCGCTTAAAGATATTCTGATGGAAGGCGACAAAGTTATCATTATGGGGCATAAACGTCCTGACTTAGATGCAATCGGTGGTGCAATTGGTGTGTCACGTTTTGCAATGATGAATAACCTAGATGCGTATATCGTCTTAAATGATTCTGACATTGATCCAACATTACGACGTGTTATGGATGCAGTAAATGAAAAACCAGAATTAAAAGACCGTTTTATCACATCGGATGAAGCATGGGATATTATGACATCTAAGACAACATTAGTCATTGTAGATACGCATAAACCTGAAATGGTCATCGATGAGAATATCTTAAACAAAGCTAACCGTAAAGTGGTTATTGACCACCATAGACGCGGTGAGAGCTTTATTTCGAGTCCATTGCTTGTTTATATGGAACCATATGCAAGTTCAACTGCCGAACTTGTGACCGAATTACTTGAGTATCAACCGACAGAACAACGATTAACGCGTTTAGAATCGACAGTAATGTTTGCAGGTATTATTGTAGATACGCGTAACTTTACGCTACGAACAGGTTCTAGAACCTTCGATGCAGCAAGTTACTTACGTGCGCATGGTGCAGATACAATATTGACACAACATTTCTTGAAAGATGATCTTGATACGTATATTAATCGTACCGAGTTGATTCAAACAGTGAAATTACAAGAAAATGGTGTAGCCATTGCACACGGTTCGAATGATAAAATTTATCATCCTGTTACAGTTGCACAAGCTGCCGATGAACTGTTAAGTTTAGATGGTGTAGAGGCTTCGTACGTAATTGCAAGAAGAGAAGAAAATGTAATAGGTATGTCTGCCCGCTCACTTGGTGCTGTCAATGTGCAGTTAACAATGGAAGCACTTGGCGGTGGTGGTCATTTAACTAATGCAGCCACACAGTTAAAAGATGTAACAGTGGATGAAGCAATAGAACAATTACAACAAGCTATAACAGAACAAATGAGTAGGAGTGAAAATGCATGAAAGTAATATTCACACAAGATGTAAAAGGTAAAGGTAAAAAAGGTGAAGTTAAAGACGTACCAGTAGGTTATGCAAATAACTTCTTATTAAAGAAAAATTATGCAATAGAAGCAACACCTGGTAATTTAAAACAATTAGAACAAAAAAATAAAGCTGCTGAAGCAGAGCGTCAACAAGAAATTGAAGATGCTAAACAACTAAAAGCACAATTAAGTGAAATTGAAGTTGAAGTGTCTGCTAAAACAGGCGAAGGCGGTAAATTGTTTGGTTCAGTAAGTACGAAACAAATCACACAAGCATTACAAGAACAACACAACATTAAAATTGATAAACGTAAAATGGATTTACCAAACGGTATCCATGCATTAGGTTACACTAATGTGCCAGTTAAACTAGATAAAGAAGTTGAAGGTACAATCCGTGTACACACAGTTGAACAATAATAGTGGATTGAGATATGAGGTGTAATCACAATGGATGGAATGTATGAACAAAATCAAATGCCACACAGTAATGAGGCTGAACAGTCTGTCTTAGGTGCCATTATCATAGATCCAGAATTAATCAACACAACTCAGGAAGTATTGCTTCCTGAGTCATTTTATAGAGGTACACATCAACACATCTTTAGAGCAATGATGAACCTCAATGAAGATAATAAAGATATCGATGTCGTTACCATCATGGATCAGTTGTCTCAAGAAGGACGATTGAATGAAGCGGGCGGGCCACAGTATCTTGCGGAATTATCGAGCAATGTGCCGACGACACGTAATATCCAATACTATACAGACATTGTTTTTAAACACGCCACTAAGCGTAAATTAATCCAAACGGCTGATAGTATTGCGAATGATGGCTATAATGATGAGCTGGAACTAGATACGATACTTAATGACGCTGAACGTCGCATATTAGAGTTATCATCCACGCGTGAAAGTGACGGATTTAAGGATATTCGAGATGTGCTTGGGGAAGTGTATGAAAACGCAGAATTATTAGATCAAAATAGTGGTCAAACGCCAGGTATTCCTACAGGTTATCGAGATTTAGATCAGATGACAGCAGGTTTTAACCGTAATGATTTGATTATTTTAGCGGCACGTCCTTCGGTAGGTAAGACTGCCTTCGCACTTAATATTGCACAAAAAGTTGCGACGCATGAAGATCATTTTTCGGTAGGTATTTTCTCGTTAGAGATGGGTGCAGATCAGCTTGCCACACGTATGATTTGTAGTTCAGGAAACGTGGACTCTAACCGTCTTAGAACCGGTATGATGACTGAAGAAGACTGGAATAGGTTTACCATTGCCGTGGGTAAATTATCACGTACAAAGATATTCATCGATGATACACCAGGTATTCGAATTACCGATATCCGTTCAAAATGTCGTCGCTTAAAACAAGAGCACGGTTTAGACATGATTGTAATTGACTACTTACAATTAATTTCAGGTAGTGGTTCACGTTTTTCAGATAATAGACAACAAGAAGTTTCTGAGATTTCGCGTACATTAAAAGCGATTGCTAGAGAGCTTGAATGTCCTGTTATTGCATTGAGTCAGTTATCACGTGGTGTAGAACAACGTCAAGATAAGCGTCCGATGATGAGTGATATTCGTGAATCAGGTTCTATTGAGCAAGATGCCGATATTGTTGCCTTCTTATATCGTGATGATTATTATAATCGCGGTGAAGACGAAGAAGATGATGATGACTCAAATTATGAACCTCAAACAAATGATGATAATGGTGAAATTGAAATCATTATCGCTAAGCAACGTAACGGCCCTACAGGTACAGTGAAACTGCACTTTATGAAGCAATACAACAAATTTACAGATATAGACTATGCCCACGCTGAAATGGGATAAAAAAAGATTTATCAACAGAAACCGTACGATATTAAACTTTAACGTTATATTGTACGGTTTTTGTTTGTTTTTGGTTAATTATTTTCTCAATAAGTATGTGTCTTAATTTACCTGCGTAATGTTTCTATGCGTTGGTATGATTGTTTTTGAATGGTAAATCAAACCGCGATTTATTTTAGTGGCTTTTGGAAAATGCTATAAAATCAATGTTCGATTTTTGGTTTGCATTATAACCTGTGTATTGGTAAAATACGAAATGGTTAATCGAGAAAACTTGGAGGTGCTCATATGTCATCAATAGTAGTAGTTGGGACACAATGGGGAGACGAAGGTAAAGGTAAAATTACAGATTTCTTAGCAGAACAAGCAGATGTTATTGCACGTTTTTCAGGTGGTAACAATGCTGGTCACACTATCAAATTTGGCGGAGAAACATATAAATTACACTTAGTACCATCTGGTATTTTTTATAAAGAAAAATTAGCAGTTATTGGTAATGGTGTCGTTGTCGATCCAGTCGCACTATTGAAAGAATTAGACGCTTTAAATGAAAGAGGTATTTCAACAGATAACTTACGTATTTCAAACCGTGCACAAGTTATTTTACCTTATCATATTAAACAAGATGAATATGAAGAAGAACGTCGTGGAGATAATAAAATCGGCACAACGAAAAAAGGCATTGGCCCTGCATACGTAGATAAAGCACAACGTATCGGTATTCGTGTTGCTGACTTATTAGATAAAGAAACATTCGAAAGATTATTAAAAGATAATATTGAATACAAAGGTGCATACTTCGAAGGTATGTTTGGCAAATCATGTCCATCATTTGATGAAATCTTTGAAACATATTATGCAGCAGGCCAACGTTTAGCTCCATTCGTTACTGACACTGCAAAAGTTTTAGACGATGCATTTGTAGCAGAAGAAAAAGTTTTATTCGAAGGCGCTCAAGGCGTTATGTTAGATATCGATCATGGTACATATCCATTTGTGACTTCAAGTAATCCAGTTGCAGGTAATGTGACTGTCGGTGGCGGTGTAGGTCCAACATTCGTATCTAAAGTCATCGGTGTATGTAAAGCTTATACGTCTCGTGTAGGTGACGGTCCTTTCCCAACAGAATTATTTGATGAAGATGGACACCATATCCGTGAAGTTGGTCGTGAATACGGTACAACTACAGGTCGTCCACGCCGTGTAGGTTGGTTCGATTCAGTAGTACTACGTCATTCTCGTCGTGCGAGTGGTATTACAGACTTATCAATCAACTCTATCGATGTATTAACAGGTCTTAAAGAAGTTAAAATCTGTACCGCCTATGAATTAGATGGCAAAGAAATCACAGAATACCCAGCGAATCTCAAAGACTTACAACGTTGTAAGCCTATCTTTGAAACATTACCTGGTTGGACAGAAGATGTAACAGGCTGCCGTTCATTAGAAGAATTACCTGATAATGCACGTAAGTACTTAGAACGTATTTCTGAATTAAGTGATGTTAAGATTTCAATCTTCTCAGTAGGACCAGATCGTAATCAAACAAACTTACTAAAATCATTGTGGTAAGCAACAGAACGACATAACCATAATTAAAATAAAACCTTGTAGTTAGTCATTTGAAAATGACCGCAGCTACAAGGTTTTTTGATATATCTTTATTTTTGCATACAGTGTGTGTCACGAAAATCTAAAATTTTCTCCACAGCTAAGTCATAACCAGGCTGTAGAGACTCTTCAGTATTTCTTATATTGTCTATATTATTTTGGTAATCAGTTAAATGTTCAAGCATCAATCGTATCGTTTGTTGCAATTGTGCTACTGTAAACGTTTCAGAGTTTAGTTGTTGCCCGATACCTAAGTTTTCGATTTGTTGTGCCACAACAGGTTGGTCTGCACTTTGCGGAAAGGCTAACATAGGTACACCCATCATCATTGCCTCATTGGTACTATTCATACCCGCATGTGTTAAGAATAGCGTAGTGTATTGTAACAATTCAGTCTGTGGTACAAATGATTTAATTACAAAGTTAGAAGGTATGTCATCAAATGCTGCTAAATCATTCGTGTGACCGATTGAGACAACGACTGTAACATCCATATCAGCTAATGCTTTAAAACATTTATTGAAGAAAGGCACATTTTGATTAAAAACAGTACCTAGAGAAATATAAATAATCGGTTTAGAGCGGTCAATCTCAGACATAAAACCAGTAGATTGAGGTTGTATAACAGATGGACCAGCAAAGAAATAGCGATTGCTATCAAATGCAGTATAGTCGATTTGAAATTTTTGCATGACATATGAAATATTGAAATCACCAGGATTATTCATCAGTTCATATCTCGAAGGTACTGTAACGTCATATGTTGTTTCTACATGAGCTTTTAGTTTATCAAAATCTTTGTCCGCTTTTTCTTTAGCTTCAGTAGTTATATTTGTAGCCAATTGTTGAGTAAATCTGTCAAAGGATGCTTTCGTATGTGCAAATGTCGTGACAGAAGAAATGGCAGGAATGTCTAGCTTTTGCGCTAACATATATCCACAACCAAACATAGAATCAAAAATCATATAATCATAATGTTCCCCTTCGATATCTTTTAATATCTTTGGTAAAAATAAATCTGCAGTATTTAACAAACCATTCATAACATTAAAGAGGTGATCACGCCCATAAGCTGAAAAATAAGCCATCATTGCTTCAGTATCTAATGTTCTAAGTTCAACACCAGTCCCTTTGAGTCTTTCTGTAAATTGATCAGAAGCATAGTATACAACTTCTTCACCTTTTTCAACTAATGTTTTGCATACGGCTACGGTTGGATTTACATGTCCTGCAGAGCCTGGATTAATAAATAATACTTTTGCCAATTGAGTACCTCCTAATATGTATCATTTTATTAGTTTATCAAAATTTATTGTTGATAAAAAATATTTTAATTTTAATTATTGTTATTTATATTAAAGATTATTCTAGTATCGTTTGGCTTTTTAGGTTGAAATGTTCAAAAATGATGAGTGAAAAACGAGCGGATTTAAAAGTTTTTTCAGAGATATGCAGGGAATTTACACATTATACAATTAATATAGAAAATTATACTAATAAAATTTAAAAAATAGCTTGTCATCCCCTGCGAGAGTTGGTATAATTTATTTTGTGCTTAAGAGAGGCTCCTTGGTCAAGCGGTTAAGACACCGCCCTTTCACGGCGGTAACACGGGTTCGAGTCCCGTAGGAGTCACCATTTTGTTTTAGGTCTCGTAGTGTAGCGGTTAACACGCCTGCCTGTCACGCAGGAGATCGCGGGTTCGATTCCCGTCGAGACCGTATAATGCCCATCCAATAGGATGGGCATTTTTTTGTATATAGCGTTAAATGTTATAGCACTACTATAATAAAGTAATCATATATAGTAGCATTACATATCATGATATTCGGGTAAATAAAACTGTGAATGAAAGGAGCGTGTAGCATAGCTAATGGATAAATATATAGAGGAAACAGATTTAATTAATCTCATCAGTGATCGTCACAATGATTTGAGACAAAAAGTAGAATATATCACTGCTCAGCAATTACCTCACGTTCATTTTAGTAGCTCGGAGTGGTACTTAATTACAATCATTAAGTATGGTAGCCCATCATTAGCAGAATTAACACGTACTATTAATCTAACCCGTCAAGCAATACATAAAGCGGTGAAACAGTTAGAGCACAAACAAGTGGTTCACATTGAAGCAGTGCCAAACAATAAAAAAGAAAAGCGCGTAACATTAACAAAATCAGGTATAGCATGTTACGAGCGATATATAGACAATAAACATCAATTAATTGATTATATTGCCTCGGTAATTGGGATTTCACAAACTGAACAGTTGCAACAACTTTTACAACAAGACTGGCATTTAGAGAATTTTAATACGGAATAAGCATTTGAGTATTTAACAAAGCACAATTTTGCTTAAATACTCAAAATTTTTTAGTTTAATTTAGTCAACTAAGTTGACAATAATCATTGGGTTTTGCTAAAGTAAATTGGTCAATCTTTTCAAATCTATAGAAGTTATTGTGCAACGCTATCTAGACAAAAGGACTGGTACATAAACAATCGTGCCACAACTGAGTATAAGGAACAATAATACATATAGAAAAAATAAGCATGGAAATATAGCATAAGTCATACTTACGAAGTTAAATTAAGTAATTGGAAAGTTATTAGAGCGAGCTCGCTTTACAACTAAGAGTACATACAATTCCAAAGTTACTTCAGTCCTTCTCATTTATACTTATACTTCGTTTACCATAAAAAAGGAGTATATCAAATGGCAACACAAGTAAATGTAAAAAATCCAAAAATGTACGCACTTGTCTTAATGATTGGGGGTTTTATGGGGTTATTTAGTGAAACAGCACTCAACATGGCTTTGACTGATATTATGGCTGATTTTCAAGTATCAGCAGCTACGGTACAGTGGTTAACGACTGGCTACCTACTCGTCATGGCATGTTTAGTACCAACTTCCTCATATCTCATCAAATGGTTTAGTACTAAATCACTGATTATTACAGGTATCTTACTATCTTTACTCGGTGTTCTAATTGGAGCAATTGCACCTAATTTCACTTTATTATTATTAGGTCGTATTATTCAGGCATTAGGTACCGGAGTGTTATTACCGATTATGGTTACCGTACTGATGCTGATTTTTCCTATTGAAAAACGCGGTGCAGTTATGGGCATTATGGGGCTTGTAATTACAGCAGGACCAGCATTAGGGCCTACACTGTCAGGGGTCATTATTTCAGCATCCAGTTGGCACTTTATCTTTTGGATTAGTGCAATACTCTACCTAGGTGTATTATTGATGGCAATGTTCAAAACGGAAAATGTAGGAGAACTTACTAAACCCCAAATTGACCTTTTATCTATCGCATTATCAACGCTTGGTTTTGCAGGGTTAATCTTTGCGCTCAGTTCTATGGCAGAAGCATCATTCACACATATTATCGTCTGGTTGCCATTAAGTATTGGTATCATCGCATTAGCCATTTTCATTGTACGTCAATTCAAGATAGATTCACCTATGCTTAATTTAAGCGTCTTTAAATATCCAATGTTCGTCGTTGGAGCAGCGATGGTATTTATCACGATTCTATGTATTTTATCAGCAGGTATATTATTACCATTGTATTTAAAAGGGGCACTATTATTTAGTTCAGTCATCGCTGGTTTAATTTTATTACCAGGTAATGCAGTGAATTTAGTGTTGTCTCCAGTGGTTGGTTCATTATTTGATCGTTTTGGTGCTAGATATTTTGGAATTATCGGCTTTTTACTGATGTTTATAGCAACATTAACGTTTGCATTGACGATTTCAGCATCGACACCAGTTTGGGCAATTATTTTAGCATTTATCGTCTTTTTCATGGGCATCACCTTGGTCATGATGCCAGCACAAACCAATGCTTTAAATCAATTACCACATGAACTCTATGCAGATGGATCCGCAACGGTTACAACATTGATACAAGTAGGTGGCTCTGCTGGTACGGCTATCGCAATCACTATTTATACGACTGCCATGAAATCATTTGCTGCAGTTCATCCAAATGTGAGTCAAGAAGTAGTATTATCACATGGTATACAGTTCACTTTCATCTTTATTACAGCCTTAACAGTGATTGGTTTGATCCTGTCATTGTGGGTTAAGCAACCCAAAAAAATCTAAATCACTGTGACGTATGCGCAAGCACTATCATCACGTCAAAGTGTGACCGCACAAAGTAAGATTATGGTGCGAAGTTAACATTACTAGCGCACGACAATGAACACACTTGATTGTATATTTGAAATATATAATGCAATCTAATATAGGGGAGTGGGACTTTGAAACCATTGATGCTTGTTGATTTCAGTTCCGCTCCCATTTTTATTTTCGTTTATATATAGAAAATAGCACGTAACAAATTTTCATAATGAAGCAAATAGTTTACTATAATGATACAAAAAACCTTTGATTGAATGATATGAAGATATTGTACAAGCAATTAATTCGAACATAAATGTAATATTGTTTAGAATATATTTATCTCTCATGAATCGATAAGTACCCATTTTATAGCAATAATGTTATAATTTTACAATATACAATTTTAATTTTCTATTTAGAAAAATAGAATTGAAGTGCCATAAATGGTAAATTATATTATAGAGATGTGCGTAGAATTTAATGTAAATGTACTACAATATAGAAATGAGGTTTATAAAATATGGCTAGAAAAGTTGTTGTAGTCGATGATGAAAAACCAATTGCTGACATTTTAGAATTTAATTTAAAAAAAGAAGGGTACGAAGTATTTTGTGCCTATGATGGAAATGATGCAGTAGATTTAATATATGATGAAGAACCAGATATCGTGTTGTTAGATATTATGTTACCTGGTCGTGATGGCATGGAAGTCTGCCGTGAAGTACGTAAAAAGTATGAAATGCCAATCATTATGTTAACTGCAAAAGATTCAGAAATAGATAAAGTATTAGGTCTTGAGCTAGGTGCCGATGACTATGTGACAAAACCATTTAGCACACGTGAATTAATCGCACGTGTGAAAGCAAATTTACGTCGTCATTATTCACAACCAGCACAAGAAATTAACGACGAATCTAATGAAATTACTATTAAAGATATCGTTATTTATCCAGATGCTTATTCTATTAAAAAACGTGGCGGTGACATCGAATTAACGCACCGTGAATTCGAATTATTCCATTATTTATCTAAACATATGGGGCAAGTCATGACACGCGAACATTTATTACAAACCGTTTGGGGCTATGACTATTTTGGTGATGTGCGTACTGTAGACGTTACAATTCGACGCTTACGTGAAAAAATTGAGGATGATCCATCTCATCCAGAATATATTGTGACACGCCGTGGTGTTGGATATTTCCTCCAACAACATGATTAGAGGCTATGTTAAATGAAATGGCTTAAACATTTTCAATCCTTACACACTAAACTTGTTATCGTCTATGTATTGCTGATTATAATCGGTATGCAAATTATCGGTTTATATTTTACGAATAGTCTTGAAAAAGAATTAACACAAACATTTAAAAATAATATTTCACAATATGCGAAACAAATAGAAATTAATATTGAAAAAGTCTACGACGAAGATAATTCGGTAAATGCTCAAAAAGAAGTTCAAAACTTATTGAATGAGTATGCTAATAGACAAGAAATAGAAGAAATTCGCTTTATTGATAAAGATCAGATTATCATGGCTACTTCAAAGCAGTCTACCCGTAGTCTAATAAATCAAAAAGCCAATGATAATTCTATTCAAAAAGCACTGTCGCTAGGTGAAATCAATAGCCATACCGTATTAAAAGATTACGGTAATGGTAAACAGCGTGTCTGGGTATATAACTTACCTGTTAAAACATCTAACGATGGTACGATTGGTGACGTTTATATCGAAGCAGATATCAATGACGTATATAACCAGTTAAGTAATATCAATCAAATTTTTATCGTTGGTACAGGGATTTCATTGTTAATTACGGTAATCCTAGGGTTCTTTATTGCACGTACAATTACGAAACCAATCACAGACATGCGGAATCAAACTGTAGAAATGTCTAAAGGTAACTATACGCAACGTGTAAAAATTTATGGTAACGATGAAATTGGTGAGCTCGCACTCGCCTTCAACAACCTATCTAAACGTGTACAAGAAGCACAGGCTAATACCGAAAGTGAAAAACGGCGTCTCGATTCCGTTATTACACACATGAGTGATGGTATTATCGCAACAGATCGACGCGGGCGTATACGTATTGTTAATGACATGGCATTAACGATGATGGGGACAATGAAAGAAGATATTATTGGCGATTATATGCTTAACGTATTGAATCTTGAAGAAGATTTCTCATTAGATGAAATTCAAGAGAATAACGATAGTTTCTTGTTAGACATCAATGAGACGGAAGGCATTATCGTTCGAGTTAACTTTAGTACGATTGTTCAAGAAACCGGCTTTGTCACAGGTTATATCGCCGTGCTACATGATGTAACTGAACAACAACAAGTTGAACGAGAACGTCGTGAATTCGTGGCTAACGTGTCTCACGAATTACGTACACCACTGACTTCGATGAACAGTTATATCGAAGCGTTAGAAGGTGGCGCGTGGAAAGATGACGACCTAGCACCACAATTCCTATCCGTTACACGTGAAGAAACAGAACGTATGATTCGTCTTGTAAACGATTTACTACAATTATCTAAGATGGATAACGAATCTGATCAAATTACTAAAGAAATCGTCGACTTTAATATGTTTATCAATAAAATCATTAACCGTCACGAGATGTCTGCGAAAGATACGACATTCATCCGTGAAATTCCAAAACAAACCATCTTTACTGAAATTGATCCAGATAAGATGACACAAGTTTTTGATAACGTTATTACCAATGCGATGAAATATTCACGCGGTGATAAACGTGTTGAGTTTCACGTGAAACAGAATGCGTTATATAATCGTATGACGATTCGTGTGAAAGATAATGGTATTGGTATTCCAATCAATAAAGTAGATAAAATCTTTGACCGCTTCTATCGTGTAGATAAAGCACGTACGCGTAAGATGGGTGGTACGGGTCTAGGATTAGCTATATCTAAAGAAATTGTAGAAGCTCACAATGGCCGTATATGGGCGAACAGTGTAGAAGGACAAGGCACGTCAATCTTTATTACGCTTCCATGTGAAGTTTTAGAAGATGGTGATTGGGATGCGGAGTAAAGAGTTAATCAAATCCATAATCCTTATCCTTCTTGTATTAATGAGTGCGGTTTTAACATATATGACCTGGAATTTCTCACCTGATTTAGCCAATGTGGATAAGCAACAAGATAATAAAGAAACAGAAGCTAAGACGATAGGTAAGCCATTAGATCAAGGAATGGATAAAGTGATTACACCCTATCAGGTAATTCATTCTAAAGGTGAAGATTCTAAAGGTATGGAAGCGACAAAAAGTAATGTAGAAGCAACATTGAAACCATTGAAGAATCATCGTGTATTACGTTCAGAGCAAATGCATAGTAACCATAACTTAATTATCCCAGATCTTAGTGATGAATTTTTAGTATTGGATTTTACGTATGATATGCCACTAGCAACTTATTTAGGTCAAGCCTTGAATATTAACGCTAAAGTGCCAAACAATTTTAAATTCGATCGCTTAATCGTCGACAATAATAAAGATGGTACAGTGAAGCTCTATGCGATTAGTAAAGATCGACATAACGTTGTACGTATGACAACATCTGCTAAACTCAGCCAATTTGAAAAGGTAATGAAGCAACAACAGAAAAATATGCAGCCTTATACTGAGATTATTACGAATAAAGATACGATTGATAAGGCTACACATATTTTCGCACCAAAAGCCCCTAAAGGCTTGAAATCATATCACACTATTTATAATCGCATTAGTGTAGATACTATGAATGCAATACTATTTAATGATTCTGTCGTTGTGCGTAGTTCGAAGAGTGGTAACGCAACATATAATAATAATACGGGCGTTGCCAATTATAGTGATGATAGTGAAAAATACCGCTATACTAATCTCTCAGAAGATGAAAATCGTTCTACTAATATGAAAGAAAGTATACCGAGCACTTTTGATTATATAAATAATCACGGTGGCTTTACAGATGATTTCAGGTTATTCAATGTGGATAACAAGACTGGTGAACTGACATATCAAATGTTCTTAAATGGTCGTCCAACGTTTAATAATGATGATCTTAATAACATTAAAGTATCATGGGGCGATAAAGGCGTCTTTAGTTATGCACGTGCACTATTGAAAGCAAATGTAACGATTGATAGTGGTGAAGACGAGGTTAAACTACCTGGTGCTGAAACTGTACGTGCAGAGTTAGCAAACAATCCAGAGATTAACTTTGAAGAAGTAACAAACATGACTATTGGCTACAATATGGACAACAAACCAGATAATACCGATATTGAAATCCAACGCAATAGTGAATTCAAACCACAATGGTATGTACAATATGATGGTGAATGGCGTGCATACAGTGATGGGGGGCTAGAATAAATGAACTGGAAACTTACAAAAACATTATTTATTTTCGTCTTTATTCTAGTAAACATTGGTCTAGTCATTATCTATATTGATAAGGTGAACAAGTCACATATCAATGATAGTGAAGTTGAAAATGCTGTGGATTTTAAACAAGAAGAAATTAAAATTCCAGACAACCTCCCAAGTGTTAAAAATTTAAAAATGCAGTTGTTAACCGCGCGTTCATTTGATTTTTCATCCTATGCTAAAGCGCATTCTGATATATCGAGTGAACAATCAGGTGCCATGGCTAAAGGTGACATCAGTAGTCCTATCGATGTCAGCAATGATCAATACACCGACTTAAAGACATATGTCAAAGATAAAGTGTATAAAGGTAAAGACTATGAAATGAGTAACATAGACAACAAAAACGTAACGTTTGAACAAACTTACGATGATTATCCAATAATGAATAACAACAAAGCGAGATTAGAATTTAATATAAATAATGATGGTAAAGCTTCAAGCTATAAACAAACGGCAATGAAGTCTATCACACCATCAGAAGGTGCTAACAACGAGAAAAAACAAGTGAATACGGCGAGAAGCGCAATAGAAGCCCTTTACTTTAACCGTTACCTTAAACGCAACGATGAAGTTACTAACGCAAGACTTGGTTACTACACGGTTGTGAAAGAACCCAATGTGCAAGTACTCGAAGCCAATTGGGAGATTAAAGTAAAACACGGAGAAAAGATTAAAACATACTATGTCGAAGCAGTCTCAGACAGCCCGAAAGTAATTGAAGAATAATATAAAAAACGCACGTCTCTTGAAGAGACGTGCGTTTTTTTATATCCAAAATAATAAGAAACGTCTTTTATCTCTCGAAGTAAGACATAAAACATTAATGAGAAAGCGTTTACAAAATCAAAGGGTAATGGTAATATTTCACTTAAGCTAGTTAGTTAATTTAAAAAACAAACCAACTAGCAAAGGGGGAATTCAATGGATAAAATTTCGGGTACGCATGATAGTTCTTATGCTGACGAAAGCCAAGTTAATGGTTCAACTAAGTTACGCACTTCTGAAAAAGTTGCATTTGGGGTAGGGGATTTTGGTGCTAATTACAGTTGGACTTTTATTGCATCATTTATCATTATTTATATGACAGATGTAGTAGGTATAGGAGGCTCAGTTATTGGAACTATTATACTTTTTTGTCGTTTTGCAGATGGTTTTTCAGACATTTTTATGGGAAGTATTATAGATAATACAAACACTAAAATGGGTAAAGCCAAGCCTTGGGTCTTTTGGACAGCACCTGTATTGGGCGTTTTAACATTCATGTTATTTAATGTGCCAACGTCGTTTAGTTATACAGGTCAAATTGCATATATTTTTATCGTATATTTTTTGATTTCAGTTATTTTTTATACAGCAAATAATGTTGCTTATTCATCATTAGTATCATTTATGACTAAAGATGAAAAAGATAGAGTTTCACTAGGAAGTATACGTTTTATATTTTCTAATTTAAGTGTGTTATGTATAACAACTTTCACTGTCTATTTTGTAACAAGTTTTGGCGATAATCAGCAAGGTTGGACATATACTTCAGCTATATACGCGTTGTTATGTGCAATCCCATTAATGGTTACAGGTTATTTTGTAAAAGAAAGAAATGTGGCCGAAAAGCAATATCATGAAGTTAAAAAAACAAAGCGTATTCCATTTAGTTTAATTATTAAATCTTTAATAACTGAAAAATATTTCCTTATTACAATAGTCTTATATTTATTGTGGTATTTGAGACAGACAGATAATAGTATGAGAATCTATTACGCAACGTACATTTTTAATGATGCAAATGTAATGGCAATTATGAGTGTAGCGACACTATTACCTACCATTTTAGGATTATTAGTAGCACCTCAATTTGCCGAAAAAGTAGGTATTAAAAATAGTATTATCATCGGGTTAATTCTATCTATTATTTCGTATATTATGATGGGCATATTCTCAGAGAACTTAATACTTTTAGTCGTTGGATTAATTATTCATGGAATAGGTTTAGTACCTTTTACAGCAGCACTAAGCGGCATTGTCGCAGATGTTGGAGATATTATTTATTGGAAGACGGGCGTACCAGTACAAGGCTCAATATTTAGTTTAGCAAGTGCTGGCATGAAGATTGGTTCAGGTTTGCAATCTGCAATTGTTGGGTGGTCACTATCCGTAGGTGGGTATGTTGCGGGGGCCTCAGTTCAATCACAAAGTACCATTTTTGCTATAAAATCCATGCAGATTTATTTTCCATTATTAGCAGTCACTATCGTAACGATATTCACTTTATTTTTGAATTATGAAAAATTTATTAAACATATAAAAGCACAAATTAGAACAAATAACGTAGGTGAAATGAGAGACAAACAAATATATAAATAAAATGAGGGATTACTATGACAAATTATATTCATGTAGATAAAAAAGGTTCAGATTGTGGATTAGGTAATGTTGAATCACCATTCTTAACAATAGATAAAGCTGCTTCAGTTGCACAACCTGGGGACAGTATTATTGTGCATGAAGGGATATATCGCGAAGAAATAACACATATAAACACAGGATTAAGTGAATCTAGAAGAATTTCATTTGAAGCAGCCAAAGACGAACAGGTGATTATTAAAGGCTCCGAAGAAATAACAGGATGGCAACAAATTGATGGCAGTATATGGAAAGTAGAAATAGATAACAAGATATTTAAAGATTTTAACCCATTTGCAACAAAATTATTTGGCGATTGGTTAGCAGTCGATAACGATAAGAGTTTAGGACAAGTATATTTAAACGATCAATCGCTTTTTGAAGTAAGTGAATATGAACAGTTGGATGACCCGAAATTAGTTGAAGAAACACTAGATCATTGGACAAATAAACAAGTTACTTATGACTATAAAGACCAATCAATCTATGTCTGGTACGCAAAAGTAGAAAAAGATATAACAACGATATATGTGAATTTTCATGACTTTAACCCAAATAATGAAGTAACAGAAATAAATGTTAGAAAAAGCGCATTTCGTCCCTTCAAAATGCATACAAATTATATTACAATTAGAAACTTTGAAATTGCGAATGTGGCAACGCAATGGTCGCCTCCAACTGCAGCACAGACAGGCATGATTGATACACATTGGAGTAAAGGCTGGATTATCGAAAATAATACACTTTATAACGCCGTGTGTAGTGCGATTGCTATAGGTAAAGAAATTTCAACAGGTGACAATTTAAATACTTATAGAAAAGACAAACCAGGTTATCAATATCAAATAGAAACCGTCTTTAAGGCAGTCAATAGTGATTGGAATAAAGAAACCATAGGATCACATATCGTTAGAAATAATGTAATACATGATTGTGGACAGAATGCAGTAGTAGGACATCTAGGAAGCGCATTTAGTAAAATATATAATAACCATATTTATAATATAGGTAATAAGAGAGAATTTTTTGGTTATGAAATTGCAGGTATCAAGTTGCATGCTGCGATAGATACACAAGTTTACAACAATTATGTTCATAATTGCTCACTAGGTATGTGGTTTGATTGGCAGACACAAGGAACAAGAATAAGTAAGAACATATTTAACGATAATACTAGAGACTTGTTCGTAGAAGTAAGTAGCGGTCCGTATATTGTAGATAACAATATACTAACTGCGGATTATGCTTTAGACAACCATGCCCAAGGTGGGGCTTACGTTAATAATATTATTAATGGCGAAATAGTACATAGGTTAATGTTGGATAGAGCAACGCCATACCATGTACCACACAGTACATTAATAGCAGGGTTTGCACCAGTTTATGGTGGAGATGATAGATTTTATAACAACATCTTTATTGGACAAGAAGGTATACCTAATGTTGGAACTGAAATTTATAATGGTTATAACACGTCAATATCAGAATTTAAAGAAGCGGTTGCTAAAGAAGAAGGAGATCATGAATCATTCCATAAGATAAAACAACCAGTTTATATTGAAGATAATGCATATTTTAATAAAGCGAATCAATTTAATAGAGAAGAGCGTAATTTTATAGATGAAAGTGTTGACCCCAATTTATCAATAATCGAAGAAGGAGATGATGTGTATTTAAATATCTCTTTACCAGAATCATTTATTGAATTTAAAGGGAAAGTATATGATACCGAGACATTACCTAAAGTACGTATTGTTGATGCAGACTTTGAAGATGAAAATGGCAATTCATTAACACTCAACACAGATTTAAATGATGATTTGAGAGAAAATGAGTCTATGATAGGTCCACTTCAAACGTTAACTACTGGAAATAACAAAGTGAAAATTTGGACTAAAAACAATACAAAATAATAGAGTTCACTTCAAGAAATAAGAAAGTTATATAACTATATAGCGTGACGTAAAAGGTTTGTTTTCTACATTGTGTAGGAGACGAATCTTTTATTTTTATGAATTGAAAAACGATTAACAAACCTTTCCAATTTTATTCAGATGAAATATCCATAAAGTATGTTAAAATTAAATACTGTTGATTAGCGTTATACAAAAGCAAAAAATAAAGCGATATAGTATAATAAAAGCGTAAAATTCGCGATAAGTTGAAGCGGAAAAGAGATAATAATTTTATGAGACAGGATTTTTTAAATTCTGTGATTGTAGTCGTATGCATGATGTTACATTAGCTATGCGCAGTGCTCCTAATAGCAAGAGCAACGAAAATTTTAGACAGAGGGTATATTGACGGCACATAAACCGAAGTCTGCCCTATAACAATATATTACTAAACAGTTTTTACAGATTAGAAAGGGTGAATCGCTTGATACGTATGAGTGTATTAGCGAGTGGTAGTACAGGAAACGCCACTTATGTGGAAAATGATAAAGGCAGTATCTTAGTCGACGCAGGATTGACTGGGAAGAAAATGGAAGAACTTTTTGGACAAATTGATAAACAGATTAAAGACTTAAACGGCATTTTAGTTACTCATGAACATTCAGACCATATTAAAGGATTAGGCGTATTAGCACGTAAATACAACCTGCCTATTTATGCGAATGAAAAAACATGGTCAGCCATCGAAAAGAAAGACAGTAAAATTCCAATGGATCAAAAATTCATCTTTAATCCATATGAAACGAAATCATTAGCTGGCTTCGACATCGAATCGTTTAACGTTTCACATGATGCCATCGATCCACAATTTTATATATTCCATAATAACTATAAGAAATTTACGATTTTAACAGATACAGGTTACGTTTCAGATCGCATGAAAGGTATGATTCAAGGCAGTGACGCATTCGTCTTTGAAAGTAACCACGATGTAGATATGTTACGCATGTGTGGTTATCCATGGAAGACAAAACAACGTATCTTGAGCGACATGGGACACGTTTCTAATGAAGACGCAGCACACGCAATGACAGACGTCATCACAGGTAGCACTAAACGCATTTACCTATCTCACTTATCTCAAGACAACAACATGAAAGATCTTGCTCGCATGAGCGTCGGACAAGTTCTAAATGAACACGACATCGACACACAACGCGAAGTATTGTTGTGCGATACAGATAAAGCAAACGCTACACCGATATACACTTTATAAAAGCGCTTGGTCTCAATTTTGAGACTTAGCGCTTTTTAATGCATTAGCGTGAGAGTATGTAATCTTAACGAGAAAGTAGAATTTACTAAAAAGTTTAGCAGTTTTTAATGCATTAGAAGTAAGGCCAACGCTAGTTTTTAGTAGTAAGTTTTAATTGAAATTAAAGGGATTTCATAAATTAGTTGAGATTTAATATGATGTTGGGGCGTAGCTGATTTTAATAAAGTATTACGTAGGAATGTTGCAATCTATAAATAAGTTCACAAATTAATTAAGGAGGACTAGTGATTATTGATAAATCATTAGTCTGATTTGTGTTGTAATAACAACCTAACCAATATCACAATTTGAGATATTGGTTTTTTATTATGTGTAAGACTAGTATTGCTAAATTTTACTGGTCATACATCCCTGTGTCTTAATTGAAAACCAATATACAGTTAGAGCATAATTATAAACAGTGGATAACTTAGCTAATAAAAGGTTTTTATAGGTGGAAATTATGAAGAAAACGTAAAATTTGTGAATAAGTATGTAAGACATCCATCAACTTATCCACTATTTTATCCATAGTTATCCAGAGATGTGCACAATTAACATAGAAATACCCACATTATACACAGGGTTATCCACAAATTAACATGTTATTAACGTATTTTTGTTTAGAAAACGTAAACATTATTAAATAATGATATACATTCCTGTTATAATAAGAGGGAATAGTGTGAATAAGTGTATAACTTGTGGATAACTCTAATAACTATTGTTTATTATGAATTTGGAGGGCAATTATGAAGATTACAATACTGACAGTAGGTAAATTAAAAGAAAAATACTGGAAACAAGCAATCGCAGAATATGAAAAACGTTTAGGAGCATACTCCAAAATTGAAGTTATAGAAGTTCCTGACGAAAAAGCACCTGAAAATATGAGCGAGAAAGAAGTTGAACAAGTGAAAGAAAAAGAAGGCCAGCGTTTACTAGCAAAAGTAAAACCTCAGTCTACAGTCATAACATTGGAAATCAAAGGAAATATGCTGACATCAGAAGGCTTAGCTAAAGAAATAGAAAGTCGCATGACACGTGGCCAAAGCGACTTCACTTTTATTATTGGTGGGTCTAATGGCTTACATAAAGATGTACTAGACCGTAGTGATTATGCATTATCCTTCAGTAAAATGACCTTCCCACACCAAATGATGCGCGTCATATTGATAGAGCAGATCTACCGTGCATTTAAGATTATGCGAGGAGAAGCGTATCATAAATGATAATAATAGTTTTTATTAAATTATTCAAAATGCAACTAATGTAACATTCATTGATACAATTCATAGAGTTAAATTCAAAGGTGCTGATAAACTATTGGATATAAAATATATTTTTAAAATTCTTTTATCCTTACATCTTCTGCAGTAAAAGGATGTAATTATGGTGGAGGAGTATTAACTTTTGAACTCATGAAAATAGGTTATCATCTTTGATTTTGTGAAAAGTACGAAGTGTATAAAATATTGATTAATAATTTTTTAAAGGAAGTGAATGTATATGATTACCCAATCACTAAAAACTGTTATCAATTTTTCAAATAAAAAATTTTTTCAAGATTACTTAAATAAAAATAATATGTCTTTGAAAAAACAGAAATTGAAGATATAAAAAAATTTGTGGCATTATTAAATGAAAAATTAGAAAAAAATAGTAACTTATTTATGGGTTATATCCTTGGATATTCGTTTCAAGATTTAACAGGAGAATTTGATTTATTAAGATTTACTGAAACACATATTATTAACATTGAACTTAAATCACGAGATACCACGGAAAAAGAAATAGAAGATCAATTAAAAAGAAATAAATTTTATTTATGGAGTGTAATTATACACTTTTACAGTATGGATTTTTATCATCGGAAAATAAATTATATAAATTAAATGAAGAGGACTTATTGCAAGAAATAAATATAGAAGAATTTATCAGCGAATGTTCGAACTTAAAAAATAAATTATTTATAAATATAGAAGAGTTATTTAGACCAGAAAAATTTATTATTTCTCCATTTAATAATACTCAAGAATTTTTAGAAGGAAAGTATTTTTTAAATGACGAACAAGTTAAAACAAAGAAATGTTTAATCCAATTTTTGAGTAATGATGACTCAATTGTTAGCCTGGTTGCGGAAAAAGTTTGATTCTTTATGATTTTTACAAAGAGTGTTTAAAAATTGATAAGAAAGTTGCCTTAATGCATTGTGGTGCTGAGTTGAATGACGGACAGCTAGATTTAATAAAAGATCATGATTGGAAGATATATCCCCCAAAGGCAAACGAAGCGTTTATATCTTTAGATGCTGACATCTATATGATTGATGAAGCTCAACGTAAATATCCTCATCAGTTAGAGCAAATTTATTCTTATATTAAAGAAAATGATAAAAAGTTAATTATTTCTTATGATCCTGAACAAACATTGGTGAAAAGAGAAACTAATATGGAATATTTCTAAAACTATAGAAGAAGATTATGAAGGTAAAACAATAAATCTAGAATCCAGGATACGTAATAACAAAGAAATTAGTAGTTTTATTAAGCTACTATTAAATAAAAATCAATCTAACTATATTCATAATTTTGAAAATATTGAAATAGTATATGCGAATGATATTAATGAATCAAAAACTATTTTAAAATTTTTAGATAATACATATACTGTTATTGATTACACCGCTCCTATATATGAATGCTTCAGAAACAAAATAAGCAACTGTTCTTACTAAACGAGTTTAATCATCATATTTTCAATGTACATCAATCTACAAGTGGAAAATTTCAGCATAATTTAAATGATGAATATATGATGTTATCTTTTAATGTAGGTGGATTATGGAACATGTTGCTTTATGCTATAGAAAATGATTACAGTAAAGAAGAATTCTTGAAAGGTTTTCAAGAAATTAAGTTATTTTATAATGTATGAAATGAAAAAACTCAGGCGGAGACACATTATGTCCCAGCCTGAGTTTTTTATTATTGTGCTGTATATCCACCATCTATTAAGATAGATTGACCTGTTACGCTTTTGGCTTTATCACTGGCAATAAATACGGAATAGTTTGCAACGTCTTGAATGTCGACAAGTCGTTTTTGAGGAATCATTGGAAATAATACTTCATCAAGTACTTGATCAACACTTACGCTTCTTGTTTTGGCTAAGTCTTCCATTTGACCACGAACAAGTGGAGTATCAATGTAACCTGGACATATGGCATTTACAGTGATACCGTCTTCTGCAGTTTCTAAAGCAGTGACTTTTGTTAAACCGATAATCCCATGTTTGGCACTATTATATGCAGATTTCCCTGAAAATCCGATAACACCATTAATAGAAGACATATTTAAGATGCGACCAAATTGTTGTTTTTTCATAATAGGTAATACATGTTTCGTCATGATGAATGTACCCACTAACATAATATCAATCATTTGTTTGAATTTAGCTGTTGAGAAATCCTCAATATTTGAGACATGTTGTAAGCCTGCGTTATTTACTAAAACATCTATACGACCGTAATGTTTTTCAGTTTCTTCGACAAGATTTATGACATCATCTTCATTCGAAACATCTGCTGGAATACCGATACAGTCAACCCCTTTATCTTTAAAGTCACGCACGACGTTGTCTAAATTAGTTTTATTAATATCTGTGAATACTACTTTTGCACCTTGGTTTAAAAATTCTTTAGCGATTTCTAAACCAATACCACTAGCAGAACCTGAAATAATTGTAACTTTATCTTTTAACATCGAAACCCCTCCATATTTTCTCTATATATTTTAGTTTACTTCTACAATGTTGATAAGTAAAATGAATATTAATAATGAAATCTATAACTTAAAGTTATAAAGAGGGGTGAAATAAATTGGAAATCCGTCAATTTAACTATTTTATGACAGTAGCCAAACTGGGTAGTTTCACTAAGGCTTCACAACAATTACATGTTTCTCAACCAGCACTTAGTAAGACTATCAAAGCGTTCGAATCAGAATTGAATGTCGAGTTATTAGACCGTTCAGATAGACAAGTTAAACTTACAGATTCAGGTGAAATTGTCTATAATCACGGACTCAAAATCTTTGATACATTAAGCTCTTTAACATCGAATTTGGAAGATAATAGTTCATTAAAAAGTGGAAATATAAAGATTGGTTTACCTTCATTAATTGGTATTATGTTCTTTCCTAGCATGATAAAAGGCTTCTCTTCGGCGTATCCACATTTAACAACAGAATTAATAGAAGAAGGTACTCATAAAGTTATACGTTTAGTAGATGAAGGTGAGATAGATTGTGGCATTGTTATGTTACCAGTCGATGAAACAAAATTCGATGTCTTTCAATTGACTGCAGATAAATTGATGTTATATCTACAAAAGTCACATCCTTTAGCGCAATGTTCGGAAGTTGCATTAACGGATATTAAGAATGAACCGACTATTTTATTTACAGAAGATTTTACGATGCATGATCGTATTATACAAGAGTGTAATAATTCCGGGTTTAAGCCAAATATTGCGTATCAAAGTGCACAATGGGATTTTATAAAAGACATGGTAGAAAATAATTTAGGCGTGACTTTCTTTCCAGAATCATTAAAACGCAAAATCGACTATGATAAAATCACTGCAGTACCTATAACTGAACCGTATATTTACTGGGAAGTGGGTCTTATCGTTAAAAAAGATAGATATCGTTCACATGCAACACGAGCACTAATCGATTATATATTAGAAAATGGTCTTTAGTTTGTTATAACTTTTAGTTATAGAAATTATGATATTTATATATTTAACAAATAATAATATCAGAGTTATATTAGTAATCGTTCACAGGAAAAAATTTAAAGCTAGCAATTACTATTAGGGAGCGATTTATTATGAATCAAACTAAATACCAACAAGGTATGGATAAACTTATGGAATATACCGCAGAGACAGGTTCAACACATTTAAAAATAGCTGACAATCTTAAAGATATAGCACCTGACGTTTCAAAATATATTATTGAATTTGCTTATGGAGACATTTATTCACGTAACGGTTTAACTAATCAACAACGTGCTTTAGTAACGGTTTCTTCACTTGTAACACAAGGAACCGAGCCTCAATTAGAATTACACATCAATACAGCATTGACTTCAGGGGTGGCTCCAGAGGAAATCATAGAAACGATTACACATTTAATACCTTATACGGGTTTTCCACGTGTATTAAATGCGTTAACAGTTGCTCAAAAAGTATTCGAAGACAGAGAGATTAAAGTATATTTGTCTAAAGTAGAACAATAATAGAGTGTATATTATTTTATAAAGAAAAACATTAATACAACCAAAAATCGCCCGATCCTGTAGTTCTGTTCTACGGATTGGGCGATTATTTTAATACATAATTTGACTATTTCATTAAATAACTGTCTTCAGTGCGTTTGATTGTTTTGTTTTTCCATGGGTCGAGTATTGGTTTAACGATAAATCCTATTGTGAATATTACGACGCGACTGCCAGCAATTAGTAGTTTCATGATTACTATAGTTAGTCTTTTTTTAAAACCGCATCACCAGCCGATATGCAGAAGCGTATCATATAGTGATGCGGTTTTGATAAGCTTCTCTTTATCAGTGGCTTTACTAAATAATTGTCTTTATCATATATCTTTCCTACTTTTACCTTTTTTATAATTTTATTGCCTAAGTATAATCATTAATTCCTCATGACAAAACCTCTAAATGTACTATTTCTTGAAATTTATAGGTTAATAAATAACTTACATTAATATTACAGTACTTATTGTCACTGAATAATTAATAAAAATTAAAAAATCACACCACCTAAATCTATTTGTATATTATAATTAGTAGTAATAGATATAAAGGTGGGATGTTATGGTATACCAAAGTGAATTTGCGTTAGAAACTGAAATGATGGAACAGCTGAAATCAAATGGTTATGAAACTGTAACAATTAGGGATGAACAACAACTATTAGATAACTTCCGTTCGATTTTAAATGAGCGTCATGCCGAGAAATTAAATGGAGAGTCACTAACAGATAAAGAATTTCAACGCTTATTAACGATGATTAATGGTAAGGGGATCTTTGAAAGTGCACGTATACTACGTGATAAATTACCTTTAAAACGTGATGATGAGTCTGAAGTGTATTTATCATTTTTAGATACGAGAAATTGGTGTAAAAATAAATTTCAAATTACTAATCAAGTGTCCGTCGATGATACATATAAAGCAAGGTACGATGTTACCATTTTAGTTAATGGCTTACCACTAGCTCAAATTGAGCTTAAGCGTCGTGGCATTGACATCAATGAAGCATTTAATCAAGTGATGCGCTATCGAAAACAAAACTACACAGGTCTTTTCCGTTACATACAATTGTTTATTATCAGTAATGGTATTGAAACACGTTATATTTCAAATAATGATGGTGAAATATTAAAGAGTCATATGTTTTATTGGAGCGATAAAGATAATAAACGCATCAATACATTGAGTGATTTTACTAATACATTTTTAAGACCCTGTCATTTAGCTAAAATGATCTCACGTTATATGATTTTAAATGAGACAGATCATATTCTTATGGCGATGCGTCCATATCAAGTCCACGCTGTCGAAGCCTTAATACATCAAGCCACTGAAACGAATAATAATGGCTATATATGGCATACAACGGGTAGTGGTAAAACATTAACTTCATTTAAAGCGAGTCAAGTATTATCAGAGCAAGACGATATCAAAAAAGTCATCTTTCTTGTCGACCGTAAGGATTTAGACAGCCAGACAGAAGAGGAGTTTAATAAATTCTCTAAAGGTTCAGTAGATAAGACGAACAATACGTCGCAACTTGTTAAACAGTTAAAAGATAAAAGCTTGCCGCTTATCGTTACGACGATTCAAAAAATGTCTAAAGCCATTCAAAATAACGCTGAAGCCTTAGACCAATATAAGACAGACAAAGTAGTCTTTATTATTGATGAATGTCATCGTAGTCAATTCGGTGATATGCATCGCATTGTCCGTCAACATTTTAATAATGCACAGTACTTTGGTTTTACAGGAACACCTCGCTTTGAAGAAAATCAAAGTCAAGACGGCCGAAGTACTGCTGACATTTTCGGGAGATGCTTACACTCATATCTCATTAAAGATGCCATTCATGATGGCAATGTATTAGGCTTTTCAGTAGATTATATTAATACATTTAAAGCTCAAAATATAAATACAGATTCAGAAGATATGGTTGAAGATATTAATAAAGATGAAGTGTGGATGGCAGATAAACGTGTTGAACTCATTGCTCGACATATTACAGAAAATCAAGATAAATATACAAGAAATAGACAGTATTCAGCAATATTAACCGTTCAGAGTATTCCAGCACTTGTGAAATATTATGATACGTTTAAAAAGATCAGTAAGGACTATGAACATCCTTTAAAAGTCGCAGGCGTATTTTCTTATGCAGCAAATGAGGAAAGCAAAGAAGGAGATGTAGATGAGGCACATTCTAGAGATAAACTAGAAGAAATTATGCAAGATTATAATAATAACTTTGGAACAAATTTCTCAACGGATACTTTCCAAGAGTACTTTAATCATATCTCTAAAAATGTTAAAAAAGGCGTTAAAGGTAATAAAATCGACGTACTTATTGTAGTGAACATGTTCTTAACAGGCTTTGACAGTAAAGTATTAAATACATTATACGTAGATAAGAACTTAAAATATCACGACTTGGTTCAAGCCTATTCACGTACAAACCGTGTAGAAAAGGAAACCAAACCATTTGGAAAAATCGTCAATTATCGTGATTTGAAACGAAATACAGATAATGCATTAAAACTTTTCTCTCAGACAGATGATACAGATCGTGTATTAATGAGAAACTTTGATGAGTATCAATCTGAATTTGTAGATGCTTTAGCTGAATTGAAGTCTATTGCCCTAAAACCACAAGATATGGATAATGTCCAAGATGAAAATGAGAAAAAAGCATTTGTGGAAGCTTTCCGTTTAGTTTCAAAACTTGTACTGAGATTGAAAGCTTTTGATGAGTTTGACTTTACAAAAGAAAATATTGGTATGGATGAACAAGAATTTGAAGACTACAAGAGTAAATACTTTGCAATATACGATGAAGTGAAGCCAAAACGCGGTGAAGTTGAAAAAGTATCTATCTTAAATGACATTGATTTTGAGATAGAAATCTTACGTAATGATATGATAAATGTGTCCTATATCATGGACTTAGTTCGCCAAATTGATTTGAAAGATAAAGTAGAACAGCAGCGCAATCGTGAACAAATTAGACGTATATTAGACAACGCTGACGATCCAACACTACGTTTAAAACGTGATTTAATTCGTGAATTTATTGATGAAGTGATACCTAAGTTATCTGAAGAAGATAACATTGATGAAGCTTATCTATTGTTTGAAAAAGCGAAACGCGAAGAAGAATTTAATGATTTTGCACATCAACAAGCCGTTGATGAGCAAATACTCAAGACACTTACTGGTGAGTTTGAATATAGTGGTATTGTGAATCAAGATCACTTGAAAGATCTCGTTGGAAACAAAAAACTTAGAGAAAAACGACAAACTAAAAAAGCTGTTACATCATTTATAGAAGAAGTCACAGAAAAATATAGTAGCTAGAAATAATTTCAAACCTTTGTGATAATAAATATTGCAGAGGTTTTGATATGTAGTACACAGAAAAGTGATTTACTGCTAAACAGAATCACAACTATTTATTTAATGGGGGAAATGAAATGTCAATTACTGAGAAACAACGTCAACAACAGGCTGAATTACATAAACGCTTATGGTCTATCGCCAATGATTTAAGAGGGAATATGGATGCGAGTGAATTCCGTAACTATATTCTCGGACTCATCTTCTATCGGTTTTTATCAGAAAAAGCTGAAAATGAAGTTGCTGAAGCATTATCAGGTGAAGATTTAACATATGAACAAGCTTGGGGAGATGAAGCATACCGTGACGACTTAAAAGCTGAACTGATAGAGAATGTTGGGTATTTTATTGAACCACAAGATTTATTTAGTAGTATGGTTAAAGAAATTGAAAATCAACGCTTTGATATTGAACACTTAGCTCAAGCTATTAGAAAAGTTGAAACCTCAACGCTTGGACAAGATAGTGAAGATGATTTCATTGGTTTGTTCAGTGATATGGATTTAAGTTCTACAAGATTAGGTAACACAGTTAAAGATAGAACGGCATTACTAAGTAAAGTTATGGTCAATTTAGCAGACTTACCTTTTGTACATAGCGATTTAGAAATTGATATGTTAGGTGATGCTTATGAATTCTTAATTGGTCGCTTTGCGGCAAATGCTGGTAAAAAAGCGGGTGAATTCTATACACCGCAACAAGTCTCTAAAATATTAGCTCAAATTGTTACCCTTGGTAAAGATAAATTAAGAAATGTTTATGACCCAACATGTGGTTCAGGTTCATTATTATTACGTGTAGGTAAAGAAACAACTGTCTATCGTTATAATGGTCAAGAGAGAAATAATACAACATATAACTTGGCTCGAATGAATATGTTGTTACATGATGTACGTTATGAAAACTTTGATATTCAAAATGATGATACGCTAGAAAATCCTGCATTCTTGGATGAAAAATTTGATGCCGTAGTAGCCAATCCACCATACAGTGCCAAATGGTCTGCGGATAGTAAATTTAACGATGATGAACGTTTCAGTAATTATGGGAAGTTAGCTCCTAAATCTAAAGCAGACTTTGCCTTTATCCAACACATGGTACATTATTTAGATGATGAAGGTACAATGGCGGTAGTCTTACCGCACGGTGTGTTATTCCGCGGCGCAGCTGAAGGCGTAATACGTAAATATTTAATTGAAGAGAAAAACTATTTAGATGCGGTAATTGGCTTACCGGCTAATATCTTCTATGGTACAAGTATTCCAACATGTGTTTTAGTATTTAAAAAATGTCGCGAAGCAGATCAAGATGTGTTATTTATTGATGCTTCGAATGAATTTGAAAAAGGTAAAAACCAAAATCATCTCACAGATGAGCAAGTAGAAACGATTATTGATACGTATAAAAACAGAGAAACAATTGATAAATATAGTTATGCGGCAAACTTAAAAGAAATTGAAGAAAACGAATACAATTTAAATATTCCAAGATATGTAGATACATTTGAAGAAGAAGAACCTGTTGATTTAGATCAAGTTCAGAAAGATTTAAATCAAATTGATGACGAAATTGCACAAGTAGAGCAAGAAATTAATGGATATCTTAAAGAATTAGGAGTGTTAAAACATGACTAATGAAGCGAAGCATGTACCAGAGTTGAGATTTCCAGAATTTGAAGGTGAATGGGAAATTTTAAAGTTAGGTGACTATGCGATTATAAAAGGAAGATTAGGTTGGAAAGGTTTAAAACAAGAAGAGTATGTTAGTAAGGGACATGCTTTTTTAATTGCAAACAAGCATATTAATAATGGTAAAGTGAACTGGGAAAAAGCAGACCAAATTACCCAATTTAGATATGAAGAGTCATTAGAAATAGCACTTCAAAAGGGAGATTTAATATTTTCTAAGGATGGAGCATTAGGAAATCCAGCGATTATAAATGAGCTACCTAAGTATGCAACAATTAATTCAACTATGATGTTAGTTAGACCATTTAAAGAAAAGTTAAGTTCACTGTTTTTTCATCAAATATTACTAAGTTCATATTTCAATAAATTAATTCATTTAAAAGTATCGGGAAGTTCAATCCCACACTTATTCCAAGCAGATATGAAAGAATTTTATTTTTATACTCCAAAATTGGAAGAGCAAAATAAAATCGGTGAATTTTTCAGCAAACTCGATCGACAAATCGAATTGGAAGAACAAAAATTAGAGAAGCTAGAAGAACAGAAAAAGGGATATATGCAAAAGATTTTCTCTCAAGAATTAAGATTTAAAGATGGGCATGGTAATGATTATCCAAAGTGGAAAATTAAAAAACTAGGCGATATTGGCCATGTTTCTATGAATAAAAGAATATATAAAAATGAAACTACAATAAATGGAGAGATTCCCTTCTATAAAATTGGAACTTTTGGAAAAAAAGCAGAAACATTTATTACTAGACAAAAATTTGAAGAGTATAAATTAAAATATCCATATCCGAGTAAAGGAGATATTTTAATTTCAGCATCTGGAAGTATAGGAAGAACGATTGAATATAGTGGAGAGGAAGCCTATTATCAAGATTCTAATATAGTTTGGTTGCAACACAATGATGAAGTACTAAATATATTTTTGAAGCATTTTTACCTAATTGTAAAGTGGGCTGGAATTGAAGGAACTACAATAAAAAG
The DNA here is from genome assembly GCF_051408735.1 of Staphylococcus sp. AS1337. Lineage (NCBI taxonomy): Bacteria > Bacillati > Bacillota > Bacilli > Caryophanales > Staphylococcaceae > Staphylococcus > Staphylococcus sp. AS1337. The sequence continues at coordinate 199,693 of NZ_JBOIHZ010000001.1, read as the reverse complement.
GTTATATAACAAGAATATTTTAAATACTAAAATCGATTTGCCAATTATAGAAGAACAAAGTAAAATTGGCACTTTCTTTAACAAAATCGATGAACTGATTAAAAAACAAAATCAAAAAATTGATAGATTGAAAGAACGTAAACAAGGCCTTTTACAGAAAGTTTTTGTGTAGTTCTGATAATGACCTATTATGTAAACTAAAATATTTTCAGGAATGATTAAAACAAAATAAAAAATATAAATGCGGTTAGAGCAATATTTTTTCTCTAACCGCATTTATATTTTTCAAGAGTTGTTAAATTACGATTCAATAAAATGTGAGTTTCATTACTTCTTTTGATTTCAAAATAAGCTTTTTAGATAGCTTAATGTTTCACATTTACTCCATATATTGATTAAGCTTTTAAAATACAGTTTTGACGTATTTTAGGATTAAGTGAATGTTTGTATTACTGTTTAATCATTTGATTAGATTAATCTAAATTTACTTGAACTGAATCTTCTATCCTTCCAGCATTATCAAGTGTTTGAACTAAACCATCTGGTGTCACTTCAAATACATAAGATCCATGATCGCTCTTATTATTTCCCATAATCTTCCAATTTCCGTTTTCATCCTGAGTTAGCTCTTGGAAAGTTACTTTACTCTTATCAAACCGATCTTCATAGCTTTGTTCCAATCCAGCGAATAAATAATCAAAACATTATTTCTATTTACTTTTTTTTGATCTTCTTCTATTGTAGTTTGTTCTTGATTATTATTAACTGTTTCACTAGAACTTTGCGAATCACTTTCGCCATTTTCTTTTTGTTGATTTTGTAACTTGTCTTTTTCTAACTCTACTTCTTGAAATTTGTTGTATCCGAAAAACCTTACAGCGACTAATATGCATAAAATGGCAATTATTATTGTTGTAATTAATAATTTCCATAATTTATCCATCCTTAAATTTAATGATCGCCAACTTTAACTATCCACATTCTTTTAATTTTTACTTTGTATTATTATATTGATTTATTCTGCTCCGCTTTTCTATATAATTTTTTAATAATTTATCAAAAAGGACTTATAATTTATTCAATACTCCTTTAAAAGTTATGCAATTAAATATAATGTATACTTTACAATCAACAGACGCCTCAAAATATTCTTTAATAAGTTCTGCTATATTTCCCACATAAATAGCGGTTAACTCTAATAAGGGCTCTAAAGTATATTTTTTCATTTGTTTAAATGGTTTCTTATCAAATAAAGTTAGATACTTTGTTTATCTCATTACAATTAAACAATTATTATTTTGGTTATTTATATAGAAACTATAGAATTTCAATACTACTCATATGTTATATTTAATTTAATAAAAGAAAGCATAAATTAAAAAACTGTCGGAATGGCATTCATAGGGGGATGATTTAATGAAAAGTGTAATTGATATGACGTGGGTCGATTTTTATAAAGAATTTGCTGAAAAATTATTGGAATATCATGAAAATCGTAAGGGTTTAATTGAAAAAGTCAAAAAAATATATATAATGACAGAAATTAAACTACCAACTTTAGAGAGAAATAATGATTTAACAGATATTGATCCATTTACAGTATTTGCTTTATTTAATAAAAGCAGTTTGAGTTTATCAAATAAGATAAAAATATTGAAAGCAATAGCAGAACTTTTTGAAATTAAGGCAGACTTACCAAATAGTTTTGAGAGTATTCCAACTATCAATAATATGGGAGCTACATTTTATTATTTTAAAGGTGACCGCAATGCAGATGATATTGATAAACTATGGATGCTATATAAGGCAGCATTAGAATTTGCTAAGAATCCTACAATGGCTTCTCAAGAAAAATTCATAGAATACTTTGATAAAGTTATATCTAAAAAAGGAATTCATAATAGTAAATTGACAAGCGGTTTATACTGGATTGCTCCAGAGAAATTTGTCAATCTTGATTCTCGTTCTAGATGGTATATATACGAATCTGGTCAAATTACTGGAGAAATAATAAATAAGTTACCTATAATAAATGGCAAATTATCAGGTGAAGCTTACATAGAAATAATTGTTAACATACAAGATTATCTTTCAAGCGAAGAAACAATGATCGATAACTTTATTGAATTGAGTTACGATGCTTGGTGCTATTCTGAAGAAATTAATTTGCAAAATAAGAATAAAGATATAGAAATTGAAACATCAGATGCAGATAAAGACGTGAAATCAATAAACTATTGGATATTTTCCCCTGGATCTCAGGCAGTAAACTGGGGCACATTTTATGAAAAAGGCATCATGTCGATTGGTTGGCAAGAATTAGAAGACTTTTCAATGTATACTAGTAGAGGTGATTTGAAAGAAAAGTTGCAAGAAATTAATGGAGATACCAATGGCTATATTAATATCACGAATGCTATATGGCAATTTACTAATGAAATGAAAAGTGGAGATATTGTTTATGTTAAAAAAGGTCAAAAACAAATAATTGGCAGGGGAATCGTTACTTCTGAACATGAGTATAATCCAAGTCAAGAATTTAAAAATATACGTAGGATCGATTGGACAGATAAAGGTGAGTGGGTTACTTCAATGAAACTAGCACCTAAAACTTTGACCAATATTACGCCATATAATGATTTTGTTGAAAACCTTAAAATATTATTTGAAGAAGATAAAATTGATATAGAAGATGAAACAGAAGCGCCCATACTAAATTACGATAGAGACCACTTTTTAAATGATGTGTTTATGGAAGAAGAAAGTTATCTTAATTTAGTCAATTTAGTTAGAAAAAAGAAAAATATTATTTTACAAGGTGCTCCTGGCGTTGGTAAGACATATGTAGCTAAGCGATTAGCTTATTCTATGATGGGAGTAAAAGATAAGAAACGTGTTGAAATGGTTCAATTTCATCAAAATTACTCTTATGAAGATTTTGTTATGGGATTTAGACCAACAGAATCGGGATTCGAACTCCGTACGGGTACATTCTATAATTTTTGTAAACGAGCAGAAAATGATATAGAAAATGATTATTTCTTTATTATTGATGAAATTAATCGAGGAAATTTAAGTAAGATTTTAGGGGAATTATTCATGTTAATAGAGAATGACAAACGTGGAACAGAACTGCAGTTATTATACGCAGACGAAAAGTTTTCTGTGCCCCCAAATATTTATATTATTGGAATGATGAATACAGCTGATCGCAGTTTAGCCATGTTAGATTATGCATTGCGTAGACGATTCGCATTTTATAATATGACAACTGGATTTTTTACACTAGGATTTAGGGCGTATCAAGAAAAGCTAGATAATTCTAAATTTGATTCTCTTATTCAATGTATTATAAATTTGAATTATGAAATTAATAGAGATGAGTCACTTGGTGAAGGCTTTATTATTGGTCATAGCTACTTTTGCAACTTTTCAAACGTTACAGACAATGAATTAGAGAATATAGTAGAATATGAAATTATTCCACTTATAAAAGAATATTGGTTTGATGAGACAGAAAAAGTAGATTTATGGTCTGAAAAATTAAGGAGAGCTATTTAATGATAGCTATTAAGAATATATATTATATGTTGTCATATGCATATAAAGTATTAAATGAAAAAGGATATCGTAAAGTCGCGACGGAAGACTTCGAGAATGCTATTGATTTGTATGCAGCTATTCTAATTAAGGGTATATCTATTCAACTGAAACGTGGCTTACATCATGAATATGTTGAAGAACAAGAATCCTTGAAAATTGTACGAGGAAAAATTAATATCACAGAATCTATTAAAAATCTAGATATCATGAATCAAAAACTCAATTGCTCATATGACGAGTTTTCGATTAATACGTATATGAATAAGATCATTAAAACAACTATGATTTTGTTACTTAAATCTGAAATTTCAAAAGAGAGAAAGAAAAAAATTAAAAAATTATTATTGTTTTTTGAAAAAGTAGATACATTAGATAAACGTAATATAAATTGGAATTTACAATTTACTCGTAATAATAAAACATATAAAATGTTAACGGCTATATGCTATCTAATTACGAAGGGATTGTTACAGTCAAAAAGAGATGGAAGTAATCAACTTATGGATTATTCAGATGAGCAACAACTTTCACGTCTGTTTGAAAAATTCACCTTTGAATATTATAAAAAAGAATTTCCACAATTAACTGTCACATCGTCCTATATTCCTTGGATGGTGGATGATGGGATTAGAGATATGTTACCTGTGATGAAGACCGACATTATCCTTTCATATAACAATGAATATTTAATAATTGACACGAAATATTATGCGAAAACATTACAAAATAACTATGATGCTAAAAAAATACATTCAGGAAATCTGTATCAAATTTTCACCTATGTTAAAAATCTAGATATAGATCTAAAAGAAAAGTCAGCAAAAGTTTCGGGAATGTTACTTTACGCTAGGACTGATGAAAAAGTAGTTCCCGACAATAATTATCAAATGAGTGGAAACCAGATTAATGTGAAAACATTAGATCTAAATTGTGATTTCAATCAAATTTCAGAGCAATTGAACCAAATAGTATTTGAATACTTTAAAATTTAATAAACTACTAGGCTAAGCTTTATAACTAAGATAATATTAATGGTATTCTTGTGTATCTGTTTATTTTAGTAACAACCATAAAATGTTGAAAATGCTTCATTGACTTGTGTTATTTGAATATTGTTAGTCAGACTATGAAATTCTGTTTTCATATAAATTAAGTTAGAATAGCTTTTAATAATTTAAATGTGAATTTGCTTTTCCAAAAATAAGTAATATATATTTTTAATATATGTTGCTATAAAAGGGTGAATATATGGCTGTTTTCTATGTATTTCAAGGTGTATCTTATGATGTAGAAAGAAAGGGTGGCTATGTGTGGTCACCTCAATTAACTAAGAATGGGAAAAGAAATGCTGGATATAGTAACATGATGAAAATTAGAAAAGGTGATTTTATTCTACATAACCAAAGTGGTAAGGTAGTTGCCATAAGCATTGCTAAAGGTGATTGTGAGGAAATGGATCAACCTCGTGAGATTATGCATGGCGAATCATCAAATTTATGGAATAAGGAAGGATATTGTGTTCAATTAACCTACTATCCATTTGACGTAGAGATAAACACCGCAGATTTTAGGCAGTGGCTCATAGACAACTATAAAGAAAATAGCGCCTTTAGTGTAAATGGTAGAGGAAAGCAGCAATACATGTGCGATTTAGATGAAGAGCATGCGGTATTTATTCTAGAAAAAGCGATTGAAATACAAGAGAATCCTGAAGTACTGTTTCATTTAAAAGGGGCATTGAAAGAAATTATAGATGATAAAATTTCAGAATATAATCAAGTAGAAAAAAACTTAATCAATATGGATTTAGAGAACAAGATAAGTGCAGCTCATCCCAATACAGAAACATCGAAAGTTGAACCGCAAAGGACAAAGGTTTCTACTTCTACTGGAAGAAAAATTCCCAAAAGAAATCCTGAAAGGGCAGTGGCGGCACTAATAATAGCTGATTATAAGTGTGAATATAATTCAGAAGATAGAACATTTACTAGAAAAAATGGTAATCAATATACAGAACCTCATCATCTAATTCCAATAAGTAAATATCGAGACTTCGATAGAAGCCTTGATGTTAAGGAAAACATTGTTTCTTTGTGTAGTCATTGCCATAACTTGCTTCATTATGGAAGGTTAGAGGAAAAAGAAGAAATATTAGAAAAATTATTACTTGATAGACAAGATCAGTTAAGTGACTATGGCATTTTAATCAATTTAGATCAATTATCTGTTTATTATAAATAAAAGAATACAAATTAATGATGTATTTATTGAGAGATAAGTTTGTAATTTAAAATCAACTGACATTTTAAATGTAGATTATAAGTAAAAATATATGAAATATTCATTATGTGGTGTGTACCTAATAAAAAAAGACAACAATCGTGCTAATCATAGTGAATAGGGATTGTTGTCTTTATTGAATTAACAGTGATTAAATTTGTTCTTTCGCGCTATTAAAATCTTGTAACATCTCATACCAAGATGCTTCAATATTTTCATTTAATCCAAAGAGTCCACTACGTCCTAATATATAGATGTCTGGTCCAGCTTTTTGAATTTTTCCAAAAGTTTTTTTATTTGATGACCCATCCATTTCTATGAGGTAATTAAAGTTATTGCTATCTCTAAGAACACGTAACTCTCGTATTTTTTCTAATGTATTATCAATGAATTTTTCACCTGCAAAACCTGGATCAACAGTCATAATCGTTATTTTATCGACTAAATCTATATAAGGAATGATGATATCAATTTTAGTTTCAGGATTTAAAACAACTCCAAATTTTAATTCTGCGTCATGCACTTGATTGATTAAACGGTAGGCAATTCCGTTCATAACTTCGGCGTGTACGCAAATATACTCACTTTTAATTTTGATTAATTGATCTATCCATTGAGCCGGGTTTGTTACCATCAAATGTGTAGAAATTGGGGCGGAAGAAATTTTTTTAACTTGTTCAATAAACCATGGTGACAACGTAATGTTTGGAACATAATGTCCGTCCATAATATCTATATGATACGAATCTACATGTTGATCTAAAAAAGTGATTTGCTCTTTAAATTTATCTAGGTCCATCGTCATTAATGATGGTGAAAATTGTGCTCTAACCATAAATGATCCTCCTTAAGAAATTTTTAGCTCATTTAAATCTATATCTTCTTCTTCTGTTTCTTCTTGTATATCATTGGATTCATCGATCGGTTTTTTTAAAATAGTAAGTACTAATGCAGTAACAATTAAGTTAGCTAATACGGCTAGTACAAAAGTAAATGGTTGTGACATGGTAGGCAGTACGAGTAAACCTCCGAATGGGACCTGTGCATCTCCGCCTAACACCATAGAAATCGCACCACCAACAGCACCACCTATTCCAGTAGCAATAATGCTACGAAGAATATCATTTAATGCTAGTGGTAACACACCTTCAACAATTTCAATGAGTCCCATTGGAAATGCAGTTTTTAAAGTTTCGACTTCTACTTGTTTATAAATGTTTTTTTTGAATAACCTAGCCACCCAGTAGGCTAATGCAAACCCTAAAGGTGTAGCGGTATTAACAACAATCAGTGCAGTGATAGGTTCATGAATACCTTGCGCTTGTAATGTCAAAACGAAAGCGAATACTGTTTTATTAATAGGTCCACCAAAGTCAATACTAGCTAGTACGCCTATCAATAGGCCATAGAATAACTTAGAAGTGCCACCTAACGATTGTAAATATTCTGTTAACCAATGTGTAAAAGCACCTATTGGAACACCAATGATATAGACCATAATTAGGCCTCCTATGAGTGAAGCGATAAATGGTATAACGAGCATTGGCATAAGGCCTTTAGCCCAATTTGGTAACTTTACGAACTTAATGATGAGTACTACAAGGTATCCCGTAAGAAAACCTCCAATGATGCCACCTATAAAATCAGCACCAACTGCAGTAGAGGTTAAACCTATAATTACGCCAGGAGCAATACCTGGCTTGTCTGCAATAGAATAGGAAATACCAGTAGCAATTATTACAGGCAATAATTTTAATCCTAGTCCTCCTATTACAGCAAGAACATCCCAAAATGAATAACCTGCCTTAGTTAAATCAGTAGAGCTATCTCCACCGAACGCCATTCCTATAGCAATCATAAACCCAGCACCACAAACTACGGGGATAAGATAAGAAATGGCTGTTAATAAATGTGTTTTGAAATTTAAATTATTGAAAAATGATTTCATAACCCTCATCCCCTTTAAGATGTAAGTATCTGTATAATTTCTTCTTTTCGTTTAGCGCTAAGTAATTTAGAACTTATTTCATCGTTACCCAACTTTCTAGCTATTTGAGATAATAATTTCAGATGATCTTTTGAGTTCTCAGTTCCGATTGCAATTAAAAATACAATTTGAGCACCGTTGTTATCTAGTGATTCCCATTCAACTTTATTATTTAATGTTGCGATTGCAACACCAGGTTTCTTAACGCTTTTGCTTTTGCCATGTGGAATTGCTAATAAATTACCAATTCCAGTCATGCCCTCAATTTCTCTGTTATAAACGTCATTTAAAAAATTATCTATATCATCGATGTACTGTTCTTTTTTAAACGATGCTGCTAAACTTTTTAAGGTCTCTTCTTTGTTAGTATAATTAGATTTTGGAAAAATTATATTTTCATCTAAGATATTTGTAAGTTCCAAATTTTTCATCTCCCTTAACTTTTACTCACAGCAATTTCTTCTATTTTTTCTATTAATTTATTTGGCGATTTAATTGCTACATCTGTAGGTATCTCAACTATTTTTTTCCCATCAAAACGTTCTTTATTTGAAATTTTTACGTCTATTGCCAGCAATACAATATCTGCATTACTTATTGCTTCTTCAGACAATTCATTTTCTGCACCAATTGTTCCTTGGGTCTCAATTTGAATGGAATGACCTTTCTTTTTAGCTGCTTGTTCTAATTTTTCTGCTGCAATATATGTGTGTGCAATGCCTACGGTACATGCGCAAACGCTTACGATGTTCATATAAATTACTCCTTTGTAATCAATTTTTTTATATATTCTTCATGTGCTAAATTTCTCATAAAGCTTCTTATTAAATCTTTTTCACTGTCTTCAACCTTCATAGGTATTAGTATTAAAATAATCAAATCAATGAATTTGTCTTGCCACGTTATAGATGAAGCGCTATTTTTCACTAAGACAATACGTGTTTGATAAACGTAAGATGCTTTAATATGAGGTAGGATTACTTTTGGATAGATTTCTAAGTCACCTTGAGATTCTCTAAAAGCAATGTCCTGTAGCATGGTATTTTGTTTATCAATAACATTATCTTCAATAAGTAAGTTTTCTATATCATCTAAAATTTTGTTCGCATCATTTGATTGTGCCGTTATTTCTAATAAAATTTCATCCATAATGAACACCTAACTTCGGAATAAGGGATTTTAATTTTTGTTGATCATTTTTATTAAACATTGCACTTACAACAACAACAGGTATAACATCGAAATTTTTTATTGAAATAGTAGAAATTATTAAATCGATATCTTTAATAATTTCGCTATTGATAATATCGGATGATATGACATCTATTACTTCAATCTCAGGAATATTTTTCTCGACTTTGACGCGTAATAGTTCTGATGTTCCTATGCCAGTTGTACATGTAATCAGTGTTTTGATTTTTCTAGGATTACGTTCTATTTCTCGAGCAAAATAAAGCGTTAGAAATCCTATTTCATCTTCTGAAATGGTTGGGATTAACTTTTTAGAAATATAAGATGTTTGAGAATATATTTCGGAATATTCAAACTTTATTTGATCTAATAAAGTATTTTTAATAAGAATATGATTTTCTATTCGGTTGATCATTGGTTTTATATGTTTCATTAAATCAATACGAAACGTAGTATTAGAAAAACCACTGTTCAATCTCTTTTCCATAGGTAGTATTAAATTGTTTGTAAAAGTAATAATGTCATCTGAAAAGTCACATTCATTATCCTGGTGTGAAGATGTATCGTGTTCTACGCGATAAGATGTTAGGTATTTATATAAATAGTCTTTTTCTACGTTAGGTAATTGGGAAGATAAGTACATTTCGAAATTTTTGATAATGATTTCACAAATTCTGTAATATCTTTGATCTGTCGTATGATCATTACTTTCTCTATTTTTATGTTTTTTAACTTCATGTCTTCCGTGTTTTCTAAAGCGTAATATTAAAATATATAAGTGTGAAAAGATATTAATATTGTATGGGTACGGTATGCTAACATTGAGCGTTTTTTCAATTGTACTTATTTGGTGATAAACAAAATTTTTATCTTTTTCTTCTATACTTTTGGGTATACTATCTGATTTTTCAATATCTAAAAATAAATTATCCATACTTTGCATTAATGCACTTCTGATATCAGATTCTTCTCCTGAAATTAACAAGGTACGATCTTTGCGAATTAGTTTTAGGTTAAACGGCTGGATCGTTTGTATAATCATTTTTTCATCTACGGATAACATACTTTCGCTAATATAGAATTTATTAATAATTTGGTTCACAGACGTTGGTTTTGGCGAGCTGATTAATAGATCCTTTAAAATTTCATTTCTTCTTTCAATAGGTGACATAGCTAACTTCACATTTTTGGATAGCGTATTTGGTGCAATGTCCAAGCTATTAAAGTCAGGATCTATATAAAAACCTTTACCTTTTGCTGAATAAATTTTTTTATTATCAGTAGAATCATTAATTTCATTGATTAAACGATAAATACTTTTAGAAGAGATCGATAATAAATCAGCAAGTTCAGTTGCTTTGGTATATCCAGAATTGTTTAGTAAAAAATTTATAATCTTTTTCTTTTTTTCCTCCTTATTCATAAATATGCCCTCCTCCATACATAAAGTGTATACCAATGATTTGTAAGCGCTTAATTTAAAATTGTCCAATACAGTGGACAATTTTTTATAATCTTATTAATTATTACATAATATTATAGAGCAAACATCTTTGGTTATAATTAAATAGTTATATTATGTATTAATTGATAGTATAAATATTAAAATTAATGTATACATTGTTGACATATATAAAATAGTGTGATTATATTCTTGTACTTTCACATATATATATTTATTTCACATATATAAAACTAGGGAGGGTTAGTATGGTTAAGTCTGCAAAACGAGTATTTGAGGTTTTAGAGTTATTGAAAGAATCTACAGTTCCATTGAGTGAAAAAGCAATAGGAGATAAATTAGCCATTCCACCAAGTAGTTTATTTAATTTACTTCAAACAATGTTAGATTCTAAATATATAAGAAAAGATTACCAAAATAAATATTTACTTGGACACAAATTAATCAATTTAGGCAATAGGGCACGAGAAGATTTGGATTTATACAATGAGAGTTTGACGTACATTAAATACTTAAATGAAAAAATTAATGAAACTATTTTTTTAGCTTATCCACAAAATAATGAAATGATTTATTTAACTAAATTTGATAGTAATCGATCTATAAGGACGACTGCACAACCTGGGGTTAATAAACCAATATATTCTACAGGATTAGGTAAGGCGTGTTTATCAATGTATGACATAAAGACGTTGGATGAAATGTTTGAAAATCTCGAATTTGAAAAAATTACACCTAAAACTGTTAAAAATTATAAGGAACTTAAAAGGCAATTAACAGTATTTAAGGAACACGGTTATTCCATAGATGACGAAGAAAATGAAATAGGGTTATATTGCATAGCTTCACCAATACTGAATGATGAAAAGCAAGTTGTTGGTGCGATAAGTTGTGCTGGACCAAAGGAACGAATAATTGAAAATAAATCTATCCCTGACCTTATAAAGCAAAATGCTTATATCATTTCAAAGGCAATGGGGTTAACGAGAAATGGAGTGTATATAAATTGACTGTAATTTCATATGGTGAAGTAATGGGTGTATTTTCACTTAATGACAGTAAGTTTGTTTATAGTAATAACGCACAGTTTCATATTGCTGGAGCAGAGGCTAATACCATGATTGGGTTATCTAAATTAGGTATTTCGTCACATTTTATTACTGCTACAGGTAATGATGCAATTGGAGATGCAATACAATATCAATTAAAAGGTGAAGGAATAGGTACTAAATTTTTAACTAAATTAAATAATTACTCGACTGGAATTATGACAAAAGAAAGAGCGGCATCTAATATCATTCGAGTAAATTATTTTAGAGAATTTAGCGCAATCAATCATTATGAAATAAGTAGTTTTTTTAACGATATTTTTGAAAACGCAACCATTTTGTATATTACTGGTATTACCCCATCTTTAAGTCAACATACCTATAAAACAACAATTTCATTAATAAAAGAAGCAAAAGAAAAAGGATTAACTATTATATTTGATCCTAACTATAGAAAAAAACTATGGAATGAAAATGAATTCAGAAAATTTTATAAAGAAATTGCTATGGATATTGATATTTTACTAACTGGGAATAGTGAGGCAAAAATTCTATTTGGAAGTAAAAAATATGAGGAATATGCGAAAAATATGAACAATAAGCTATTAGTTATTAAAGATGGTTCTAGAGGCGCATTTTTTGCTAATCAGAAGGAAAGGTTTTTTAAAGAAGCATATAAAGTTAAAGAAGTGGATTCTATTGGCGCAGGGGACGCTTTTGCTGCGGGTTTAATATATGGTCTTGAAAGCTATGGTATAGAAAATTTAGTTGAAGTTTCTAAATATGCTTTAGCCATGGGAGCTTTAGCTACAACTACTTATGGAGACTTCTATGGATTGCCAAAATTAAATGAGCTAGAGCAATTTTTAAATAATCAAATTTGTGATGTAGAAAGGTAGTGTTTAAATGAATATTGATTCAATTAAGAAATATCAAATCATATCAATAATTAGAGGATACGACACTGAAGATACATTGAAAATAGTAGAACAGTTATATAAAGCAGGAATTAGATTAGTAGAGGTAACGCTTAATTCACCAAACGCTTTTAATTCTATAAACAGTTTGAATCACATATATGATGATGAAATGTTAATAGGAGCAGGTACGGTTTTAAATGTTGAGCAATGTGAAAAAGCCATAAACGCTGGTGCAAAATTTATTATATCGCCTGATACAAATCCAGAGGTAATAGCATATACAAAAAAAGAAAATGTTATTTCAATTCCGGGAGCCCTGACTCCTTCAGAAATTACCCTAGCTAGTAATAAAGGTGCAGATATTGTAAAAGTATTTCCAATAGCAGAAATGGGGCCAGGATATATTAAAGATATTCGAGCGCCACTAGATGATATGAATTTATTACCTACTGGAGGAATTGATGAAGAAAATATAAAACAATATATCAATATGGGTGCAATCGGTGTCGGAGTCAGTAGTGCAATCGTAAAAAATGGTTTGAAAATTAATGAATCATCATTAAATGAGATTAAATTAAAAGCTGAAAATTTGATTCAAAAATTAAATTAGGAGGATGCTAACATGAAAATTAAAAGTTATAAGTTATATCAAGTACCACCGAGATGGCTATTTTTAAAAATAATTACAGATAACGGTATTATTGGTTGGGGAGAACCAGTAATTGAAGGTAAAGCAGATACTGTGAAGGCTGCAGTAAAAGAATTAATGGACCAAATTATAGGTGAAAATCCTTGTAATATTGAAGGTTTGTGGAATCAAATGTATCGTTCTTCATTTTATAGGGGTGGGCCCATATTGATGAGTGCTATTGCAGGCATTGACCAAGCGCTTTGGGATATTAAAGGAAAGTATCTTAATGCTCCTGTTCATCAATTATTAGGCGGTAAAGCACGTGAAGAAATAAAAGTCTATTCTTGGGTAGGAGGGGATAGACCTACGGATGTCGCTCTTGAAGCTCAAAAAGTTTCAGATAAGGGATTCAAAGCAATTAAAATGAATGCAACTGAAGAATTACAATATGTTGATGATTTTAAAAAAGTTCAAGATGTTATTGAGCGTGTACATGCAATCAGAGAGAAAATGGGAGAAGACTTTGGTATAGGTATTGATTTTCACGGAAGAGTTCACAAACCTATGACTAAAATATTATTTAAAGAGCTCGAACCTTTACATCCATTATTTATTGAAGAGCCTGTGTTACCTGAACATAACGAAACTTTAAAGAATCTATCGAATTTTTCTATTCCAATTGCCACTGGAGAAAGAATGTACTCACGTTATGATTATAAATCAGTATTAGCAGATGGTTACGTAGATATTATTCAGCCCGATTTATCTCATGCAGGTGGTATTACAGAATGTAAGAAAATTATATCTATGGCAGAGGCTTATGATGTGGCAGCGGCACCACATTGCCCTTTAGGACCAATTGCGTTAGCCGCCTGTCTACAAGTAGATGCAACTTGTCATAACGCAATTATACAGGAGCAAAGTCTAGGTATTCATTACAACAAAGATAATGATTTATTAGATTATGTTAAAGATAGAAGCATTTTTGAATATGAAAATGGCTATGTAAAAATACCAAATGGCCCCGGTTTAGGTGTCGAAATTGATGAAGAGTATGTCGAGGAAAGAGCAAAGGAAAGTCATAACTGGAAAAATCCAATTTGGAAACACAAAGATGGTTCTATTGCCGAATGGTAAGTAGAGGAAGGAGGTAAATATGAGTTTAATAGGTGTTATATTCAGTGTAGCTATTAGTGTATTAATACTCTTAGTGTTGATCATAGTTTTAAAATTAAATACTTTTGTCTCATTAATAATTACATCGGTAATTGCAGGTCTGTTTTTAAACATACCTATTGAAAATATAATGGGAAGTATTGAAAATGGGATAGGAAGCACACTTGGTCATATAGCTTTGATATTTGGTCTTGGTGCCATGTTAGGTAAATTACTATCTGATGGTGGTGGAGCAAGTAGAATTGCAGAAACATTAATTTCAAAATTTGGGGAGAAATACACACAATGGGCAATTATAATTGCTTCATTTATTATAGGCATCGCTTTATTTTTAGAAGTTGGTTTAGTTTTACTTATACCGTTAGTATTTACTATTGCCAAAAAACTTAAGGTCTCACAATTGAATATTGGTATTCCTATGATGGCAGCTTTATCAGTAACACATGGATACTTGCCGCCACATCCAGGGCCAACGGTTATAGCTAAAGAACTACATGCAAACATTGGTGAAGTACTTATGTATGGAATAATAATAGCGATACCTGTAGCTATTATATCTGGACCTTTATTCTTGAAAGTTGCTGAAAAAATCGCGCCTTCTGCATTTGGAAAAAAAGGTGATATTTCAGAGTTAGGAAATCAAAAACAATTTTCTGAAAGTGAAATGCCAAGCTTTGGATTAAGTGTATTTACGGCATTGTTACCTGTAATATTAATGTTATTATCCACTGTTTTACAATTAATAACAGGGCATGAGGATGGAAAAGGTATAAATTATATAGAAAACTTTATATATTTTATAGGTACTGCAGGAACAGCGATGATGATCTCAGTTATATTCGCTATTTTTTCAATGGGATTAAGGAGAGGAAAACGAATCGGAGAAACAATGGATTCAGTAACTAATGCAATATATCCTATTGGAATGATGCTGCTAATAATTGGTGGCGGTGGAGCCTTTAAACAAATCCTTATTGATGGTGGCGTGGGTGATACGATTAAAGAAAGTTTTACAGATACATCAATGTCCCCATTACTTTTTGCTTGGATTATAGCAGCAGTATTAAGGATTGCATTAGGGTCTGCAACAGTTGCGGGAATATCTACTACAGCAATTATTTTACCAATAGTGCAAAATTCAGATACAAATGTGGCGCTAACAGTTTTAGCTATAGGCGCTGGTAGCTTAATCTTTTCTCATGTAAATGATGCAGCATTTTGGATGTTTAAGGAATATTTTGGACTTACGATTAAAGAAACATTTTTAACATGGTCGCTATTAGAAACTGTTCTTTCAGTTTCAGGAATTATATTTATTTTATTTATAAGTTTATTTGTATAAAACTTAATGTGATGAATATTACCGATTAAATTTTCTCTTATTATTGTAAAATAAAGAATACAACTATATTTTGAATCGATTTTGATTTGTAGAAATTATATAAAAATATTTTCGTTGAATTCATACTAATATGAATTCAACGAAAGTGTTTTTTCTATTAGACTTTGTCTACTTTCTAAAACCATCCTTCATACAGGTGGTTTTGATTAATTTAGAGGTATTTATGTCTTGAAAGCTTAATTGTTTTAAAGATCATTTAATGTTGGCACTGCATTTCTTTGCTTTTCAATTGCACTTATATCAATTTTTGTTTCTAAAATTGCTTCTTCAGCTTGTGCTTCTATTAAAATTTTTCCATCTGAAGTTACAATCATTGAATGTCCAGCGTAAGTGTTAGAATGGTGGTTTTTGTGATTTACTTTGCCCACACTATTACAAGCAATTACAAAGCAATTATTTTCAATTGCACGAGCTTGTAGTAAGGCACGCCAATGATGCAAGTTTTTAGTTGTCCATTGAGCGACAACGAAAACTATTTGAGCACCAGACATGATAGATTTTCTTGTAACTTCAGGATAACGTAAATCATAACAAATAACTTGAGTCGAAGGAATGCCATTCACTTCAAAATTGTTAGGTTCATTTTTACCACCTCATCCTGGCCCTATAGCTGTTTCTGCAGAATACGGTGCTAATATTGGATTAGTTTTAGTATACGGAATTATTGTAGCAATACCTACAGTGATTATTTCTGGAATATATTATCCAAAAATAGCTCAGAAATTTATACCTTCAGCTTTTGGGAAGTTCAATTAGAAAGATCTACCTTTGCAACTACAGAAAATATAAAATTTAAAAAATTACCCACTTTTAGATTGAGTTTATTTACTGCACTATTTCCTGTGTTTTTAATGACAATAGGTGCGGTATTAGATATATTACAAAAGCAAATGGGTTTTGTAGATAATATAATTATAAGTATTCTAAAGTTAATAACTAACTCATCTACTGCTATGATGTTATCCTTAGTTCTAGTTTTATATACAATGGGGATAAAACAAAGTATATCAAGAAAACAAATTACTCAGTCATGTACTAATGCTATTAACGCAATGGGTATGTTGCTTCTTGTTATCGGTGGTGGTGGCGCTCTTAAACAAGTTATTATTGATGGTGGTGTAGGTGATTATATTGCAACGCTCTTTGATGGGTCAAATTTATCTTCAATTTTATTTGCATGGATAGTAGCTGCTATTTTAAGGCTAGCATTAGGATCTGGAACTGTAGCTACTTTAACCACAGCTGGTTTAGTAATACCTTCGTTAACAGGAGTTCCAGATGTCAATTTGGAACTTGTGGCATTAGCAACAGGTGCGGGAAGTGCTGTTGCATCTCATGTGAATGATGCTGGTTTTTGGATAGTTAAAGAGTCTTTGGGAATGACTTTGAAAGAAGCTTTCGGTACTTATACAGTATTATCTTCGATTTTCGGTATTTGTGGATTAATATTCATTATGATATTAGATATGTTTGTGTAGTCGATTCACTTAACATTACTTCAATAATTAAGAATGTGACAATTTGGTATAATCGAAGAATTGGATTATTTTCAAAAAAACGATTATAAACTAAGGACCTGAGACATTAAATGCCTCAGGTCCTTAATTGATTATTGCAATTAATCTTTCACCGTATAACTCCTAAAAATTCTATCCATTTTACGATTTTCCGATTTACTAATATACAAACTTTGCAAATTATTTTACGCGATCCCAAATAAGTTTTTGGTTACGATTATTGCCATTTACAAGTGTTAAGACGTTGTCTTCTAGTGTATATTCACGTGGTTGAGTATTTCCTAACCAAGTAGGATTCATACTGACATCCATTGTATGATAAAGTGTAGCGTTTGCTTCATCTATTTTAAATTTACCTGAGTACGCTACGTATCCTTCTGCTGCTGTCGCCATTTCTTCTGTTGTGCCTTTGTGCAAGTCACCTGACGCATAGCTTGGTCTGCCTTGTTGCATTAGTTGCGCTGACATATAACCATCTGGATTATACATAATAAAACCTGTAGCATCTTTACCAAGAGGGTAGTAAATTGTTCCGTCTTCTGCTACATCTTGATATGTGCGTAATTTCCATGTGCCTATTAGCTGTTCTTGAATATTTGTCATAATGGTAAGCTCCTTTAATTAAATATTTTCAAATTATTACTTAAGCGTTCATGCCGCCTGATACACTGATAGTTTCTCCTGTAATGGCTGACGCTTTATCTGATGATAGAAAAACAACAGTATCTGCAATTTCACTTGGTTCTAGCAAGCGATTCATTGGCATTTTACCTGTAATGTGTTTTTCCATTGCTTCTTGTTCTGTAGAATTGTCTTGTTCAGCTAAATTAGCTAACTGATTCTCAATTAATGATGTGCGTACTGGTCCTGGTAATACTGCATTGGCTGTAATTCCTTGGTCTACTGTCTCTAAAGCGACAGATTTGGTGAAACCTATTTGTGCAAATTTAGAAGCAACGTATGCAGATTTATAAGGATCTGCTGTTTCACCATGTGCTGATGAAATAGTTATGATGCGGCCACTATGTTGTGCTTTCATGCTTGATAAAACATGTTTTGTCATTAAAAATGTACCTGTTTGAATAACGTTAATAACTTGGTTCCATTTTGATAATGGGAAGTCTTCAACCGCTGCAATGTGTTGAATACCTGCATTGTTTACAAGTACATCTATAGCGCCATAGTTGTTAATAATGGCTTGGATAGCCGTTTCTATTTCAGATTCATTTGTTACATCTACAGCATATGCATAACCTTTTTGTAGTTGATTTGCTGATTCTTCTGCTTTTTCTTTGCTCATATCAAAAATAAATACGCGATCTTGTTCTTTATCAAAAGCATTTGCGATTGCGAAACCTATTCCTTGTGCCCCACCAGTTACAATTACATTTCTTGTCATATAAACTACCCCCAAATTTAAATTTTTACGTAAGCGTCAGATACTTTTTAAAAGTATGACTGCTTTTTCTAACAAGTTAATTATCTCTCCAAAATAAAGGTTTGTACAATATGTATTTTGCTATCAAATTGATAACTTATTAGTTATAGTTGGTATAATAATTAATCCAAGACAGTGAGGTTGTGTATAAAGTGAATGAAAAAGCATATTTAGAAGCCATATCAAAATTCGGAAGTATTTCACGTGCCGCAAGAAAATTGTATATTTCGCAACCTTATTTAAGTATGTTTATTAAAGGTATTGAAGCTGAACTTGGGGTTACTTTGATTGATAGAGAACAGAGTCCAATTACACTCACTTATGCAGGTGAGCGATATCTTTCATATATGAGTCAAATCGAAGCATTATATCAGAAGATGGAATATGAATTTCAAGAAATATCTGATTTAAAAAGAGGCCGACTGAAAATTGGGGTTAACCCAATGTTAGCTTCGCATAACCTTTACAACATACTACCTGAATTCATCAAAATAAACCCAGGTATTGAAGTAGAACTCATTGAAGATAACTCTAAGCATATTGAACAATTGTTAGAACAACAAGAGATAGATATCAGTTTAACGATTTTGCCAATTGATAATCAAAAAATTGATTATGAAATATTATATAGTGAGGATATTTATTTACTTATCCCTAATCAACATACGCTTATAAATAAATACGTTAACAATAATAATGAATACCCGTTCGCTTTTAATGAGTTAAATCACCAACGATTTATATTATTGAAATCAGATATGACGTTACGAAAATTAACAGATCGATTTTTTGATGATTATAAAATATCGCCTCGAATTGTAATGGAAACGATTAGTGTAG
The DNA here is from genome assembly GCF_051408735.1 of Staphylococcus sp. AS1337. NCBI lineage: Bacteria > Bacillati > Bacillota > Bacilli > Caryophanales > Staphylococcaceae > Staphylococcus > Staphylococcus sp. AS1337. Next base: position 180,197 of record NZ_JBOIHZ010000001.1, on the reverse strand, counting down.
ATAATGCGATGATGCTAGCGAGTGAAGGATTAGGAATGACATTTGTCCCAGAAAGCGTTAAAAGTAATAATAAACATAAGCATGCGCATTATTTTAAGCTTGACCCAATTCAATATAGTAATTCTATTGCAGTTGCTTATCATAAAGATGTAACACTCTCGAGAGCAGCTGATGCGTTCATAGAATTAGCACTGCAGACATTTAAAACACAGCCATAATTAAACAGATTTTTATGTATTTAACAAAAGGGTCTTTATTTTATTCATAAATAAACGTATAGGAAAGTTATTTCTAGAAAAATTAAAAAATGACTATAACACATAGAAATTATATGTATATGAGAAGAATGTGAGGGCAACTCGTTACTATCTAAAACATAACTTTGAAATTAAATCTAAAAATTTAGAAGAAACTCAAGAATATGAATACTTCATGGAATGGGCCAATGGTTGACATCTATGCCAAAGAAGTGTTTAATAAGTATGCTTATGATTACATCTTAAGGAGGGGTGGAATGGAAGAGAAGACGTTAGAGGTTTTTAAGAAAGGATCAAAGTTATTAAATATACTTCAAGATGAAAAACGTCAACAAATACTTGTTTTGTTATGCAGAGAAGAACAACTTACTGTGAATCAAATAACCGAACTATTGCCAATTTCACGTCCAGCAGTATCACATCATTTGAAATTAATGTATGAGGTTGGGTTATTGACAGTTAAACAAGAAGGCTTAGAAAGATATTATAGTTCTGATTTAGAAGACGCGTTACTTTGGCTCAAAGAGCTCACCACTTCTCTTGAAGAGAATATAAAAAACAAAGAAACTATATAAAAATTTTAGCTCATATGTTTATATGTTTAAACATATGGATAGTATAATACTATTATCCTCTTATAGAGAGAAAATTTTAATGTTGAAGGAGATTGTTAATTATGGTCAATAAAGTAGTTTTGGAACAAGCTGCTCAAGAATTTAGCGAGGCTAATAAACCGCATCCTCGTATTTATGAATTGGAACCTAAAGATGGTAGAGCCTTATTAGAAGAAGTGCAATCATCCCCAGTCGAAAAATACAATGTAGATATTGAAGATACAACATTTACAACTGAAAAATTTGGAGATGTGCCAGTGCGTTTTATACGTCCAGAAGGAATTAAAGATACACTACCTGTCATTTTCTATATACACGGTGCGGGTTGGGTATTCGGCAATGCTAAAACACACGATAAGTTAGTTAGAGAATTAGCCGTAAGAACGAATTCGGTCGTAGTCTTTCCAGAATATACACTTTCACCTGAGGCAAAGTACCCAACAGCAATTGAACAAAATTACGATATTCTACAACAATTAAAAGAAGTTGCAGAGGAGAAAAAACTTGATATCAATAAACTTACAGTTGCAGGGGACTCAGTAGGCGGTAATATGGCTACGGTTATGACAATTATGACTAAACAACGTAAAGGTTTAACAATTAACCAACAGTTACTATACTATCCAGTAACAAATGCTGAGTTTGATACTGAGTCATATAATCAATTTTCAGAAAATTATTATTTAACTAAAGAAGGTATGAAATGGTTTTGGGATCAATATACAACTGACCCTAATGAAAGATCAGAAATAACAGCTTCCCCCCTTCGAGCAGCAACAGAAGATTTAAAAGGGTTACCAAGTGCCATGGTTTTAAATGCTGAAGCTGATGTATTACGTGATGAAGGCGAAGCGTATGCGAATAAATTAAGAGAAGCTGGTGTAGAGGTAACACAAATGAGATTTCAAGGTATTATTCATGATTTTGTTATGGTAAATTCTATGGATCAAACGAATACGACACGCGCTGCTATGGATGTATCAATAAAATGGATTAACAAAAAGAATAATCAATAATAAAATCGCTAAATTATCATATTTAAGTGGATGTTATATAAAGTGAATCAATGAAGAGAATTGGTTCACTTTTTTTAGTAAAAAAGGAGATGTAGGCAATGCAAACGGTATTAGGAAGTAATGGACAAATTGGACAAGAAATAGCAAAGGAAATTTATAATAACTATACTAAACATATTCGATTAGTTGGCAGAAAGCCTAAAAAAATTCATGATACTGATGAATTAGTAGCAGCTGATTTAATGAACTACGAAGACACTTATAAAGCCGTTAAAGGAAGCGAAATTGTATATTTTGCTGTGGGTCTACCTGCTAATTCAGAAATGTGGGAAAATAAATTTCCTATAATTATGGAAAATGTAGTTAAAGCATGCCAAGAAACAAATACTAAGTTAGCATTTTTTGATAATACATATATGTATGAAAAAAACGCTGACGTTCAAGTAGAAAATAGTCCGTTTGTTCCAGTAGGTAGAAAATCACAAGTTCGTGCTAATATGGCTGAAATGTTGTTGTCAGCTATGAAAGACAAATCTATTGATGCACTTATTGGCCGAGCACCAGAATTTTATGGGCCTGGATTGACTCAAAGTATAACGAATTCTTTAGTATTTAATCGAGTGAAAAATGATAAACGAGCATTTGTTCCTATAAACGATTCTGTATTACGGACGCTTATTTGGACTCCGGATGCAAGTCGCGCTTTAGTACTATTAGGTAATACGCCTGATGCATATGGTGAAACTTGGCATTTACCGACCGATGACAGTATCACTTATAAAGAAATAATGAGTAAAGCAGAAAAAGTACTAGATAGAAAAATTAATTATACGATTGTACCGATGTTTCTATTTAAAATAGGGAGTTTATTTAACCAACAAGTTAAAGAGCTTACAGAGTTATTGCCAAGATATAAGTATGACAATGTCTTTAAATCTAACAAATTTAAGGAAAGTTTTCCTGAGTTTAAAGTTACAACATATGAAGAAGGTATTAGAAATATTTTAAAAGGAGATTAAAGTAATGAAAAAAATTATGATAGTTAATACAAGTACAGATTATTTTGAAGGCAGCAGTAAAGCGACAGGGCTATGGCTTGGGGAACTTGTTCATTTCTATGATTATTTTAACTCTAAAAATTATCAAATTGATTTATTTAATATTAACGGTGGGAGAACACCAATTGATCCGGTTAGTTTAAAACCTTTAATGCTAGATCGTGTGACAAAAAAATATTACAATAATGAAACTTTCATGGGCATGTTACGGAATTCAAAGTCTATAAAGGAAGCCAAACCTGATGAATATGATGTGATTTACTTTACTGGTGGGCATGGCGTCATGTTTGATTTTCCTAATAATGAACATATCCAACGTGCCATAAATGTTATATATAATCACGGTGGTATTGTTGCTGCTGTTTGCCATGGCATAGCCGCGTTACTGAATGTAAAAAATGAAAATGGCAGGTACTTTATTGATAATAAAGAAATAACTGGTTTTTCTAATACTGAAGAAATTTTAGCTAATCGTAAAAAAATCGTGCCATTTATGTTAGAGAGTGAAATAAAAAAACGTGAAGCTTATTATAATAAAGCTAAAGTACCATTTATTTCCTATGTTAAAGTTGATGATAGGTTGATTACAGGACAAAATCCACAATCACCAAAACAAGTAGCACAAGCAGTTGATAATATACTTAACAAGCATTAAGCTAAGCGAAATTTTGCTTAGCTTTTTAAAAAAACCATCTTAACAGTAAATTATTAAACGCAAATCGTCCCTTTGATGAAAGGGACAAAATATAAATACATTGTCAATCTGGAGTTAGAAGTTCTATCGCTGTGGGGATACTAGAATACAGAGGATTTACAAATATTGTGAACATGAAAGAAGGCTATCAAGCATTCCCAGCATTATTAAAATAATTTAAGATGTTAAGAAAAGAAATAGTATCTTTAAATAAGTATTATAGATGAAGCTTATTATTTTTATTTCAATAATCGTGACAATAATGGGTTATTTTTAAATTTAGGTATTATTTCTATGTAAATGTATGATGAAATAAAATTGCTTCACTATTTTTAATGGAGATGAAGATGACAAAGAATTTTCAGTAACAATAAAATTCATCTAAATTTATGTAATGGGACTTAATTACTTTATTAGTATACAAACTATAAATATTAGCAAGTAGGAGAGAACAGTATAATGTCTGTTCTCTCCTATTAATTTATTATATCTATTATTTATATCATCAAAGCAATAGATAAAGTAACATAATATAAATAATGTGAAAAATAACTTCCAAAATACAAAAGTTTGTTTATGAAACGAGTAAGAAAATCGTTAATTATTAAGTGTATTTTTTAGCTTCATTTTTTGATAATTATCTTTATCTAATTTACTAATATATAGTAGCAACAGTTAATAAAAATTTTTAGAAAGTAATGATAACCTACATTTTAAAGTTAAATTATACGTATTTCATTGATTAATTTCTCTTTATCACTTTCATTTAATTCGTTATCGCAGATTAATATATCAAGTTCGTTAAAATCACATATTTTTATAGTAACAGTTTTATTTAATTTACTACTGTCTGCTGTAAGATAATTAATTTTAGACATTTGTAATATTCTGCGACGTGTTTCAACTTCTTCTAAACTATAATCAGTCACTCCATTATTTGATGAAAAACCACTACAACAAATAAATGATTTTTCAATATTTAACCGATCAAAATTAAATAAAAAATCAAAACTTGTAATAGATTGTTCTGATTTACGCACTTTTCCTCCTATGCTAATTACTGTGTGACCTTGGTTTAATGTTTGTAACATTACGGGGATAGAATTAGTAATGATAGTTAGGTTCTCATGATAAGTTAAGTTTTTAGCAATCTGTAAAGTAGTAGAGCCACTATCTAAAAAGATACAATCTCCATTTTTAATTTCATTGGTTGCTTTTTTAGCAATCTCTTCTTTCTTAGCTAAGTTTAAAGATAAGCGTTGTTCAATCATTGATTCTCCATTTTGCTCTTTTTTGATACGGATGCCTCCATATTCTTTAGTAATCAAATCTTCTTTAGCTAATTTTTGAACATCTCTTCTTAATGTTTCCATAGAAATATCTAAATTTTCTTGTAACGATTTCAATTTCATAAAATCGTTTTCTTCAAGTACTTTAATTATTTTACGTCTTCTTTCAGTAGGTAACATAGTGGAATCCTCCTAAATTATATAGTAATATATTAAACAGTTGGTAATTAAGTAGTCAGCAATTAATCAACTTTTACATTTGTTTAACATGAGGTTAATAAACAATTTGTATACTTTTAGTATAGCAAATTGGAGGTGCTACATTGTTAGAATTAAAAAATGTTTCAAAAAAATATAAAACTAATGAAGTTCTAAATGATATTAACTTAGCTATCAATAATGGAGAAATCGTTAGTTTACTTGGCCCGAGTGGTTGTGGAAAAACAACATTATTAAATATGATTTTAGGTTTGACAGAAGTAAGTGCAGGAGAAATTATCTATAATAATGAAGTTATTCAAAATAAGCCAATGCACAAACGTGATTTTAATATTGTATTTCAAGATTATTGTTTGTTTCCACATTTAAATGCTTATGAAAATATTATTTATGGTTTAAAAAACTTGAAGAAAAATCCATATGATAAAAAGGTGACTGATTTAATAGAATTGCTCGAGCTTAGACCACATTTGTATAAAAAGATACATGAATTGTCAGGAGGACAAAAGCAACGTGTATCTATTGCAAGAACAATCGCTATGGAACCTAAAATTTTATTGATGGATGAACCGTTGAGCGCATTAGATGGTGTAATTAAAGAATCTATTAAAGATATGATTCAAAAAATAGCAAAAACACTAAATTTAACGACAATCATTGTAACCCATGACCCAGAGGAAGCCTTAACTATGGCTGATAAGGTGGTTGTAATAGAAAATGGAAAGGTAGCACAATTTGGTACGCCAGATAATATTATTAATGAACCGAAAAATAAATTTGTCGAACAATTTATTTTAGACCAGCTTAAAGTTAAAAGAAATCATATTTATCAACTATTTGGAGCATCCTATGGTGCCTAAAATTTATAGTCAGCGTATATTATTTACACTTATTATTTTATTTTTTCTTATATTTCTTGTTATACCTATTATTTTCTTATTAGGACGTTCAATTATCAGTGATGGTCAATTTAGCTTACATTATTATGATGATATTTTAAATAATAAAACTATAGTGACTTCATTATTTAATAGTATAAAAATATCGTTGTTAGCAGCTACTGTGACAACTATATTAGCTTTTTTTGCAGCTTATACAATTCATATGACACACGGAGCGAGCTGGATTAAAACATATAATAAAACAATGGTATTGTTACCAATGCTTGTACCGACAATTACATATGGTTTTATACTTATGTATCTATTTGGTAATGAGGGGATATTAGCTCGTATATTAGGTGATGCACCATTTACGATTTATGGTAAAAATGGTCTTTTTATTGGCTATGTAATCTACACATTACCAGCAGCCTATTTCATTATTTCAAATGCATTTAATTATGTAGACCATAGGTTTTATTATATTTCACTAATTATGAAAGATAATAGGTGGAGACGTTTCTATCATACATTATTAAGACCATTATTAATTCCGATTGCAAATGCTTTTGTATTGTCATTTATATTAAGTTTTACTGATTTTGGAATTCCGGCGTCGATAGGTGCGGATTATAACGTTATAGCAACCTCATTGTATCAAATGATTTTAGGATCTATACCTAAATTTGCAGAAGGTGCAGTAATTGCGGTACTAATGCTTATTCCAGCAGTCTCCGGCTTTATATTCTTGTCAGTGATAGAAAAATGGAATGTGAGACAGCAAGGAGATAACCATACCAGTGTCAAAAGACGACCAATTCATGACAATATTATGAATGGTGCGAATTTTATACTGAGCACTGTTATTTTATTAATATTCATGGTTATGTTTATCGTACCGTTTACAGAACGTTATCCGTATCAATTGAACTTTACATTGGCGCATGTAATCAAATTATTTCAAGATGATATTTTGATTCATATTTATATTCAAGCATTATTTGTAGCTGTAGCAACAGCAGTCTTTGGGACTATTATTAGTTTCTGTGGTGCGCTCATTACTGTGCGTACTCAATTATATGGAAAACAAGTGTTGAAAATGATGTCGATGGTTACGAATACCGTTCCAGGAATGATTTTAGGTCTTTCATATTTATTGTTTTTCCAAAATAGTAGCATTAAAGGCACATTTCTTATCATTATTTTGAGTATTGTAGTGCATTATTATACGACACCATTCTTAATGGCTAAGTCTGCGTTAGATAAGCTGAATCCCTCGTGGGATACAACAAGTACATTAATGCGAGATACTTGGATGCAGACAATATTCAAAATTATTATTCCTAACATGAAAACAACTATCGTAGAAATGGTTAATTATTATTTTATCAATGCAATGGTAACTATTAGTGGTGTGATCTTTTTAGTGTCGACATCGACACAAATCGTATCTACACAAATTAATCAGCTACAACACTTTAATCGTTTTGTAGATATCTTTATCCTCTCAATTTTGATTTTTCTTACTAATGTTATTGCACGACTGTTAACGAGTTGGTGGCTAAAGTCACAAAGTAGAAAAGGGGAGAGCTAAATGAAATGGAAACTGTTTGTTGGTGTATTACTATGCCTAATACTGTTATATTTTTCGTATTTTGGTCTTGGCTCATCTACCGATAAAGTCGTCATTGCAACGAATTCTGATGAAGAAGCCATTACTGTTATGGAAAAAACTTTAGACCAACATGGCTTTAAAGGAGAATATATTATTCAACCACATTCTACTGCCGAATTAGGAGGTAAAATGATTGCAGAAGGTAAAAATATTGAAGCAGATATTGTTACACAATCTTCTTATTACTTAGAAAGTGCGCAAGATAAAAATAACATGTTTATGTCAATGGAAGGAGAAAAACATACAAAGTCTATTGATTCCTTTCCTAATTATATAACTCCATTATTAGGAAACATGGGCTCCTTATTTGTGAATACTAAAGCGTTAGAAAAGCAAGGCTTACCTATTCCTAAAACAGTAAAAGATTTGACCCAACCTGAATACAAAAATCAAATTGCAATGCCAAATATTATGGAATCCTCAACCGGGTGGTTAGTCATTCAAAGCATTTTAGGACAATACGGTAATGACGAAGGTAGCAAAATTTTAGAAAAACTAATTGATAATACAGGACCTCATTTAGAAAGTTCAGGTTCAGGGCCACTTAAAAAAGTAGAGTCTGGGGAAGTAGCTGTTGGTATTGGATTAAGAGCCCAAGCCGTTAAATCTGAACAGAATGGAAATCCGATACACTTTATTGACCCTAAAGAAGGTAATTATTCACTAGTGGAAGCTGCAGCTGTAGTGAATAAGGGCGGTAAGAAACAACAGAAAGCACAGCAAATGGTTCAAACAATTCAACAACATGGCCGTGAAGATTTACTGAAAACATATCCAGTGCCTTTATACCAAGGGGAAGAAGTAGAGAAAGCTCATAAACCGAAACATCCTAAAAAATGGAACGAACGCTTAACGGTGAAATTATTAGAAAAACATCAAGAAATTTTTAACGATGCTAAAAAACAAGTAGAAAATAATTAAGGAGGCGTTTATTATGTCACAATATAAACTTTTAACACCAGGACCATTGACAACAACGGAAACAGTAAAAGCGCAAATGCTAGAAGATCGATGTACTTGGGACGTTGACTATAAAAGTCTAACACAGTCAATACGTCAAAAATTGTTAACAATAGGAATGACAGATCCGAGTAAGTATACGACAGTGTTACAACAAGGGAGCGGCAGTTTTGTAGTAGAGAGTGTACTACAGACAGCATTATCCGATGATGATCATATACTTATTATTAGCAATGGTGCGTATGGTGAAAGAATGGTTAAGATGGCGCAAGTAATGAAAAAAAGCGTTACTCCAGTCTATTTAGGATATAATGAAATACCAAATATCAATGAACTGAAGGAAATAATAGATAGTGACACATCAATTACACATATCGCATTTGTTCATTGTGAAACAACGACAGGTATCTTAAATCCAATCGAAGAAATATGCGAAATGGCTACTCAAAACAACTTGAAAGTTATTTTAGATGCAATGAGTAGTTTTGGCGGTGTCCCAATCAATATACAAGCATTAGATATTGACTATTTAATTAGTAGTGCTAATAAATGTATTCAAGGTGTGCCAGGATTTGGATTTGTTATCGCCAAACGAACATCATTAGAACTATGTGAAGGGAACGCGTCGAGTGTCTCCCTAGACCTTTATGATCAATGGAAAAATATGAATATAGATGGAAAGTGGCGTTTTACTTCACCTACACATGTAGTTGCTTCTTTTAGACAAGCAATCAGAGAATTAGAAGAAGAAGGTGGCGTAGTACAGAGATATCAACGCTATCAAAGTAACAATACGTATATTATTAATGAAATGAAAAAAATGGGATTTGAACCTTATGTTAAAAGTACAGTACAATCACCAATTATTACTACATTTTTATATCCCAATGAGTCATTTGATTTTAAAGATTTCTATGAATATATGAAGCATCGAAATTTCGTACTATATCCGGGTAAGTTGATGAATAAACCTTCATTTAGAATTGGTAATATTGGGGATTTACATCGAAATGACTTTGAATTAATGATTAAACTAATAAAACAATATCGAATAATGAAAGGGGAATAAATATGACTAAAATCAAAGGAATTATATTCGATTGGGCTGGTACTACAGTTGACTTTGGTTGTTTTGCACCTGTAAATGTATTTATAGATATTTTTAAAGAAGCCGAAGTAACAGTGACAATAGACGAAGCTCGTGAACCAATGGGTATGTTAAAAAGAGATCATATTCAAACTATGTTAGAAATGCCAAGAATACAACAATTGTGGCAAAAACAATACGGAAAATCACATAACGAACAAGACATAGATAATTTATATAATCAATTTGAAAAGCTATTAATGAAGAATCTAAAATCATTTACTGATCCAATAATTAATGTGACTGAAGTCATAGACGACCTTCGAGACAAAGGATATGTTATTGGGTCTACAACAGGATATACAAGAGAAATGATGAAAATAGTGAGTTCAGCTGCGAAAGAAAAGGGATATGCACCTGACCATATTGTAACAGCTGATGATGTGGGAGGATACGGTAGACCGTATCCATATATGATTTTTGAAAATATGCGCCAACTCGAATTACAATCGGTTCATGAAGTAATAAAAGTAGGAGATACTGTATCCGATATCAAAGAAGCAGTTAATAGTGGTATTACAGCAGTGGGTATTATTAAAGGCAGCTCGGTTGTTGGATTAAGAGAAAATGAGTGGAATAATTTAAATAAAGAGGAAAAAAATAAAATTATAGAAGAAACAAAACAAAAATTCATAGCTAATGGGGCAGATTACGTATTACAAGATATAACAGAATTACCGCTATTATTAGCAGAATTAAATAAAAAAGAATAAAACATTAAAGATATTCCTTATTTACTAAAATGGTCTCAAATATAGGATGTAAAATAAAGACGCTTTCGTTGAATTCATCTTCAGGATGAATTTATTCGGAGGTGTTTTTTTATGAAAATTATCGAATTCACTAACATCTGGGAATAAATTACTTCCTCTTGAAGTATTCAACATTTTTAAACTAAGTATTATGGGTTTAATAACGATTTTTATTAAAAAATAAAATTATAAAGAATATAATAGAATTACTTTAATATGTGTATTTTTCTATTAATCATCGATTATGTTAATAAAAAGTGACTATTAAATGATTGAGGAATAGATGAAATTGTTTTTATATTTAACGCTTTAATTATACCCTGTAAGGGTATATAATGTTATGATAATTAAAAGTATGAAGTTAAGGAGGTTTTAATTTGTCAAACCATGAACATCATGATCATTATGACAACCCTGACCATCATAGTGATCACGAACATCACCATCATGGTGAGTTTAAAGTTAAATTCTTTGTCTCATTAATTTTTGCGATACCTATCATTGTTTTATCACCAATGATGGGAGTTAAATTACCATTTCAATTCACATTTTCAGGTTCTGAATGGGTGGTGTTAATACTTGCTACAATTTTATTCTTTTATGGCGGTAAACCATTCTTAATTGGCGGAAAAGATGAACTTAAAGTTAAAAAACCAGGAATGATGACACTAGTTGCTTTAGGAATTTCGGTAGCTTACATTTATAGCTTGTATGCTTTTTATATGAATAACATTAGTAGTACACCAGATCATACAATGGACTTTTTCTGGGAATTAGCTACATTAATTTTAATTATGTTATTAGGTCATTGGGTTGAAATGAATGCGGTAGGAAATGCTGGAGATACATTGAAGAAAATGGCAGAGCTTTTACCTAATAGTGCTTTTAAAGTAACGGATAATGGTCAACGTGTAGAAATTAAAATATCAGACATCGTCATTGGTGATATCGTTGAAGTGAGAGCTGGAGAAAGTTTTCCTTCAGATGGAATTATCGTTCAAGGTCAAACATTTGTAGATGAATCATTAGTCACAGGGGAATCTAAAAAAATACAAAAAAACCCTAATGACTATGTTATTGGTGGTTCTACTAATGGATCAAGAACTATACAGGTTGAAGTTACAGCTGTAGGTGAAGATGGTTACCTTTCCCAAGTGATGGAGCTTGTTAATCAAGCGCAAAATGATAAATCAAAAGCTGAGTTATTATCAGATAAAGTAGCTGGTTATTTGTTCTATTTTGCGGTAAGTATTGGTCTGATTGCATTTATCGCGTGGATGTTTATTCAAAATAATATTGATTTCGCATTAGAACGCCTAGTAACTGTATTAGTAATTGCTTGTCCCCATGCATTAGGCTTAGCAATACCTTTAGTAACTGCTCGTTCTACTTCGATAGCTGCCCATAATGGTTTAATCATTAAAAAAAGAGAGGCTGTAGAACTAGCACAATATATAGACTATGTAATGATGGATAAAACCGGTACACTTACAGAAGGAAATTTTTCAGTTAATCATTTTGAAAGTTTGCAAGTTGACTTGAGTGACGATGCAGTAATAAGTCTGTTTGCATCATTAGAAAGCCAATCTAATCACCCGTTAGCAATAGGTATTGTAGACTTTGCGACAGAGAAAAACATTTCTTACGTTGAACCTCAGGATGTGAATAATATTTCAGGTGTAGGGTTAGAAGGCATAGTTGATAATAAAAAGTACAAAATTACAAATGTTTCTTATCTTGATAAATATGAATTTGATTATGACAAAGACTTGTTTACAACATTAGCTCAACAAGGTAATTCCATTAGTTATTTAATTGATGAACAACAAGTTATTGGTATCATCGCGCAAGGAGATAAAATTAAAGTAAGTTCTAAACAGATGGTAGCTGATTTATTATCCAGAAATATCACACCAGTCATGCTAACAGGCGATAATAAAGAAGTAGCACATGTTGTTGCCAAAGAATTAGGTATCAATGATGTACACGCACAATTAATGCCAGAAGATAAAGAGAGTATCATTAAAGATTATCAAAGTAATGGTAAGAAAGTAATGATGATTGGTGATGGTATCAATGATGCTCCTAGTCTTATAAGAGCTGACATTGGTATAGCAATTGGTGCAGGTACAGATGTTGCCATTGAGTCAGGTGATATTATTCTTGTTAAAAGTAATCCATCTGATATTATCCATTTCTTGACGCTTTCAAAAAACACCATGAGAAAGATGATTCAAAATTTATGGTGGGGTGCAGGATATAATATTATAGCTGTACCCTTAGCCGCTGGTATTTTGGCTTTTATAGGTTTAATTCTCTCTCCAGCTGTAGGAGCAGTGTTAATGTCACTAAGTACAGTTATCGTTGCAATTAACGCCTTCACGCTAAAATTAAAATAGTAGATAGGAGTTTTTATCATGATTAAAAAAGCGACTTTTCTTATATTAGCATCAATTTTAGTATTATCTGCTTGCTCAAATAGCAAGGAACAAAACGAAGAATCTAAAGACCAAAAACATGAAAGCCACATGAATCATAATAGTGAAAGTAAAGCTCTAGAGGATATGACATCAACTAAGAAAGGGAAGTTTAAACCAGGAGATAAAGTGACTATAACAAAAGCTCATATGCCAGGCATGAAAAGCGCAGAAGCTACAGTTAAAGGTGCCTACAAAACGCATGCTTATGTTGTCAGTTATAAACCTACAAATGGGGATGAAAAAATAAATAATCATAAATGGGTCGTAAATGAAGAAATTAAAGATGCTCCTGAAAAAGGGTTCGAAAAAGGCGATACAGTTAAATTAGAAGGTGATCATATGGATGGTATGAAGGGTGCACAGGCTAAAATAGATGATGTAAAAAACACAACTGTCTACATGTTAGATTATAAATCGACAAAAAATAATAAGATGGTTAAAAATCATAAATGGATGATAGGTGATGAACTAAAACCTCGTTAAATATAATATTAACATCTATAATTAAATGTTTAAGAATATACTTTTGAAAATAGATGATTGAAAATAAAATAACCTATTTTTATACCTATAAATTAATTTAACCAACAATATAATATTTTTCATTTTTGACACAGAACCTCTTAATTATAAATTAAGAGGTTCTTTAGTTATTTATGCCTATAGTTGGTCGTATCCCTTACGTGACCATAAAGAATAAGAAATTAATTCTTTGTGTGACAAATAAAAAATTACAGTAGAAGAAATTGCTAAACAAACTAGAGTAATTAGACCAACTGTGTATAGGTTACTAAAATAATATATTTTCTATAATTAAAAAATTAAGCTCTTCCAACTATAAATAATGCAATTTTCTTAGCTAATGCTTCCTTCTCTATCGTGCTATTACTATCAGCTAACTGTAATGCGGCTTCATGAACCATTTGTGAAAAAATAGGCACAAATATTTCTTTTTCATTATCTTCATAAATACCTTTTAAACTTTTTGTTAAAACATTATTCAACTCGCTTAGTATTTTTTCTCTCATTTGCGGTAATGCTAATCCAGCATAGCTACTTCTGCATTCAATATTAGGTTCTTTATAAAAATCATGAACTGCTAAAATGAGTTGACTTATATTTTCTTGATTAAAAATCATAGTTTCCGAAACATAGTTCTCAATAGAAACCGTAGCAAAATCTTCCATAACATAGTCGATTAAGTCATATTTATCTTCAAAGTGGGCATAAAATGTTGCTCTATTTACTTTAGCCCCTTTTGTGATATCTGCTATTGTTATTTTCTCAAAATCTTTTTTATCTACTAAACTAAAAAAGGCATTAATCAATGATTGTTTCGTATGTGTCATTCTCAAATTTTTTACTTTTTCTGCCATTTGAATTATCTCCTCAACAATTAAAGTTATTGTTGCTATAGCAACATTCAAGTATGGTTTGTTGATTGTTATATCACGTTATTAACTGTATATTTTACTTAAAGCAACACTTTGTTGTTTTAATATATCATAGACAAGGAGCTACTTAAAATGAAAACATTAGTCATTGTAGGCGCAGGTACTGGTTTAGGACTATCTATAGCTAAAAAATTTGGCGCTGAAGGATTTAGAGTAGCAACTATTTCTCGAAATGCTGAGAAATTAAAAGTTATTCAAGAAGATCTGAGTAATTTAAACATTGAGACAAAAACTTATATAGCAGATATCACAGACTTGGAAGCCTTAAAACAATCTATCCAAACAATTAAAATTGAGTTTGGTTCAATTGATGTCATAGAGTTTAGCCCTTACGCCAAAGAAGATAAATTTACAAATATATTAGAAACTACACCAGATAGTGTATCAGAAATGTTAAAAACTTATCTATTCCCATCAATTCAGTTAGTTAACGAAGTTTTACCAGATATGATAAATAAAGGAGAGGGGGCAATTCTATTTACAACAGGTGTATCTACAATATTCCCTTTACCTTTTGCTGGAAACGCTGGAATTATAGGCGCTGGCTTACGTAATTATGCTGAAAACCTCTACTCTCAGCTGGAAGATAAAGGCATATTTATCAGACATCTTTCAATAGGAACAATGATAGATCCTGGAACAGTAGGAGACCCAAATTTGATTGCGGAGGCTTGGTATAATTTATATAGTCAAAAAGAAAAATTTGAAGAGACCTTTCCAAAAGGTCTTAAACAATCTGATATTTCCTAATTAGTGTACCGTAATTAAATGATCAAATTTTATTTTTATATTAATTAAACGTTTTTATGTTTTACTATGTTATGAAGTTATAGAACATTTATCAAGGAACTAATATAAACGCACTAACCCCTCACTATTGCTAGTAGTGAGGGGATTTTGTAGGTGTGGCTAAACGTCTTTTTCATTATACTTGTATAGTCAATACGTATATGTCGCAATAATATAATCGGCATAAGGGTTTTCAACATAGATAATATCTCATCTCAGGGGTAAATTGGCCCCTGAGAGAAAAGCAACTACATTATTTAACAATTTGTGAATGTATTAGTATCGTAATTTCCTTAAGTTAATATATGTTAAATAGAATGTACAACTTCACTGTTGCATATAGTCATTTCAATTAAATCATCATTCAATACTACGTTGGTGTCTAGTGGGTTTTTGTTTAATATTACAAAGTCAGCTACGTTACCTTTTTTAATAGCTCCTTCGTAATCATCCGTATTATTCAATTTAGCAGCATCTATAGTCATTTTTTTATATGCTTCACTACGTGTTAAACGTTGGTTTTCACCTAAAACTTTCCCGTTTTTTGTGATCCTATTAACTGCAATTTGAATTGATTCTAAAGGAGAAATAGGTGTAACAGGTGCATCTGTATGAATTGTGAATGTCATATTTGCATCTTCAGCCCATCTTAATGGATCTAAATTTTGTGCTTTCTCTTCACCTAAAAATACATCACGGTGTAAATCTCCAAAATAATATACATGATTGATAAAGAAAGAACCACCAATATTGTGTTCAGCCATTTCTTTAATATCATCCTGTGTGACTGTTTGTAGATGTTCAATACGATTTAATAAAGGTGTTTTTTTATAATCAGCTGTAGCTTTATAAGCGTTAATGACTGACTTAGCAGCAAAATCACCATTAGCATGCGTCACGATGTTAAATCCTAATTTTTGAAAATGTTTAAATATATCAATCAGTTTGTTGTTACTCATTAATGGTGCAGGCGCTTCACTGCCATCTAAGTATTTATTACGAATTGATGCAGTTTGTAATTGTATAGAGCCATCGCTAAAACATTTAACTCCTCCTAAATGTCCCATACCATTACTTATATTATTTAACTTTTCTTCAATTTCGTTAGCATGAATATTTTTTAAATTGTGATTTTGTTCTAATAACTCATGACTTAACATCCAACGTGTGCGAATTCTCTGAGGAGACTCCAAAAATTTAAGTACTCCCTCATAATCTATATATCCTCTACTACCAATTAATAAATCAGATGTACTAGTTATACCACTTTTAACATAGTCATCTACAGCTAAATTCATTGTATAGATAGTATCTTCTGGTTTAGCCTCAGGTAAAGCACGTTGTAATTTTGCAGTTGCTGGAATTTCAATTAATACACCATTAACTTTGCCATGTTGGTCACGCTCATAGTAGCCACCCTCAGGATCTGGGTCATCCAAACTAACACCCATATACTCTAAAGCTTTTGTATTAACAGTAGCCATATGCCCCGAATAGTGCATAACGCATATAGCAACATCTTCTGAAATTTTATCTAAATCAAAGCGATTAGGATGTCTTTGTTCTTCTAATGATTTTTCATTATAACCGAAGCCCATAACCCAACCTTTTTTGTACAAATTTTCTTTTTGTACTTTGAATTGCTGAATTAATTCATCTATATTCGAAATTTTATTTGCAGAACAATCTACCATTGTTTTTGTAGTACCATATGCTGTGGGATGACTATGAGTGTCAATAAAACCTGGTGTAATCCATTTTTCTTCTAAATCAAGTGCCTCACTATCTTTTATAATTGAATCTTGGGAGATAATTTGATCAATATACCCATCTTTTAAATACAATGTAGCAAGATAAGGCTTGTTATCTATCATATCTAAAATATTTGCATTAACTATCTTTGAAATTTCCATTTATAAAACCTCCTGTTTTTTTACTATTAGAAACTCATTGAATACCTTATTCTTAAAACAAAAATTTTTCAACATTTTGTAATTTACTATTTACACTAATACCGAAAAGCTATGCTGAAAAATTTATTATTTTAATATATTGAGTTTTATTTTTTTCATTTTAAAAACTTAATCTGTAATATTGTTGAGTGTTCTAATAAAAGTACTTTTAAAAAAGTATAATTATGAAAGGGAAAGGTATAATTGAAATTCAAAGAATTTATAAAAACAAAAGGTGCTAAAGGAGCAATATTTATGGGTGTCTTTTATGCCTTGTTTTTGCCAGGATATAAAGCTATGCCTGGAAATATTAATAAACTCCCTATTGCTATAATTAATGATGATAATGGAAATTATGGAGATCAAATCTCAAAACAATTAAATAAAAGCTTACCGTTTAATAATATTAATAAAAACATTACTTACGTAGAAGCAAATAATAAACTAATGCATAATAAGTTAAACCTTATAATTCATATCCCTAAAGACTTTTCAAAAAATTTAATCTCTAAAAAAGACACCCCTGGCTTAAATTTTAAAATAAACGATGCATCTCCCACAATGATCAGTCAATCAATGGATTCAATTGGCAAAGAAATCAATACTCAATTAAGTAATCAATTTTCTAACCAAACTACTAACTCAGGATTAAAACAGATGAAAATTCCAGAAAAACAAGTGCATGGATTAATTAACCAAATTAATAATTCATATTCTGGCGACATTTCTCATATTAATCAAATGTCCCCAAACATGAATTATAAAATGTTGCCTATGTTTTTAACATCAGCTGTTTATATCGGATCAATGATTGGTGCCATGCAATTAGTTAGTGCGTTTAAAGAAAATCGCCACAAAACTAGTAACATAAAAATATTTGTTTATGTTCAATTGACTGCGGTAATGATTGGATTGGCAGCGTCTTTAATCGCGTTAGGAATTACATATCTAGTTAACGACTTAGATATTAGTAACTTTTTTAGTATTTTTGCTCAAACAATGTCAAACTATTGGGTTTCCTTTAACTTTACTGCAATAATAATATTTTTAATTGGATCAACAGGTATGATTGTAAATATACCTATTTTATTAATACAAACAATCTCGAATGGCGCCACAATGAGCCGTGACATGATGCCTGCTTTATATAATTGGATGAGTTACATTTCCCCGATGTATTATTCTGTTCAAGGACATTTTGCAAATATTTTTGGCAACATTTCACAAATGACTTATATTTTCTCAATGATAGCTATCGGGTTAATTTCAACGTTAATTAATATCTTCATCGTAACTCTTGCTTCTAAAAAAGAAAACAAAGAGACCATTAAAAATTATAAAAGTTTAAATCCAGCAATGGAAAACGAATAAAAGTACTGTTGATTATATTAAACTAATCTAACTAACAAATTATAAAGGAAGATGCAAAATGTCTACTCAAATATTTATATTAAGTAAATTAATGGAAAAAAACACTTATCCTTATTTACTTAAAAAAGAATTGTCTGAACCAATACCTTATGACAAAATGAGCGATTTAACGGAAAATAAACTTTATTATCATTTTGAAAAATTATCGAAAAAAGAGTTTATTGAAGTAGTAGAAACAATCAAAGAAGAAAACCGTCCAGATAAACAAGTGTTTAAAATTACTGAACAAGGTAAGAAAAATTTACCAAACATGATGTACAAATTATTTGAAAATGCGAATGAAATTGAAGAAATATATGTTGGTATTGCATATCTTAAATACGTTGATCGTAAAAAAGTTGTTAATATATTGGAAAATAAAGTTCAAGATTTTAAATATACCTTAAAACAATCAAAAGGTTTTTTAAAAAAATATGAAACAGTACCTAAAAATGAAGAACTTTCAAATTTTATGTGGGATTACTTCAACACAAAAACAACTCATAAAATTAATTTTTTAGAAAAAATAATAGAAGCAATTAAAAACAATGATATCTAATTTTCAAAGTATGTATAGAATATTAGTTTAATCATATAATTTAATTACATGGAGTGAATTTTAATGGAGGATATTAAAATAAACAGGGGAGACTTAAAACACAATCTTTCGGAAAAATTTGTGTGGACGATTGCTTATGGCTCTTGTATAGGATGGGGGCTTTTATTCTTCCTGGAGATTGGTTAAGTAAGTCAGGTTCTATATCGTCTATGATAGGTATCACAATTGGAGCCCTACTGATGATATTAATAGCAGTTAGCTATGGAGCTTTAGTTGAGCATTTCCCTGTTTCAGGAGGAGCGTTTGCTTTTAGTTTTTTAGGTTTTGGACGATATATAAGTTTCTTCTCTTCCTGGTTTTTAACTTTTGGATATATTTGTGTAGTTGCATTAAATGCTACAGCTTTTAGTTTGTTAGTTAAATTTTTAATACCAGGCGTTTTAAAAATAGGTAAATTGTATACAATTGCGGGCTGGGATGTATATATTACTGAAATTTTAATCGCCTCTGTATCATTAATTGCTTTTATGTTCATTACCATTAAAGGAGCTAGTGTATCAGGATCATTACAATATTATTTTTGTATAGCTATTATTATAACTATTTTATTATTATTATTAATTCCTGGTTCTCCTGCTTCTTTATCCATGCCTTCATATATTGCATTAGGGATGTGGGCAATTATAGGATTAATATTCTTTGTAGTAAGGTACCCGAAATTAAAATACATTGATGGAGATTACTTAAGTAGAATGATTTTAAATCATAGTGAAGAAGAGATTAATACTATGATCAATGATAAAAAATAAATTAAAATATCGCTATTATTTACTATGTCTATTATTGACATAATATTTTTAGCAATATTAATGAGACCCTTAACTAAAAAATTAGTTAAGGGTCTCATTATAAGTTTATATATTTATTAAATTTATTCTGCAGTTTCTCCACCATCAACAGGTAGATTAATACCTGTAATAAAAGAAGACTGGTCAGAACATAACCAAACCGCAGCACTTGCTTGTTCATTTGGGATGCCCATACGTCCCATCGGAATACCAGATTCAAAAGCTTTCGCTTGATCTTCAGCATCTTGACTCCAACTTTCTACGGCTGCTGTTTTTGTCATACCAGGACAGATTGAATTAATGCGTATATTTCGTTTGCCAAATTCTAATGCTGCACTTTTAGTTAACCCATTAACACCGTGTTTAGCAGAAATATAAGGCGTTAAACCAGGCGTTCCAACTAAACCACCTGTAGATGCTGTATTAACAATTGCACCTCCACCAGATTCAAGCATAGCTGGTATCTCATATTTCAAACATAAAAATGTACCAGTTAAAGTAATATCTATTACACGCTGCCAACGATCTGTGTCAATTTCTGTTACTGGAGCCGTTGATGCACCTACTCCTGCATTATTATGCGCCCAATCTAATTGTCCAAATTTCTCAATAGTTTGATCTATTAGATTTTTCACTTCTTCTTCTTTACCAACGTTACACTTAATAAAATGTGCTTCTCCATCTTGTTCCTCAATGAGTTTCACAGTTTCACATCCTGCATCTTCAGAAATATCTGAAACGACAACTTTCGCTCCTGCTTTCGCAAAGGCAATAGCACTTGCTCTACCAATCCCATTACCTGCTGCGGTTACAATACCAACTTTATTTTCCATTAATTGTTCCATTAGTTATCACGCTTTCTTTATGTCATTAATATAATTTAATACTACCGCCATCTACCATCACTGTTTGTCCAGTAATATATTGAGCATCTTTACTTCCTAGAAATACAGCGACTGGTCCAATATCCTTTTCTACGTCTCCAAATTTTTGTAGAGGAATACCTTGGACAACTTGGTTATAATATTCTGGGTTATCTTTTCTCCATTGATCAACACCTTCAGAATAAGCAATAGGGGAAATAATATTAGCATTGATACCAAATTCTCCAAACTCATTTGCGATAACGCGAGTTATACCACGAATAGCCTCTTTAGCCACAATATAAGACCCTTGATTTTTGTCTCCTTTTACAGCAGCACCAGAGCCAAAATTTATAATGTTTCCGTGTGTTTCTTTTAAATAAGGAATTACCATTTGACATAAATAAAATGTCGCATAAAACCCCGTATTAAATGATAAATTCAAATCATCTTCAGTAATATTTAAAAAACTATTCATACGAGATGCATGAGCATTATTAATTAATATGTCAATTTGTCCATACGTTTGAATAGTCTGATCTACACATGCTTGTAATGATGCTTTATTACTTAAGTCTGTTTTTATAAATAAGGTATCATAACCTTGATTGTTTAATTCTTGGCTCAATGCCTGTCCTTTTTCTTCAGCAATGTCAACAATAACAACTTTTGCATTTTCTTTAACATAGGCTCTTACAATTCCAGACCCAATGCCTCCTGCGCCACCTGTTACGATAGCAATTTTATTATCTAGTCTAGCCATTTAAATCACCTTTCTTTTTAGAATTCCAATATCCTTCTTTAACAAGTTTTTCTTTATTTTTAAAAGCCAAAATAATCGCAATGATATTAACCACAAAGAGTAAAATAATGATAATAAGGCCCATGGTATAGCTTCCTGAAATATCATATATAAAACCATAAGCTGGTAAAGCGACAATAGATGCAAGGGCTAAGCCAATTGATGAAGTGGAATAAATTTGACTATAGTCTTTACTTCCAAATAATGACGAAGTCATTGCTGGTGCTATTGTTCCAATCGATGAAGTAAACACACCAAATAAGAATAAAGCAACAGCTACTATCACAATAAAATTAGGCATAGCAATCAATAAAATAGTGGCGATTAGTCCTAGTATCATAGCCAATAAAGCAACTTTTTTTGCGCCGATCTTGTCTGTTAGATAACCAAATACAAGTGAACCGACAAAAACACCCACCATTAATGCAGACATCATTGCGCCAGCAATACTAACTTTTTGTCCATGATTAACAAGGTAAGTCGGAACGTGCATTGTAAAGCTTGATATGGCAGTAATAATGAAAAAAAATAAGGCTAATAAGAAAAAAGCTGGTGTTTTTTTGGCCGTAGTATATGCGATACCTTCAATGTTTTGTGTTTGCTTATGGGAATCTATATCAGCGCTTGTATCTCCATAAGCTTTTGTATTTTTATCCTTAGGAAAATTACGAATTAATAATAAAATAATAGGCGCAACAATAATAAGCACACCTATACCTGTAATAAAATATGCATTTCTCCAACCAAACTGACTAATTAAATCGCCTATAATAGGTTGTGCAAACACACCAAGTAATCCTCCAATCGCTGATAAAATACCAAGCGCAATCCCCTTACCTTTATTAAACCATCTTTCAATTATAACAGGACCACCTATTACGGTAATGAAAACACCACCAATAGCGAGTGGTATGGCTAAGAGATACCATCCCCAAACTGAGTTCATTAAACCAAATAAAGCGAATGCGCCTGCTTGTAAAACAATAGCAAAAAACAATACTAACCTTGCACTATATTTAGATAATAGCTTTCCTCCAAATGGAAGAAACAGTAAAGTCACAATCGAAGAAACACTTAAATAAATCGTTAAACTACCTACACCTACATTTAAATCTTGGGATACAGGGGATAAAAACAAACCTGCTGAATTATTTAATGTTGCTTTACCTAACCCTACAGAAATACAGAGTCCTATTAATATTAACCACGCAAAATGTAACTTTCTTTTATTCATTTAATCCTCCTCTATAATTCAAAGTATTTATCTCCTTTCTGTATTTAAATGTTTTACACGTTCATATAATTTATTTTGTATACTTAATAGTTGTTCAACTTCTTCAATATTTAAAACAGAATAAACTTCATTTCTCATGTTTCGCCCTTGCTTTTGGGCTTCTTCTAAAACATCTAATCCTTGATCAGTGATTGTAATTAAAATAACACGTCGATCATTTTCTTGTTGCTCTCTAACTATATAGCCTTCCTTTACAAGTTTATTCGTTAATTTAGTAATAGCTCCAGAAGTATAGCCTAGAGAAAGTGCAAGAGACGAAGGTTTCTGTGGGCCCTTCTCTTTTAATTTAGATAAAGCCAAGATTTGTGAAATGTTAACGTTCATATCAAATTTTTTCATAAAAAGTGTCATTGTAGCATCGTTAAACAGTTCAATATTATGAATCAATTCAAAAAAGTTATTGTTTTCCATAATTGCTCCTTTTCCAAAAATTATTATGATATTAATATACCAGTAATTATCTTTCTGGTAAAATATTTAATAGTATAATAAATGCCAACTTTTTATAAAGTGAAAATAAGCTAAAAGATAATAATTTTAGGGAGAATACGAGGAGGAATTATGAGTATTTATATAGAAAGTGTTGATTCATTTAATATAAATGAAGTTAAAAATTTAAAAATAGCTAAGAAACAATTTCATTTTATAGAAACAATAACGGATTGTTTGAACGAAGCAATGAAATTTTCACAGTGGCATCCAGTAGCAATTTATAAAGGTGATATTGTCGTTGGTTTTGCGATGTATGGTTGCTTTGGAGAAAACAAAGAAACTTGGATTGATCGAATTCTTATTGATGAACAACATCAACGTAAAGGCTATGGTCGAGAAGCTATGAAATTGCTGATAAATTTAGTTTTAAATAAATATGATATAAACACAATCTATTTAAGTATTGTTAGAAATAATGATATTGCAAGAGCGTTATATGAAGAGTTAGGTTTTCGTTATACATCAATAGATGATTTAAATGGTGAATTAATATTTAAGTATAATAAATATTAATTGTCAATGTAGTGTTTAATAGCTAAGGTTCATAACATAAATTAAATCAAATAAGGAGTGCATAAAAAATGAAAAGATTAAAAGATAAAGTTGTAATTATTACTGGAGCAGCACAAGGTATGGGCAAAATGCATGCTGAAAAAGCATTAAATGAAGGCGCAAAAGTTGTAATTACTGACATAAACAAAGAACTAGGGTTACAAACTTCACAAATACTTGGAGAAAACGCTATATTTATTCAACATGATGTGGCGAATGAAGAACATTGGAGCAATGTAATAAGCACAGTTATTGAGAAATGGGGACGTATTGATGTATTAGTTAATAATGCAGGAATTACTTATAGTACACCTTTAGAAGAATTGAGTTTAGCAGGTTATATGAAGATTGTGAATATTAATCAAGTTTCTGTATTTTTAGGTACGAAGACTGTAGCAGAGACTATGAAAGCTCAAAACGCCGGTTCAATTATTAACATATCATCTATGAACGGCTTAGTAGGGGGGGCTATTGGATATACTGATACAAAATTTGCTGTTAGAGGTATGACTAAAGCAGCATCTAGAGAATTATCTCCTTACAATATTCGTGTTAATTCCGTACATCCAGGGGTTATCCAAACCGCTATGTTAGAGCAAGAAGATGTTAAAGAGCAAGTAGAACAATTCAAAAAAACGATTCCTATGAGACGTGTAGCACAAGTAGAAGAAGTATCAAACATGGTTATCTTTTTAGCTTCAGATGAAGCTAGTTATTCTACAGGGGCTGAATTTGTTATTGATGGCGGTCTGACAGCGTTATAATAAAGCAGTTTTAAGAATTTCATACTATGAGGAACTATTATTTTATAATTTTTTGATAATATTATTTGCTTTTCTACACCAAAACTCTAGTTAAAAATTTTTATTGCTCTATAGTTACTTACCTTTCTTATATTCAGTACAATAAGAAAAAATAAGTTCTTATTTAACAATGTTATTGAAAAGTAGAAATATACTCTATATAAAACAAGGAACATTTTTACGTACATTAATTCGACTAAAGCATTATATAATAAATAAAAAATTTATTATTAGCAAATCAACAATAAAGGGAAGTTTATTATAATCGATTCTTCAGGTTTAAGGTATATTTTGAATTTGTTGTATGATCGTTGCTAATTACCGTTAATGATTGTAGAGAATAGTTTAGGTGCAGTAGATAAAGTAGAAGAAGAGGGTAGTGTACGTGATGTGTATCGTATGAATATTTAAAAAATATCTTCAATTAGAAAAAAACAATCGAAATAGACGGCGCACCTGTAATGGTATATGCAATGTGGGTCATTTCGATATTATTTCTGCAAGCACCGGTGAAATGAAAAAACGATATGGTTTTATCTATGTAGACGTCGACGATGATGGTAATGGGACTTACAATAGATATAGAAAAGATTCATTTTATAGAAAAGACGATTTATTAAGAGAAACTGCTAAATATCTCGAAATTGATACACAAGTTCTCCATAACTTTGATCAATATGGTGAAGTAGTGGAAATAGACAAAGAAAAAATTATTGATGGTTATAAGGCAGTCATTTTAAATATAGTGCGCAAAGGGCCATGTATACTAATGGAAAGAGGGGGCAGATTATATATTAAGAGATGCAATTTCGTTCTTAAATGTATACGTTTACGCACCTAATATTACTAAGAAAATTGAACGAGCAGTTAAAATTGGAGGACAAAGTGAAGAAAATGCAAAAGCGTTTATTCAACAGCAAGAGCAATCCCGTGCAGCATTTTATCAACAATATACAGATATCACCAGGGCTGAATTAAGTGAATATGATTTGTGTAAAAATTCAGATACTTTCACTGGTAACGCACTAGATTTGTCAATTTGTGTTGATATTATAAAGAGCGCCTTACAATAGCTTTAAAATTCATTATTTATGTCACTTAATTATTCAAAAGATATAATATAAAACCTATGGGCGAATAGGACGGTAGTTCCTAAAGTGATATATAAAATAAGGTATCATCAGTAACCATTTCTCTCTAGATATGGTACTGATGATGCCTTGTTTTTAACATAGCTATCATTGTGAATTGATTAAATTTTTGAATATATGATTTTCTCAATTTCTATATTATTTTAATAGAAATTGACTTTTATTTATTAGCCAAAGATATTATACCCTGAACCTTGATTAGATTTACTTCAATGCTAATGGAAAGTCTTTATAACCTTCGCTAACGTTTACAATATTAGTAAAACCTCTATATTCTAGTATACCGATTGCGATTGAACTTCTAACTCCTGATTGACAATGAACGTATATTTTATCATTTTTATCAAAAGGTATACTCTCATTTAATAATTTTCCGTGATGGATATTCACCGCTTGTTCTAAATGTCCTTGGTTCCATTCTTCATCATTACGCACATCTAGCACATGAGTTTCTTTACCAGTCATATCCGCGCTATGAATAGAAGACGTCATGGTTGTTGTTTGTGGTAAACGGTAACCTGCTACATTTTCAAAACCAATTAACTGTAAAGTATGCACTGCTTCTTCAACCGTAGCTTTATTGCCGATTAAGTCTATATCTTTATTATAGTCTAAATACCAACCAATTTGATTAATAAAGTTGTGATTATAAGGAATATTGATAGTTCCTTGCGCATGACCGCCATGGAAAGCTTCTTTACTACGAAGATCAAATGCGATTCTTTCATTGTTTAAGCTAGGATAAACATTATATGGTTGATACATGTTCATACCAAATTGGTTAATTTGTTTCATTTGGGCAAAATGATGCGGTGGAGCTGGTTGATTTGATGTTAATGTTTCAACAAATGTTGCTTCATCAGTTACATTAAAGGCCCAGTTGTTTATTTTTTCGTAACCTAACGTAGACATAGGTACTGCCCCTAAAGCTTTACCACATGGACTACCTGCACCATGGCCTGGCCAAATTTGGATATAATCTGGTAAATCTTTAACACTATTTACAGATTGATACATTTGTTTGGCACCGATTTCTGTTGACCCTTTCATTTGTACTGCTTTTTCTAATAAATCAGGTCTACCTATATCGCCAACGAAGATAAAGTCACCACTAAATAGCCCCATCGGTATATTAGACCCTCCGCCTTCGTCAGTAAGTAAGAAACTGATACTCTCGGGGGTATGACCTGGTGTATGCAAGACTTCTAATTTAATATTTCCTACATAAATAGTGTCTTGATGTCTAACAAAATGGGTTTGTTGTGGCATGTTTTTATAACTCAAGTCATCGTCACCTTCACCAGATACGTATATATTTACGTCCAATTTGTCCGCAACATCTCTAATGCCTGAAGCAAAGTCAGCATGAATATGCGTTTCAGCAGCTTGTGTAATTGTAAAACCTTCATCATCTGCAACTTGCATATATTTTGTTAAGTCCCGTATTGGATCTATGATCATCGCTTCTCCTGTACGTTGACATCCAATTAAATAAGAGGCTTGAGATAAATTATTATTATAGAATTGTTTGAAAAACATAAGAATCTCCTTTTTAAAATAATTTAGTTTATTAAATAAATTATGACTGGCTTGTTCTGTTTCACCAATATAAGTTCCTACGCCACCATATTCGACTTCATCTCTAAGTTCTTCTTTTGTAATGCCCATAACGTCCATGCTCATCGTACATGCGATTAGCTTGATGTTTTGATCAATTGCTTGGTCTATAAGTGACGGTAAGGAATCAACATTTTTCTTTTTCATAACATAACGCATCATGATATTACCTAAACCGAACATATTCATTTTTGATAATGGCATGCGTACTGGTGTCTTAGGCAACATAAAATCAAACATTTTTGCAATACCTTTCTTCTTAACATGAGTTGCTTGTGCTTTTTTCAATGCATTAAGTCCCCAAAAAGTGAAAAAGATAGTTACATCTCTGCCAGCAGCTTTAGCACCGTTTGCAATAATCATTGCCGCTACTGCTTTATCTAACTCACCACTAAATAAAACGATAGTCGTACCTTTAACGGTATGATTTACTTCTAATTCTCGTGGTTTTTCTTTTTGAATAACGACGTTAATTTCATTGTTATTTTCGTTCAACTTTACAAGTGTGTGTCCTGTTTGTTTCACCCAGCTTTTAATATCGCTAAGAAAACCAGGGTCTGTGACGGTCACTTCGATTTGGTCACCAATTTCAATATTTTTAATTTCTTTACTAACATTAACTATTGGTCCCGGGCACTGAAGGCCATTAAAATTAAATTGTTTACGACTCTGTTTGAGTGATTTATTATCCTCTTCTACCAAATCATTATGATCAATATTTTGGTTTTCATAAGCTTTATAACCACCTTCCAAATTCACAACGTCGTAACCTTGTTTAGCTAAATATTCACTTGCTTTAGCGCTTCTGTTACCACTTTTGCAGTAGATATAATAAGTTTTATCCTTGTTCTTAGAGAATGTGTCAATATTTTCTACAGAATGTAATGTTGCACCATCAATGTGGCTTAATTTGTATTCTTCTGGTGTTCTAACATCAATCAATTGTCCTTTTTTCGCTAATTGCTCTAACTCCACTTTACTTAATTCGTTAATATGTTGCTTTTGATATTGTTTCATATTTTCCTCCTCTAGATACCTACAGGGGTATAATAACAGTTAAAAACAACTTAAGTCAAATACCCCTATAGGTATTTGACAATTTGCTACAAATTTATTACTATAAGTATATTCAATTTAAAATCGGAGGAAACCAATATGGATTATAATAAACAAATGGTAAATCGCATCAATAGAATACAAGGCCAATTAAACGGCGTTATTAAAATGATGGAAGAAGAAAAGGATTGTAAAGATGTCATTACGCAACTCAGTGCATCAAAGAGTTCAATCCAACGTTTGATGGGCGTTATTATAAGTGAAAATTTAATAGAATGTGTAAAAGCAGCCGATGATAAGGGAGAAAGTTCTCAAGAAATGATTAATGAAGCTGTGAATTTATTAGTGAAAAGTAAATAATGGACATGCTCAATATAATAACTATGTTGTTGATTGGCATATTTGGAGGTTTTATATCTGGCTTGGTAGGCATAGGAGGAGCCATTATTATTTATCCAGCTATTTTGTTGTTACCATCATTATTAGGGGCTTCTGCCTATAGCGCATACATTGCTTCGGGTCTCACTTCTAGTCAAGTGTTTTTTAGTACACTCAGCGGTTCATTTAAAGCAAGAAAGAAAGCTGAATTCTCACCTCAACTTGTAATGAATATGGGTGGGGGTATGGTTATTGGAAGCATATTCGGAGCAATGCTAGCTAATTTATTTAACGCTACTTTTATCAACACTATATATATAATCATCGCTATAGTTGCATTACTATTAATGTTTATTAAAGTTAAATCTGTGTCGCAAGAGGCCAGATTCAAACCTGTTTTACTTATCTTAGTAGGATTTGCGATTGGTGTAGTGTCAGGCATTGTAGGTGCAGGTGGCGCATTTATTATTATTCCCGTATTATTAGTTTTATTCAAGTTGCCAATGAATACAGTAGTGACTAACAGTATCGTCATTGCTTTCATCTCATCAATAGGGGCTTTTATTATTAAATTCATACAAGGCTATATCCCTATCGAAAGTGCAATATTTTTAATAATTGGAAGCATGCTCTTTGCGCCTATAGGGCTAAAAGTAGGTTCCAAGGTACCTGACATTGTTCAAAAAAGCATTGTCAGTGTCTTAATCGCAATTGCAATTATACAACTTGTATTTTAATAAATTTAAAAAGGGGGCTTTAAAGTGAATCAGTGGGATGAAAAATTTGATTCAGAAGAATATATTTATGGCAAAGAAGCGAATTCATTTGTCAAAGGTATTTTTAAAAATCCAACAGACAATAATGAAAAAATTTTATTACTTGCAGAGGGTGAAGGCCGTAACGCGATATATCTAGCAAAACTCGGGTATGATATAACGACTTATGATATGTCGCAAGTGGGGATTAATAAACAATACCAATTAGCGAGCGAAGCACATGTTGACATCGATGCAAATTATGGAGACATCACAAAACCTAACTTAGCGGCTGGGTCATCATTTGACTATAGTATTAATATCTTTGGCCATGTACCTAATGAAGGTAAACAAGAGATGTTCAATAATCTCGTTCAATCATTAGTCATAGGGGGTTATAGTTACTTTGAGTTTTATTCAAAAGAACAATTAGCATATGGCACTGGCGGTCCTAAAGACGAATCCATGTTATATACAATTGATGAAATCGAAGCTTATTTAAAACACTTACCTGTTAAGATTCACGAATTAGAACAGCATGAGGTTTATCGTAATGAAGGTATTAAACATACTGGCACAGGTTCTATAATTCAAGGCTATATAGAAAAAATATAATATTTGAGTATAAGATGATAACAGAGCACGTGAAATAAATAACTTTGACTAAAAATAAGAGTTAATTTATATTGAGTTAGTATAGAAATTGAGGTTTTTATAAAAAACAAAAAGGCGTCATCTAATAAAATCATTTCAAAAATGGTTTTACTAGATGGCGCTTTATTACGCTTGAAATCCACCGTTAAAAATAAATAGCTATATTATGCTCTTGGCAAAAAGCATTGATATCTTTTGGAGGAATTTTATCGGTAAACATTTTGTTAATATCTCTTAAATCACAATAGGTGAGTAAAGTGGATTTCCCCATTTTACTATGATCGGCTAAGATAAATGTTTCTGTAGCTTTACTCGTAATATACTGCTTTATTAAATTTTCTTCCATCTCAGAATTAGATAATCCATTTTGAATATTAACCCCTGTTGCTGACATAAAAGATTTATTAATATTGAATTTCTCTAGCAACATATTAGAGTCAATACCTATAAATGATCTAGTTATTGGTTTATATTTTTCCCCGATAATAAATAAAGTGACATTTTCAAATTGTGAGGCTTTATTCATAATATCAAGGCTATTCGTTATTATAGTAAAAGTCAGATGTTTATCTACATAATCTAACAAATGGATTGTGGTCGTACCTGTATCGATATAAATAATATCATTGGCTTCTATTTCATTAGCAGCTAGTTCGCCAATTAATTTTTTAGAATTACTGTTTTCAATATTTCTTTTATTATAGTCCACGGCTTTATGTGAGTCTTCAATTACTTCAATACCACCGTAAACTTTTTTAACGATATTCATATCTACAAGTTGATTAACGTCACGCCTAATAGTGTTAATTGAAACATTGAACCTTTGTCGCAATTCTTCTATCGAAGCGGTTTTATTTTCTTTTATGAAAGATTCAATTTCATAAATACGTTTAGCTTTCATATATAATTCCCCCATTTATTACAATATAACCAATTTCATGAAAATACACAACCTAATATGGAAAAAGTTACTCAAAAGTTGACACAATTTTGAGATTATTATAAAGTTATTCCAAGAAGTAACCAAAACATTACCAAAATATACAAAGTTGAAAAGAATTTTGTAAGCGGTTACCAAAAAATAATTGGAGGATTTTATAATGGCAGAAATCTTAAAGAATTATATTAATGGTGAATGGAAAGAATCAAAGAGTACAGAGACGCTGGATGTTTTGAATCCTGCAACTAAAGAAGTGATTGCAAAAGTACCTCTTTCGACACGTGAAGAATTAGACGAAGTAGCACAAATCGCTGCTGAGGCATTCCTAGAATGGAAAGAAGTTGCTGTGCCTAAGCGTGCACGTTTGTTATTCAAGTTACAGCAACTATTAATAGACAATAAACATGAATTAGCTGAAATCATAACTAAAGAGAATGGCAAGAATACAACAGAAGCGTTGGGTGAAGTACAAAGAGGTATTGAAAATGTTGAATTTGCGGCTGGGACACCATCGTTAATGATGGGAGATTCATTATCAAGTATTGCAACAAATATTGAAGGTACAAGCTATAAATATCCGGTAGGTGTTGTAGGAGGGATTACTCCATTTAACTTCCCTATGATGGTGCCATGTTGGATGTTCCCAATGGCAATTTCTTTAGGTAATACATTTGTGATTAAGCCATCTGAGAAAACACCATTGTTAGTAAATAAACTAGCTGAATTAGTAGAAAAAGCCGGCTTCCCTAAAGGTGTATTTAATGTTGTGCATGGTGCACACGATGTTGTTAATGGTATTTGTGAAAATGAACATATCAAAGCAGTTTCATTTGTAGGATCTAAACCAGTTGGCGAATATGTCTATAAAAAAGCGACAGAAAACTTAAAACGCGCCCAATGTTTAACAGGAGCTAAGAACCATACTATTGTATTGAATGATGCGAACATTGATACAGCTGTGAAAGATGTCATTGGAGCTGCATTTGGTTCTGCAGGTGAACGTTGTATGGCTGCGGCAGTTATAGCAGTAGAAGAAAATGTTTATGAGGAATTTAAAGAAAAATTAGTTCAAGCAGCTAAAGATATCGTCATTGGTAACGGTTTGGAAGATAACGTATTTTTAGGTCCAGTAATTAGAGAAGAGAATAAAGCTAGAACACTAAGTTATGTGGATGCAGGTGTCAAAGAAGGCGCAAAACTAGTGCTAGATGGTAGAGAAGACAATAAAGAAGATGGCTATTTCGTTAAACCAACTATCTTTGAAAATGTCACACCTGACATGAAATTATGGCAGGATGAAATTTTCGCACCAGTATTATCACTAGTTAAAGTTAAAAATCTAAAAGAAGGTATCGAATTAGCGAACAAATCAGAGTTTGCAAATGGAGCTTGCTTATTCACTGATAGCGCTTCTTCCATCAGATACTTTAGAGAAAATATTGATGCAGGCATGTTAGGTATTAACCTTGGTGTACCAGCGCCTATGGCCATCTTCCCATTTTCAGGTTGGAAATCTTCGTTCTATGGCTCATTACATGCTAACGGTAAAGATAGTATTGAATTCTATACACACAGAAAAGTTGTTACAGCACGTCATGACGAACCTAAATTTTAAGGAGTGAACATTGATAATGGCTCAATTATTAAATAAACCTGTACATCGTCGTCTAAGCGATGATGTACAAGTTATCCACGATTTAAAACCTAACGACATTAACTTAAATTATATTGGTTTAAAAGTACTAGATATCAAACAGAATGGTATTTACGAAGAATCAACTGAGGATTTTGAATTATGCATTGTGGCTTTAACTGGAAAGATTAATGTATCAGATGGTAATGAAACTTTTAAGGACCTAGGGACAAGAGAGTCAGTGTTTGAAAGAATTCCAACAGATAGTGTGTTTATTTCGAAACACCATAATATAAAAATTGAAGCAACGCGAGATGCTAGAGTGATTTTATGTTATTCGCCTACTGATGAAGTTAGACCAACACAATTGATACCAGCAAAAGAAAACGGTGTTGAAGATAGAGGTAAATATTCAAATCAACGTCATGTGCACAATATATTGCCAGATACACATGAAGCGAGTGAAAAATTATTAGTAGTAGAAGTTTATACGAACCAAGGTAATTGGTCTAGTTATCCGCCACACAAGCATGATCAGGACGATTTACCCAATGAGTCACTATTAGAAGAGACTTATTATCATGAAATGAATCCAAGTAAAGGTTTTGTGTTCCAAAGAGTATTTACCGATGATTTGTCATTAGATGAAACAATGGCAGTTGAAAATGGTGATGTTGTAGTAGTTCCAGAAGGATATCATCCTGTAGCCGTTCCTGATGGTTACGATGGTTATTATTTAAATATCATGGCTGGTCCTAAAAAAGTTTGGAAATTTTATAATCAACCAGATCATGAATGGATTATTGACCGTAAATAAAAGGGGTGTAAATAAATGACTAATAAGAAACATATCGTAGCAATTGGTCGTGCTGCAATTGACTTAAATGCTAAAGAAATCAACAGACCAATGGAAGAAACAGCCACATTTAGTAAATATGTTGGTGGATCTCCGACGAATATAATGATTGGCGCATCAAAATTAGGTTTAAACGTTGGTATCATTGCCAACGTATCCGACGACCAACATGGAAGGTTTATTACAAACTATTTTGAAGAAGTGGGTGTAGATACTTCACAAATTCATATTGATGAAGAAGGCCGTAAGATTGGTTTAACTTTTACCGAAATAAAAAGCGCTCAGGAATCAAGCATCTTAATGTATAGAGAAAATGTAGCTGATTTATACCTTGCACCAGAGCATGTAAATCCAGATTACATTAAGAATTCCGAATATTTGCTCATTTCAGGAACTGCACTATCGCAATCACCTTCAAGAGAAGCAGTGTTAAAAGCGTTATCGGTTGCTAAAAAACACGGTGTAAAAATCATTTTTGAATTGGATTATCGTCCATATAATTGGGTGAACAAGGAAGAAACATCGATTTATTATGAATTAATTGCTGAGCAATCAGACGTTGTTATCGGTACGAGAGATGAATTCGATATGGTTGAAAGCTATCAAAATATTTCAGACCAAGAAATTAGTCATTTGCTGTTTGAAGCAACGCCTAATTTGGTTGTAATCAAGCATGGCGTGCAAGGTTCATATGCATT
This sequence comes from Staphylococcus sp. AS1337, assembly GCF_051408735.1. Taxonomy (NCBI): domain Bacteria; kingdom Bacillati; phylum Bacillota; class Bacilli; order Caryophanales; family Staphylococcaceae; genus Staphylococcus; species Staphylococcus sp. AS1337. The sequence goes on along the minus strand of NZ_JBOIHZ010000001.1, from coordinate 145,599 downwards.
TGATAAAGCTGGTCACGTTTATGAAGGAAAAGCATTCAAAGCGAATGTAGTAAAAACGTTCGGTGCAGGGGACTCATATGCAGCAGCATTTATATACGCCCTCGTCAAAGGTAAGCCTGTAGAAGAAGCATTGAAATATGGAGCAGCTTCAGCAGCCATTGTTGTAAGCAGTCATAGTTCGTCAGAAGCAATGCCTACGATAGATAAAATAGAAAACTTAATTAAAGAACAATCATAAGGCGGTGTTGAATTGTGGTCAAGACAGTGAGATTAACAACAGGTGAAGCAATCGTTAAATTTTTAACAAAACAATACATTTATGTTGATGGAGAAGAAATAAAATTTGTAGAAGGTGTAATGAATATTTTTGGTCATGGCAATGTGCTTGGTTTAGGTGAAGGCTTGTCTAAATACCAAAAAGAATTGAAAATGATTCAGGGCAAAAATGAGCAAGGTATGGCCCATACTGCAATTGGATTCAGTAAGCAAAGTTTAAGGGAAAAAATATTTGTCGTAACCAGTTCTGTTGGTCCTGGTTCAGCGAATCTGGTTACTGCAGCTGGCACTGCATCAGCAAATCACATTCCAGTGTTATTCCTCCCGGGAGATACGTTCGCTACACGTCAACCAGACCCAGTTTTACAACAAATTGAAAATCCTCAAAGTATTGGGATAACTACAAACGATGCATTGAAGCCTTTATCAAGATATTTTGATCGTATAACGAGACCAGAACAAATTATGTCAGCACTCATTAGAGCATTTGAAGTTATGACAAATCCTCAAACAGCTGGTCCAGTAACGATAGCATTAAGTCAGGATGTACAAGGAGAAGCATTTGATTTTCCAGAAACATTCTTTGATAAACGCATACATTATGTAGATCGATTAGAACCTTCTAACCGTTCTATTGAAGCTGCGATTGAAGTGCTTAAAACTGCTAAGAAGCCTTTGTTAATCGTCGGCGGTGGCGCTAAATATTCTGAGGCACAACATGAAATTGAGCAACTAATAGACAATCATCATATACCGATGGCTGAGACACAAGCAGGAAAATCAACAATTGCAGCGTCGCATCCATTAAATTTAGGCGGTTTAGGTGTAACTGGAAACTTAGCAGCGAATATTTATGCGAAAGATGCGGATGTCATTGTCGGTATAGGAACAAGATATTCTGATTTTACAACTAGTTCAAAGACAGCTATCAATTTTGATTCAGCAAAAATTATTAATATTAATGTAAATAGAGTGGATGCTTATAAATTAGATGCGATTCAAGTAGTTGGCGACGCGAAAGTATCTATTTCTAAATTAAGACAGCAATTAGACAACCATCAATATGATATAGAGGACACTGTTCGTAATGTTAAACAAGAATGGAACAACGAACGCAATCGCTTAGCGAACATCGATATAAATGATACACATTATGCACCTGAAATAGCAACGCATTTTGATAAAGAGAAACTAAATCGATATGTAACATCATTACAAACCGAGTTACCACAAACGAACGCTTTAATAGAGGTCAATAAATCCATTGATCATGACGCAATTATTGTCGCTGCAGCTGGTTCATTGCCAGGTGACTTAGAAAGATTATGGGAAACAGATACCTTTAATACTTATAACATGGAATACGGTTATTCAACTATGGGGTATGAAATTGGTGCTGCTGTTGGTGCTAAAATATCAGAACCAAATAAAGAAGTATATGCGCTAGTTGGCGATGGCAGCTTCCTAATGTTGCATTCTGAATTGATTACAGCACTGCAATATAACTATAAAATTAATATCATTTTATTCGATAATAGCGGTTTTGGTTGTATTAATAATTTACAAATGGATAACGGTAGTGACAGCTTTTGTACAGAATTCACTGATATGAATGGTGACATATTAAATGTTGATTATAAAAAAGTCGCTGAAGGATATGGTGCAGTTACTTACAAAGTAAATGACATCAATGCATTAACAAAAGCGATCACAGAAGCTAAGAAAGAAGCAAAATCTACATTAATAGAAGTTAAAACATTACCTAAAACGATGACAGCAGGATATGAGTCATTTTGGAATGTAGGCGTTTCGGAACATAGCGACAAGCAAGCCGTACAAGAAGCATTTTCAAACAAAGCTGAAATCATGAAAACAGCGAAACATTATTAAGACAGGTGAAAAAATAATGACAAAAATAAAAATAGGTCAGGTAGGTCTCGGCCGATTAGGCAAAGTGCACGCGTCGAATATTGTAAAACATGTGAATAATGCTGAATTATACGCAGTAGCAAGTGTAGTTGAACAAGAATTAGAATATGCCAATGAAGTGTTAGGCGTTCAACATTGTTATAAATCTTACAGTGACATGCTTGATAACGATGCGCTAGACGCGGTTGTGATTGCTTCACCAAGTGGATTTCATGCAGTACAAATCACTCAAGCCCTTGAAAAAGGATTACACGTATTTTCTGAAAAACCGATTGGCTTAGAATTGGAAAATATTAGACAAGTGGTAGATAAAATCAATGATAATCCACATAAGGTGTTTCAATTAGGCTTTATGCGTAGGTTTGATGAATCTTATTTGTATGCAAAAGATGCAGTAAATCGAGGTGAATTAGGAAAAATTACAGCCATGCGTTGTTACGGTATTGATCCTAGTTCAGGGTTAGATAGTTTTATACAATTTGCTAAAAATAGTGCTAGTGGTGGTTTATTTTTAGATATGTCAATTCATGACATTGACTTAGTGAGATGGTTTACTGGTTCGGAATTTAAAACAGTTTATTCCCTAGGAAATAATATTGCAGCACCTGAATTAACTGCTTGTGATGAATTAGAAACAGGCGCATGTTTATCAGAGTTAGAAGATGGTACAATTGCATATTTTTTAGCCGGAAGAAATGCGCAGCATGGCTATCACGTTGAAACAGAGATTATAGGGACGGAAGGCATGATTAGAATTGGTAATGCACCTGAAAAGAATTTAGTCACTTTATATGACAAAAATGGTGTGGTGAGGCCTACTTCAGATCATTTTCCAGAAAGGTTTAGGTTTGCTTTTATAAATGAAATGAATACATTTGTGAGCACCATTAAAAATAAAGACCAGTCATCTGTTACAGCTATGGATGGTTTGAAAAGTACAGAAGTCGCAATTGCTATGCAAAACTCCATCGAAACTAAGAAGGTTATTACGTTATGAGGTGAACAAAATGACTAAAAAGATTCGTTATGCATGCGCGCCAATCGCATGGACGAATGATGATATGCCAGAATTAGGCAGTGAAAATTCATTTGAACAATGTATTAGTGAAATGGCATTAGCTGGGTATGAAGGCACAGAAATAGGCAATAAATACCCGAGAAACCCTGAAGTATTAAAGTATTATCTTGAACCACGCGGTTTGTCGGTTGCTAGTGCATGGATTAGCTTGTACTTAACATCAGAACCGTATGAAGTAACGGCAGAGGCGTTTATAAAACATAGAGACTTCCTATATGAAATGGGAGCTAAAGTGATTGTCGTATCAGAACAAGGTAATAGTATTCAAGGGAAATTAGATAAAGCATTATTTAGAGAAAAGCCTATTTTCACCGAAGAAGAATGGCACTTACTAATCGAAGGTTTAGAAAAGTTAGGCGAACTAGCGCACGAAAAAGGTATGGAAGTTGTATATCACCACCACATGGGAACTGGTATACAAACTACAGAAGAAATTGACAAACTAATGGAAAGAACAAGCAAAGATAATGTTTCTCTCTTGTTTGATACTGGGCATCTGGTTGTCTCTGGGGAAGACCCTATAGAAGTATTTAATAAACATGTAAATCGCATTAAACACATTCATTTTAAAGATGTAAGGCCAGAAGTTAAAGAAGCAGTGGATAAAGAAAATCAATGCTTTTTAGATGGTGTACGAAAAGGTATGTTCACTGTCCCTGGTGATGGGGTTATTGATTTTGAACCTATTCTGAACCTTATATACCAATCAGATTATAGTGGATGGATTGTAGTTGAAGCTGAACAAGATCCATCTGTAGCAAATCCTTTTATATACGCTAAAAAAGCAAAAGAGTACATGGCTCAATACCAATGAACGCATAGTTCGATGTAAGACTGAGGGTATTCTTAAGCTTCCAAGGGGAGAGAGTGATCATGAGTATGTTTGCAGTAATTTCATTTTTAGTAGTCATTGTAGTAATAGCATTATATGCATTTTTAAGAAGTAAAAAAATTAATACGAAAAACGCTGATGGATACTTTATGGGTGGCAGAAGTTTAACTGGTTTTACCATTGCTTCTACAATTATCATGACCAACCTGTCTACCGAGCAAATCGTAGGTCAAAACGGCCAAAGCTTTAGAGCTGGTATGGAAGTTATGGCTTGGGAAGTAACTTCGGCGGTAGCAATTGTTATATTAGCACTTGTGTTTCTACCTAGATATTTTAAATATGGCGTAGATACGATATCTGACTTTATTGAAATGAGGTTTGATACCTTTACTAAGAGATTGGTATCGCTATTATTCATATTCACATATGTTGTATCGTTTCTGCCGGTTGTCCTGTATTCAGGCGCACTAGTATTTAATAAAATTTTTAATATTAGTGAAATCTTAGATATAAGTGATATGACGGCTGTTGTACTTATTTCAACATTTATAGGTATCTTCGGGATTATTTATTTGTTTATCGGAGGTCTTTCTTTAAGTGCACACAGTGATTCTATTTATGGAGTGGGGCTTATTATCGGAGGTCTTGCTATACCAGTTTTAGGACTAATAACGTTTGGTGATGGCAGTTTCTTAAAAGGTTTCGACAAAGTGATTCAAAATACACCTGAAAAATTAAATTCTATTGGTGCCATTGATTCGGACATCGTACCTTGGCCGACGTTATTCTTTGGTATGTTCTTTAACAATTTATTCTTTTGGTGTACGAATCAAATGATTGTTCAAAAGGCACTCGCTGGTAAAAATTTAAAAGAAGCTCAAAAAGGTGCAATGTATGTTGGTACATTTAAAATATTTGGAGCTTTGTTCCTAGTATTTCCAGGCGTACTAGCATTCAATATGTTAGGTAATAAGGTTACTAATCCTGATAATGCATATCCTATGCTTGTTAATGAAGTGTTGCCAGGTTGGGCTTATGGCTTATTTGGTGCAGTTATATTTGGAGCGATTCTCAGTTCATTTGTTGGATCACTCAATAGTACGGCAACCTTATTCTCGCTTGATTTTTATAAATCAGTAATTAATAAAGAAGCAACAAATAAACAGGTTTCTAGAGTTGGTAGATTAATAACCGTCCTTGTAGGGATTGTTGTAGTAATTATTGCACCAATGATTTCACTGTTTCCACAAGGTTTGTATGCTGTAGTACAAGAGTTTAACGGCATTTATAATATGCCATTATTAGTACTGATACTTGTTGGATTCTTTGTTAAACGCACATCACATCAAGGTGCTAAAGTGATGTTTATTTTACACATAATTTTGTATGCGTTTTCAAAATTATTGATATCAGACATACATTATCTATATGTCCTAAGCGTATTATTCTTTATAGATTTATTTATAGTATTAATATTTAACAAATGGAAACCATCAGATGAATTTGATTTCAATGTCAATTACGCAAAAGTAGATATCACGCCTTGGAAATACAGATATTACGTAGGGGCTGCTATTATCATTGTTGTAATCGCAACTTATATCTTATTCTCACCACTTGGTTTATCCTAATAGGAGGAATTTCATGACACTTACATTCGGAGTGATTGGCGTTGGTAGAATTGGTCAATTACATATTAACGGTTTAAGAAATAATAAAGACGTCAGAATTAAATGGGTTTCAGATTTATATTGCGATAAGTTGTCAGAATGGATCGCAAAAGCAGGTATAGAAAATAAAACAAAAGATCATAGAGACATTATTAACGATCCAGAAGTAGATGCGATTGTCATCTGTTCACCCACAGATACACATGTTGAAATTATTAAAGCAGCGGCAGCAAAAGGCAAACACATATTTTGTGAAAAGCCTATCAGCCTTTCTTTAGAAGAAGCTGAAGAAGCTGTTGAAGCGGTGAAACAAGCTAATGTAAAACTTCAAATGGGGTTTAATAGAAGATTTGATAAGAATTTCAAACAACTTCACAGTATTTTAAGTAAAAAAGAACTAGGCAAGATTCAGACATTACGTATTACTTCTAGAGACCCAGAGCCACCTCCAATTGAATATATTAAACATTCTGGTGGATTATTTATGGATATGACAATTCACGACTTTGATATGGCGAGGTATTTAATGCAATCTGAAATTGTTGAAGTGTACGCAACAGGTTCAGCATTAGTCAATCCCGAAATATCAGCATATGATGATATTGATACGGCGCTGATTACATTAAAATTTGAAAATGGTTCCATTGCAATTATTGAGAATTGTAGAAGAAGTGTTTATGGCTATGATCAACGTATAGAAATTTTAGGGGATCATGGTGCAATAGATGTGGGAAATGAACAATCTTCGACTTTAAATTATCATCACATAGATGGTATTAGAAGAGATAATCCGCCTCATTTCTTTTTAGAGCGTTATAGTGACGCGTATAAAGTTGAAATGGACGACTTTATTGCTGCACTGCAAAATGATACAGATGTCATTTGTTCAATTGAAGATGGATATAAAGCGCAACAAATTGCGTTAAAATGTAAAGAATCGCTAATATCAAATCAACCAAAGACAATATAAAGAAGGGTGGGGTGCTAATCAATGAATTCACTTATACAACAAGCCAAACAAGAACATTACGCCATACCTCAAATCAATGTAAATGGATTGTTATGGATAGAAAGTATTTTAGAAGCAGCAGAAGCAATGCGTTCACCCATTATAGTAGGTACAACTGATAAAGTGGTTGAATTTCTTGGAGGATATCATTTTATATGTACGACAATAAAAAATAAGATTAAAGCAATGAATATTACGATACCGGTTATTGTTCACTTAGATCATGGTTTGACCGTTGAAAATTGTAAAAAGGCAGTTGATGCTGGCTATGATTCAGTGATGTACGATGGCTCAAAGTTATCCATTGAAGAGAATATTAAACAAACCCAAGCGGTTGTTGATTATGCGCATAATAATAAGGTCATTGTCGAAGGAGAAGTAGGAGCTATTGGTGGTAACGAAGATGGTATTATTGGCAATGTAAAATATGCTGATTTAGATGATTGTATCAGGCTAGCCCAAGAGGCAAAGTTAGATACATTGGCACCTGCTCTCGGGTCTGTACATGGAAAATATCAAGGTGAACCGGATTTAGGATTTTCAGAAATGAAAGCCATACAAGAAGCCATTGATATTCCGCTAGTGCTACATGGTGCATCAGGCATTTCAGATGAAGATTTATTAACAGCAATACACTTAGGTCATGCTAAAATTAATTTTAATACAGAAATCAATATCGCTTGGAGTAACCAACTAAGACAAACACTTAATCAAGATAAGTCATTGTTTAATCCACAACAAATTCTAAAACCTAGTAAAGAAGCGATGGTAGATACGATTAAATCTATTATTTACAAATGTACGTCTCATGACCGGGTATAACAGCACATATGTAGAGAGGAGGATGAGCGAAAATGCCATTAATGAAAATTGATTTAATAAAAGGAAGAAAAAGAGAAGAAATAGAGCAAATATTAAATATCTCTTATGAAGTTATGCTAGAGACATTTAAAGCACCCAAAGGCGACAGGTATCAAATAGTTAATCAACATGAAGATTATGAAATGCAAATTTTGGATACTGGGTTAGGCGTAGAACGAACAAAGGATGTAATTGTGTTTACAATTATTACACGGCCAAGGACTCAACAACAAAAACAAAGATTCTATAGTGAGGTAACCAAAAAGCTTCATGAACACATGGGGATACGTAAAGAAGACATCATGTTTAGTTTGATTGAGAATACAGATGAAGATTGGAGCTTCTTTAATGGAGAAGCTCAATTTCTAAATGGAATGCTTTGAGAAATGTATAATTGAAAATTTATTATTTAATATAGTACTCTAGGGTATGTTCAAGAGATTTCTTATTATCCATGTTATTATTGAACAGATTTTATCGTGGGTACTTATTAACATTAAGATTATACTTATAAAAATGGACTATTGATAATAAATAGTCCATTTTTTACATTTAATTAAAGTGAAGTTTTCTTATATTTTATGTATGAGTGAGAAGAAACGAAAATTATAGCTTAAACTTTGCATTTTCAACCATAGCAATATTTAGATAGACAATTTTCAACTATTTAGTTATATAACAAAATAGTTTATGAAATATGTAGAGTCGCGTTCTTATACACAAAAATATATATACTTATATCTATATAGATGTTAGTCTATTTAATGTCTAGGAGGTATATTAATGTCTTATAAAGAACTATCATCAATACTAAAGGTTTTATCAGATCCAAGCAGGTTAGAAATACTAGATTTATTATCTTGTGGTGAATTATGTGCATGTGACTTACTGGAACATTTTCAATTCTCACAACCAACACTAAGTCATCATATGAAGTCATTAGTAGATAACAATATAGTTACTACAAGAAAAGACGGCAACAAACACATGTATCAACTTAATCATGCTATTTTACACGACACCAATCAAAATTTAAATATCATTAACACATCTAATCAGCGCTGTATATGTAAAAATATGAAATCAGGTGACTGTTGATGACGACGTTAGCAATTATAATCTTCTTGTTAACTTTAATCTTTGTGATATGGCAACCGAAAGGTTTAGATATTGGTATTACAGCTTTAATAGGAGCTGTCGTTGCTATCATTACAGGGGTTGTTAGTTTTTCTAATGTATTAGAAGTAACTGGTATTGTTTGGAATGCTACTTTAACCTTTGTAGCTGTTATTCTTATTTCATTAATATTAGATGAAATTGGTTTTTTTGAATGGTCTGCGGTACATATGGTCAAGGCTTCAAACGGTAACGGCTTAAAAATGTTTGTTTTTATCATGCTACTTGGGGCAATTGTAGCAGCATTTTTCGCAAATGATGGTGCAGCATTAATCTTAACGCCCATTGTATTAGCGATGGTAAGGAATCTAGGATTTAATAAAAAAGTGATTTTTCCTTTTATTATTGCCAGTGGTTTTATTGCTGATACTACATCACTACCTTTAATTGTAAGTAACTTAGTTAATATCGTCTCTGCAGATTACTTTGATATTGGATTTATTGAATATTTTAGTCGAATGATTATTCCTAATATATTCTCTCTGATTGCTAGTATCCTCGTTCTATGGGTATATTTCAAAAAATCTATACCTAAAACGTTCGATACAGAAAATCTTACAGATCCTAAAAATGTAATTAAAGATCCTAAGTTATTTAAAATTTCGTGGATTGTATTAGCTATACTGCTCATTGGTTATCTTGTTAGTGAGTTTATCCAAGTCCCAGTATCAATTATTGCTGGTATTATTGCTTTCATCTTTGTACTGTTAGCTCGTAAATCTAAAGCAGTTCATACAAAGCAAGTGATTAAAGGTGCGCCATGGAATATCGTTTTATTCTCTATTGGTATGTATCTTGTTGTTTTTGGACTGAAAAATGTAGGAATCACAACAATTTTAGCTGATGTATTATTTAATATTTCAAGTTATGGGTTGTTCAGCAGTATCATGGGTATGGGCTTTATAGCTGCCTTCTTGTCTTCTATTATGAATAACATGCCAACTGTTTTAATAGACGCTATTGCTATCGGACAATCAAATGTAGTAGGTACTATTAAAGAAGGTATGATTTATGGGAATGTGATAGGTTCTGATTTAGGCCCTAAAATTACGCCAATTGGTTCTTTGGCAACATTATTATGGCTACATGTTTTAACACAAAAGGGTGTAAAGATTTCTTGGGGAACATACTTTAAAACCGGAATCATTGTTACTATTCCAGTATTATTTGTAACACTTTTAGGTTTATACCTGACACTACTCATATTTTAGATAAGAGGGGGGAATTATGAATAAAAAAACAATTTACTTTATATGTACAGGAAACTCGTGTCGTAGCCAAATGGCTGAGGGTTGGGGAAAGAAAATATTAGGTGATAATTGGAATGTCTATTCTGCTGGTATTGAAACCCATGGCGTTAACCCTAAAGCAATAGAAGCTATGAAAGAAGTAGATATCGATATATCAAACCATACATCTGATTTGATTGATAATGATATCTTAAATCAATCGGATTTGGTCGTCACTTTATGTAGCGATGCAGACGATAATTGTCCTATCCTACCACCAAATGCTAAAAAAGCACACTGGGGTTTTGATGACCCAGCAGGTAAAGAATGGTCAGAATTTCAACGTGTAAGAAATGAAATAGGTGAGGCAATTAAAGCGTTTAAGAAAAAGACCGAGTAATCACTTGGTCTTTTTATATTAATGTATTTTTATCTATCTAAATGTCTATATCGCGTCGCTCTATTTATATTGTTTTGACTTTTATCTCATCTGATACATATTTCTATAGTCAAGACGAGATTAGCAAAATGGAAAATCTTTTACTAACTTAGTTCATGATACTTACAAAGTTTTCTGTTGTCTCATATCTACTTTAGATAATCAAAGTTATATATAATTTTGGAATAATCACATAAAAAGTAGTTTATTAGAGTTAATTTTTGAATATTTAATGTTTCTTTTCAAATATGCACAGTTATAAGTTCAGGTATTATTATATTAAAAACAACCTTTTAAAAGACTTTCTGAATTTTTCCCATGCATATTTATCAAGGTAATATTTATCTCCTGTTTTGATGATGACATCCCTTTTTAATAAATTGTTGAAGGTTCTTTTGTGCTTAATATTTAAATCTTCGTAAGTTCTAGTAGTTTTCGGTGAAGTAGCTCCTACTTTAATCATTAACTTAGCAACTCTATTTTGTTTCCATACAATTGCTTCAGAACCATTAGACATATTATTCACTCCTTTTTATAAAATTATATCATTATATAAAATAATTATCTTAAATTGGTAAATATATTTTTATGACGATTAAATTACGGTGGATATATGGCTATTCTTGTGATGAAATTCCTGACCTTTATATTTTGCTTTGGATGTTAGGGCTGTTTTAATTATTGTTAATAAATTCCAGCTCATTTCTTCTAGTTATTATATTTTTATGTAGCCTAGATTACCATTAACAGTTTCATAAAAATCGAATTGCATCCTTGATTTAATAACAAAACCATTTAAGTTTTTATAAGATTTATCGCATGTTGATTTAATTCATCATATACGTAGTCTAGTGAACTGAAATATTTATATATGCTTTTTTACATATGTTGAAAAGTAGGATGTTTTAATGAATAACCAAAATTGATTGACAGTAATTACAGTTGTAACTATAATGGTTACATGAGGTGGTTAATATTAAAATAAGTAGTCGTTTTACAGTTGCTGTGCATATATTGACTTTAATAAAAATAGAAAAAGATTATACTTTAACTTCTAGTCAGATAGCCGAAAGTGTCAACACGAATCCAGTAGTTATTCGCAGATTGATGGGGAAACTCAAAGATGCAGGTTTTATAGAGGTATCTAGAGGTAATTCAGGTGTGAGACTTATAAGGCCATTAGATGAGATTACATTGTTTGATGTTTATAAAGCTGTAGAAGTTGTTGAACAAGGAAATTTATTCCAAATACATGAAGATACTAATATTAATTGTACTGTTGGCGCAAACATTCAAATTGTATTAGAAGTTATTTTAGAAAATGCACAAGAGGCAATGGAGTCAGTATTGAAAAATGTGACGTTAGAAAATATCGTAAATAAGATTCTTGTAAATAACGGATAAACACATCCGTTCTCCCAACTTGTAACTGTAACTGTTACGATTACAAGATTGAATGGACGAAAATTTCACAAAGTTATTAATCACCTTAATAACTTTTATTAAAAGAGCAATATTGTTTAGCCATTACAAATCCGTACTATGAATGTATTTAAGTGAATTCGTAATTACAAAAATTAGGAGGAATTTATTATGAAAATCGGCATTATTGGAGCAACTGGAAAAGTTGGAAGCCTAGTATTAGAAGAAGCAATTGAGAGAGGACATGATGTAACAGCGATAGTTAGAAATGCATCAAAACTAGCAAATAATAATATAAATATATTAGAGAAAGAAGTAACTGAAATTACTTCAGAAGATCTAGAAAAGCTAGATGTTGTTGTCAATGCATTTGGTGCGCCACTTGGTGAAGAAGATGCACATGTAATAGCTGGTCGTTCATTAATTGAAGCGTTAAAAGGTACTGATACAAGAATTATCGTCGTAGGTGGCGCTGGTAGTTTATATGTTGATGAACAACAAACAATTAAGTTAATAGATACACCAGAATTCCCAGAAATATTCTTACCAACTGCTAAAGGACAAGGCAAAAATTTACAAGATTTAAAAGATTCCAAAGGTATAACTTGGACATTCCTTAGCCCGTCTGCTGATTTTAATGCGGAAGGTATAAGAACTGGAAGTTACCAATCAGGTAAAGATAATTTATTAGTTAACTCTAAAGGAAATAGCTATATTAGTTACGCAGACTTTGCAATAGCAATTTTAGACGAAATTGAAAACCCACAACATAAAAATGAACGCTTTACAGTTGTTGGAGAAGAAATATAAAAATAAGAAGATAAATTGAAAAAGATAGAAAATCAATATCTTAGAAAGTATATAGGATGGATAATTTCTTTAATTAAAGAGGTTATCCATTTTTTTATGTAATTAAGATACATTGGTATTTATCACAATTAACCCTGTTGTTAAAAAATGAATTAATTTTTTGTTCGTTATAATTTTGTGATTTGAATTGCCCGAAACATTATTGCTTCTAGTGGTACTTTAATCATTAACTTTCTTTACACCATATTGTTTTACTAAATTATTTAAAGTATGTATATGTTGGATATTTAAATGAAATAAAGCTTTAGCAGTTTATAAAGAGAGTGCATAGTTGTTCTTCATGATTTTTATACTAGCGTTTTATTTCAATTATTACGTAAAAAAGGTATTTCAATATATCAATTTTTATTTATCTGATTTTCTTAATAATTAAACATTTTAAAGATTATTCATATATATATAATATCTTTCATTATGATTTGCTTGATTCGATCTATTTAAATAAAACTTTAAAATTAAGATTGACAAAAAATCGATAAAATAAAAATTTTTTGAAAAATGGCATTTGCATAAAGTAGATAATATTAATATTGTGTAATTCTATAGAAATATAGTTTAAAAAATATAATTAAAAATATTCTAAATTCATACAGTTGTGCCATTATATGTCGTAGCTTGATAGTACAATGATATTACCAAAAAAGAAGGTGACTTAGTTGAATCGTTCACATCGGCTATTAAGCATTTACACACGATTTTTACAAAGAAAAAAATTAGATAAATTGGAGTTGTCTACTGAGTTTAAGGTCAGCGAAAGAACTATTATAAGAGATATTCAAGAAATTAGAAATTACTTTTATGATAATGATGAGTGGATTGAAAAAAAGTGAAAAGGAAGTAATTACAAATAAGTTAGAAAATACTATTTCTGATTTAACTGATAAAGAAATAAAAAATGTAGTTATGTAAGAGATTTTAGTGACAAAAAAACTAGCCAGCCTAAGGCAGCCTTTCGTACATTGGCTAGAAGTATGCCAACTGGATCAGAAAGAAATTCATTGTTAAAATCAGAGAATTTAACTAGGTCTGCAAAATGATAAATTAATTACTATAAAAGGAACAAATAATTTTAAAAGTTATGGTGATGTAACTCATAAAGAATACCCACAAGAGTTTCCTGATGAAGGGATTTTAATAGCAATTAATGCAGTTAGTAAACCTAATACAGGAACAAGTGGGGCACTAGAGTACAATAATAAAATTGATTTTAATAAAGATTTTAGAATAGTAGTACCAGTCGCAAACATGAATCAAGGAAATACAACTGGAGCAGATGGTTGGGGATTCATGTTTACAACAGGAACTGGACAAGACTACTTGAATCAAGGTGGTATATTAAGAGATAGAGGTTTAGCAAATGCCTCTGGATTTAAAATTGATACTTCTTATAATAATGTAGGTGGAATTACTGATTCAATTGATGCTGATAAAACAAATAATCTTAGGCAAATTTGTGGAGTGAAAATTGGTTATGGTACTTTTGTAGCAAATGGTACAGATGGGACAAGCAGACAAGTTGGTTCAAACGCATTAGGATCTAAAGATAGACCAATAAATAAAATTCAATATGCTGATAACACAACGAATATTTATGATGGTAAATTTCATGGTCAGAGATTCAATGATGTGGTATTAAATTATAATGCTAGGAATGAAAAAATAACAGCTTCATATGCTGGGAAAGCTTGGGAAGCTAGTCTCAGAGACTTAGGTATTAATAAAACAAATAAATATAATTTTTTAGTTACATCAAGTCACATGGCTAATAGATATTCCTACGGTATAATGAGAACAAATTTAGATGGAATAACTATAACTACTCCTCAGGATTTAATTGTTGATGGAGAACCGGAAGTATCGAAAATAGAAGTGCCATTTGAGAAGAAACGAGAATTCAATCCAAACTTAGCACCAGGCACGGAACGTGTGAAACAAGAAGGTGAACCAACAGAAGAAATCACGACACCAGCTGTAGATGAAATTATTGAATTTGGTCCAGGAGACGTAGACTCAGGAGTAGATTCAGATATAAATGAAGCCACAAATTCAAAAGTAGCTTCAAACAATGAATCAAATACTAAGTTAGATAGCTATGAAAATGTAAGCAACATATCAAATACAGAAATGGTTTCTAACAATAGTGAAGGTAAATAATTCATACCAAAATAAGCCGGACCTTAAAGGTTCGGCTTTTTCATATTAGGTACTAATCAGAACATGTGATCAATCCTAATATGAAAATAATAATTAAGTAGTTATAACACGTGCCAAAAATGATGTTATTAAGTTGATATGATAGTAATTTTTGGTTTTGTCCAGACTCTAAAAAAGTAGATAGTCATAGCCAGTCTGATGTTATACCTACAAGTTACAGATTTTTTAAATATTTTGCCAATAAATTTGGTTTAGGCTACAGTGTCATATAATTGGGTACGATAAAGAATAATTTGTCCTTTCACAATACAGAAAAATCAGTAAGAAATACTTTGTAAATTCTTTGTATAGTCTAATAATATGCAATTTCTGTTTGATATATCAGTCAATATTATATTGATATTTCCAGTACCCATGTGGCAAAATGTATTTACTACCATAAGGGGTGTTATATGAAAATAAATAAAATCATAAATAACAATGTGATTAGTGTTCTGCAAAATAAACAAGAGCGTGTCGTTATGGGGAAAGGGATTGGGTTTCAAAAACACGAAGGAGATATCGTAGAAGAATCGAAGATTGATAAGATTTTTGATTTAAGTAGTCAAGAGATATCAGAACGTTTCAAAACGTTATTAATTGAAGTGCCAATCGAGGTTGTTCAAGTAGTTGAGAAGATTATTGAGGTTGCTAAGGTTGAATATCATAAAGACTTGAGTGATACGATTTATGTCGCGCTCACAGATCATATAAACTTTGCAATTGAGCGTCAACAACAAGGTATGACGATAAAGAACGGCTTATTATGGGAAATTAAAAAATTCTACCCTACTGAGTACGAGATTGGGATACGTGCTTTGGAATGGATTGATGAAAGTGCAGCTGTTAAATTACCAGTTGATGAAGCAGCGTTCATCGCGATTCATTTGCTCAATGCAGAACATAATAATTTAGCGGATTACAACCAAGTGACTGAAATGGTACGAAATATCTTAAGTTTAATTAAATATCATTTTAGATTAGAGTTCGATGAAGAAAGCCTAACTTATTTTAGATTTGTAACCCATTTAAAATTTTTAGCACAACGTATTTATGCTAAGAACCCACTTAATACAAGTGAAATGGAACTCTATGAAATCGTGAAAGAAAAGTACAAAGATGCGTTTAGGTGTGTGAAGAAGATTGAATCATTTTTAATGAAAAAGTATCAATATGAAATGACACATGACGAAGCATTATACTTAACGATTCATATCCAAAGATTAATTTCTAGAAATGAAAGCGTTGACAATTAATGATTATGTGGTAGATTAATGTTAAGAAAACAAAATAAACAATTAATTGTTTAGGATTGTAACTGTTCGGCAGGCGAGACCTAAGCCATTAATAGACGATTTTATCTGGGGATAAGTATGTCTATTTGTGGTTTAGGTCTCTTTTTTTATTGTTCTAAATAAGATGGGAGTGACTTAAATGGGAAATGAGCAAAGAATGGCTGATGAAATTTTAAAAAATATCGGCGGTAGTGATAATGTAAAAAATTTAACGCATTGCATGACACGTTTAAGATTTGTATTAAAGGACGAAAATAAGGCCGATGATAAAGCCATAAAAGATCTTGATGGGATAATGGGTTTGCGAAAGCAAGGAGGACAATATCAAATTATTGTCGGCAATAATGTTTCACGAACGTATGCGGATTTAATGAAATTGGGAGTAAGTGGTGGCGCTAAAAGTAACGAACCCGCTGAAAAGAAAAAATTAACACCTAAACAAATAGGTATTAATATTTTAGATGCCATTATTGGTACGATGTCACCTTTAATACCTGCTATTATCGGTGGTTCAATGATTAAATTGTTAGTAATGATTTTAAATATGACTGGGGTATTATCATCTGAAAGTTCAACATTTAATATTCTAAATACGATTGGTGACGCGCCATTCTTCTTCTTACCTATGCTTGTTGCAGTATCAGCAGCTAGGAAATTTAACAGTAATGTATTCTTGGCATTAGCAGTAGCTGGGGTCATGGTTCATCCAGTATTTATGGAGATTATGGAGAAAGCCGCTGAAGGTAAAGCAGCAACATTTGCATACGTACCAGTAATGTCCGTGAAATATACGTATACGATTATTCCTGCTATCGTTATGACTTGGCTGTTGAAATATATTGAAGATATAATCGATCACATTACGCCTATCGTTATGAAAAACTTTTTAAAACCTATGTTGATTTTGTTAGTTGCAGCGCCAATTGCAATTATTATTGTTGGTCCTGCTGGAATTTTAATAGGTACAGGGTTATCGCAATTTGTATTCTTCGTACATGATCAATTAGGTTTCTTAGCAGTAGGCATTGTAGGTGCATTATGGCCTTTATTGGTTATGACAGGTATGCATCGTGTGTTCACACCAACAATTGTACAAACTATTGCAGAGACTGGTAAAGAAGGTATGGTTATGCCATCTGAAATTGGTGCAAATTTATCACTTGGTGGCGTTTCACTTGCAGTAGCATTTAAAACTAAAAATAGAGAGTTACGTCAAACATCATTGGCGGCAGCATCGTCAGCAATTATTGCAGGAATTACTGAACCAGCATTATATGGTGTAGCTATTCGATTAAAACGTCCTATGATTGCATCGATGATTACAGGATTTGTTGCAGGAGCGGTTGCAGGTCTAGCGGGACTTGCGAGTCGATCAATGGCTTCACCTGGTCTGTTCACAAGTGTGCAATTTATAGATCAAGACAACCCTATGAGTATTTTATGGATTATTGTTGTAATGGTTTTATCTATTGTATTGTCATTTATTTTAACTTTAGTGCTTGGATTTGAAGATATACCAGAAGCAGAAGATGATTTATTATATGCAGAGACGAAAGGTGACATGATTGTAGAAGCACCTGTTGAAGGTAAAGTGAAGCCGATTGAAAGTGTGGAAGATGATGTGTTTAGTCAAGAAGTGATTGGTAAGAGCGTTGCGATTGAACCAACAGGTAATACAATATATGCGCCAATAACAGGAACAGTGACCTCAGTCTTCCCTACCAATCATGCTGTTGGTATTACAGGTGACGAGGGTGTTGAAGTATTAATTCATGTAGGTATTGATACTGTTAAGCTAGATGGAAAACCATTTACATCTGCAGTTGAACAAGGTGACCATGTGAATAGTGGGGAGATTATTGGGTCCTTCGATTTAACTGAAATTATTGAAGCAGGTTATGATCCGACAACGATTGTAGTAATTACAAATACAGATGATTATCACTCTATTACGTCTTTCGATACTGTTGACGTTAGTGCTAATACATCAATATTAGGAGTGGTTAAAAAATGACGATAAAAACTTTTCCAGAAAATTTTCTTTGGGGCGGCGCTATTGCAGCAAATCAGACAGAGGGTGCATGGAATATTGGAGGGAGAGGTCTAAGTAATATAGATTTAATCCCACATGGACCAAACAGACAAGACATCAAATTAGGATATAAAGCATCGCAATTAAGTAATACAGAATACTATCCAAGCCATACAGGTATTGATTTTTATCATCATTATAAAGAAGATATTGCTATGCTTGCTGAAATGGGGTTGAAAGTCTTTAGAACCTCTATTTCATGGAGTAGAATTTATCCGAATGGTGATGAAACAACCCCTAACCAAGAGGGTATTGATTATTACACAGACTTATTTAAAACATGTAAAGAACATAATATCTCGTTACTCGTAACATTGGCACATTTTGATATTCCTATGGGGGTCGTTGAGCAATACGGTGGTTGGAAGAATAGAAAAACAATTGATTTATATATTAAATTTGCAGAAACATGTTTTGAAAATTTTGGTTCATATGTTGATTATTGGATTCCATTTAATGAAATTAATGTTGTGTTACACAGCCCATTTTCAGGTGGTGGATTATATTTTGATGAAAATGAGGATAGGGAAACATTGTTATATCAAGCAGCACATTATATGTTAGTTGCAAGTGCTAAAGCTGTGGAAAGTTGTCACTGTATCACGCCCGATGCTCAGATAGGTTGCATGATTGCAGGCGGTAGTTTTTATCCGTACAGCTGTAACCCAGAAGACGTCTGGCAGTCTATGATTGATGAAAGAACAAATACATTCTTTGTAGATGTCCAAGCTAAAGGGAAGTACCCTTACTATATGGAATCACTATTTAAGTCTAAAGGAATCCAAATTGATATTACTGACCATGATAAAGAGGTTTTGAAACAAACCGTAGATTTTGTAGCGTTTAGCTATTATGCATCTAGAACATCTATTGCTGATATTACAAGGGTCGAGAAAAATGAAGGTAATATAATAGTATCGGCTAAAAATCCATACTTGAAGATGAGTGATTGGGGATGGGTTGTCGATCCACTTGGTTTAAGGATTACGATGAATCAAATATATGAACGCTTTGAGAAACCACTATTTGTTGTTGAAAATGGATTGGGAGCAAAAGATGTCATAGAAGCAGACGGCAGTATCCAAGATGACTATCGTATTGATTATATGCAACAGCATATACAAGCGATGCATGATGGTATTCAAGATGGCGTACCTTTACTTGGTTACATTAGTTGGGGAATTATAGATTTAGTATCAGCATCCACAGGTGAAATGAGTAAACGTTATGGTATGATATTTGTTGATAAAGACGATGCTGGTAATGGCACCTTAGAACGTAAAAAGAAGAAATCATTTGATTGGTATAAAAAAGTCATACAGCAAAATGGTGTAGAAATATAAATAGCTAGAGAACCAAGTATTTATATTTGGTTCTCTTTTTGTTTGGTAAATGGACAACATAATCCAACAATCTTCTTGTTAAAAGATAAATGCAATATAGGTTCACAGTCTATAAATTCTATAAAATATAACTATAATCAAATGACAATTGTATATTTACAAATAATATATGTAATTAATATAGTCTTAAAATAGTAATGTTAAGGTAGTGGGGAAAGAGTAATATGAATCGTCAGAGGAGGAGTTATATGAATCAGAAGAAACATCAATCGATTGCTTTCCGCGCTGCAGCGAGTTTAGTCTTGTTATTTAGTCTTATTGCTACACCACAAGCAGTACACGCAAGTGGATCAGAGAAAGCTGCCGATAATGCCAATCCCATAACCCAACAAGAGAGTAATAACAAAATAAAACTTATAGATAAAAAGCCTAAAGTTGAAGATATCAAAAAGCAAAACAAACCGAACCGAATTATTACAAATATAAATGGTAATCCACAGTCAGAAATGGGTTTTAGCTGGTATACATCAGATAAATTTAATGATTCCAAAGTACGGGTCTCAGAGTCTAAGAACTTTAAAAATGCTAAAACATTTGATGCAGATGCTCAAAAAGTAGATTCAAAGTACCTTGAAAGAGATAAACATGGAAATATCATTTTTAAAGATATTGCTAAAAATGATGAAGGTGAACCAGTAAAAGGTAAAGACGGTAAAGAAAAAGTGAATGGTTATTATACAGATAAACATGCTGGCGGACCAGAATGGATGAGTGGCGACAAGCATGGTAAAACAAACTTGATAACTGAAGCAGAGTATACATACAAAGCTCAAGCAAAAGATTTAAAACCGAATACGAAGTACTACTATAAAGTAGGAAGTGATGATGGTAAAAAGAGCCAATTTGGACAGTTTAAAACAGCAGGCAAGAAAGGTGACCCATTTAATTTCGTACAATATACAGATACGCAAAATGCATTTTGGAATGAAAATGTAAGAAATGAAGCTACATTTGGTGCAGATACATTGAAAAATGCTATTCAAACGGCTGGAGATCCTAGCTTTGCTTTACACACAGGTGACTTTATTGAAACAGCAGAAGTTGAAGATGAATGGAAAGATTTATATAAACAATCGCGTCCGTCATTCATGACATTACCAGTTGTAGCTACAGCAGGAAATCATGATGAATACGCATTAAATGAAGAAGATGAAAAACTATTAACTAAATTTAATGAGCACGTGAACGTACCAAAAGAAAATGACGCTGTAAATGGTGGTTCTTACTATTCATTTGATTACAACGGCGCACACATGGTTGTTGCAAATACAAATGACAACAAAAAATCTAAAGACAATCCAGACGAAAAAGCAATTGGCAAAAAACAAATGGAATGGATTAAGAAAGACATCAAAAAAGCACGTGATAATGGTTCGAACTGGATAGTATTAAATCTACACAAACCAATGTACTCTAAGTCTTATCACGCTTTATCAGACAAAGATGTGAAGAAAATTAGAGAAGAGTTAACAAAAGAAATCGACGAGTTAGATGTAGATTTAGTCTTACAAGGTCATGATCATGTATTATCACGTACACATCCACTAGAACATACATCGACAAAAAACAGTTTCGTGAATGCTAAAAAAGAAGACACTAAACAATTTGTTGGCCAAGATAACGTAACATATTATGATAATCCAAAAGGTTCTGTGTATGTGCTACCAAATACAGGTGGAACAAAAGAATATGACAGTATTTATGACCGTTCTTTAGAACATATTAAAAAGGTGAGACCAGAATTAAGTTGGTTAACTGAAAAAGATTTAGAACACTATAACAGCCTATTTAAATTAGGTGAGCAACCTCAAGAAACGGATGCCTTTAAAGATAGTCACTCTAATAACCGTGACTCTTCTTCACAAAACTTCTCAGTCTATGAAGTTGAAGGTAATACATTGAAAGTTAAAATTTATCAATTAAATGGTGACATTAGTAAAGGTGAACAGCGTAATGTTGAATTAGTTGATGAATTTGGTATTCAAAAAGACAATAAATAATTAAATCAACGCCTAAGTTAAAGGATTATGGTCTAGCTTAGGCCTCTTGATTTCCCAGGAAATTGAGGATTGATAGATAATGAAACAAGCAATAAGATACTTAACAATAATAGTTTTATCTTGTATTGTGTTAGCTGCTTGTAATAGTGAAGAAGAAGCAACTCAACAGTCAGGTGAAAAAAATACAGATACAGCTACTAAAAGTGCTAACCAAGAAAAATCATCTAAAACGTCTATCTCAGACAAAGATAAAAAGAAAATAAAAAAAGAAGTCATGTCTTGGCTTGCGAAGCATGAAAAAAACAATGATAAGGCAGTGTCAAATCGCTATTTCGGTAGTGGTAGTATGTCTGACGGGGATTGGTATGCAGGTACTGAAGGTGGGGAAATTCAAGTAAGTAATAAGGATAAACCAGGGCCGAAAGCTTTTGATTTACATACTGTGACAGGCGCAGTAACTTACATATCAAATGAAGGGATAACTGGTATAGATAAAGCTTCAAAAAACTTATCAAATATTGAAGGGTATAGTACGGTCGCTGATATTAATAAACCCGTAACTAAATATTTATTTGCAGATAATGGCAAAGTGTATGAATATACATTTAAAGATTCAAAAGATGTTACACTGTCATCTGGTTTTGCACCTAAAGATCATAATGAAAAAGACCCAAACTTAAGTCCAAACCAGATGTTCAAAGTAAGTGATAACAAAGCACTTAACGATTTTTATAGTGAGTTATTGAAGAAATATTAGTGGACTAATATAATTTTATTGAATTGACTTATATCACTAGTGATAGTGAAAAGGAAGTTATTATTAAATTAAAGCTTATAGTGGAAATAATAATCAGAAAGATAATGACACATTTGTATAATTACTAAATATAATTAGAGACTAAGTGATGTATCAAGTTAGAAGATCGCAGAATAAATAAAATTGTATCCCTGAAGTTGGAACTTAAAAATCTGACTTCAGGGGTTTTTATATGAAAATAACTAAAAACAAACTTTTCAAAAATATTAAAACTGGTTCCCTTTTATTTATAAAACTGGTGCTTTACATAAAATCGCTTACATATATAATTTAACGAAATATAGAAATTTAAATAAAGGGGTAGATTTTTATGTTTCAACCAAAAGATTCTTCTATGTCACCAAGGTTTGTGGGACCTAGAACATTTATGAGATTGCCGTTTGTTCAACATTTACAAGATGTAGATTTTTTAGTAATGGGGGTTCCTTTTGATACTGCAGCCTCTAATAGGACGGGGCAACGTTATGGTCCACAAAGCATTAGAGATTTTTCAGTCTTATTAAGACCTTATAACCCAGATCAAGATATTAATATTTTTGATTATTGTTCTGGTATAGATTATGGAGACGTCGATGTTATTCCAGGGAATGTTTTGAAGACATATAATCAAATTACAGAAAAATTAGAGCCAATATTAGAAAAAGGAATTGTACCTGTCATGATGGGGGGAGACCATTCTATTTCTTTAGGCCATTTACGTGCGTTTCACAAAAAATATGGACGTCTATCATTGGTACACTTTGATTCACATAGTGATACTTGGGATAATTATTTTGGTGAAAAATATGTACATGGAACGCCTTTTAGACGTGCAGTAGAAGAAGGTCTGTTAGATGCTGATAAGTCAATACAAGTAGGGATTAGAGGACCTTTATATGGCCCTGAAGATATCCAAGATGCTCGAGATTTAGGATATCAGGTAATACCAATGCGTGACGTGCGTGAATTAGGTATTGAAAAAGTTATACATCGTATTCATGAAACTGTTGGTTCGAATCCTGTGTTTGTATCCTTTGATATTGATTTTTTAGATCCAGCATATGCTCCTGGAACTGGTACACCAGAAATAGGTGGGCCTACTAGTTTTGAAGCGCTAGAATATGTTCGTCAGTTAGATGGTTTGGATATAAAAGGTTTTGATTTGGTAGAAGTCTTACCAAATTATGATACGGGTGAAATTACTGCAGTAGCAGCATCTACAATTATCTATGAAATGATTACACTTATCGCACTTATGAAAAAAAGAAAACAAGATTAGACAATTAAAAGTAAAAATAAAAAGTGAGTTGATTTCATAATGGAAACGATTGATTTTATAATTTTTCTAGTTTACTTCATTGTTTTAATTTCCATAGGTCTTTTAGGCGTATTAAAAGCTAAGTCATCTGAAAAGTATATGGTCGCAGGTAGGAATTTAGGTCTATTTATGTTATTTGGTTGTTTAACAGCTGTTTTTCTTGGAGGTTCTTCAACAATAGGTTCATCACAATTGGGTTATGAAATTGGATTTTCAGGATTTTGGTTTGTTTTTGCATTAGGGATAGGCATTACGATTTTTGGGCTACTTTTTTTAGAACGTATTATGGATTTAAAAGTAATTACGATTAGTGAACTATTATATAAATTATTTGGTAATAAAGTAAGAATTATAGGTGCTTTCGTCACAGCTATGTATACTTTGATGATCTCAGTAACTCAAGTTATTGCAATAGGTGCAGTAATATCGCAAATTTTTAATTGGAATTTAATGATGTCTATACTAATTGGTGGTAGTATTGTCTTTATTTATACAATTTTAGGTGGAATGTGGACACTTTCTATTACTGATGTGATTCAATTTTCCATTATGACAATTGGTATGTTTCTAATTATGTTACCAATGAGTTTAAATTCAGTAGGAGGATTTAGTTCATTATTGGAACAAGTGCCAAATTCACATTTGAGTTTTACGAACATTGGATTCGGTGAAATTATGAAATATTTCATTACATACACATTAGGTGTAATGGTAGGCCAAGACATATGGCAACGGTTCTTTACAGGGAAAACGAAGCTTATTTCAAAGACATCAGGTGTCTTAGTAGGTATCTATAGTGGGTTGTATTCAATTGCTATGGTAATTATAGGTATGTGTGCTTATGTTCTCTTTCCTCATATTAAAAATACTCAAAATGTATTCTCTCATATAGCTTTTGAAACATTGCCACCAGGTTTATTAGGTATTGTCTTTGCGGCATTGATAGCAGCAATTATGTCAACTGCATCTGGTACCTTACTGGCTTCGGCTACAATTGTTTCAAATGATATTTTAAAGCCGTATTTCTTCAAATCTATTAATGATAAACAGTATTTAAGATTAACTCGTATTACTACTTTATTTTTAGCAGTAGTTGCTATTGTAATTTCAATTTGGGTAAAAGAAGTCCTCGTTGCCATTGATATTGCTTATGCAATATTAACTGGCGGGATGTTTATGCCTGTGATTTTAGGTTTGTATATGAAAAATATAACTTCGCGTGCAGCATTTTTAGCTATTATTGCAAGTGTTTTGGTTGTCTTAATAGGTATTGTTTTGGCTGGTCCGCAATCAACAATTACGATAGTCGTTGCACTCTTAACTAATGCTATAATATTGATTGGCGTGACCTACTTTGATAAAAAGCATAAAAAAACAATACTATAGTTCAATTGTAGAAAATGGGGGAGGTGTAATGAATGTATTTACTTAATAATAATATAGAAATGATTGAGGTGCCTGGGACACGACAATTTGCTAATAAAGTAAATCAATATGCTGACTGCATAGATTTAACATTAGGTCAGTCTGACTTTCAAGTTGCCAGTTATATCAAAAAGGCTATGATAGAAGCGATTGAAAATAATTATTTGAAGTATACACACAATAAGGGATTATATGAGTTACGTTCAGTTATTTCAACGTATAATGCCGAAAAGTTTGGTGTGATTTACAATCCAGAAACAGAGGTGCTAGTAACTAATGGCGCTTCTGAAGCAATTGATTCTATATTAAGGACGATTTTAAACCCTGGTGATGAAGTGATTTTACCTGGACCAACTTATTTAGGATATGAACCTATAGTGAAATTACAAGGTGGAGTTGTAAAATGGATTGATACTACCAATACAGGATTTCAACCTACAGTAGATAATATTGAAGCGGCAATTACAGAAAATACAAAAGCGATTATTTTTAATTATCCTACAAACCCTACAGGTGTTACTTTGTCTTATGACACGATTAAAGAGATCGTAGCACTACTTCAACGGAAAAATATATTTATTGTTACAGATGAAATTTATAGTGAAAATGTTTTTGATGGTAGGCATTATTCATTTATGGAATTTCCAGAAATACGTAATTTATTATTTATAGTAAATGGATTATCTAAATCACATGCAATGACTGGTGCACGCATAGGTTATATACTTTCGACAGAAGCATTAATACAAGAGGTTACTACAGTTCACTTATATAACTCAATTTGCGCATCTACACCAAGTCAATATGGTGCGATTGCAGCATTAAAGAATGGTAATGAATCGATTAAAGAAATGAACCGTGTTTATAAGAAAAGGCGAGATTATTTTTATCAACGACTTAAAAATATGGGTCTGCCAGTTAAATTACCAGAAGGAACATTTTATATCTTTCCTGACATTTCAGCTTATGATAATGATTCTTTTAGATTTTGTCATGAATTGTTAGAAAGGGAACAGTTAGCTATTGTTCCGGGAAAATCATTTTCAAATTTTAGTGAAGGTTATGTAAGACTATCATTTGCATGTAGTATGGATTTTATTGTTGAGGCATGTGATAGGTTAGAAAGATTTTTAAAAACTTATAATCACAAAAGGAAAATAAAATAATCTTATATAAGAGTGGTATTGAAAACAGTGAAAAAGTGATGATAGTTAAAAATAAATGATCAAATGATTATTGTCAATGTATCTTATTATTGTAAAATTCACCATTGAGGCTAAGGTATATTATGCAGTAGTCTCAATTTTTAATTATAAGTTTGTTCAATGTATAGAGTTGAAGAATTTAAGTAGTTACGAACTCAAGTTTTAAATTTTAAAGCTACTTATTTCTATATAAAACATAAAGCAATGCTATAAAACTTTATAATATATGAATAGAAATAGGTATTCACTTTTTTTGAAATTTATTATATGCTTTGAAATATATTAACTAAATGAGGTGAGCACTTGAATAAATTTTCAAAATCTGTCATATCTATTTCACTTGCAACTGTATTTACAATTGCGACACCACTAACTACATATACTACTGTAGCGCATGCGAATGAATCAACTGCGCCGGTAATGGAACAACAAGAGCAAACAAATCTTGGCTCTGAAAATATTATGGCAGTTTCATGGTATCAAAATTCAGCAGAAGCTAAGGCACTTTACTTACAAGGTTATAATAGTGCCAAAGTACAATTAGACAAAGAGCTTGAGAAAAATAAAGGTAAACATAAACTCGCAATCGCGCTTGATTTAGATGAAACAGTTCTAGATAATTCACCATATCAAGGTTACGCGTCTATAAATAATACATCATATCCGGAAGGTTGGCATGAATGGATACAGGCAGCTAAAGCAAAACCTGTATATGGCGCTAAATCATTTTTAAAATATGCTGATAAAAAAGGCGTAGATATTTACTATATTTCTGATAGAGACAAAGAAAAAGATTTTAAAGCAACTCAAAAAAACTTGAAAAAGCAAGGAATCCCACAAGCAATAGATAATCACATCTTGCTTAAAAGTAAAAATGATAAGAGTAAGGAACCTAGAAGACAAATAGTAGAAAAAGATCATAAACTAGTAATGTTATTTGGTGATAATCTATTAGACTTCGGGGACCCTAAAAAGCCTAATGCAGTAGAGCGTGAAAAGTTTGTGCAACAGCATAAAGAAGACTTTGGTAAGAAATACATCATTTTCCCTAATCCAATGTATGGTAGTTGGGAAGCGACACTATATAACAATAACTATGATATGAGTGATGCGCAAAAAGATGAATTAAGAAAACAATCAATTAAGCAGTTTAATCCTTCAACTGGAAAAGTTGAGTAATAATAAAACTGGTAGTGAAATAATATTTGTTTTTTATTACTAGTTTTTAAACTTTCAGGTATGTTTAATAAATCAAAGAAATCATTTTGTATGGTAATCAAATGGTGATTATACTCTTAGCACATGTTAAACCAGGTATGCATTTCCCAGGAAAAAGATTATTACGTAAAGAAATCGTACACTATTTCAATGAAGAAGGTATCTCAACACCGAAACCAACATTAGTTAAATTTGAAGAACCAGAAGCATAAACATATAAAAATTATGTTTTACAAATCTTTATATAAAATACTCATTAAATCCATCAACAAATTTTGTTGGTGGGTTTTTCTTTTGAAATAATTATTTTTTAAAATTGTAAATTGACTCTATAAATATATAATGATAATATAATTCATATTAATCTAATCGGAATAATAAAATATGGAGGGATAAAGATGAAAAGAATGAAATTAGGATACTTTTTAACGGGCTTTGGTCACCATGTTGCTAGTAGTAGACATCCAGATGCATTAGCACACGGGGGCATGAATTTAACGAAAACAATTGAACAAGCAAAACTTTTAGAACAGGCAAAATTTGATTTTCTATTTATGTCAGATAGTTTATATCTTGATGAGAAAACACATCCAGATATGTTTACGTTTTTCGAGCCAATTTCCTTAATGTCGATTATAGCTAGAGAAACCAAAAATCTTGGTTTAATCGTGACGGCTTCTACTTCTTTTTCAGAGCCATTTAACTTAGCTAGAATCTTTTCATCTTTAGACCATTATAGTAATGGCAGAGCCGGATGGAATATTGTAACATCAGGCATTAATAATACAGCTAAAAATTTTAGTGGAGTAGATAATGCGGATCATGACTTAAGATACGATCAAGCGGAAGAATTTGTCGATATATCCAAGCAATTGTGGGATTCATGGCAAGATGTTAGCCCAGAAAGACTTCACTCTGCTGGAGGGTTCTTTGATGAAAAACAACCTGAACCAATAAACTATAAAGGAGATTTTTATAGCGTCAGAGGACCTTTAAATATAGAGCAATCACCCCAAGGTTATCCATTACTTGTTCAAGCTGGTTCTTCTAAAAAAGGAACTGCATTTGCCTCTAAACACGCAGAAGTTGTGTTTACAGCACAAAATGATATCGATAATGCAGTTACTTTTGCTCATAATTTGAAAGAGCAAGTTGCTGAAAAACGAGGTCCAGAACAAGAAATTGTTATTATGCCAGGTATTTTCCCCTTTATTGGAGAAACACAGCAAGAAGCTGAAGCTAACTATAAAGAATTACAAAATTTGATAGTTCCAGAGATGGGATTAGAATTATTGTCTTCTTATTTAGGCGACACAGATTTAAGTGGTTATGAGTTAAGTACCCCATTTGAAAATGTTCATATAGATAAAGGTAATAATATTCAAAGTCGAGTAGACCTAATTAAGTACACAGCTAAGAAGAATAATTCAACGTTAGAGGATGTCATGAAACACGTTGCTGGTGCAAGAGGTCACCATATCATTGTAGGAACGGCTGAAGATGTGGCTAACAGAATGGAAGAATGGTTTGCTCGTGGTGCTGCCGATGGATTTAACATAATGCCTCCGTTAAACCCTACGCAATTTGAACTATTTGTAAATAAAGTTGTTCCAATATTAGAAGAAAGAGGTTTAGTCCAAAGGGAATATAATGCAGGTACATTAAGAGAAAAGCTAGGATTAAGCACTTCTCAAACACATAGTTAATATGTGATCCTTTCAATTAAGATGGAGCGTTACTCTAGAAGGTGGGGAGAAATATGTATATAACATTTACATTAATATCATGCGCATTTTTTATTGGTATCGTAGCTTGGTACTCTTATTATAAAACTAAAAATACTGTTAGTAGTTCGGGAGGATTCTTCCTAGGAGGCCGAGGGTTAACAGGCGGGTTCATTGCAGGTGCATTAATACTAACTAATTTATCTGCAGAACAGCTAATAGGTTTAAACGGCCAGGGTTATCAAAATAATTTATCAAGTATGGGCTGGGAAGTTACAGCAGGTTTCTCTGTTATTATCTTAGCTACAATTTTACTGCCTAAATATTTGGGCGGCGCGTTTACCACACTTCCAGAATTTATAAATAATCGCTTTGATAAACAGACGCGTTTATTAATTGTCTTGTTGTTTATGGTCGGCTATGGCTTCATAACTATACCATCTGTACTATATTCTGGCTCTTTAGCTGTATTACAAATATTTGATATACCAAATATGTTTCATATAACATACGAACAATCTATATGGGTTATTGTTTGGGTTATCGGTATTATCGGTATGCTATATGCTATTTTGGGTGGTTTAAGAGCTATTGCTATTTCAGATACTTTAAATGGTATAGGGCTTTTAATAGTAGGCGTCTTAGTACCGATACTTGGTTTTATTGCATTAGGTAATGGTAGTTTGTTAGAAGGTATGGAGACAGTTGCGACAGATCATCCTGAAAAATTAAATGCCATTGGTTCAAACAAAGATGATGTACCATTTGGTTCGATTTTTACAGGAATGATATTTGCTAATTTATTCTACTGGGGTACTAATCAATATGTGATTCAAAGAACGTTAGGTGCAAAGAGTTTAGCTGAAGGTCAAAAGGGCGCATTATTTACAGGATTTTTAAAAATACTAGTCCCTTTTCTTATGATGATTCCAGGCGTTATTGCATACCATTTGTATGGATCAGGGTTAAAAAATATGGATTTAGCATATCCTACGTTAGTAAAAGATGTATTTCCGACCTTTTTAGATGGTTTCTTCTTAGCCGTATTACTAGGTGCTGTATTTTCTAGTTTTAATGCATTATTAAATAGTGCATCAACGTTATTTGTTTATGATATTTATAAAGTGCTAATTAATAAAAAAGCTACAGATAGACAAATGATAAGGGTAAGCCAATGGTTTGGTGTGATTTTAGCATTAGCGACCTTCTTTATTTCACCAATGTTAATGAATGCCCCACAAGGGTTATGGACAATCATTCGCCAATTTACAGGTTTCTTCAATATACCAATTATAGCGATTGTATTGGTTGGTATATTTGCGAAAAAGGTTCCTGCCATTGCACCCAAAATAGTTATTATCTCACATGTAATTGTTTATTATTTATTGATATGGGGATTACCAATGTTCTTTAAATATGAAATGGCGATTAATTTTATATACATACAAGGGCTCTTATTTGTGATAGAAGTACTAGTAATGTTGATTATAGGAATGACAAATCCATTAGATATACCGTTTAAATTTAGCCCAAACCCTAAAGTAGATATGACGCCATGGAAATATACAATACCTGTTACAGTTCTCTTGTTAGGGTCTATTGTTTTTACATTTATATTGTTTTCACCTATTGGTTTAGCAGCGCAACATCATATTGTATCGTCATGGTTTTGGCCATCTATAGTACTATTAGCGATAATTGTTGTCACTTTTTATTTTATTAGCCTAAGACAATGGAGTAAGAAATATGAAGTAGCATTAAAGCAGCAGTATAATAAAGAACTATTCACAGATTTGAACCAAAGTGAGTTACCTGGAGAACAGTTAATTCGATAAATAATATGATTTATATAGCTATATTAATTTTAAGACTGTAAACATATTTACTTTCAGAGTGATGTTCATAGTCTTATTTATTATGTTGATTAGAAGGCATATAACTTATGTGAGCTAGATAAAATACAAACCATAATCGATGAAGTCTGGCACCACATCAATTATGGTTAACTATGCGTTATTAAGAAATGTCTTTTGAAATTTCTAAGCTAGATTCCATGCGAGTTAGTTTAAATTATTAAGCGTTGAAATCACTGAAACCATATCTTCGTTGATGACTAAATCTGCATTATGATCATAAGGTGTGGCATCTCTATTAATAATAATAAGATTTTTCCCTTTGAAGTTTGAAATTAGACCGGCCGCTGGTTGAACTACGAGTGAGGAACCTAAAACTATTAATGTATCAGCTGTTTCAATTTTATTAATAGCATTAAAAATAGTATTTTGATTTAACATTTCTCCATAAAGTACAATACCAGGTCTAATGATGCTGCCACATGACTCACAATGGCGCAAGTGATGCTCCATGACGTAAGTTTTGGCATATTCATTGAAACAATCAACACAATAGAATTGATTTAAAGTCCCATGGAGTTCATCTACATTTAAGCTGCCCGCATCTGAATGAAGGCCATCGATATTTTGGGTGATAACACCTAAAGATTGATGGTCTTTTTCTAGTTGCGCAATCCATTGATGAATGGTATTGGGTTGTTTATCAGCAAGGAGTAAACGTTTATGATAAAAATCGACAAATCCCTCCGGATCGTCTTGTAGATAATTAGTACTTAACAAGTACTCAGGTGAGTAACCATCTTTTGAAATTTCATCGAACAAGCCACCCATAGAACGGAAATCAGGTACACCGCTTGCCACAGAGACACCAGCACCTGTAAAAAATGTTATTCTACGAGAATTATTAATGATATCTTTCAATTGTTCAATATTACGATTCACACTTATCACTCCATTAAAAAAATATACTCTCTTGTTGCGAATATTTTTATTATACTTAAGATAATTTTAAATATTAGCCACTATTTTAGCAAATATGGAAAAGTATAATTGAGAGCAAATAAATTTATGACTATTGTAAGGCATCTAATTCACTAAGAATATTATAGATTGAATCTAAAAAACAAACTCGATAAAGCCTCGTCATTTACAGTACTTTTTATGTATTAGTGAATGATTGGGGCTTTATTTTTTATGAAAATTTTAAAAAGTCTATATATATTTTCTACAATAAAAGCACAATTCAAGTTTTTTTAATAACTATTAATTGAAAAATATTATCATTTGTATTGACAACTATACAAGACCAAGATATTATATAAATCAAATCGTAACTATTACGATTTGATAAGGTTGCGCAATGATCTAAAGTTTTTTAATCAATGTTAGCAGGCTTACATAAAATAATTTTAAGTAGAAGGAGAGTCGTATGAATCGAAAGGTTATAGAATTTTCTAAGTATAATCCATCGGGGAATATGACGATACTAGTGCATTCGCAACATGATTCAAGAGATTACGCAAACATAGCTAATCAATTAATGACAACGAGTCATGTTTGTTGTGAGCAAGTTGGATTTATAGAGTCTACCAATACGGATTTAAATAGAAATTGCCATTTAGTTATGAGCGGAAATGAATTTTGTGGTAATGCCACAATGTCATACATACATTACTTACAAGAAAGTAATATATTGCAAAAAAGGCAATGTGCAATAAAAGTTTCAGGATGTTCAGGGTTGGTTCAGTGTGAAGTACATAGTGATCAACATTATGAAGTCAGTATGCCCCAAGCACAGCACGTGTCCGCAATAAAGCTTAATATTGATCAGCAACAACGGCATGCAATAGAAATTGTATATGAGTCATATGTGCATTTTGTTGTTCCAGTCACTGAAGTGACTACAGAATTGCAACATCAAGTTGAACAATTTGTCCGTCAGCAAACATGGAGTAATAAGTATAAAACGATAGGTATCATGTTATTTGATGAACAACGTCAGTTTCTTAAGCCACTTATTTTTATGCCAGAAATTAAAAGTTTAGTTTGGGAAAATAGTTGTGGTTCTGGTACTGCATCGATAGGTATTTTTAAAAATTATAAAGCTGAAAGTACATGCGAGGACTTTATAGTTCATCAGCCAGGTGGCAACATTTTAGTAACATCTAGGAAATGTCCAAAGTCTGGGTTCCAAACTTCCATTAAAGGGCAAGTCTCAACTGTAGCAACAGGAAAAGCATTTATAGAATAGGAGACTGAAATGAATAATTTAGAGAAAGAGATTAGTGCTATATTACATAAATATTTATTGAACTTTGAAACACTATATGCAAATGTCTTAAAAAACAGTGATTACATTGATGCATTAGAAATATTAGTGGATGAGTATAGTCAGTTTATATTAAATCCAGTTTTTAGAAGATTGTATGAAGATTGGGAAGATGAAGCGGTAAAAGAACATCTTACATCGAGACTTCAATTCATATCAGCCCAATGTGTTAAACAAGTAGAAGTTATTCGAGCGCAACGTTTATTAGACGGTAAGGCTTCTACTTCAGGCTACTTTGACAACATAGAGCGCTGTATTAATGAGGAATTTGGACAATGTCATATAACTGAAAATGACAAATTATTGTTAGTTGGATCTGGTGCATATCCTATGACGCTTATTCAAGTGGCTAAGGAGACTGGTGCTTCTGTTATTGGCATTGATATTGATCCAATGGCAGTTGATTTAGGTCAAAAGATTATTAAAGTATTAGCACCAAATGAAGATATAGAGATTACAGAGCAGACAGTAGACCAATTAGTAGATATCAAAGAAGTGACGCATATTATATTTAGCTCAACAATTCCAATTAAATATGCCATATTAGAGCAACTTTATGATTTAACGAATGAAAATGTTGTTGTTGCAATGCGGTTTGGTGACGGAATCAAATCACTGTTTAATTATCCTTCTAAGGAAATTAGCTTAGGTAAATGGCGATGTGTAGATAAACGTATACAACCTAATCAAATTTTTGATATTGCTTTATACCGTAAGGCCGCAATAAAGGTTGGTGTAGCGGATGTCTAAAATATTAATTATAGGTACGGGGCCAGTTGCAATTCAATTGGCCAATCTGTGTCATCTAACAACAGACAAACAAATAGATATGGTAGGTCGTACCTCAACCTCGTTGAAATCAAAAAAATTATTTCAAGCATATCAAAACGATAAATACTTTGAAGTAACGACGCAAAATGATGCCCATAAACACATGGCAGGACGCTTCCAAATTAATCATTTGTATGAAGATATAGAAGTCGTTAATGATCACTATGACACGATTATTATGGCGTGTACTGCAGATGCATATCACAGTACATTGGTACAACTGTCGACAGCAATATTAGAAAAAGTAAAGCATATCTTGTTAGTATCACCTACATTTGGTTCACAAATGATTGTAGAGCAGCATATGGCTAACTTTAATAAAGACATTGAAGTTATATCATTTTCTACATATATGGGGGACACGCGTTTGTATGATACTGCGCAACCTAATCATGTTGTAACAACTGGGGTGAAGACGAAATTATACGTAGGTTCTAATCGTGAGCATTCAGCAACAATCAATTATTTAAAAAGTGTGTTCAAGCAATTCCACATAAATTTGATAGATATGCCAACACCTTTACATGCTGAAACACGCAATAGTTCTTTGTATGTGCACCCGCCATTATTTATGAATGATTTTTCATTAAAAGTTATTTTTGAAGGGACAGAAGTACCTGTTTATGTATATAAGCTATTTCCAGAAGGCCCAATTACGATGACGCTCATTCATGAAATGCGCTTGATGTGGACAGAGTTGATGAACATTTTGGCAAAATTTAGTGTGCGGTCAGTCAACCTTTTGGAGTTTATGGTGAAAGACAACTATCCTGTGCGTCCTGAGACATTAGCGGATGATGATATCTCCAGTTTTGAAAAGTTACCAGCAATTCATCAAGAATATTTACTATATGTGAGGTATACAGCAATATTAATTGATCCGTTTTCTAAACCTGATCAACACGGACGCTATTTTGATTTTTCGGCGGTGCCGTTTAAGCAACTTTATGAAAATGAACAAGGTGCCGTGCACATACCACGCATGCCAAGCGAGGATTATTACCGTACTTCAATTATTCAACATATTGGCA
Organism: Staphylococcus sp. AS1337; assembly: GCF_051408735.1. Classification (NCBI taxonomy): domain Bacteria; kingdom Bacillati; phylum Bacillota; class Bacilli; order Caryophanales; family Staphylococcaceae; genus Staphylococcus; species Staphylococcus sp. AS1337. Next base: position 110,095 of record NZ_JBOIHZ010000001.1, on the reverse strand, counting down.
AGCTATTAGATGTTGAGACACCAATGATTGATACATTTATGGAACGTTATGAACAATATTGTCAGGACTATAAAAAGCATAACCATAACCAACAACTATCATCACAATTCATCATGAACGTATTTAAAGATGATAAATCTTTGGTAGAGGAGTTTTTAGATACCAAAGGTAAGATTTAGTAATAAGGATTTGTAATATAAAAATATTAAATATTTTTTGGTTTTACATAAGTATTCTCCACACAAGTATAAATGATATTACAATTTTTAAATGAAAAAGAGGAAAAATGATGAACAAAATTACTAAGATGAGTGCAGTGTTAATTACATCAGGCATTATTTTAGCGGGATGTGGAAACGGTAAAGGCATAGAGGAAAAGAAAGAGAATAAGCAGTTAACGTATACAACAGTGAAAGATATTGGTGATATGAATCCACATGTATATGGCGGATCTATGTCTGCAGAAAGCATGATTTATGAGCCGCTTGTACGTAATACTAAAGACGGTATCAAGCCATTGTTAGCTAAAAGTTGGGATATATCTGATGATGGTAAAACGTATACTTTCCATTTGCGTGATAATGTTAAATTCCACGATGGTACAGCGTTTGACGCTGAGGCAGTTAAGAAAAATATTGATGCAGTTCAACAAAATAAAAATTTGCATTCATGGTTAAAGATTTCAACATTAATTGATAATGTCAGTGTTAAAGACAAATATACCGTTGAACTCCAGTTAACAGAACCGTATCAACCGGCTTTAGCAGAGTTAGCAATGCCGCGACCATATGTATTTGTATCGCCAAAGGATTTTAAGGATGATGGAACTAAGAATGGTGTAAAATCATTTGATGGCACAGGTCCATTTAAACTTGGTGAACATAAAAAAGACGAGTCAGCAGATTTTAATAAAAACAATGATTATTGGGGCGAAAAATCTAAGTTAAACAAAATACAAGCAAAAGTAATGCCAGCAGGTGAGACTGCCTTTTTATCAATGAAAAAGGGTGAGACAAACTTTGCTTTCACAGACGATAGAGGTACAGATAGCTTAGACAAAGATGCTTTAAAACAGTTGAAAGATTCTGGTGATTATCAAGTAAAACGCAGCCAGCCCATGAATACAAAAATGTTAGTGGCAAATTCTGGTAAGAAAGATAGCCCAGTGAGTGATAAAACTGTAAGGCAAGCGATTGGTCATATGGTAAATAGAGATAAAATAACTAAAGAAATCTTAGATGGCGAAGAAAATCCGGCAACACAACTATTCGCGAAGAACGTTACAGACATTAATTTTGACATGCCTACACGTAAATATGATGTGAAAAAGGCGGAAGCACTGTTAGATGAAGCAGGTTGGAAACAAACAGAAGATAGTAATGTCCGCAAAAAAAATGGTAAAGAATTAACAATGACTATGTATTATGACACAGGCTCATCGAATCAAAAAGAACAAGCAGAATTTTTACAAGCAGAATTTAAGAAAATGGGAGTTCAATTACAAATTAATGGTGATACATCGGACAAAGTTGCTGAACGTCGTACATCTGGTGATTATGACTTGATGTTTAATCAAACTTGGGGATTATTGTATGATCCACAAAGTACAATTAGCGCATTTAAAGCAAGTAATGGTTATGAAAGTGCGACATCAGGTATCGCTAATAAGAATGAGCTGTACGACAATATTGAGGAATCATTTAAAATTCAGGATAGTAAACAACGTTCTGATGCATATAAACAAATTTTACAACAAATAGATGATGAAGGTATTTTCATTCCTATATCACACGGCAGAATGACAGTAGTTGCACCTAATGATTTAGAGAAATTATCATTTACACAGTCGCAATATGAATTGCCTTTTAATGAAATGCAGTTTAAATAAAGGAGTGCATTTATAATGTTCAAATTTATTTTAAAGCGCGTGATGATTATGATTCCACTGATGATTGTAGTAAGTTTTATGACATTTTTATTAACTTATATAACAGATGAAAACCCGGCGGTTACAATTTTACATGCGCAAGGCACGCCAGACGTATCATCACAATTAATTGAAGAAACAAATGAGAAGTACGGATTAAATGACCCGTTATTGATTCAATATATGAATTGGCTATTACAAGCATTGCAGTTAGATTTTGGTACGAGTTATATTACAGGGGACCCTGTTGCAGAACGTATTGGTCCAGCATTTTTAAACACCTTAAAACTAACTGTCATATCTAGCATTACGGTAATGATCACATCAGTTATTTTAGGTGTTGTCAGTGCCTTAACAAGAGGGAGATTTGCAGATCGTACGATACGTTCTGTGGCTTTCTTTCTAACAGGCTTACCATCTTATTGGATTGCTTCGATGTTAATCATTTACGTTTCTGTAAATTTAAATTTATTGCCAACCTCTGGGCTGACAGGTCCTGAAAGTTACATATTGCCAGTTGTTGTTATTACAATTGCATATGCTGGTATTTACTTTAGAAATATTAGGCGTTCAATTGTTGAGCAGTTAAATGAAGACTATGTACTGTATTTGAAAGCATGCGGTGTTAAATCGACAACTTTAATGTTGCACGTATTACGTAATGCATTACAAGTTGCCGTATCAATCTTCTGCATGTCTATACCAATGATTATGGGTGGATTAGTAGTAATCGAGTATATATTTGCTTGGCCAGGATTAGGGCAATTAAGCTTGAAAGCCATATTAGAGCATGATTTTCCTGTCATACAAGCGTATGTATTAATTGTGGCTATATTATTTGTTGTATTTAATACATTGGCAGATATAATCAATGCACTCTTGAATCCAAGATTAAGGGAGGCACCTTGATGATTATTTTAAAACGTTTATTACAAGATAGGGGTGTCGTTATTACTCTAGCTATTATTGTCTTATATGTTGTGTTAGGTTTTGCAGCCCCCTTAGTGACAACACACGACCCTAATCATATTGATACAGCTAACAAATATAGTGGAATAAGTTTACAACATTTCTTAGGAACTGATCATTTAGGAAGGGATATTTTAACGAGGTTGATTTATGCGATTAGACCCAGCTTATTATATGTTTTTGTAGCGCTTTTTATTTCTGTTTTAGTTGGTGCCATATTAGGTTTTGTTTCTGGTTATTTCCGGGGTTATATTGATGCACTTATCATGCGTATGTGTGATGTGATGTTAGCATTCCCTAGTTATGTTGTTACACTCGCACTGATTGCTTTATTTGGTATGGGTGCTGAAAATATTATTATGGCATTTATTTTAACGCGCTGGGCATGGTTTTGCCGTGTGATTCGCACAAGCGTTATGCAATATACTGCCTCAGACCATGTTAAATTTGCCAAGACAATTGGCATGAGTGATTTGAAAATTATTCGCAGACATATTATGCCGTTGACACTTGGTGATATTGCAATAATCTCAAGTAGTTCTATGTGTTCCATGATTTTACAAATATCTGGGTTTTCATTTTTAGGGTTAGGTGTTAAAGCACCGACTGCTGAATGGGGTATGATGCTCAATGAAGCTAGAAAAGTTATGTTCACTCATCCAGAAATGATGTTTGCTCCGGGTATTGCAATCGTTATTATAGTTATGGCATTTAACTTTTTATCAGACGCATTACAAATTGCGATTGATCCAAGGATATCTTCAAAGGAAAAACTACGTTCTGTGAAGAAAGGATTGGTGCAATCATGACGTTATTAACAGTACAACATCTGTTTATCAAAGATAGCTGGACAAATCAGACCATTGTTAACGATGTGAATTTTACAGTGGATGAAGGTGAAGTAATAGGCATTATTGGTGAAAGTGGTAGTGGTAAGTCAGTCACATGTAAAGCTTTAGTAGGTTTAAATCCTAATCGTTTAAGTGTTGAAGGGATAGTGACATTTAATAATGTACAAATGCTTACTTTGTCAGAGATGCAGTTAAAGAAGTATAGAGGTAAAGATATTGCGATGGTTATGCAACAAGGTAGCCGTGCATTCGATCCATCATCTACAGTGGGCAAGCAATTGATTGAAACTATGAAGGTTCATACGCAACGATCTATTCAAGAAATCGAAGCAACTTTGATAGAATATATGGATTATATGGGGTTAAACAATCCCAAACAGATATTAAAGTCATACCCTTATATGTTATCTGGGGGGATGTTACAGCGTATGATGATTGCTTTAGCTTTGGCATTAAAACCCAAACTAATTATTGCAGATGAACCGACGACAGCTTTAGACACTATTACACAATATGATGTGTTACAGGCGTTTAAAGATATTAAGCATCATTTCGATTGCGCCATGATCTTTATTTCACATGACTTAACAATAATTAATCATATCGCAGATCGAGTAGTTGTGATGAGGAATGGACAACTTATTGAAGAAGGCACTAGAGAAGCGGTACTATACCAACCACAACAAGAGTATACTCAGTATTTATTATCCACACGAAAAAAAGTTAATGATTATTTTAAATCTGTATTAAGGGGTGACTCAAATGCTTAAGATTATGAATGTTGAAAAATCGTATTCGCGTTCACACATATTTCGGCGTAGCATGACCCCTATTGTTAAAGATGTGTCCTTTGAATGTCCAGTTGGTAAAGCAATTGCAATTATCGGTGAGAGTGGTAGTGGAAAATCAACATTGAGTAGGATGGTATTAGGTATTGAGAAGCCTAATAAAGGTTCAGTAACGTTGAATGATCAGGCAATGTATAAGAAAAAGGTGAGAAATCATCAAATAAGTGCGGTTTTTCAAGATTACACATCTTCATTACATCCTTTCCAATCTGTGAAAGAAATATTATTAGAAGTGATGTGCCAGTGTGACAATCAATCTAAAGCAGTCATGGAGGCACGAGCTATTGAATTATTAGAAGAAGTTGGATTATCGAAAGTATACATGGATAAATATCCAAATATGTTATCCGGCGGTGAAGCGCAACGTGTGGCGATAGCGCGCGCTATATGTATGAATCCTAAATATATTTTGTTTGATGAAGCAATCAGTTCTTTAGATATGTCGATTCAAACCCAAATTTTAGATTTGTTAGTAAATTTACGCTCGAAAAGGCAGTTAAGTTATATTTTTATTAGTCATGATATTCAAGCTGCCACCTATTTATGTGAACAGTTAATTATTTTTAAAAACGGTAAAATTGAAGAACAAATTGCAACCAAAGATTTACATCTAAGTGATAATGTTTATACAAAAGCATTGATTGAAAAACAATTATCATTCTAAGGAGTGAGACAATGAAAGGTGCTATGGCATGGCCTTTTTTGAGACTATATATACTAACATTAATGTTTTTTAGTGCTAACGCTATTTTGAATGTCTTTATACCATTACGAGGACATGATATTGGAGCTTCAAATACGGTTATCGGTATTGTAATGGGTGCTTATATGCTAACTGCTATGGTATTTAGACCTTGGGCAGGACAAATTATTGCACGTGTTGGCCCGATTAAAGTATTACGCATCATTTTAATTATTAATGCAATTGCTTTAATTCTATACGGTTTTACTGGATTAGAAGGATATTTCTTGGCACGTGTGATGCAAGGTGTATGTACAGCATTCTTCTCGATGTCATTACAACTAGGAATTATTGATGCCTTACCAGAAGAGCATCGTTCAGAAGGGGTTTCGTTGTATTCACTATTTTCGACAATTCCTAATTTGATTGGTCCTATTATAGCTATTGGTATTTGGCACGCTGATAATATATCTATTTTTGCGATTGTTATTATTTTTATTGCGCTATCCACCACGTTCTTTGGTTATCGTGTCACAATTGCCGAACAAGAACCAGATACGTCCCATAAAATTGAAAAAATGTCATTTAATGCGGTTACGGTATTTGCTCAGTTTTTCAAAAACAAAGAGTTGTTCAATAGTGGTTTAATCATGATTGTAGCGTCGATTGTGTTTGGTGCGGTAAGTACTTTTGTTCCGTTGTACACTGTGAATTATGGTTTTGCTAGTGCTGGTATATTCCTAACTATTCAAGCTATAGCAGTGGTTGTAGCAAGATTTTATTTAAGAAAATATATCCCATCGGATGGATTATGGCATCCAAAATTTATGGTGATTGTATTATCGCTACTAATGATTGCATCTTTTGTTGTGGCGTTTGGACCGCAAGTAGGCGTCGTTATTTTCTATGCGAGCGCAATATTAATCGGTATGACACAAGCATTGGTATACCCAACATTAACATCTTATCTAAGCTTTGTCTTACCTAAAGTGGGGCGTAACATGTTATTGGGTTTGTTTATTGCATGTGCAGATTTAGGTATTTCTTTGGGAAGTGTCATAATGGGACCTCTATCTGATTTACTAGGATTTAAATGGATGTATATTATTTGTGGCCTGCTTGTGATTTGCATAATGATGTTAAGTGTGACGAAACGGCCTATACCCTATAAATCGAGCTAGTGTAGATTATCAAAAGTTTTAGTACATGATGCTTGAAAAGTGAAATAATTATAATCATGAAAATAGTATTGTCTGTATCGTTATACTTAGCGTGGATTCTAAAATGATTTATTGATTAAGTTTAAAATTATAGAGATATTACATATAAAAACATATAACAAACGGTATAAATTGCTTAAGAAAGGCATTTTATACCGTTTTAAATTTGGAAATTCAAATAAATAATAAGGAAATCTTTGTTAACATACTTTATACTTAAAACAAAATGACAGAATAGAGGTTATTGTAGTGAGGAAGTTATGGATTTGGGGCATATGTATCATAGTTATTGTTATTATAGCGGCATTTATTACTATAAAGATGTTTACTCAAAATCAATCTGCGATGGAAAAGTCTGGACACTCAAATTTTGTTAATAGCCAAATACCAACACTATTTCTACATGGTTATGGTGGAAGCGCCAATTCAGAAAAATATATGGTTAAGCAAGCTAAACAAAATGGCGTAACTAAAGATGTGATTACAGCAATTGTATCTAAAGATGGAGATGTAGAAATAAAAGGGAAACTTGAAACAGATACAACTAATCCTATTGTACAAATTGAGCTAGCAAATAATAAGCAAGGTGATCTTGATGAAAATGCGAAATGGTTTAAAAATGTATTAACGAAATTGCAAAGTAAATACGACATTAATAAGTTTAATTTTGTAGGTCATTCTATGGGGAATTTATCATTTGCTCAATATATGCTGACATATGGGAATGACCCATCGTTACCTCAATTGAATAAACAAGTGAATATTGCTGGAACATATAATGGCGTATTAAATATGAATGAAAAAGTGAACGAAATTAGTGTGGATGCTAATGGTAAACCAAGCCGTATGAATCCCCCTTATCAAGAGCTGCAACAACTTAAAGAGATATATAAAGGTAAAAATATCGACGTATTAAACATATTTGGCGATTTGAAAGATGGAACTCGCTCTGATGGACGTGTATCTAATAGTTCATCTAAGTCGTTAAAATATTTACTTGGTGATAGCCCGAAAAGCTATAAAGAATCCAAGTATGAGGGTAAATCAGCACAACATAGCCAGTTACATGAAAATAAAGAAGTTGCTAAAGACTTTATAGCATTTTTGTGGAGGAAACAAGATGATTAAATTAACAGATTTTATAAAGACGCCAGATATTGATAAAACAAAGATTAAATTTAATATGAACAGTGGCGACGTAAACGTAAAAGCATGGGATTTATTGTTAAGGGATAGTCCAGAATGGATTAAGATAAATGCATGGAAAAAGAAACAGACTAATAATAATTTTGGTAACGCTAAATATGTTATATCTTTAGCGCAATATTATCCATATGGACCAGAATATTTTGTATTTGGTGGGCTCTACCACATAAAGAAAAAGGAACCTGAAGTATTTGATAAAGAAGGTTACGAACTGACCTTGATGGATGATTATAAGGAATACAGGAAGCGGTTAATTATTAAAATTAAAAAGCCAATTGGTAGGGATGTTTATAATAGACTCTATTCTAAAGTACAAGCCCAATTAGAACCTGAAGTTTATGAAATATCACCAAACGTGAAATTAGGACATTTCCCAGGTTATCAAAATGTTAGTTTGACACATAAGGAATTACAACAAATTGTAAATAGGGACGAACCAAGTTGGAAAGATGCTTTGAGTAATGTTAAAGGTGTGTATGTAGTTACTGATTTAAATAATGGTCAATTATATATAGGATCTGCATCAGGAAATACTGAAGGGATTTGGCAACGTTGGTGCCACTATGCAAACTTAAGTAATCCTACAGGAGGGAATAAAGAATTTAATATAATTCATAAAGAAACTCCTGAATACATAGCTACAAACTTTCAATATTCCATTATGGAGATTTTTGACACCAAAACAAAAGCAGAAACTATTATTGGTCGAGAGAATTATTGGAAAAATGTGTTAGATACTAAAAAACATGGTATGAATCATAATTAAACTACAGACGTAGTTAAAGTAAGGCTATTAGCCCCATAAATAGATTCTATTTTCAAATTTATCAATTATTTTATTTTTAAATATGTATAAAAGTCTTTAAAACCTGATTGCTATGTACAACTTTATTTTAGTACACTGTAATTATCAATCTTATAGGGGAGTTTAAATGGATAGTTCACAGAATCAAGTTATCGAAAGTTACAAAGCATTTTGGACACGTTTTATTGATGTTAATGGAAGGTCAACACGTCCTGAATTTTGGCATCCTTTCTGGATTAATTTTTTAATATCTTCTGTTTTGGGTGTTGTATCGAGTGGTTTACTTAGTGGCTTATTTGCAATAGCTATTATTATTCCTACTTTCACTGTGATGGTAAGACGTTTACATGATACAAATCGTACTATGATTCTTGCCATCGTTTCATATATTAGTGGTTTTATTACGTTAATTGCTGCAACTTTATTTATTATAGGTGTTATTGTCGTTGTTGCTAATACAGAAAGCAACGGTTTGCTTGGTGCTACAGTAATAGCTGGCATTTTCGGTACAGTAATCGCAGGATTGGTCACGCTTTATACTTGGTTTGTACTAATTCTTGCAGGTAATAAAGAACCTAATAAGTACGGCCTAGGAGGCAGTTGCCAAACTGATATTGAAGTATATATACATCAATAAATATGATATTAAATATTGACGGCTGGAAGCATATTAAAAGTAATGATGCTCTAGCTTTTTGTTTTCTTAATATTGTCTATACTATAAAGTATTCGAATCTTTAGCGATTAATAAGCTTTTGAAAAGGGTACAATAAATTAACTATCTAAGCGTAAAGGCTATAATAGTATTAAAGTAATTGTAATGAGCAAGTGAGCTTGTTATGTAAAGGATGAGCTGAGGTAAAGTGTGATTTTGCCTGCTCATCCTTTTTTAATTGGAGGTTATAAGATATGAAAAGAATTCTTTTAACAGGTGCTTCAGGCTATATCGGTAGCCATTTAATGAATAAATTAAAAAAAGATTATGAAGTTATTGCTATTTCTAGACATATAGAGAATAAAAAGAATGAACAAAATGTAACATGGAAATCTGCTGATTTATTCGATTTAAATGAAATAACAAAAGTGATGAATGAAGTCGATATTGCTATATATCTAGTTCATTCGATGATGCCTTCAGCCAAATTAACTCAAGCAAGTTTTGAAGATATGGATGCATTATTAGCAGATAATTTCGTAAAGGCAGCGAGCGTTAATAATGTGCAGCATATTGTGTTTATGAGTGGCTTAATTCCTAATACTGATGAACTATCACCGCATTTAAGAAGTCGCTTAGAGTGCGAACGTATTTTGGGATCATATGGAGTACCGGTAAGTACATTGAGAGCAGGTTTAATAATAGGTTCTAAAGGGAGTTCTTATCCAATATTAAAAAAATTAGTAGAACGTTTACCTGGATTGTTACTACCACAATGGGCAAACAATACAACATTGCCTGTCGCAATTGAAGATGTAATAAATGGGCTTCATAAAATTGTAGAGCGTCGCCCATATGTTAATGAATCGATTGATATTGGTGGGCCAACACATATGACATATAAAGACTTATTTAAACAAACAGCAGATGTATTAGACAAACGCTTACCTATGTTAGATTTACCTATTATTCCCATTTGGCTTAGCAAGTTTTGGGTTAAATTGATTTCTGGTGTTCCAAAAGAAATGGTTTATCCACTAATGGACAGTTTAATACATGATATGGTTAGAGATGATAAAAATACTGTGGAAGGTATTTCTATTGGAGCTATTGATTATAAAGAAAGCGTACGTAACGCATTAGAAGAAGAAACTAAGTCGAAAAATAAAAGTAAAAATAAAATCAAAGGTAAGCGAGCGATTAAAGACGTTAGGGCGATTTCAAGGGTTACCTTACCCAAAGATGAAAGTATGAGCCAATTGGCAGAGCAGTATGCAAACTTTTTAAACCAGATTACATTAAATGCAGTTAGCAGTAACTTTAATGAAGATGATTTTACTATAACGGTGCCGTTTCTGAATAAAGAATTACTGCTATTAAGAAAAGATTTTGAGGCATCAAATGACGAAAGAATTTTATACCGTATTATTGGTGGAGATCTTGCTTTAGATTCAAATGGAGGTAACGCGAGATTAGAATTTAGAAGATTGCCTAATAGTAGTGAGTGTATCATAGCACTTCAAGAATATGAGCCCACACTTCCTTGGTGGGTTTATAAATATACACAAGCGAAGGTCCATAAAAGTGTGATGAATCTTTTTAAATTAAAATTGAGATCTAAAAAATGCTCCAGCAGTAGAGATAAGAAAACAATAATTTTACCAGTGATTTTGATAGGGGCAATAATCTTTAAGCAATATGCTTATAAAAAGCATTCATCCATAAATAAACATGCCACGAATGTAGAACGATAAAAGCGGGTGTCATTACATTTCGATTAAAAAAGGAGACTTTATAATGAGTATTATCTATAAAATTAAACCAGTCATAAAAGTTATAACGCCTATTTTAAGTGGTAAGTTTATCGGGAAATTTGCCGTAAAGAATGCACGAAAAGACTATAAAAAGAATGTGAAACCGCCATTTTCACCACCAGGCTATGTTTTTCCAATTGTATGGCCAATACTCTATACAACAATGGGTGTGGCATACATGTTAGTATCCAATAAATCTGATAATAAAAAGTTACAAGGTGTTTATTATACGCAATTAAGTCTGAATTATTTATGGTCTATATTGTATTTTAAATATAAATTACGATTTAGTGCATTGGTAGAAAGTTTTGTATTACTTGGAGCAGTAATAATGACAACTGTGAAATTTTTCAATGTTAAGAAGATTACTGGCTTACTATTGGTTCCATATTCACTTTGGAGTGCTTTTGCAACGTATTTAACCGCCGGGAATTGGTGGTTAAATAAAGACAACAAAGATTATAATGGCAATTCACGATTTTTATAAAATATGGCTAATATACATAGTGAAAAGTATAAATGAACATATATAAATAATTGAAGCATTTATATTTAAGCTATTGATAAAAATGTTTGTCAGCGAAAGTAGGAGGCAATAGAATGCATTTAGGAGTCGTACTCAATCGTGTTTTTAGAGTTAAAGACAATCCACTATTTGAATATGTAGCGGAGCATCAAGATGAGATAAATAAAGTGTATTTTATCGTACCTATAGAAGATTTAAATGACGCAGCAACAGTAAAGCGTGATTATTACCATAAAGTAATAAAAGGATTTGTAAGTACGCTAGAAAGGTATGATATATATCCTTATATTGTCACGTACGAAAAGCTAGGTGAATTAGCTCATACATTGGCGTTGTCTCATGTATTATTAGCAAAAGATATTATGAGTTACCACAAAGAAATGTATGACTATCATCATGTCAAACGAGCTTTTGAAAACCTTCAAATTACAGTGATTGGGCAGCGTGTGAATCATTATTTTCAACCTACAAAGACTTTTAATAAACAGCAACAGCCTTATAAAGTATTTACTAGTTTTTATAAAGCAAATCGTCAAGATTTAGTACATACCCCTAAGAAAAATTATCAATTTAAGCAGTTAACCAAAAATGCACAAAAAGGTTCAAATCAAAGCGACTTAAAATTCGGAAATAATAAAGATATAGAAAAGTTAGCGCGTAAAGCGTGGGATGATTTTTTAAATGATGACATCGCTCGTTATGATAAATTGACTGACGATGTATCACAAGATTTTGTAAGTGGATTAGGTAAATATTTAGCATATGGATTACTCGACATTCGTGAAATTATAAATGATTTGCTTGAAGGTTACGATAGCGATGAAACAAGTTATGAAGCTTTTATTAGAGAGGTTATATTCCGTGAATTTTATTATGTGTTAATGACACAATACCCAGAAACTGCAACTAAATCTTTTTCTGAAAAGTATCGCAACATGCAATGGTCTTATAATAAATCGCATTTTGAATTGTGGAAAAAAGGACAAACTGGCTATCCAATCGTTGATGCTGCAATGAAGAAGCTAAACCGCACAGGATATATGCACAATCGCTTGAGAATGGTTGTATCTCAATTTTTAACTAAAAATTTATTCATTGATTGGACATGGGGTGAGGACTATTTCAGAGGGTATTTGATTGATTATGATAATGCGTCTAATGTACATGGTTGGCAATGGTCAGCATCAACGGGGACTGATGCGGTGCCTTATTTCAGAATGTTTAATCCTATACGTCAAAGTGAACGTTTTGATGCACAGGGTTATTTTATTAAAACACAGTTAGAAATATTCGATAAGGTCTCAAGTAAAATTATCCACGACCCAACAAAACATAAGACTAAATTTAAAGAAAATTATCAAATTGAAATTGGTAAAGATTATCCAGAAGCTATCGTAGATCATAAAAGTAGTAGAGATTACGTTATGCATAAATTTAAACAGTATTAATGGATAAATAGATTGAGGAGGCGATGTTCCATATGTTAAAAAATTCAATACATCATATTTACTTAGAACAAAACAATGATGAAATAATAATAGAAAAATTTAATGAAAAACAGCAATATACCATTTTAGAACAAATTAATGATTTACCACAAAGTGGATTTACAGTTTTTAATCATTTATATGTAAATCCTAGTTTTGAAGAAGTATTTGAGCGTTTGTTTTTAAATAGAAATAGACATTTAAAAAGTATAGAAGGCTTTGAGAGTCTATTGTTTTTGAGGCCTCAAACTAATCATGCGCATTATGTTATTGTAACTGTTTGGACAGATGAAACTACTTATCAACATTGGCAAAATTCTAAAGAGTATAAAGCCTCACATCACAAAAGAGGTACTGACAGTGGTTCAGACAAAAATACCATAAATAGAAAGTTATCATTTAATATTAGTTTAGATTTAACTGATAGTTAAGTGTATTTCAAAATGTAGAATAATTTGAAATATAAGGAAAAAGACGATTTATATTAATCAATAATAGCTTATATGATACAGCTTATTTTCAGTTAGCTCGTGAGCAAGCTGCATGTAGTCTCTTTCTTATATTATATAATATGGAATCCATTTAGTGATAACTATAAAGTTTCTCGTGAAACATGTAAATAACATAACACTATCGGTTAACTACTCACTAGAGATAATTTAACGCAAGAAAATTGTTGACGATTTATTTGGTAATTCTATGTTATGAGTAAACTTAATATGGGTAAATGTAATAATATAAATAAATAACTTAATGGAGTGATTAATATATTATTAAATGAGTGGGAGCAAGAAAAAGAAACAATGCATTTATTATCACAAATACTAGGAAAATATAAATTAGCAGCAGCTTATCAACAGCCACAATGGGCGCATGTAGCTTTAGATATTACAGTTCAAGGCTTTACGACAGGTATGTTGCATGCAGATAATAAAGATTTTTATATTACCGTCAATTTACTTGATGATGAAATTGAGTTGAGAATTGACAACAATAAAGAAATTATAGCATTGAAAGATGGTCTTACAATTCAATATTACTACCAAGAGATTCAACGTATATTAGCAGAAAGCAAAGTGTTTATAGATATTAATACAATACCACAAGAATTCCCAGATACGACACCGTTTGAAGAAGACTTGCACCATCATCACTATGATTCTCAAATTAGCAATGATGTGTTGAAGTTGATGAAGTTTGCCTATCACGCAGAATCCCAATTCATCGCTCCACTGCGTACTAGGAAGTTTACGCCAAGGTTATTTTGGGGGACATTTGATGTTTCATGCGCAATTATTCAAGATATCCATCAACCATTTGAAAATGATGATATGGTCATTGAACGTGCAGCTTTTGATGAAGAAATGATCGAATTTGGATTTTGGTTTGGAGATGATAATTTTAAAGGCCCAACATTCTTTGTATTACCATATCCATTCGCTGATAGAAAATTTGAATGTCATGATGATTTTCCACAAGATAGCTATTACAGTGAAAATTTAGGAGAGTTTATTATAGAAGTAACGGAATACAGTGAAGAGAGCATGGACGAAATCGAAAAATTCTTCTATGAATCTTATAATATTTTAAAAGATTATTTAGAATGGCAAGGATGTAGTCATTTTCACTTACCGCTTAAAATGGCTAATAATCATTTGAGTTAGTCTACTTAATCAATTTTTAGTTCTTTAGCGTAAAAAATTAGTGTTATGTAATGCGAAAGAAATAAAATGAATTTTGTTTATCAAATGCTAGATTATATAAAATTAAAACCATTCCTTTTGTTTATTAAATACAAGAAGAATGGTTTTATTATTATGTTTACCAACCAGGTTAGTCTTAGGGTTGTGTGAGGTTACAGTGAGGGTTGTCTAGGTTAAGACGCAGCATAATAGCATTTTATTAATGTTGTTTGTGCGTATAGTGAAACAATGGGCTAACGGATATAAAAGAGCTAGAAGGAATCTTGAAGATTATAGTTTGCTACTTGATTTTAATTATTTAATTGATAGTTTCACTTCATGATTTCATTCCACGTCGCATTGTCATATAGCACACCTCACAATTTGTGAGCTAGATAGTTAATTTGAAAATAATGTTTTATCTTTAGGTTGATTCTCTAAATAAATTATTTTCCCTTCATCATCTAATCTTGCAATATCTATACCCTCTTGCGTATAAACACCTGTTTCAAATCTATTTCCACAAATAGCCCAATGTGTTTTGAAAGTGCCATCTTCTTGTTCTATCCAGCCATTATGCATGTGTTTTAAATCTTTATTTGTTTGGTACACACCTTTAACAAATTGTTTCCATGCGTCTTTGCCTTTAAAAGTTTTTTGATTCAACACAAATGCAATATCATCGTTAAATAAATCATTTAACTTATCAAAGCTTTCGTCACTATATCTAGCTTCATCGAACAAGATAAAGTATGAATCTAAAGTTTTCATTTTATAGACCTTCTTTATAAGTTGATTTGTACATAAGCATCCCAATTAACAAGTGTCTTATTAAAATCTTATTTTATATATAATTAAAGGTGTCGTATAGATATCTGCTTATCAACAGTAAATTTTATATTAACCTTTTAAAATAAACACTTAGCCATAAATATAGTTGGCAATGATAAAAGTGATAATTGATAATATCATAGATACAATGATGACACCGATTAAAGGCTTAAACGCTCGGTCTTGCAAATCTTTAAATGATACATTTAACCCTAGTGCCACCATTGCCATCAATAAGCAAATTGTTGTTAATGGCTCAATTATTTGCATTATAAATTGAGGTATAGGTACATAAGTATGAAATATTGCCATTAATACAAATCCAATTAAAAAGTATGGCATTTCGATACGTTGGTTTGTATTCCTAGCCTGTGATTTCAAGTTCATCACAAATATAAGTATTATACTTAAAGGTATGAGCAAGAATACTCGACCTAGTTTACCTAATAAGCCAATTCTTAAAGCTGTCTCACCTGAGAAATCTGCAGCAAGAATAACATGGGCAATTTCATGTAGACTCACACCAGACCATACGCCATAAATCTCTGGTGGTATTGTGAATAGTGTATAAATTACCGTATAGCCTAGTGAAAAAAGTGTACCAATTAATGCAACGATGCCTATACTAATGGCTGTGTCTTTTTCGCGTGTTTTTAAAATTGGAGATACAGCAGCTATCGCAGCAGCCCCACAGACCCCAGTACCAATACCTAGCAATAATGTGATAACTTTATCTCCTTTAATATAGTGATTTAGTAATAACATTAATCCAATACTTACAATTATGACACCGCCGTCAATAAGTAGTAATGTACTACCTTCATTTATAACATCAAAGATATTAAGTTTTAGACCATACAATATAATGGCGAATTTTAATAAACGTTTAGATGCGAAAGTAATACCTGGACGATAACTTTCAGGATAACCATTAAAATGTCTAAATAGTATTGCGATAACAATTGCAATTGTCAAAGCACCAACCTTATCTAAAAGTGGTAGCTTTGAACTAATTAAACTTATTGCAGCAATGATAAACGTGAATAATATGCCAAAGATAAATGGTTTATTGTTAAATTTAGTCATGTACCGTCTCCTCCTTTTATCAAAAGTGTAGCACCACAAATTTATAACGTTAAATAAATATTTAGTATATATGTCATAACAATTTTGATATGATAAGAATAAAATAATGAAAGGTGATAAGGCATGGACCCACTAAAAGTGTTAACTGAAGTTGTAAAGGCACAAAGTTTTACAAAAGCTGCAGAAAATTTGTATACATCACAACCATCAATAAGTAGAGACATAAAGAGACTTGAAAATGACTATGAGGTAAAAGTATTTGAACTTAAACATTCAAAAATGGCATTAACAAGTGATGGAGAGAAACTATACCAATATGCGTTGCAAAGAAATCATTTAGAACAAGAGCTGCGACAAGATCTAAAGATGCAAACAAATACAATCGCTGGAGATTTAAAACTGGGTAGCAGTTACACATTTGGTGAATATCGTTTGTCACGACAACTAACTAAATTAGCCCAAATGTATCCAGAATTACATATTCATGTACACTTAGATAATTCAGAAACGATTGTTGAACAAATTAAAAATAATATCGTTGACGTTGGTGTGGTCGAAAAAAAGATACAAAACAATGCAATTATAAGCACGCCAATTGCTCAAGATGAAATTGTATTAATTAAAAAGAAGAAATCTAGCCCGTCTAATTTAGAGACATGTTTTATTCGAGAACAAGGTTCCGGTACTCGTGTATACCAAGAAAATGGTTTGAATCAATTATCATTAAACCCTTATTTAGTAGTGATTAATAATACAAGTTTAATTAAAAGTATGGTCCATGCAGGAAATGGTTTTTCGATTGTATCTAAATCAACATTAACACCTGAAGATTTGGAGCAACTTGAAGTTGTTAATTTAGATATTGAGAGGTTTTTCTATTTAATTTTACATAAAAATAAATACTTTGATGAAAAAATGAAACGAGTTATATCCGTATTAAAGCAAGATATGAAATAACTTATAAAATGAGATGATTCATAATAGAATATTTTGGTTTAGGAGTAAAGAAGTGGAGTAGAAGTTATTGTCGCTAATTATAAATCAGTAATAAGCAATTAGCATAGGGTAGAAACCAAATGATAGTCATTGATTTCGTGTACCTATGCTATTGAGTGAGCAATCATTACTTGTTGCTAATTGAAAAATGGTACCGATATTCAGAAGCACTGATTTCAAAATGTTTTGTAAAATTTTTAGAAAATAGTAGTGGGTCTTTGTAACCAACACGTCTTGATATGTCACTTATACGTGTACTCGTATGTATTAATAATTGTGAAGCGTGATACATCCTTATATAAGTCAAATATTCTTTAGGGGAACAACTTAAATTCTTTTTGAACAATTTATATAAATGACTACGTGTAATATTAACGCTTTTAGCAACATCCTCAACAGTTATATGTTTTTGATAATTTGTATTTATAAAGTCAACGGCATGTTGAATATCTTCATTTACAATATCAACTTGGACAGAAAAATTTTTAGGGAACTTTTCTTGTAAGGTATAAACTAATTGATACAAATATTGCATAATCAGAATATCATTGGAGTTGTTTGACTCAATACTCTGAGAGAGTTTACAAATGAGTTGAATTATATTTTTAATATCTGTCGTATCTTGTCTTAATATGACATGACTATCAACAATACTACATCGAGATAAATAATTTAATATTTGTTTACCATTCATGCCTACCCAATAATAAGTCCAAGGATTTGAAAATGAAGGCTTATATTCTACTTCCATGCCACGTTCAAGCAAGAAAATATCTCCAGCAGTTAAATGATAAGTTTTACCTGCATAACTAAAAGTACCTTCTCCTTGAGTTACGATATGTAATACAGATTTTTGAAAAACAGTATAATTATAACCTACATTCGGTACGCCGATTTCAATACCACATTCGGCTAAATTAGCATCGACCAGCTTTTTTTGAAATTTCTTCCACAATACTTGCATGTTATCCCTCTTAATTAAAAAACATATTTGAACTTATATTTATATTAATTGAAAATGAAACATTTTGCCATATATCGTCACCATTATGCTATTCATAACCATAACTTACTACTGATAGAATAGAATAAACATATATGTAAGCGTTTTAATTAAGAACTCACATAGAGGTGAATGTAATGAATAGGCATTTAACAGGGAAACAAAAATTTGCATTTGGCTTCGGTGCCGTCGGTAAGGATGCCATATTTAATATCGTCAGTGTATTTCTAATGTTTTATATTACAGACATAGTAGGGCTATCTCCTGCGTTTGTTGGAGTTATGTTATTTGTTGCACGTATATGGGATGCAATTAATGATCCAATTATGGGAATGATTGTTGATAATACACGAAACAACTTTGGTAAATTTAAGACATGGCTTGTTATCGGCACATTGATTAATGCTGTAGTAACAGTATTATTATTTACTAATTTTGATTTACCACAAACAGCAATGTACATTTATATTTCTATTATATATATTTCCTGGGGAATGACATATACGATGATGGATATACCTTATTGGTCATGGCTTCCTAACTTGACGCATAACCCAAGAGAACGTGAAGAAGTATCAGTCATTCCAAGATTTTTCGCTAGCTTAGCCGCATTTACTGTCGGCACATTTGGTTTATTCTTTATACATAAACTTGGTGATATTTTTGGCGGAGGTAGTGATTCTACAGGTATTTTTGTATTTGCAATAATTTGTAGTTTGATTTTTATATTTACCATTGGTGTAACTGTCTTTAAAGTACCGGAAGACCAAGAAATGGAAAAGCAAATAGGCATTAAAGTTAAATTTAAAGATATCGGTCGAATTTTATTTAAAAACAAAGAATTATTAGCAATTATGGGCGTACTCTTAACTTTTAACTTGTGTTTACAAACATTAAATGGCTCTATTATTTATTATTTTAAATATGTAGTTAATGCAGAACATTTATTTTCAATTTTTAATTCTATGATTTTATGCGAAATGGTTGGTTTACTGTTATTACCACGCTTTATTAAATGGGTTGGCAGAACCGCTGCATTTAACACTTCTATAACATGCATTATCTCTGGATTGTTAATTATTTTGATATCCGGCTATATTGCACCACAAAGTATGACTTTAGTTATTATAGGTGCGGGGATATTACGAATTGGTTCAGGTTTTATGGTTGGTATCACAACTGTTTCATTAGCAGATGTGATTGATTACGGAGAAGTTAAATTCGGTCAGCGTAATGAAAGTATTATTACATCAACAAATACATTCTTAACTAAGACCTCTCAAGCGGTAGCGGCATTAATCGTCGGCGTAGGTTTATCTATTTTAGGTTATACGCCAAACGAAGCACAATCAGTTGTGACAATTAACGGTTTAAGAATCATGATCTTAGTTTCACCACTTGTTTTCGTTTGTTTAGCTGCATTTTTATATCATAAAGCCTTTAATTTAAAAGGTGACTTTTTAATGGATATTGAAAAGACATTACAGTATAAACGCCAAAGGGAATTTAGAGAAAGAATTAAATAAAGGGGTTGTTATCCATGTTAGACCAACAGTTTCACGAAAATATAGAGATTCAACATGTTAATTTATTACCAAGACGTGCATTTTATATACCATATCAACAAGGGGAAGTGGATTATAATTTTGGAACAAGATATAATACTCGAAATGCGACATTGTTAAATGGGGAATGGTACTTTCAATACTTTGAGTCAATAGAAGCTTATCTAAATCATTCAAATGAACAGGAAAGCAAAACACTAACAGTCCCATCAGTTTGGAATTTATATGGCTATGATCAAATACAATATTTAAATACTCAGTATCCAATACCTTTTGATCCACCATATGTACCTAAAGATAATCCATGTGGACACTACACGAGAAAGTTTACTATCGATGAATATGATCAACAATACGATTATCATTTGAACTTTGAAGGTGTAGATAGTGCATTTTATGTATGGATTAATAATGAATTTATAGGCTATAGTCAAATTGCACATGCTATTTCTGAATTTGATATTTCCGATTTTGTTCAACAAGGTGAGAATAATATCGACGTACTTGTACTTAAATATTCTGATGGTACTTATTTTGAAAATCAGGACATGTTTCGACACTCCGGCATTTTTAGAGATGTTTATATCTTGAAACGTGCAACTGAACGTGTTGATGATTTTAAAGTGGAAACAAATCTAAGTGACAGTTTAAATTCTGCCCAGATAGATGTAAAAATAGAACGGGCGCACAATCTAAAATCAGTAGAATTTCAATTATTTAACCCTGAAGATGAAGAGGTAGCAAGCATATCTGGAGTACATGAATATCAATTTGATGTCCAAAATCCACATTTGTGGTCTACAGAAAATCCAAATTTATACACATTATATATTTTGACAGATCAAGAAGTGATTACACAAAAAGTTGGAATTCGTGAAGTGGCTATCCAAAATAATCAATTTTATATTAATGGTCAATCCATCAAACTGCGTGGTACAAATTACCATGATAGTCACCCAGAAACTGGTTACGTAATGACAGAATCCCATTTTAAAAAAGACCTAGAATTGATGAAACAAGGGAACTTTAACGCCATTCGTACGGCACATTACCCAAAATCTCCGTTATTCTACGAAATGACGGACCATTACGGTTTTTACGTAATGAGTGAGGCTGATATTGAGACTCATGGTGTTGTTAGGTTATATGGTGAAGACAATAATGAAGATTTTAATATTATAGCTGACGATAGTAAATTTGAAACAGCTATTATAGAGCGTATTGAAGCTTCTATTATGCCACTGAAAAATTATAGCTCTATCGTATCATGGTCATTAGGGAATGAATCAGGATTTGGTAAGAATATGGTCAAAGGTGCAGAACATGCCAAATCACTAGATAATACAAGGCCAATTCATTACGAAGGTACATTATATCGAGATAAGCAACAACACTATGATCTATCTAATATAGATATGATTAGTAGAATGTATCCTTCTCCTAAAGAAATTGAGGAAACTTATTTGAAAAAGCCGGATTTAGATAAACCGTTTATCCTATGTGAATACGCACATGCAATGGGCAATTCTCCAGGAGATTTACACGCTTATCAAACACTAGTTGAGCAATATGATAACTTTATCGGAGGATTTGTTTGGGAATGGTGCGATCATGCCATTCAAATTGGAATGAAAGACGGTAATCCTATTTTTAGGTATGGTGGTGACTTTGGAGAAAAACTACATGACGGTAATTTTTGTGTCGATGGCATTGTTTTTCCAAATAGGGTGCCCCATGAAGGTTATTATGAATTCAAACAAGAGCATAGACCATTAAAACTTGTGTCACAAGATGATTTTAAAATTGGGCTACGTAACCAATTGGATTTTATGCCTGCAGAGAAATATTTGTTTGTAGAGGCTACAGTGACAAATTTGAATGGAGAAAAAACGATAAGTGAAATACCTCTTTCAAACTTCTTGCCACATACTACGCAAACAATTGATTTGAGCGATTATATTAATATAGAATATATCAGTGATGTCATATTACGATATAAATTAAAAGATGATGATATATTTCGTCATGAAAATTTTGAATTAGGACATGATCAAATCGTATATCAACGTCGAAAAATGAAAGAACAGGATGAGCAATCGGGTGAAATTGATATTCTAGTAAATGAAACTGATAAATTAATAAAAGTTTCAGTAGATAAAAGTGAAACGTATGTTTTTAATAAAGATAATGCAAGCCTTGAGTCAGTTCTTAAGCATAATCATATAGTGATTAATCAAAACACAATAAATAATATTTGGAGAGCACCCACTGATAATGATACGAATATAAAATGTGACTGGGCTTACTCTGGTTATAAAGGTATCAACACACGCGTGCACGATTATCAAATTGTAGAAAGCGAGACAGAGGTCAGTCTTATTTTTAATATAGCGATGGTTAATGACGCGGTGCCGCCGATACTATTTGGAACAGTGACTTGGCGTGTTCAGCATGATGGAATACTTAATGTAACTTATGATTTAGAAAGAGATATGAAAGCACCTTATTTACCACGATTTGGTTTAGGTTTGACCTTACCTAAAGTGTTTGAACAAGTGAAATATTATGGCAAAGGTCCTTTCAGTAGTTACGAAGATAAAGGTGTAGCCAATTATTTAGATGAGTTTGAGACGACTGTCACAGGCAATGGTGAAGTCCATATCAGACCCCAAGAAACAGGAAGTCATAATGAAACTACATTTGTTGAAATTAGTGATGGGTATAAAAGAGTTATCGTGACAAGTGACAATACATTTAGTTTTAATACAACGCATTATTCATTAAAACAGCTGACCGAAACAACTCATAAAGATACATTAGAACTTGAAGATCAAACCTATGTATATATAGATTATGCACAAAGTGGTATAGGTTCAAATAGTTGTGGACCAGAATTAAATGAAGCATATCGATTAAATGATCGATACATCGAGTTTAGCTTTAATTTGAAATTTGTCTAAGTAATTTTTTGAATAATATGTAAATAAAAACAGCCCTAATTGACTAACATTAGTTAATTAGGGCTGTTTTTATTTTACTGAAATTCAACTTAATTATTAGTGATTTCTATATTAATATTCACTCATTATAATTCTTGATTCTTAAATATTTTTAATGAAGTAACATAAGATAGAACAAAAGCTATTATGCCAACTAACGCATATACGCCTACAACAACTATACTGTTTGTTAGATTTGTAGCGTCTGAACCTGATACTGCAACTTCTGATAAATTCATGCTGAAGAAGACGATGAAAAATAAGAAAAGTACGATAAATGATATGGTAATTAAAATATCTTAGAAAAATAACAAAGGTGATGTACAATTGTCTATAATTTACAACTAAGGGGGGATTGGAATGCAAGAGGATGATTATAAAATATTGTCATTATTAAACGAAGATAAAAGTTTTACAAAAGCTGCAAATAGGTTGTTTATGTCACAACCAACACTATCTTATCGAATAAAAAAGATAGAAAAAGAATTTGGTATTAAACTTATTAATAAACAAGGGAATGAATTTAATTTTACACCTGAAGGTGAATATCTCGTTAAATTTTCAAATAAAGTATTGTTTGAAATTCAAAATTTGAAGTTAAATATTAATGAGATTAGAGAAGAATTGAAAGGAACCATTAAGTTAGGGGCAAATACTAATTTCGCAATTTATAATATGCCTGATTTAGTTAAAAGTTATGTAGAAAATTATTCAGACGTATATACGAACATGACAAGTGGATGGAGTATTGAAATTTTGGAACAATTAGAAAATAGCGATATTGATATAGGAATCATCACAGGTGATTATGAATGGCATGGTGAAAGGATTTTATTAAAAGAGGATCCCTTAACAATTATTAGCAATCAACCTATAAATTTAAAAAAGCTACAAACAGAACATAGAATTGTTTACAAAGCGCATCAGAATTATAATACTTATATCGAATTAGAAAATTCAATATCTAAAGCTATTAATGAGTGGTGGGATGAGCGGTATAATACTTATGCCAAAAATATTTTACAAGCGGATAAAATTGAAATTTGTAAAAAGTTTGTTCAAAAAGATATGGGATATTCTATTGTACCTAAGTCTTGTATTTTAGAAGAAGATCTATTTTATACAAAAGACCTAGTATTTAAAAATGGGCATAAAATTATGAGAAATACATGGTTATTCTATAAAGAAAATGCAATGAATAATGATATGAAAAATTTTATAACTTTTTGTGCAGAGTATTATAATTGCAAATAGGACAAACAGCAAGCTAATGTTGCTTGCTGTATTTTTATTAAAAAATTAATAAGTACATAAATAAATTTTATAACCTCTTAATATTTATAGTTATTTATATTGGAATATTGCAGTGATAATAAGAGATTAAGGAACAAAGTAAACTCTTTAATAATCTTATTTTTCTGAAAACTTATTTGCTGTGTAATTATTATGGTGCTAAACTTCAACTAATTTGAAGCTATCTTCAAATAAGGGGGGGTTGCCATGAAAGCTAAAAAACAAACAAATTTGTATATTTTAGGAATGGTATTGGCAATATTAACTTTTTGGCTTTTTGCTCAATCAATGATTAATATCATACCAACGATGCAAAAAGACCTTAAAGTTTCATCAGGTATTTTGAATATTTCAACGAGTTTGACGTCGCTATTTTGTGGACTATTCATAGTAGTTGGTGGAGGTATCGCAGATAGGATAGGAAGAAAAAGAATTACTTATGTTGGATTAATTATCAGTATTATTGGATCGTTGTTAATTATTGCAGCTAGAGAACCTGTCTTGTTGATATTTGCAAGAATACTTCAAGGATTATCTGCTGCTTTAATTATGCCAGCAACTTTAGCTTTAATTAAAACAACATTTGAAAAAAGTGAAAGACAACGTGCATTAAGTTATTGGTCATTTGGATCATGGGGAGGCGGAGGTGTAACAACATTTGTAGGAGGATTAATAGCGACATATTTTGATTGGCGACTAATTTTCGTACTTTCTATAATCGTATCTGCAATCGCTATGGTATTACTTAGGACAATTGAAGAAACTAAAATTTCTAAATTTAACAAAAAAAGGTTTGATGTAGTAGGGTTTAGTATTTTTGTTTTAGCACTATTAGTAATAAATGTAATTATTACGCAGGGTCAAGAATTAGGTTGGTTTAGTATAACTACCATAGGATTATTTATTACTTCTATCATATTAGCCTTAATTTTTATTTTTTACGAAAAGTCTAGAAAGAATCAATTTATAGATTTAAAGTTATTTAAATCTAAGCCTTTCACAGGCGCGGTGCTTACTAATTTTTTACAAAATGGTATAGCAGGTACTATTGTTGTAGCAAATACTTATATTCAAGTTGCTAGAGGATATTCAGCCTTTGAAACCGGTTTGTTAACGTTAGGTAATATTGTAGCATTGTTGTTAATGATTAGAGTTGGTGAGAAAATGCTTCAGAAGTTTGGTCCTAGCAAGCCAATGTTTCTATCAATTATTATTGCGAGTATAGGAATGAGTTCAGGTGCGTTAACATTTTTGCCTAATTTCACCTATCTTGTAGTTGTATTTATAGGATTCTTAATAGGTGGCATTGGAATAGGGTTATATGCTACCCCTTCTATTGACACTTTGCTAGAAAATGTAAGCGATGACAAGTCAGGTATTGGTTCAGGTATATATAAGATGGCGAGTTCTTTAGGTTATTCATTTGGAATCGCTATATCAACGGCAATTTATAGTACATTTTCAGTCTTGATTCATGACATTCATTTAGCAGGTGCAATTGGTATGTTAACACCTCTCACATTTGGAATTATATCTATTATTATTTTGATATCGACAATGTATGAAAAATCATTAAAAGCAAAATTAACTTAAAAATGGAGGAGTTAACTATGATGAAACCAGAAGAAAAACAAATACTCAATCTACCGTTTACTGGAATATGTACGTTTGGAAAGTATCCAGTTTGTGACGATATAAAAAAATTAAAAGAACTTAATGCGGATGTTGCTGTGATTGGCGTACCAAATGATATGGGGACACAATGGAAGTCGGGAGCAAGAATGGGTCCTAGAGCAGTTAGAGAAGGTTCTACACTATATAGTTTTGGTTTAGATGGCGCATATGATATAGAAAATGATATCACATACTTAGGCCCCAAATGGAAGGTATTTGATATAGGAGACGTAGATATTGTACATGGCGATCTTATGCAAAGTCATGAAAATACTGAAAGAACATTAAGAAAAATCATTGAAACAGAGGTTATGCCTGTGATTATTGGGGGAGACCACTCTATAACAGCTGCGACAGGAAAAGGACTTGAAGCATTAGGGCCATTCCATGTATTACAAATTGATGCTCATTTAGATTGGGCAGATCATAGATCAGGACAACGATATGGTCATGGTAGCTGCATTAGAAGATTATCAGAAATGGATCATGTAAAAAACATTTATCAATATGGTATTAGGGGGATTAGCAGTAGTTTAAAAGAAGATGTCGAGGCAGCACGAAAATATGGAGCAACAATTTTGTCACCCAAACAAATGAGAGAAAAAGGAGCAGAAAATTTAGCCTCCCTTATTCCAAAAGGTGAAAAAGTATATATTACTATTGATATTGATGGTATTGATCCGTCAATCGCCCCTGGTACCGGTACCCCTTCTCCTGGGGGACTACTATATGACGAGGTGAATGATTTACTAAAAGCAGTAGCCAAACATAATGAAGTAGTAGCATTTGATTTAGTAGAAGTCGCCCCTATGTATGACCAAACAGGTATGACAGGTCAAACTGCTGCACGTATTATGCTAGATTTATTGAGCTATGTTTTAAAAGAAAGAGAATTAAAAGGTGAAAGATAAATATAAAAATAAGTAGCTGTAAAATTCGATATTAAAATAAAAGCACTTCCTTGCGCTTCATACTCTATTTGATTCGTAAGGAAGTGTTTTTATGTTTAATTAATGGGGGGGTATATTCATTAAAATCATCCATATTTTGCTTAGAAATAAAATATATAAATATAAATTATAAAATATACATAATGTTTGTTATAATTATAACATGCTAAATAAATTTAATAATAAAAAACGTGTAATTATAGTATTTGTCTTCTGAAATAGAATAGATTACCATACATGAGCAATTTAAATAATTATCAAAATCTATTGAATTACATATCTAGAAACGGACAACATCTAATTGCAATTTAGGAGGAATAAAATTGACAACATCTAACAAACTTATATTCAATCGTACATACATGCTCATGTTAGCAGCAGGTATTTTTGCCATGATTGGATTTAGTACGATTTTAACAACGATTACATGGTATGCTGTTAAAGAATTACAATCGTCGATGGCATTAGGTTACATATTAGTATCGGCTACGGTGCCTAGACTACTGATGATGACATTTAGTGGTATGGTGGCTGATAAATTTAAGAAAACAACGATTATGTATTACTCAAATATTGCAGAAGCTGCTGTTATGGTAATCCTCTATTTTCTTATTATTAATAATCAACTTTCATTAATTCCTTTAATGATTTTAGCTGCTTTATTTGGTATGTTAGATGCATTTTTTGGCCCTGCATGTACATCATTGATTCCTAAAGTGGTTAAACAAGCACAACTTCAAAGAGCCAATTCTCTTTTCCAAGGTGGTACTCAAATATCATTTATACTTGGACCAATTGTTGCAGGTATGATTATGGAAAATTTTTCAATCGCAACAAGTTTCTACGTTGCTCTAATTTTTGTATTTTTATCAGCAATATTCGTTTTCCCGTCCTTTATCAAAGAAACGGAAGCACCAGAACGTTCCAATGAAACTCCAATTAAAGATATTATTGAAGGGTTCCGTTATGTAAAGTCATCTCGTTTTTTAATTACAGGAATTATTATTCTTGTTACTGCTAACTTTTTTGGTTTGGGAGCTTTAAGCGTAGGTATCCCCATATTAGTAGAAGCTTCGGGAGGCACGCCTATCAATTTAACTTACTTACAATCGAGTTTAGGTGTAGGTATGTTATCTGGAACAGTATTACTAAGTATCGTCACTTTAACTAAAGTTAGAGGGAAAATAACATTATTTACATTATTAGCTATGCTTTTAATATTCTTGGCATTTACACAAGTAACAGATTTAATTTGGCAAATAGTATTATTATTCTTAATAGGATTCTCGTATACAATTGTTTATATTCCATTTATTACCATGGCTCAAGAATTTTCAGATGAAAAGGTGACAGGCAGAGTGATGAGTTTAATCTTCCTTGCAATGACTGGTTTTGATCCAATTTCATATGTTGTGATTTCAGGATTAAATACAATGGATATTTCAATTTTTAATGTTTTAGCAATTTCAGCCATAGCTAGTATCGTTGTTTGGTTGTTTATTCTAATGAATTCTAAAGTATATAGAACAATTGATTAATAAAGAACGGATTATTATAAAATTTCATATATAATCGAGAGCCTCTCACTAATTGTAATAGTGGGAGGTTTATTTTATGGTGAAAATGTTTTGGAAATAATTTGTTTTTTGAAAAAATGATTATTAAAAGAAGGTTAATATGTGTTTGAAGAATATCATAGAAAATTTTAATTAGTATAGGTTTCATTTAACAAAAATTAATTTATTCGTTATAATACATTTTCGCTTTATTTATGTATAAATTTATACTATATTGAGTATTGTGTGTATTTTGAGGTGTATAAATACACAATGCAATGTAACGTAAAACTTAAAAATGACTGACGAGTAGATGTGTACTTTTAGATATAGAGGAGGAAAAACAATAAGAACGTTGACTTCTTAATTGATGTACTGCGAAAGTTAAAACAAATGATTTAATAATAGAAAAGTAACTATGGCATATAAGATTTAAATAGTGAAAATATATATAATAATGAACAAGAGACAAGGAGCTTGATTATGCTTAACTCTACGATTAAAAATGTAGAAAATGAAAAATATAAATTACAACTAATGAACACACATTACTTGAAAAGAATAAAAAAAATAAGTTTAGAAGAGGTTTATTTTTGTATTGAGAAAAGTGATGTTGTATCAATAGAAGCTTTAGAAACACATATACAACAGTCCAAAAAAGCAATCGCATTGATTGGTGAAGACAATATGAGAACGACACTTCAAGATTGTGGTAATGGTTTATATCAAGCTACAATAATTTACTTTGAAAAATCACTCGATTCGCTCATGGATGCAACAAAAGATTTAACGCTTTTAGAAACACAAGAAGCGAGTAAATATATGCTAGTAGATTAAAATAATAACACTTTCGCACGATTTCATTTTAAAGGGTGAAATAAGCGAAAGTGTTTTTTTATAGTGAATGAAAACTTTCAAATATGTAAAGTAATATATTATGATTGGTTTATATAAAGTGAAACATAAAAAGCCACTTTTTAATGTGACTTAAAGTATTTATTCTTCTATCAGATTTCTGTAAATTTCTTATTTTATTGGTGAAATTTGGCATTTCAACATAATATTGCGAATAGAAGAATAGGTTTGAATGTTATTGCAAATAGTTTTGGTATAAGATTAATTTTATTACCTTATACTTATTTTGAAAATATTTTAGATTTCCAAATTTCGTCAAACCACTTTAGGAGGTTTTCTATTGAAAAATGCAACGGAGTTAACGCAAATATTGAAATCGCTAGATGGACAGAAATATGGTGCTTATAAACGGCTTAAAGGGATATATCAGTTCAAACAGTTTCGACTTGCGATAGACCATATACAAGTAGACCCGTATGCCCCTCCATCCAAAA
This sequence comes from Staphylococcus sp. AS1337, assembly GCF_051408735.1. Classification (NCBI taxonomy): domain Bacteria; kingdom Bacillati; phylum Bacillota; class Bacilli; order Caryophanales; family Staphylococcaceae; genus Staphylococcus; species Staphylococcus sp. AS1337. Next base: position 80,121 of record NZ_JBOIHZ010000001.1, on the reverse strand, counting down.
TGAGGGTAGTGATGAGTAGAGATATAGCTAGTATCCCTAACAATTTATTGGACACTAAAGATAAAGTCATCGCTGTAGCAGACTTTTTAGCGCGAACTTTTAATGATAGTATAAGTTCATTTAAGCGAAACAGCCAAAATCCAAAAGCTGCATCAAACATTACTATAGATCAATGTGGCCAAGAAATTTTAGAGCGTACAGCGGTAGTAATCAATAAAAATGATATCGAAGTAAGACTTGAGATTAGTTTGCCAGCGGCAGGAAGAAAAATTTTAGGGAAAGCTGCGACAAGTACATTAATAGAAATACTGCCAAACATTGTACATGAATCATTGCTCTATAAAAATATAGATTATGTGAAATTAGATACACAGGTTACGTTAATGCTAGATCAAGCTTTTATTCGTGAGGAGCTTGAACGTCGTGATCTTGTTGCATTTATTGCGAATGGTTCGATTTTACCGCGCAAAAGTGGCGTATCAGATAAACATTTACCTGACGCAGTTGCGTTTACAAGTCCTAAAAATGTAGAAGTACAAATGACTATGCCAAGTGGAAAGACAGTTACTGGGATGGGGCTACCTAAAGGTATTACCTTAATTGTAGGCGGAGGCTTTCACGGTAAATCGACTGTGCTTGAAGCGCTTGAGCACGGTATCTATAATCATATTGATGGAGATGGTAGAGAATATGTTATTACATGTCATGATGCCATGAAGATTCGAGCTGAAGATGGTCGCCATATTGAGAAGGTGAATATTAGCCCATTTATAAATAATTTACCGGGAAATAAAGATACACATCAGTTTTCCACTGAAAATGCGAGTGGTAGTACATCTCAAGCAACGAATGTTATGGAAGCATTAGAAGCAGGTACATCATTATTACTGATTGATGAAGACACTTCAGCTACAAATTTTATGATTAGAGATAGCCGTATGCAACGCTTAATTGCACCTGAAAAAGAACCTATTACACCATTTGCGAGTAAAGTAAAACCACTGTATGAAGATTATAGTGTTTCCACTATTTTAATTGTAGGTGGCTCAGGTGATTATTTTGAGGTTGCTGACCAGGTGTTAATGATGGATGAATATGTCTTAAAAGATGTTACTGAAAATGCAAAAGCGATTGCCCAAACACCGGACAATACAACAAATGCTACAAATCATAGTGATTTTGGCAATCTACCTGCTAGAGTACCGTTAAAATCGAGTTTCACTAAAAAAGGAAAAGACAACCGTTTTAAAGTAAAAGGACGTTATTCCATTTTGTATGGCAAAGAACTTATCGATATTTCCGGTTTGGAACAATTGGTGGATACAAGTCAAACTCAGTGTTTAGCAGCAATGATCAATTATTATCAAAGTCATTTGTTAAATGAGCAGGATACATTATCTCAAGCGGCCGATAAATTATACACAGTTATTCAAGAGCAAGGATTAGATACAATATCGTCATTTGAAGGACATCCGGGCAACTTAGCGTTACCAAGAAAACAAGAGTTTTGTGCAACACTTAATCGTTACCGTGGACTAAAGGTGAAAAATAAATAAACTCAAAAACGCACCGGCAAATAGTTGTCGGTGCGTTTTTGGTTCATATACATATAATTATCGAATGATTTTTGGAAAATTGAAATTTCTAGTCTTTATTTAAATGAATAAGAATAATGTTATTTAATCATTTTACGCATCTTATAAACTTGCGCATGATTATTCCCGGACTGTCCGATAACTTTATAGCCCTGTTTAGCATATAAGTGTTGAGCCGTAGTGTTTTCAACTTCAACGGTTAACGAAATTTTTGTATAACCTTTATGTAACGCAAGTTGTTCAGCATATTCAAGTAAAGCACGTCCAACACCCATACCTCTGAATTGGGAAAGTGTTGCTAACATACTCACATGATACTCGTCTGTATTGCCTTCATCTAACCTTATAAGGGCGATTATATCTTTAAATGCATGTAAGAATTGAGGGATTAACTGCGACTTTTGAATTTTTGCAATTTGCCATACAGTCGTAAATGTTTGTTGCTGAAGTTCACTGTAAGGCAAGCACGATATAGCACCTGCGGGCTGCTCATTAACCATAGCAACCATTGTATTTTGATAACTAAAACGATTACTAGGTTGTTTCCATAATTTCTGCATATTACGAATTAATACTTGCTTGTCTGTTGTATAGAATAAAACTTTTGCCATATCATTTATAGCTAGTAAGTGGAAATGCGCGCCTTTTTGTAATTGTGGATAAGCCGGAATGATTTTTAAATTGTGCATTATCTATCCTCCTAAAAAAGTGTTCTACTTAACCTATACCCATATACATAAGTAAATAATTTAGCATTATTTAAAATAACGACTTACAAACTTAAAATAATTATATACTTTATTTAGATGAGGGTGAGTCATCGGGTTGTGTGACAGCACTGTTACGTTCCGTGTAAAACACCGACCAATAATAAAAAGGCTGGTAAGAATATAGCAATTGTTGCAATGATACCACCTGTAATACCAGACATAACGGTTCCAATATATGCAGCAAATGTAAATAACGGTCCTGGTACTGCTTGTGTTAATGCGTAACCTGATAAAAAGTCATCGGAACTAATCATATCAGTTGCTACAAATGATTGTTCTAATAAAGGTAAGACAACATGTCCACCGCCGAATACAAGAGTACCAGAACGATAAAAGTTGTCGACCATGTTAATCCACGAATTGTTAGTGACAAAATTCAATATAGATAAGATTAATAAAAGGCTAAAAAATAGTATATGATAGATGGCGCCTACTATTCGTGGAATATTAAATATTTTTATCGAATCTTTCTGTTCATCTGTTTCTTTAAAAAGCGCTAATCCAACTATAGCCACTACAGTCAAGGCACCTAATTGTGATAATGGATGAATGACTGTTATAGCTAACACTAAGGTGAACAATACTAAAATTTTTGTTTTTAAATCGGGCAATAATTTTTGTCCCATGCCTATAATTGCATTTAATACAATTGCAACGGCAACTAATTTTAGGCCATGTGCCCAACCTAAATCGTTGCTGTAAGCTAAAAGTAAAGTGGCGCCAAGCATTAGTATAATCACTGAGGGGATAGTAAATCCAATAAATGAAATTACGCCGCCAATCAAACCTGCTTTAGTTATACCAATACCGAATCCAACTTGACTACTAGCGGGTCCAGGTGAAAATTGACATAATGCGACTAAATTGGTGTATTGTTGTTCTATCAGCCATTGCCTCCGTTTCACATATTCATCATAGAAGTAACCAAGGTGTGCTGTTGGGCCGCCAAATGAAGTGCAGCCTAACCTCAGAGCTACGAGGAAGACTTCAAAATATTTCATAACAAATAACCTTCCAATTTTAAATTACTCCGACAATCTCTTTTAATTTCTGATGGCTTTTTTCTAGCATTTTCTCACCGAATGGAGTGATTGTGTAGTTCTTACGTTGTTTACCGGCAACGACAGTTTTTTCACTAACAAGTAATGACTCATCTTCCATTCGATGTAAAAGAGGATATAGCGTTCCAGCGCTCATTGAATACCCATGTGTTTTTAACTCATCTATCATCCAGCTACCATAAATAGGATGTTCATTAGCATGATGTAAAATATGGATATAAATAAATCCGAGAAACATACGTCTTTCTAATTTAGAATCGATATTATACAGCCCCTTTAATTATTAATAAAGTTAACCGATATCGGTTTTCGATTTCATGAATAACATAGCATGTATTACGGTGCTTTTGACTATATTTACAGAAAGTTTAAAAATTTATAATAAGTGTTACTTTATATATTTAAATACGCGTAATTAAGAATAATTAAGATTATTTACTAATGATAGATAAGTAAGGTACAATTATGTGTAAGCGCTTACTATAGTTATTTGACGTGTTAATTTAAGTCGTTTATTTAAAGGAGAATGCACATGAGAGATAAAGTAATTATTGTGACAGGCGGTAGTAGTGGTATGGGTAAAGCAATGGCAACAAGATTTGCCGAAGAAGGTGCAAACATTGTAATTACTGGTCGTTCATTAGAACGATTAGAAGCGGCCAAAGCTGAAATGGAGAAGTTTGAAGGTCAAGTGTTATGTATAGATATGGATGTGAGAGACTCTGAAAGGGTTCAATACACAGTAGATAAAACAATAGAAGCATATGGAAAAATTGATGGCTTGGTCAATAATGCGGCAGGGAATTTTCTATGTCCGGCAGAAGACTTATCACTCAATGGTTGGAACTCTGTTATAGATATTGTCCTTAATGGAACTTGGCATTGTACACAAGCTGTAGGTAAAGAATGGATAAAAAATGGTCAACAAGGACGCATTATTAATATGGTAGCAACCTATGCATGGAGAGCTGGTATCGGGGTGGTGCATTCAGCAAGTGCTAAAGCTGGTGTATTATCTATGACAAGAACACTAGCAGTAGAGTGGGGAAGTAAATATGGCATTACAGTCAATGCAATTGCGCCAGGACCGATTGATAATACAGGGGGCTCAGGAAAACTTAGTTTATCAGAAGAAGCTAAGCAACAAACGCTTGATAGTGTTCCGTTAGGTAGAATGGGGCAACCAGAAGAAATAGCTGGTTTAGCTAAGTTCTTATTATCAGAAGAAGCTAGCTATATAAATGGTGCATGTATGACTATGGATGGCGGCCAATGGTTGAATCAAAACCCATTTTAATTAAGGTGTGACAAGAATAACTAATTAACATATACCATAAAACTAATGGAGCATGTCGTTCGTACAGTTCTTTAATTAGTACACATAACTAAAATATAATTTAGTTAACGGATACAATTTTAATTTAACCTCATTCAATTGAAATTATCGTCCTTTTCTACTATGATATAGACTTGTGTTAAAAAAATTAATAAAAGCTTTAATTTACGAAACTTTTTGGTTCAATAACTAGAAAGTTTCTTTTTATGTCGTCTGATTTTTAAGGAAGAAAATGTTATTTTGAGGAATTTATGTGTGTGTATTTTAAATAATTAAGAAAAGAGGTGTTTGGGGGATGTTGTATAAAATCCATTTTAAAAATATATGTTTTTGTATTTTAGGTACGTTTCTTATTAGTATAGGTATCAATGCGTTTGTCATTGCTTCAAATTTAGGAGAAGGTGGCACAGTTGGTATTTCTTTAAACTTGAAATATACACTGGGTTTATCACCGGCGCTCACTTCCTTGATTATAAATATGATATTAATTGTGATAGGTTGGAAATATTTAAGTAAAACTACCGCAGTTTATACTTTAATCACAGTTATTTCGAGTTCAGCGTTTTTAGGACTGACTGAATCGTTTAATATGCATCTGGAATCTGATTTTATCAATACTGTGTTTTCTGGTGTGTTGATAGGAATAGGAAGTGGACTAGTGATTTCTGCACGAAGCACACTAGGTGGTACTTCTGTCATTGCTAAAATTATAAATAAGTATAGCGAGATGAAGACTTCGCAGGCATTATTTATTTTAGATTCAATTATTGTATTATCGTTCTTAATTGTACTTCCAGTCCAAAACGTATTATATACGATTGTAATGCTTTTTATTGTTGAAAAAAGTATGGCATTTATTATAGAAGGCTTTAATCCGAAAAAAGCGATTACGATTATTTCAGATCATAATAAAGATATCAGTTTAGATATTAATAATGAAACAGGTAGAGGTTCCACACTATTAAATGGTGTAGGAGGCTATGAACGTAAAGAAACAAATGTACTCTATGTCGTGGTACCGCAAAATCAATTAGCTAGAATTAAAAAAATTGTTAACGCGCATGATGAAAATGCATTTTTAGTTATCCATGACGTGCGCGACGTCTTAGGTAATGGATTTATGAAACTACAATAAATTCGGTAGTGTAGTTAGGAAATCAGCTTTTTATAAAATGATTGCGTGATTTCAACGAGTTATTTACTGCTTATATAATTGATGTTTTGAAGATCCGTGGCTTATGTTGAAGCCTCGGGTCTTTTTAAATTTAAAAATAGCTATAAATGAACCTATTGACATAGATCTCTTTATAGCTGAATTTAATATGTTAATTATGGATGGAAAATAACCTTATTAAAATGTTTCTTGTTATTTACGATTGCATCAAATGTGGCAGGACCTTGTGCCAAATCTAGATAATCTGAAATCATAGCATGTACTTTAATTTTCCCAGTAGACATATAATGTAGTGATGCATGCCATTCTTCACCTGGAAATGGTGCAGATAAGCCATTCCAAGAACCAATAACATTGAGCTCATTACGTAATATCTTTTCAAAATGTTCACGATTGATTTCAATATCTGAATAAGGAATACCAAGCAGTAAGACTTCCCCACCTTTAGACGGTAATGTTAATACTTGCCCTATAGTAAATGGTGAGCCAGCAGATTCAACGGCTACATCTATGTTATAAGGGAGTGTTTTAATAAGTTCATTTAGATTTTTCTCTTTAGAATTAATTGTATAATCAACACCAAGTGTTTTAGCAATTTCTAGTTTGTTGGAGTCTATATCTATAGCAATAGTCTTAGCAGCACCAAATATTTTAGCCCATTGTAAGGCTAGTAATCCAATACTTCCGCAACCGATGACAGCCACAGTCGCACCGGGTTTCATAGTTGTTCTATAAAACCCATGTGCTACCACTGCAGACGGTTCAACCATAGCGGCCGTATCAAAATCTACATTATTAGGTAACTTTAAGACGTTATGAGCTGGCAGTTTAACGTATTCTGCAAAACAACCCGGTTCATAAGAACCTATGACATATAAATTTTCACATCTAGAATATGCACCTTTTTCACATTGTTCACAGTTGTGACATGCAATCGCAGGGCATCCTGTCACGGCATCACCAACAGATAAATGTTTTACATCATTGCCTATACTATGGACGGTACCTGAAAACTCATGGCCAAATGGTGTACCTGCTCGGTAAGGCCCTAATTTTTTATAACGCGAATTGTCGGAACCGCAAATTCCTGTTGCTACTACTTTGATAATAACATCATTGCTATTGTCAATTTTAGGAGATTTCGTTTCTTCATATCTTAAATCTTGAATGCCATATAAGTTTAAAGCTTTCAAATGTTGTCACCTCTTAACTTTTAAATATGAAATGAATTAACCTTGCTCAGCATTTGTTTTTCTCTTTTTAAAAAATTTAGCGACAAAGTAACCGAAAATGACGATAGTATTTGCATATAGTAAGTTGTCCATATATAAATCTGTAATATTCCTCAAGGGTCCAAGCATGAAATCCAACATTAGTTCTACCATATTTTTACGCTCCTTTTATCGTTTGTATATTAACGATGAATATTTTGAAATTATTCGATAGGGCGAAGTAATACTTTGATACCTTCACCACTCTTGATATGGTCGTATCCTTCTGTCCATTGTTTAATATTAAGCTCGTTTGTAATAAGAGACTCTGCGTCGACTTCTCCACGGCTTAGCAGTTGTAAAGAAGGTTCCCAATCTGCTGGTTTTTGGCTTCTAGTACCTACAATACGTAATTCTTTTTGAACTATTTGTTCTAAATTGAATGGGATTTCGCTATCTTTAAAGATACCAACTTGGACATATTGTCCTTTTTTACGTAAAATATCTAATCCTTGTTTGGCGGCCGGTATTGCACCAGAACATTCTAATACGACATTTGCGCCATAACCATTAGTGACTTTATTTACATATGATTTCAAATCAGTATTTTGAATATTAACTACATGATCTAAGTTAAGTTCATATGCTTTATCTAGTCTTGCTTGATCATTATTCAATCCGGTTATTATAACTTTAGCGCCTTTACTTTTAACAACTTGAGCGACTAACAGCCCAATAGGACCAGGGCCAATAACAACAACAACATCTTCAGGTTGGATGTCAATTTTAGAAACGGCATGGTGCGCGCAGGCTAATGGTTCAGTCATCGCAGCAGCTTTGTAAGAAACATTGTCTGGTATGTGATGGGCGCTAGTTGCTGGAGTAACTAAGTATTGCGTGAAACCACCGTTTTGTTGAGTGCCCAAGCCTTTACGATGATTACATAAGTTATAATCACCATTTTGACAATAGTCACATTCCCCACAAATGTAATATGTTGTTTCGGAAGTAACACGATCCCCAATAGTAAAATTTGTAATATTTGTACCGACTTCTACAACCTCGCCTGAGAATTCATGGCCGAGTATAACTGGAAAATTCACTTTATAATGTCCTTCGTATGTGTGAATATCTGTACCACAAATACCTGCATAATGAACTTTTATTTTTATTTCATCTTTGTTTGGTGAAGGTGTTTCTGTATCTAATACTTCTAGGTTTCCAAAACCTTCTTTAGTTTTAACGAGTGCTTTCATGTGAAGTCATCTCCTATCAGTTAATTAAATAAGCCAAAGAATTTGAATATAATATAGTTTAAGATGTTACCACCTTGGTCTATACTTGAAATTTGTGATGAACCAGCTGGCATTTTCACATTTGTACCTTCCGCCATACTTGTGAATATCGGTGCAACATCAGTTGCGATATATAAGGAAATTGCAATCATGATTGTGCCAACAATAACTGAGTGTATAATGTTTCCTCGAGCAGCACCTACAATAAAAGCGACAATAAATGGAATTGTTGCTAAGTCACCAAAAGGTAGCACTTGGTTACCAGGCAAAATAACAGCTAACAATACGGTAATAGGCACTAAAATTAAAGCGGTTGCGATAACTGCTGGATGTCCTAATGCAACAGCCGCATCTAAGCCAATGTAGATTTCACGATCACCAAAACGTTTGTTTAGCCATGTACGTGCGGATTCTGAAACAGGCATTAAACCTTCCATCAGAATCTTAACCATGCGAGGCATCAACACCATAACTGCAGCCATGGACATACCAAGATTTATTACGTCACCAGCGTTGTAGCCAGCTAATAAGCCAATTGCTAAACCGAGTACTAAACCGACAAATATAGATTCACCAAATGCACCGAATCTTTTTTGAATCGTTTCAGGATCTGCATTTAAGTTTTTAATTACAGGTACTTTTTGCAATCCTTTTACTAAGAAAATACCTGGAGCATATGAAATTGTACTACCTGTTGCAATAGACACCCCAGGTAAGTCATAAAATTTACTCATCATTGGTGCAGTCCAATCGGCCACTTTTAGACAAACAATTTGGAATACTGCAGCGGCTATTAAAGATTGCCAAATACTGCCAGATATTGCATAAACCATGGCACCCATAAAGGTATAGTGCCAGAAATTCCAGATATCTACGTTCATAGTACGTGTTGTTTTTGTTAATAACATTGCGATGTTAACGACAATGCCTAAAGGAATAATAAATGCAGCAATTGTAGAGGCCCATGCAATAGAAGACGTTGCTGGCCAACCTACATCAATGACATTTAAACTAACCCCTAAGTTTTTAACCATGGCTTGAGCAGCAGGGCCAAGGTTGTTAACTAGTAAGTCAATAACTAAGAAAATCCCAACGAATGCAACACCAATTGTCAGACCTGACCTGAATGCTGCTCCTACTTTTTGCCTAAAGAATAATCCTAATAAGAATATAACGATAGGAAGTATAACTGTTGCCCCTAAATCTAAAAAAGCTTGAATAAAATCTACAAATCCACTCATCCCATACACCATCCTCTTTATATAAAGTACTATTGGTATAAATTAAGATGTCACTTTGTTATAACTATAAAAATTGTTACGGTATTTATCCCAACAGTTCGTACGATCATTTTAATAAATAGTTCATTAGCTTTGTAATGCATCTAGAATTTCTTTTTTAGTATCTTCAACCCCAATACCAGTTAAAAAGTTACGTGCATTAATAACAGGAAAGTCGTATTCTTTTTGCGTCATAGCAGTTGTAACTAATAAGTCTGCTGTATCAACATACGAGCCTACCTCAGAAATTTTTATTTGTTTTAAATCTACTTTGATGTTGTGTTCTTTCGCCATTTCTTCAATTGCACTGTTCACTACCGTTGATGTTGCAATACCTGCACCACATGCTACTAATACTTGTTTCATAATAAATTCCTCCTAATTTTTGATATATATTTAAGGTATACTGCTTAAAAGTTTCATTATTCCAAAAAGCTGTTTATGCTTCTCTAATTTCATGTTCAATAATATCTACGATGTGAGTATTGTTTGTTGAATTTGCAATGGCTTCAAGTATTTGATTGTTTTGAAAAATACCCATTAATTTTTGGAGTAATGATAATTGTTTATCTTCTTTATCCATTGCGAGCATGAAAATTAATTTTACATCTGTTGTTGCTTCAAGTTCTCCCATAATTACAAAAGGTACGGTTTCTTTAAGTACAGCCACGCCGATAGACTTTGAATTAACGTGTTGAATGTCTGTGTGTGGAATTGCTACCGAACAATACACTGTAGGTAATCCTGTAGCAAAGGATGCTTCTCTTTCAATAACTGCATTTTCATAAGATGCTTTGACGTAACCATTGTTGTACATCCGTTTGGCTAATTGACTTAACGCCTCTTCTTTTGTGGTTGCCTCTAAACCTATAATGATGTTAGATGTATCCAATTTTAAACTTTCCATATGGCTCAACCCCTTTGTTTTACTCTATTATTGAAAAGTGTTTAATGACTTCGAACACTTGTGATTTTGAATCAGTTTGTATAATGTTTTGTACCATATCGGCTTCTTGAGCCAAGTCTCGTAATTGTAGTAGAGGCCTTAAATGTTTAAATTTATCTGTAGCTGCAATAATCACAAATACATTTACATCAAGTCCTGTTTTTAGTGTTAATGGTTCATCTAATACCAACATACTCATAGAGGTACGGTTCACATTTTGTTCGTTTTCTGCATGTGGTATTGCGATATTTTGATTAATTACCATGTACGTTGCGTCAAAATATTGAATCATAGAATCGATGTAATTAGCATCTATATAGTTTTGGCTATAAAGTGGCTTAGCAGCTACTCGTATGGCTTCGTCTATATTTTTAACGTGAGAGATTAATTGAATATGATTTACAGGCAACAAATCTTGCAAGTTTAAATGATAATTCAATGATATTGAAGACGATTCGATTGATGTATAGGCATGAATCTCATCGAACTGTTGTTTAATTTCATTCAATAAGTTGTCCTCATTATGAATATCAGCGTGTTCACGTATCATCGCTAACATTTTTTGAGCGTGTATGTCAGTATCAAATGTGTTATTAAGTTGGCCGAATACATGTTGGCGTAGATGATGTTTTTCTTTAGCAGTTAATATCGTTTTAGTGATATACAATCTCTTATTTGTCATGATGTGCATTGGTGAGAAGACCACATCAAAATCAAGAGTGTAATGATTAAACTCGCGTAATGATAACGTATCTAAAAATATAAATTCAGGAAATACACTTCGTAGTTCTTGTAACATTAATTGAGAAATTGATGTCCCTTGTGTACAAACAACAACTGCTTTCACTTTTTTATCAATGTCTTCATCTTGTCTTCTTAAAATGCCACCGATAATAATGGTTAAGTATGCAATTTCATTATCGGGAAGATGTTGTCTTAATATTTTTTCCATTGGTTTAGAAGAAAGTTTTACAAGGTGAAACAATTCTTTATAATCATCTTTCAGAGTATTCTGTAAACTTTCGACGTCAGATAATTGATATCTAATTCTGTAAAAAGCTGGCTTCATATGAAACATTAATTGATTAAGTAACGTTTCACGATCTTTAAATGTGATGAAGGTGATTTTTTCAAATTGATCAAGCATAGACTGAAGTGCTACTTTTAATTCTGGTAAAAATGTTGAATCATCTAGTTCTGACCATTGCACGCTTGTTGATAAAAGTTGTAATGTTATAAACAGTTTTTCTTGTAGAGGTATATCAGAGTAATTTGAAGTGAGTATTTCTGTTGCTCGATATTCCTCAGTGTCCGAGAGATCATCATAGCCAATTGAAAAGGGTGAGACAATTTTATTATGTTGAATTCTTCTAATAATAAAATAGAGTTTATAACGTAGCGTTTGTGTACTTTGGTCTATAAAATTGCTTTCTAAATACTGTTCAATTTTATTAATTTGTGTATCTATTATTTGAAGCTTTTCTTTACGTAAGCCTAAAATATCAAAAACATCATGGTTTAGAATGTTTAGTGTATATGCTTTATCAATTAAGTTAGTTAAAAGTTTTCTGATTTCAAATTCATTACCTTTTAAATGATATCCCTTTTGTCGCGAGTATTTCAGCATAATATTATATGGTTCTAGTAGTGACTTTAATTGCTTTAAATCGTTTAATACAGTGTTCTTACTAATTTTTAAATCGATAGAAAAGTGATTTAACGATAACACTTCATCTTCTTTAAACAACATCAGTAAAATGAGATGCGCGCGCTGACAAGCAGTATATACTTGCTCATTTTCCTGTGGTAAAGGTTCAATATATACATTAAGAAAATGTTTTATTGCGTCATCAACGATGAAGAAGCCTTGGCTAGTACGCTCTATCGTAGGTAAATTTTGTTCAGTTAACCATGTATTGATTTTTTGGATTCTATAGCCAAGTTGTCTACGAGATATATTGAACATTAATTCGAGATCTTTGCCTTTAAGCTTAGGGTTTTTAATTAATTCTGTAATGACGCTAAAATTTTCTGTCTGTATATTGAATCCCTCCCTTGTTGTTGACTCTAATTTAGCACATAGCATCAAAGAGTTGTACATTCATCAGACACAAATCCAATTTCATTTTATGTACATCATTGTGATAAAAGTTGCAATATTCAATGAACATCATTGTTTTACGAGTATCATTAGATTATGAAATCGACAAGCATATAAAACTATTTTTTGTAGTTATGAAAAGAAGACGGGAAAATGTAATAATCGTGAGGGCGATATATTTATCTCTATAGTGTGAAATTACTATAAAATTTTGAATTATTGCGTTTTGAATTGACATATTTTTGACAAAATTTCATAATAGTAAATGAATATAAAAATCTAAATATTCACATAAATATGTTTGGAATGATGCATATCGATGAAGTAAGTATAAGATGTAAAGCAAGGACAATGTTGTCAGAGGCAGCAATAAATAAAATTTCTGAGGTATCAGGACAATTACAAATGATTGCCAATTTGAATCAGGCAAATGTCTTTATTGATTGTCCAATAGAAGAGCATGGTGAAGTTATTGTTGTTGCAGAAGCAGTTCCGGTGAATTGTAAAAGTTTGTATCAAGGATCTGTAGTAGAAGCTAATGTTTATGAAAAGTTTGAGCCTGCTGTATTTGAAGTGCTTTCAGGTAGTGAATTTGCACAACATCGCGCAATTTCACAAGAAGGTAAAGTTGTAGAGCAGAGCGCTACGCCAATTAAATTAGCTAATGAAATTATTGGTATTCTAATAATGGAAATAGACGTCAGTAATAAAATTATGGAAGAAAAAAGATTGAAAGCATTAACACAAGCAACTAGTACTCTAAGTGATTTGGTATCGAATTCGGAGAGTAATCCAATTTTTGTACCAGACATGATTGAAGAAAGCTTGTTTGATTTAGATAATGATTTGAACATACGTTACTTTAATTTAGCAGGAGAAGCAATGGTAAGTGAACTTTTACATTTGGACTGTGAAGCAGGATTAAATTTCATAGAATTGTTTCCATCTATCGAAAATATGCTTACAGATGGACGAATTATCACAATAGAAGAGCGTGCTCTACAAGGGCATTATTTTCAAATTAAATGTATACAGTTGCTTGAGGATGATGTGATGACCGGTCATTTAATTCTGTTAAAAGATATTACAGATTTAAAAGAAAAAGAAAGGGCATTAATATCTAAATCAGTTGCTATAGGTGAAATTCATCATCGTGTGAAAAATAATTTACAGACTGTTGCCAGTTTATTGCGTTTACAGATGAGACGAGGGTTGCCCAATGGGAGTGAAAAATACTTCCAAGAAAGCCTTAACAGAATTTTAAGTATCGCATCAGTCTACGAAGTTATACTAGATGAATCATCCACAGATTCTGTAAATATTGATAAATTAATTAAAAAAATTGGGAATATGATAGTTTATAACGAATCTCCTAATAGAACGATACATATTAATTATAAAACAGATGAAAATATCCACTTAGTTTCAAATATAGCAGTGTCTATCGCATTAATTGCAAATGAACTTATAACGAATTGCTTAACACATGCATTTAATGGACAAGCAAAAGGGGAAATAACAGTTTGTCTATCTTACAATGCTCAATCTGAATTAATTAATCTAAATGTACAAGACACGGGAAAGACTGCGTGTGAATTCAAACAATCATTTGGTTTGAAAATTGTAAACACAATTACGGAAAATGACTTAGACGGGGCTTTTAGAATTGAACGTAATAGTGTTGGAACGAATGCGAGAGTGGAGTTTCAATACAAAGGGGAGAATTAAAATGACATCTATTATAGTTGTTGAAGACGAGTCTATCGTTAGGATGGACATCGTAGAAATGTTGGAAGCTGCGAATTATAATGTGGTTGCTGAAGTCGGTAACGGAGAAAAAGCATTAGAAACTACTGATAAGTTTCGGCCAGATTTAATCATTATGGACATTAAAATGCCAAAAATGGATGGTTTAAAAGCGAGCAAAATCATTTCGAAAAAATACAATATTCCAATATTGCTACTGACGGCATATAGTCATTGTGAATATGTAGAAGAAGCGAAACAGGCTAATATAGTGGGCTATATTGTGAAACCTATATCCGAAGCACAATTATTACCAGCTGTTGAGATTGCAATGAGGCAAGCTCAAAATATTGCTGAATTAAGATTTGAAGTAGATCACACCAAAAAACAAATGAACGATAGGAAACTTGTTGAAAAAGCAAAAGGCATATTGATGAAGCAATTAAATTTAACAGAAGAAGCAGCTTATCAGAAACTCAGGCGAAAGAGTATGGACAAGCAAGTGGGTATTGAAATTGAAGCTTCTAAGATTATCGAAAAATTGAGATAATAAAACAAGTAAATATAAAAGCAAAGGTGCTTATTTGAATTAATCAAATAGGCACTTTTTTGTTTTTTTATAGTCTTTAACAATGGGGGAAACATTATGGAGCATATTGGAACGGTAATTATTTATATTATTATGGCGTGTGCAGTGTTAGGTGCATTTGGTGCGATTCGTAATGCAGATAAAGGTATAGGTAAAGAATTTATGGAAGGTATTTATACTATTGGGCCTATTTTTGCTAATTCAGCAGGCATCATGGCATCAATTCCTTTTATTTCAAAATTCATAGAACAAGTTTTTGGACCACTATTTGACAAGATTGGTGCTGATCCAGCAATCGCAGCTACTTCTATACTTGCAACAGATATGGGAGGATATCAACTTGCAGATGTTTTAAAGCAAAGTTATGAAGGATGGATAATGGCGATGATTGTTGGTTTTATGGCAGGGGCAACTATTGTGTTTACAATACCGCTAGGGTTACCAATGCTAGATAAACGAGATCATAAGTATATGGCGTTAGGAATATTGTCAGGGTTATTGGCTATACCATTTGGTGTTTTTATTTCCACGGTAATAATTCTATTAAGCCATACAAAAATTAGAACAGTCATTGATACAACAAGTGCAGCAACACATATATTTCAGATTAGCATGTCTACGGTATTTATTAACCTTTTACCATTAATTCTATTTGTATTAATCACAGCAATAGGGTTATATTTCTTTTCTGACATTATGATTAAAATATTTATTGTCTTTGGTAAGGTTCTAGATACATGTATTAAATTAGTATTTGTCTTTTCTGTAGTAGAAATATTCACAGGTTTGTTTACCACTATATTTGGGAGTTGGGGATTTGATCCTATTATGGCTGATAAGCACGACAATTTTAGAGCATTAGAAAATGCAGGTAATATTGCTATTATGTTATCAGGTGCTTTCCCGATGGTATATTTAATTCGTAAATACTTTTCTACAGGTTTGCATAAAGTTGGAAGTAAAGTAGGATTAAGTGAAGTAGGGAGTGCAGGTTTTATAGCAACAATTGCGAACATTTTAGCAATGCTTAAACTTGTAAGAGATATGCCACCAAAAGATAAAGTGCTCAATATTGCTTTTGGTGTATGTTCGGCATTCTTGTTAGGCGATCACCTATCTTATACAGCTAATTTCCAGCCAACACTGATACCTGCTGTAATGATAGGTAAGTTGAGTGCAGGTATTATTGCAATTATATTTGCATATATATTATGTATTCCAAAAGCGAAAAAATTAGAAGAAATTGATAGACGGGCAGGTATTATTGGTGAAAATGAATATTTAGAAAATAAGTAATAGCTCGAGTCTATAAATCCAGTACTTTCACTACTCAGAACGGTTGTTTCGAATATAATTCGTACAAAATTGATGAAAAATAAGAATGTAGCAGTTATTGTTTATAAAATTAAAAATCCCGAGACTTATAATGTCTCGGGATTAATTTATGTCTATTTTTAAATGTGTACTAAAAGGCTATGAAGTACATGCGCTTTTTATAGTCGCGCTCTAAAGTATTTATATATGTGTAATTATTTAGAAGTAGTTTGCAGTGATACCACCATCTACGTTAATATTTGCACCGTTTGTCCAGTCTGATTCATCTGATGCCAAGTATAACGCACAGTTTACAATATCTTCTGGTTTCCCGAAGCGGCCAGTTGGTTGTCTGTTTAATCTAGTGTTTTTAGCTTCTTCATCTGAGACTAACCACTCCATTAGTAATGGTGTTTCGATTGGTCCAGGACTTATTGCGTTAGTTCTAATGCCTTTAGGTCTAAATTGAATAGCTAAGGATTTAGTTAAAGAAACAACAGCGCCTTTGGATGCAGTATAGGCATCTTGTGGTACAGAACAACCCATTTCGGCGACAAATGATGCAATATTAATAATAGAACCAGAATTATGTTTCTCCATTTCAGGAATTACATATTTTGTCATAAAGAAAATTCCTTTAACATTGATATTCATGACTAAGTCCCAAACATCTTCACTTGTATTTACTACAGAATTATCTGCTTCAGGCATAACACCTGCATTATTGTATAGTACATCAATTTTTCCATAAGATTGAACAGTCTCTGCAACCGCCTTTTTAACATTCTCTTCGTTTGCAATATCTACTTTGAACAATGAGGCTTCGCCACCATTGTCCTTAATTATTTGAACAGTTTCAAGACCAGCTTGTTCATCTCTTTCAAAGACTGCAACTTTAGCACCTTCTTTGGCAAAGGTTTGTGCTGCAATTTTCCCCATACCGCCACCTGCGCCGGTAATAATACATACTTTATCTTTTAGTCTCATAAATTGTTCCTCCTTATAATAATAGTTCAGTATTGTATTAGCTCTGTTCAAAATAACGTGAACGTTCCCAAGTCGTGACGTAAGAATCGAAATCATTTTGCTCTGATTGTGCAGCTTCTAAATAGTGATTTGCGACATCTTCACCTAATACTTCTGTGACAACTTCACTATTTTTCCATTGCAAGATAGCTTCATGTAATGATGATGGAATTCGCGTAATACTATCTTGTTCGTAGGCATTACCAACCAATTCTTCACTTAAAGGAATCTTGTTATCGATACCATATAGCCCAGCCCCTATAAGTGCGGAATATGCTAAGTAAGGGTTCATATCTGCACCTGAAATACGAGATTCAAAGCGTAATGAATTGCCATCACCAACTACGCGGTAACCTGCTGAGCGATTATCTCTGCTCCATGCGATGCTAACAGGTGCCCAAGAGTTTGGTGCGAAACGTTTATATGAATTGACGTAAGGTGCAAACATTAAGGCAAAATCTTTAGTATATTTTAAAATGCCAGCTAAGAAATGTTGCATAGTTTCAGATTTAGGTTCTTCGGCGTCATCACCAGCATAGAAGGCGTTCGTTTTTGTTCCTTTTTCCATCATGCTGAGATGTATATGACCACTCGATCCAGTCCACTCTTCGTATGGTTTGGCCATAAAGGTTACGGATTTATCATTTTGTATACAAATTTCTTTCATTCCATGTTTGAACATGATGTGTTGATCGGCTGCATTTAAAGCATCAGAATATTTTAAATTGATTTCATGCTGTCCTTTGTAGGCTTCACCTTTTGAAGATTCGACAGTAATTCCCATAAGGTGCATTTGGTGTCTTATTTCTTGATAAATAGGCTCGTTTTTACTCCCTTGTAGTAAATTGTAATCTTCATTTAAATGTCCAGCAGCTTCCAAATTGTTGTAACCTTGTTTTGAAATTTCTTCGAAAGAATTATTGAATAAGTAGAATTCTAATTCACTAGCCATATGTGGCGATAAACCATGTGATTCAGCTTTTTTGATTTGATGCTTTAATATATTTCTCGGTGCAATACAAATAGGTTCACTGCCGTCTACAGAGTAGACATCACAAAAGACCATGGCAGTTTTTTCTAACCACGGTACAACTTTTAACGTATCTAAATCAGGTACTGCTAAATAGTCGCCGTAGCCCTTATTCCAATTCATAAATTCAAAATTTTCATTTGTATCCATTTCGAAATTTGTACCTAGTAAGTAGTTACAAAAATGTGTCCCATCTGAAATATCATTTTCTAAAATAAAGTCTCCTGTAATTCGCTTACCCATGAGTCTTCCTTGCATATCACAAAATCCCATGATTATAGTATCAATTTCATCTGATTTGACTAATTCAATTAATTTATCTTTTGTTATATTTCCAGTTACTCTATTTTTGTTTTGCATGTGTGACATCCCCTTAGCTATTTTATTTAAGTAAAGATAGTGAAATATATTTTAATTCTAGGAAGCCATCTAGACCGAAGTGGCTACCTTCACGTCCCATCCCGCTTTCTTTAATACCGCCAAATGGCGCTTGAGGTACACTTAATTGTGTTCCGTTAACGCCAATCATTCCAAACTCTAATTGTTCGCTAATTTGATATACTGTATTGATATTATTAGAGAAAAAGTAAGCTGCTAGCCCATAAGGTGAGGCATTTGCTATTTCTATTGCTTCTTCAGTAGATTCAAAAGTAATAATTGGTGCTACTGGTCCAAAAATTTCTTCTTGAGCAATCGACATAGTTGGCTTGACATCGGTTATAACAGTAGGTTGATAAAAAAGTTCTGAGCCTGCTATATCAGCTTTGTGCCCACCTGTTTGAATAGTTGCACCGTTTTCTTGAGATTCTGCTACTAATTTTTCAACTTTTTCAATGGCTTGTTGGTTAATTAATGGACCAACTTGTGCACCGGATTCATTACCAGGAGCTACTTTCAGCTTATTTACTTTACTAATGATTTTTTTGGTGATTTCCGATTTGATATCTTTGTGTACGAGTATGACGTTAATTCCATTACACATTTGGCCACTATTTTCAAATTTATTATCGACTATAGCATCAGCTGCGTTATCTAAATCGGCGTCAGGTAATACTATTGCAGGTGCGTTACCACCAAGTTCTAGAGATATACGTTTTATTTGTTTGGAAGCTTCACTCATTAAGGTTTTTCCAATTTTAGTAGAACCAGTGAAGGACATTTTTTTAACACGTTTATCGCTAAATAGTTTGTCAGATATTAATGAAGAGCTACCTGTAACAATGTTAGCAACGCCCTTATCGATGCCAGTAGCTATTAGTTCTTCAAAAATAGCAATGGCAATTCTAGGTGTTTCACTAGAGGGTTTCACAATAACTGTACATCCTGCAGCTAGTGCTGGCGCAACTTTACGTGCAACCATTGCACCTGGGAAGTTCCAAGGTGTAATTAGGCCACAAACACCTACGGGTTGTTTAATTACTGAAATACGTTGGTTTTCAGATGATGGTGGAATGATTTCTCCATATATACGTTTACCTTCTTCGGCAAACCAGCGGATGAATTTAGCACATACACCAATCTCACCAAATGCTTCATTATATGGTTTGCCTTGTTCTTCACTCATAATAGATGCAAGTTCTTCTTGTTTGTTAAGTAAGTTCACTGCCCATTTTTCTAAAAATTCTTGTCTAGTTTCAGTAGTATAATTAGACCAATTTTCAAAAGCATTAGCAGCGCTATCAATTGCTTTTTGAACGATTGGACCATCTACACTAGGAACTTCTCCAATAGTTTTACCATTTGCTGGATCGACAACTGATAAAGTTTTTTCAGTTTGAATTTGCTCACCATTTATCCAATTGTAATTTAAATTTCGTGTCATAAAATCGCCCCTTAACATGTAAAAAGGCGCTTACATACACAATCAACGAGATTGAGATATAAGCGCCTTTGCTTAATTTATATTTACTTGTGAAAATTCAAAATAATATTACTTGATTCTTTTATATATTGATATAAACAAAGATTACTAAAATTTTTAAATCTTGTCAATATTCAGATAATATATTATACTTTTTCACAATTAAAGACAGGGGGTATGGTCAATGCAAGATACATTAGATTTACTAGAACATTTGATTCAATTTGATAGCTCTAGTCAGCATACTGCAAACGAAACGATAGACTATTGTGCGGAATGGTTACAAAAAGAAGGTTTGGCGTCAGAAATAATAATAAATAATGGTTATAAGATGCTTGTTTGTAACTTAGGAGAAGGAAATAAAAAACTCGTTTTAAATGGTCATGTTGATGTTGTTAGTGGTAAGAAAAAACAATTTACACCACAAATTGAAGACGGCAAGATTTATGGGCGGGGGTCAGCAGATATGAAAGCAGGTGTCGCTTCATTTATGGTAGCGATGCGTGATTTGAAGAATATTGACTTAGGAGATGTTTGTGTTCAGCTTCAATTAGTAACGGATGAAGAAATTGGAGGATATAACTGCGCTTCATATTTAACGGATCAAGGTTATTTAGGTGATTTTGTAATTTGTGCTGAACCAACACAAATAGGGATTGGCTTTCAAGCTAAAGGTATTTTGCAATTTGATATTCAATTTAAAGGAAAATCAGCTCATGGTAGTAGGCCTTGGGAAGGGGAAAATGCAATTGCTAAAGCAATGGAAGTTTATCATAAGATACTTAATTTACCCTTTGCTAAAGAGTCTACAGATATATTTGAGGCGCCTTCAATTAACCTTGCCAAAATTAAAGGTGGCGAAGTATACAATAAAGTTCCAGATGAATGTTTGATTTCATTTGATATTCGTTATTTACCTAATCAAGATAAAGAAGATATTTTAGCGCAAATTAAAGAGATTACTGATGGTGAAATCTCTTTGAATTTGACTGGCCCAAGTGTTAAAAATGAAATCAGCAATCCTTATATCCAAAAATTGATTCAACATATAAAGATAGTTGAAAATAAAGAGCATGTTGAGGTGTTCGGTCAACATGGTTTCGCAGACACAAGATATTTTTCAAGATATGATGTCCCTGCTATTGAATTCGGTCCATCAGGAGGAGAATGGCATGGTGATGGCGAGTATGCAGTTATTGAATCTTTAGAGACATATAAAGATATTATTATTTCATTTAGTAAGAATTTTGCGCATTAGGAAAAGAATAACTCATTCATCATGAGGGTAAAGTCTTACTGTAACGAAAATTAATTATAACCTTGGAAATAATAAGCAATTCAATTCCAATAATAAATGAGGAGATCTAATGAATAGAATTAATTTAATCACGTTAGGTGTTAAAGATTTGAAAGCATCACTCCAGTTTTATAAAAATATTGGTTTTAAAACAACTGCCGAGGTAACAGATGATAATTTAGCAATCGTGTTTTTTAATAATGACGGTACAAAATTAGAAATTTTTCCTGTTGAAGAATTAGCAAAAGATATAAATGCAGATAGTCCTCCTACAATAACTACGGGTGGTTTTATAGGTATTACTTTAGCTTACAATGCCAAATCTAAAAAGGAAGTCGATTTAATTTTAGAACAAGTCGAGACATTTGGCGCAACAGTTGTTAAACCATCTCAAGATTTAGATTGGGGTGGTTATGGTGGCTATTTTACAGATATCAATGGTTATTATTGGGAAGTTGCATATGGTGATATGTGGGAATTTGATGAACAAAATATGCTGATTATTCCTGATTAAATTCATGAGATTCGGCAACACAATTATTGAGGGTAGACAATATATAACAGTCATAAGCGGAAGAAAAATAACTAATGATTAGGTGATTTAATATGGATGTAAGATTTCCAATCGGTAAATTAGACATACCCGAAAATGTAACATTAGATGATGTTCAAAAATGGCTAGTAGAAATCGACAATTATACACAGCGTTTAAGAGATATAGTTGAAAATATCACTGAAGAAGAGTTAAATAAAACATATCGTGATGGAAGTTGGAATGTACGTCAATTGGTTCACCATATTGCAGACTCCCAACTCAATATGTATCAAAGGTTGAAATTAGCATTAACAGATAATAATCCAATCGTCCCATCATTCAATCAAGAGGAATGGGTAGAATTGGAAGATAGTTCAGCTCCCATTGAATATTCTCTTCACATGTTAGATGGGATTAATGCACGCATTGTAGCATTAGGGAATCATATTGATAAAGATCAATTAGAACGTAAATTCACGCTTAAAGGTAGTGGTGAAATCACAGTTGCTACAAAATTAGCTAAATTGGCATGGCATGAAAACCACCATTTAGCACATATTGAAATTGCGTTATCGAGATAAGTATCACTTTCAATTTCAGGCTAATCATCGGTGGATCAATTAATTAGTAACTAGTATTTATATTGTTACATTTAGCACGAAAAAGCGCTACGGAATCAATTAACTAAGTTGATTTCGTAGCTTTTTTGTGTGCATTTGTTTAAACACGATTAGATAAGTAGTTGTTACTTAATTGATTAGAACTATAGATGTTTATGATGTTATTTAAATCTTAATTGAAATTTTCGCTATATTTAAGAATGAGTTAAGAAACGTTAATAATCAGTTAATGTTAAATGATTTATTTTCGCCGTATTATAAAGCTATGAAAAAATAAATTGAAAGTAGGTATATATTATGAACATAAAAACATTATTTATTTCGGGCACGGTAGCGACATCATTATTACTAGGAGCATGTAATAATATGGACAATAAGAAAGAAGATATGAAAGAAGAAACAAAATCCGAGTCAAAAATGGATAACAAAGACATGAGTGAAAGTAAAAGTATGAAAGAAGGTATGTTTAAAGGAGAAAATAAAGAAAAAGTAGAAGGTAAGGCGATGATTCATGATAATAAATTGATGTTAAAAGACTTTAAATCATCTAAAGGTCCAGATTTACATGTATACCTCACTAAAGATAGCAATATTAAAAAAGGGAATAAAATAGATAAAGTTGATTATGATAAATCAGAGCAAACATTTGATTTGAAAAACATAAATACCGATGAATATAACACCGTAACAATATACTGCGACAAAGCTCATGTAATCTTTGGTTCAGCAGAACTAAAATAATAATCAATTAGCACGTGGATTGACTTCTAGATTATAAGTTGGGTCAATCCACATTATATTATAAAGGAGTGGATTAACAGGATGATATCGAAAATTATATTGCTGATTATTCGATTAGGGTCTGGTTTTTATATGCTATTTCAAGGTTATGAAAAATTAACAGGTGGTTTTGCGATAGATGGTTTAGTATCAGTAATTAAAGAAAACCAGGATTCCCCAGCTTGGTTTAAATTTTTCTTTGAAGCAGTTGTAGCGAATAATCTAGAAATATTTAAATGGATGGTGCAGCTTGGAGAGATCGCTATAGGACTTAGTTTGATTCTTGGTGTGCTTTCTTATACAGCAAGTTTTTTTGGTGTTTTTATAATGTTAAATTACATTCTTGCAGATATGATTTTCACATACCCAATTCAATTGTTTTTCTTTATAATTATATTAATGAATAAAGAGATAATAAATTCAATAAGCTTAAATCATTTTATAAAAAGAAAACAATTAAGGAATGATGAAAATGCCCCACATATTTATAGCGGATGATGAAAAAGATATTAGAGAAATCTGTAAAACCTATTTTGAATTTGAGGGTTATCAAGTAACCCTTGCCGAAAATGGTAAAGAAGCACTTGGGTTCTTAGATGAATCTATAGATTTAATGGTGTTAGACATCATGATGCCTGAAGTAGATGGCTATGACGTGGTCAAAGAAATGAAAGCACAGCAATTAGATATTCCATACATTTATTTAACGGCTAAAACAAGTGAATCAGACACAATTTTTGGGCTAATGTTAGGCGCAGATGATTATGTAAAAAAACCATTTAGCCCAAGAGAACTAGTGATACGAGCGAAAAATTTGTTGGATAGAGTAGCAAAGAAACCTAAAAATCATGAAGTTATCAGTTGTGGTAATCTTAAATTGAATAATATTACTAAAATAGTAGAAATTAACGGTGAAGCTGTACCATTTCGTATTAAAGAGTTTGAGTTACTTTGGTATTTTATGACGCATGAAGATGAAGCTATTTCAAAAACTTCATTAATAGAAGAAGTTTGGGGTTATGAATTTTACGAAGATGTCAATTCACTTAATGTCCACATTCATCGTATTAGAGAGAAATTGGAAAGTAATCATTTTAATGAATATACAATTTCGACAGTTTGGGGACTTGGTTATAAGTTTCAAAGAGGTGTTTAAATGACGATTCGTAAGCAATTAATTTATTCATTTATGGGGTCATTATTTATAACGACGCTTTTGGTTTTTATATTATACAAATTAATGTGGTTCGATGTTCATCAAACTATATTACTTACACTTTGTTCTTTTGTATCAAGCATGATGACAATGGCTATCGCGATATTTTTCTCTGTTCCAACGATTCATAAAATTGAGAGATTAAATGATCGCACTGACCAAATTGCTAAAGGGAATTATAAAGTAGAAGATTTAAATATTCAATCACCGAAAGAATTAAAAGAATTAAGTGATGCCTTTAACCAAATGACTATAAGAATCGATAACCAAATGAATCAAATTAAAGCAGAACAAGATGAAAAATTATATATGGTTCAGAATTTAGCGCATGACTTAAAAACACCGTTAGCTAGTATTAAGTCATATTCAGAAGGGCTTAATGATGGCATGATTTATACTGAATTAGCTAAGCAAGATGCCTATCAAGTGCTTATTAGACAAGCAGACCGTTTAAGTCAAATGTTTGATGATTTAACAGATGTCATGTCTGTAAATAATAAGCGTTCCGATACGCGAATAAATATCGATCAATTATTGATGCCTATTCTAGAATCATATCAACAGTGTTTGAAAAAGGACAAGAGACAATTAGAAGTTAATATTCCACTTAATATAAAGGCTTTCTATCAAGATAAGATCGCATTGGAACGAATTGTTACGAATTTTATAGATAATGCATTAAAATTTTCAGATGCTGATAAAATAGTGACAATTACAGTATTTGAAGATGAACGTAATATGTTAGGAATTTCAGTAAAAGATGGAGGCATAGGTATAAAGGGAGTACATTTAAGATATATTTTTGATAGAACTTATAGAGTAGATAACTCAAGAAATAAAGAAACTGGTGGATCTGGGTTAGGATTATATATTGCGTCGACATTAGCTAAACAAATAGGTGGTAAAATTTCTGTTGATAGCACATTTGGAGAAGGCACGACGATGACAGTGTATTTCCCGAAAAATTAAACGGTTTGATTCATATGATTATTGTATAAAAGGTATGTTGTTTGGGTAATCCAAATTAATGTACCTTTTATTACGTTTGTTTAAATTTAAATCAATAATTAGTAGATAAAGAGCAGAATTTTCGCACTAATTACATTAATGTTACAAAGATTTGAATTGATAGATAAACTATAGAGACTTTCATGACAGTTTTAAAAAAGGGTTTTGTAATAAAAATAACTAGATTGTATGTAATTGGGATGTAAAAAAGACGTCGGTTATTTTAATTTCATTGTAACCTACAAGAGTTTTATGAATGTTATAGTACTATTTGTGAATTAATTGAAGCAGTAAATTATCTATGTGTTTTAGATAATTGAAATTCAATAACAATTTAAAAATAAAATCGAAAATTATCTTCTGGGAGGATTATTAATAATGAAAAAAACAGTAGTAGCATCAACATTAGCAGTAGGATTAGGTGTAACAGGTTTCGCAGCAGGAAATTCAGCAGACGCTTCAGAGCAAGGTGTAGATAAAGCACAATTAGCTCAACAAGCACAAACTAATCCAGAATCATTAAACGAAGCGCCAGTACAAAAAGGTGCTTATAACATTAACTTTAATCATGATAATTTAAACTATAGCTTCCAATCAGACGGCCAATATTGGACTTGGAGCTATGGACAAGGTAATGCTTCAGCAGAGCAACCAACTCAAGAAGCTCAACCACAACAAACAGAGCAAGCATCAACTGAGCAACCAGCTCAACAAGCTGCTCCACAAACTGAACAAACTCAGCAACCAAAACAAGAAACAACTGAACAAACTCAACAACCAAAACAAGAAACAACTGAACAAACTCAACAACCAAAACAAGAAACAACTACAGAAGCTTCAACTTCTTCAAATGAATCAAGTTCAAGTGAAGCTTCAGAAGGTTCATCAGGTGTGAACGCACACTTACAACAAATCGCGCAACGTGAATCAGGTGGCGATATTCATGCTACAAACCCATCATCAGGCGCTTCAGGTAAGTTCCAATTCTTACAA
The DNA here is from genome assembly GCF_051408735.1 of Staphylococcus sp. AS1337. NCBI lineage: Bacteria > Bacillati > Bacillota > Bacilli > Caryophanales > Staphylococcaceae > Staphylococcus > Staphylococcus sp. AS1337. The sequence continues at coordinate 53,337 of NZ_JBOIHZ010000001.1, read as the reverse complement.
AGCACATGGGATTCAGTAGCACCATCTGAATATCAAGGTCAACCAGCTGGTAATGCACCAGAAGCAGTACAAGACGCTGCAGCACAAAAATTATATGATGAAGTTGGCGCTTCACAATGGGTAACTGCATAATATAATAGAAATTCAAATTTTAATTATATGAATTTTAAGAGGCTAGGACATTAATAAATGTTCTAGCCTCTTATTTGTTATGTTTAATCCTTTTATGTGAACTTAATAAGTTAGCTAATATTAATATTGTTTAAATTGTGCGTAATAAGATTATTAACTATAAAATTTTTTTATTTGGAGTTTGGAAATTAGATAAAGGTATACTTTGTTAGATAGTAATATATAAATATAATTCTGTAATAGCTTAAATGGAATATTTTAGCTATTGATATATTCTAGGTTGCTCTTTTAAATGTGTGAAAAATAAGATCTATGTGTGTATTATTTTCACACTAATTACAAGCATGTTACACAACTAAAAAGTGTACAAATACACTTTTTGCCTCTGTGAAAGTTTTAAGTAGTAATATATGTATAGATAACGTACTTTTTAACGTAATGATGATGTAAAAAATCGATTGCTTTTTTAATTTGGCTGTAACCTACGAGCTTTTTATGGGTGTTATAGTAGTAATTACAAATTAGTTGTAAAAAGTAAACATCTTCGTTTGTTGGAATTGCAATCTAATTTTTAAATCTAAAATATGGAAATTATCTCTTAGGAGGATTATTAATAATGAAAAAAACAGTAATTGCATCAACATTAGCAGTAGGATTAGGTGTTACAGGATTAGCAGCAGGAAATTCAGCGGATGCCTCAGAACAAAATATTGATCAATCAAATTTAGCACAACAAGCTCAAAATAACCCAGAACAATTAAATGAATCAGCATTACATGATGGTTCATATAACTATAATTTTAATCAAAACGGAGTAAACTACAACTTTACTTCAGATGGTGAAAACTTTAGCTGGAACTATGGTGAAGGATCAGGAGAAGGTTCAACTAGCTCATCAGCACAAAATACAGATAATAGTGAACAACAAAGTGAACAAGCGGCACAAACTGAACAAGCTTCAAGTGGACAATCTGAACAAGCACAACAATCAACTCAACAAAGTGCACCACAACAAGAGTCAACTCAACAACCACAACAAGAAACAACTAAACAATCTTCAGCTAGCTCAAACGAATCAAGCTCAAATGAAGCTTCAGAAAGTTCATCAGGTGTGAACTCACACTTGCAACAAATCGCACAACGTGAATCAGGTGGCGATATTCATGCTACAAACGCGTCATCAGGCGCTTCAGGTAAGTTCCAATTCTTACAAAGCACATGGGATTCAGTAGCACCATCTGAATATCAAGGTCAACCAGCTGGTAATGCACCAGAAGCTGTACAAGACGCTGCAGCCCAAAAATTATATGATGAAGTTGGCCCTTCACAATGGGTGACTGCATAATATAGATATTCAGTATCAAAAAGATTATAAACTTTAATAATAAGATAACGGTTGGGGCATATACATGTCTCAGCCGTTATTTTTTATTTTGACAATTTCTTTAAACTCAATAAATTATCGATGTAAATATGGGTATACATAAAATAATACAACTCGTAGTTTTAATGAGAATTTTAAACGATAAACAAATTTGTGGAATATAGATAGGGGTAATTAGAATGAGAAAACTTGTAGTGTTCTTGCATAGTTCTTTGGACGGTTTTGTTGAAGGCTCTCAAGGTGCCATGGATATTGGATGGATTGCTTACAATCATGAATTGGAAGATTTTGCTAATGAAGTGTTGAAAACTGCAGACACAATTGTTTGGGGACGCAAAACATATGAAATGATGTATGATTATTGGCCAACAGTATCATCAAATGAAAATGCTTCTAAACATGAACTTAATCACGCTAAATGGATTGAAAATGTTGAAAAAGTCGTATTCTCAAAAGCTTTGAACAGTGTCGATTGGCATAACTCACGATTAGTTAAAAAGAATGTTAAAGATGAAATCATTCATATGAAGCAACAAGAAGGTAAAGATATTGTAGTATTGGGAAGCCCTCGGTTCGCACATTATTTGATGCAATTAGATGTAGTGGATGAATATAAAATTACTGTTTCTCCTACACTGATTGGTAAAGGATTGCCATTATTTCAAAATATACACGAACAAGTAGATTTGAAATTAATTGATAGCAAAACGTTTGAATCGGGTGCTTTAGGACTTATATATCAAAAAAATAAAGAGTAAACAGAAAGTAGAGGTTGGTTAAGTAACCGACTTCTATTTTTTGAACAGTACTTTAACATCATTTGTTGTAATATCGAACTTCTTCATTTTAAAAAACGCTTCTGTAACACGTTTGATTTGTTCAGGAGTTCCTTTACTAATCATTTCGTCCATTTGTTTAGGTGCAATTTGTCATGAAACATCAAATTGGTCCTGAACCCAACCATATTTTCACTGAAATCATATTGAGCTAAAGGCATAATAGCTCTGCCATTTTCTATTGATTTTTGATAAATATCTTCTAATAAATTTGTCTCAGATTGTTTAAATAATACTGTAAAAGAAATTGAAGGATTCTTTACAAAATAAGGTCCAACGTTAATTGCAATAAAACGGAATCCATAAATATAGAAAATGAGCTGATTAGCGTATCGAGACGGGGTGTCTTTCAACGTGACTTCTGTAATAAAATTTGTTTTTGGAAATATATTTTTATAAAAGTCAAAAGCTTTTTCTGCTTCGGTATCAAACCATAAATGTGGCACAATTTTTTGGTGAGTCATGACTTCATCTCCCATTTTTTAATTTAATACATGTTACATACCCGTTTTACATAGATTGAAGAAATAATGATGGAATAATTAATTTATAATAAAAAAGCTGAGACATTTGTATATCTCAGCTCAGACTGTCAAAAAAGTGTCTGACTTTGTAGGCAGCTTTTTTATGCACGCTTTCCGCAAGCACTTCCTTTTTGATCTGAAATGCCACTGCTAAAAATAACTATACAAATATAAATAGACAAACCTTAGGTGAACTATCACCTAAGGTTTGTCTCAGCTCTAAATATGATTTTAGAAATATCGATTAAGTTGAAATACACTTATAGTTAGTCTGTTAGTACAATCGATATTTTAATATGTGCTTAATGCGTTTATTGATTTACTAATTCTTTGAAATTTTCTAAGCGATTAGCTTTTTCTTCGTCACTAATATCATGTTTTTTTACGTAACGATTATTTTCATGAGTTGCACATTCATGAGAGCAAGCACCTAAGTAACGTGCTTCATTCTCTTCTGACACGAGAATTTGTTTATTACACTCAGGATTGCTACAGTTGATATAACGTTCACATGGCGTACCATCAAACCACTCTTTACCTACAACTGTCTTATCTACATGGTTCACTTCTACACTGATACGTTCATCAAAAACATACATTTTACCGTCCCAAAATTCACCTTTTGTTTCTGGATCTTTACCATAAGTAGCTATGCCACCTTCAAGTTGGCTCACATTTTCGAAGCCTTCTTTTAATAAATAACCTGAGAATTTTTCGCAACGAATACCGCCAGTACAGTAGGTTACAATTTTTTTATCCATAAATTGATCTTTGTTTTCTTTAATCCAATCAGGTAAATCTCTGAATCTTGTAATATCAGGACGAACTGCACCACGGAAATGACCAAGGTCATATTCATAATCATTTCTCGCGTCAATAACGATTGTATCGTCGTCTAGTAATGCTTCTCTAAATTCTTTTGGAGATAAATAATCACCAGTTAATTCTCTTGGATTTACATCGTCTTCAAGGTCTAAAGCTACGATTTCTTGTCTTGGGCGAACATGCATTTTCTTGAAAGCATGTCCTTCTGCTTCATCAACTTTAAAAGTAATATCTTGAAATCTTTCATCAGATTTTAATGCAGCCATATATTTATCGGTAGCTTCAATCGTACCTGAGACTGTACCATTAATGCCTTCTGTCGATACTAAAATACGCCCTTTAAGCTCTAGTTCTTTACAAAACTCTAAATGTTCTGTGGCAAAAGTTTCGGGGTCTTCAATAGTTGTATAATTATAATACAATAATACTCTGTAATCCATAATACTATTCTCCTCTAATTGATTTTTATAGTTATTCATTTATATTAATTTTAGGTTATAGTGGTTCGCGTAAAAAGTATGCATCAAGTTTTATTAAATATAAGAACAGTTTATACTTTGAATAAAAGCACAAAATTCTCCTTATTACATTGTAACAAAAAAGGGATAATATTCAATTTATAAATTTGGCTAAATTAAATATTTTAATTAAATGATTAATAGACTGACAGTATTATCTAATCGAAAATATGTTAAATACAAATATTAGCTGAAATTAATAACTCTTCCGTTGCTATTTGTAAAAATTTTGTTTTTAAATTATATAATATTAGTTGATTTTACTTTTCACAAAATGACAAGCCTAGTATAAATAGAAGTTATTGAGATATCCTGTGAGAATTACTATACTTTATTAAATATAAGAAGCAAAAGGAGTGATAATGATGGAAACAGTTTATTTAGCAGGTGGGTGTTTATGGGGCGTGCAAGCCTTTGTCAAAACACTTCCTGGTGTTGTTAATACTGAGGCGGGTAGAGCTAATGGTATTTCGAATATTTTAGAGGGCGAATATGACGGTTATGTGGAAGTTGTTAAGACAGACTTTGACCCTGAAAAAGTAACAATAACAAAGTTGATGGGATATTTATTTGAAATTATTGATCCATACAGTGTAAATAAGCAAGGGGAAGATATTGGTTTGAAATATAGAACTGGTTTATATAGTGAAAACCCTAAACACTTGAAAGAAGCTCAATCTTTTATAGATTTATGTGATAATCATCACCTTATTGCAACAGAAGTGTTACCTTTAACAAATTACGTTAAAAGTGCTAGAGAACATCAAGACCGATTATCCAAATTTCCAAATGATTATTGTCATATACCAAAAGAGCTTGTTAATAAATATAAATAGTAACAAACGATTTAAATGAATCTTAAATATATTAGTGAGGTGTGAATGTTATACTTCCTTTTTATCTTTTTGAATATTGGCGAATAATTGATACTTAAATAATAGTATTAAGACACTCTAACTATTGTGAATACGTGGAAAAACTGTTGAATGAAATACCATCTTATTATACAGAATGTTTTATAGTATGATATAAAATAGGAAAGTGATAAGGAAAAGCAATGATTGTGAATTTAAAGTTAGACATAATAAGTAAATGTTAAAGATAGTGAAGCAGGTTATTGATTTAATTCAATGCTTTTTGTAGAAGGGAAGATAAATTTGGAAAAGAAAAAAATTTCAGCAGAAGATGTAGCTAAACTTGCTAAAGTATCACAATCGACGGTTTCTAGAGTTTTTTCGCCAGGTAAAAGTGTTTCAGAAAACACAAGAAAAAGAGTAATGAAGGTAGCAGATGAATTGAATTATAAACCGAATGCTTTAGCTAGAGGTTTAATTACAAATAAATCAAAATTGATTGGGATAGCAATGAAAAATAAACAAAATCCATTTTATCATGAGGTGCTATCATTATTTACACAAAAATTGAAAACCTTTGGGTATTCTGTGCTTTTTGTATATACAGAAAATGAAGAAATTCAGCAGGAAGAAATTAACCAATTTATAGAATATAATGTTGAATCTATTATAATCACTGATGCTGTATTATCTTCAGAATTAGTAAAAAAATTAAAAAGTTCAAATATACCTGTAATTCTATTTAATAGATATGATGAAACTTTGAATTGTAATTCTGTATCAAGTGATAATTACTTTGCTGCAAAATCAATAGCTAAATATTTTTTTGATAAAGGTTATACAAATAATTTATATGTATCTGGGCCAAGTAACACTTCTACTAATAGAGATAGATTATACGGATTCAAAGATTATTTTAAAGGAAAAGGCCAAGATATAGACATTATTGAAGGAGATTTCAGTTTTGAAACAGCCTATCAAAAAGCTCTGAGTTACTTTAAGAAAGGCAAGAAGCCGGAAGGTGTGTTTGGAGCAAATGATATAACAGCTTTAGGGATTCTCGAAGCAGCAAAAAAGATGAATTTTGATATACCTAAAGATATGGAAATAATAGGGTTTGATGATATAAAAATGGCAGCATGGCCCAATAACCAATTAACTACTTGGGGCCAGCCTTTAGATCAAATGATAAACGAGACGATTAATATTTTAATTAATGGTGACTTTAAAAAGGTAGAACAAATAAAGTTAAAAGGAAAATTAAAGCTTAGAAATACAACAAAGTGATTGACAATTGGAAGCGCTTACTCTAAGATAGAACGAAATATTGCATACGTATGCAATGGTTTTTTATCTTTGTTTGCATACGTATGCAAAAGTGAAAGGGGACTTTAATATGTCTTATATATTAAAAAAAGGTAAAAATCAGGAAGATATAAAGCAGTCTGACGAAAAGGTAAGTAAAATTGTAAGTAACACAATAAAGACAATTGAAAATGAAGGTGATAAAGCATTACGTGATTTGTCTATTAAATTTGATAATTGGAACCCGGAGTCATTTAAATTAAATGAAAAGCAGATTCAAAAAATTATAAATAACATACCACAACAGGTTAAAGATGATATCGCTTTTGCCCAACAAAACATTGAAAATTTTGCAAAAGCTCAAAAAGAGTCATTGAAAGATTTTGAAGTAGAAAATTTACCTGGTGTTATTTTAGGTCAAAAAAATATACCAGTAGAAAGTGTGGGATGTTATATACCAGGGGGACGATACCCAATGATTGCTTCTTCCCATATGAGTATATTAACAGCTAAGGTTGCTGGAGTTAAACGAGTAATTGCATGTACACCGCCGATAAATGGAGAGATTCCAGAAACCACTGTATATGCAATGTATAAAGCTGGTGCTGATGAAATATATATTTTAGGTGGAATTCAAGCAATGGGTGGCATGGCAATAGGTACAGAGAGTATTGAGGCTGTTGATATGATTGTAGGTCCAGGCAACGCTTTTGTTGCAGAATCAAAACGTCAACTTTTTGGAAGAGTAGGGATTGATTTATTAGCAGGTCCTACTGAAACTTTAGTAATTGCGGATGAATCTTCTGAACCAGAAATGATTGCAACTGATATTTTAGGACAAGGTGAACATGGTCCTACTTCACCTGGTGCAATTATTTCTACGTCTGAAGAAGTTGCTAAAATTGCTATTGAAGAAATTGATAAACAATTACTAACCTTGCCCACTGCAGATGTAGCTAGAGAATCTTGGGATAAATATGGTCAGGTGATAATCGTAGAAAATGAACAAGAAGCAATAAATGAAGCAAATAAATTAGCATATGAACATGTTGAAGTTTTAACGAAAAACCCAAATTATTTTTTAGATAATTTAACGAATTATGGAGCATTATTCCTTGGGCCAGAAACAAACGTAGCATATGGAGATAAAGTGATAGGCACAAATCATACATTACCAACTAAAAAAGCAGCGCGCTATACAGGTGGTTTATGGGTAGGTAAATTCATCAAGACAGTAACTTATCAAAAAGTAACATCTGAAAATCAAAGCGCTTATATAGGTGAATACGCAGCGCGTTTATGTGAATATGAAAATTTTGCTGGACATGCAGAGCAAGCTTTACTACGAGTGAGAAAGTATGGAGATAAAGGAAATAATTAATTTCCTAAAGGGGGACATACTTATATGTGGGGTATATTAGGATTAATTGGTGGATTAGCTATATTGACTATTTTAGTTATGAGAGGGATGAATTTACTTATTGCTGCGCCTTTGTCTGCGTTAATTGTAGGAGTGTTTAATGGACTTCCTTTATTTTCTCAACTTGCAGTTGGTAAACAGACGGACTTCGTGACAAGTTATATGGATGGATTTTCTGGTTTTGTCACTTCTTGGTATCTTATGTTTCTAACAGGCGCGATATTTGGAAAAGTTATGGAAGATAGTGGCGCAGCAGAAAGTGTTTCTCATTGGATAATAAAAAAAATAGGGATGAAACGAGCAGTTTTAGCTATTGTATTAGCATGTGGCGTATTAACGTATGGTGGCGTTAGTTTATTTGTTGTAGCATTTGCAGTATATCCGATGGCAGTAAATTTGTTTAAAGAATCTGATTTTCCAAGAAGATTTATTCCTGCAACACTAGCGTTGGGGTCCACAACTTTTACGATGACTTCAGCAGGTTCTCCAGAGATACAAAACTGGATTCCTATACCATATTTACATACTAGTCCCTATGCTGGTTGGGGTGTTAGTTTAGTTACTGCATTATTTATGCTGATTGCTGGTTATTTATGGTTAATGCATATGATAAAAAAAGCCAAAAGAAAAGGAGAGCATTTTATTAGTAGGGAAAATGATGAGGTTGAATCTAGAAAAGGGTTACCTAATCCATTTTTAAGTATTATCCCTTTGTTAATAGTATTGGTTGTAGCTTTTGTTTTGCATGATGTACTTGAGCAATCTGCCTTAATAATTGCTCTTACAAGTGGTGTTATTGCTACTTGGATATTAAATAAATCTTATTTCAGAGATTTTTGGAAAGCTGTTGGTAATGGGACTGAAGGAGCATTAATTGCACTTGGTAATACTTCTGCTGTTGTTGGATTTGGTAGTGTTGCTCAAGTAACCCCTGCCTTTAAAAGCGCAATTGATTACGTGACCAGTTTACCTGGCTCCCCTTTAATAACTGGGGCATTTGCAGTAATGGTGATTGCTGGTCTAACAGGGTCATCTTCTGGTGGTCAATCGATAGCGCTTCCTATATTAGGTCCCCATTATTTAGATATGGGGGTTAATGCAGATGCCTTACACAGAACAGTTTCTATGTCATCTGGAACTTTAGACTCCTTACCACATGGCGGATATGCTGTTACTACTATTAGATCAATTGCGGGCGAATCTCATAAAGATGCCTATCCTGCCTTTGGAGCCATGACTGTTATAATTCCGCTTCTTGCAGTTATTATAGCAGTAACCTTATTTATGATAGGATTTTAAACATTATTAATAAAAAGAAGGGTGCTTATGGAAAATATAACAATTATCGGTAGCGGAACCATGGGACATTCAATCGCATTATCCACAGCATGGGCTGGCTATAAAACTCAAGTGTATAGTTTGAATGATAGTGATTTGGATTTAGCTAAAAAAGAAATAGAAAATAAATTAGATGACTTGTATAGTAACGAATTAATTACTGAAAAACAATTAAGAGAAACTAAAAAAGATATAATATTTTCTACAAATTTAGAAAAAACCTTAGAACATGCAACATTTGTAATTGAAGCTATTCCTGAAGATTTAGAAATGAAGAAAGAGTTATATACACGTTTGAACGGTTTATTAGATGAAGATGTCATATTGGCAAGTAATACCTCTGGGTTTACATTAAACCAATTATCACAGTTTTATACTTTTCCAGAAAATTTTATAATAACGCATTTTTGGAATCCCGCACATTTAATACCGCTAGTAGAAATTGTAAAAAATGATGTGACGCGTCAAAGTGTCGTCAACCATACTACAAACTTAATTGAAACCATCGGTAAAAAACCTATATTAATTCAAAAAGAAATACCAGGTTTTATTGGGAATAGATTACAATACGCACTTTTTAGAGAAGCCCAGTCCTTATTAGATAAAGGCGTTGCATCAAAAGAAGATATTGACGCAGCAGTTACTTATAGTGTTGGAAGAAGATATCCAATAATAGGACCATTAATGACAGCAGATTTAGGTGGATTAGATACTTTTAGTTCGATTTCCAATTATTTATTTGAAGATTTGAACACCGATAAATTTTCTGGAGAAACATTAGCACGACATGTTCAAAGTGGCGAATTGGGTTATAAAACAGGCAAAGGTTTCTACAATTGGGATGGAAACCCTACTCAAGAAATAATAAATAAAAGAGATGAAATATTAATGTATTTTTTGAAAAGAGATTTAGAAGAGAAATAAGGTGATTATTTTGTCAAAAAGTTTTAGCGATTTAAAAAATAAAAATGTAGTTATTACTGGTGGTAATAAAGGAATCGGCCAAAAGGTTGCAATAGATTTTGCTGAATTAGGAGCAAATGTAATTATAATAGGTAGAGATAATAATGCATTAAATCAAACATTAGATATACTGAATCGTTACGATGGAAATCATAATGCTTTTTCACTTGATATAACAAAACTTAATAAGGTTTCTGAGACTGTTGAGCAAATAATTGCAATTTATAAAAGCATAGATATATTGGTGAACAATGCTGGTATAAATATTAGTAAACCTGCATTTGAAATTGAAGAGGAAGATTGGGATAAAGTATTAGAATTAAATTTAAAATCTTTATTCTTTATTTCTAAATTTTTCGGACGCTATATGGCAGAAGAAGAAGGTGGAAAGATTATTAATGTAGCTTCTCAAGTTGGTTTTGTAGGGTACTATAATAGAGCGCCTTATTCTTCAAGTAAGGGGGGAGTAATACAATTAACTAAATCACTAGCTATAGAATGGGCAAAATATAATATAAATGTTAATGCGATCGCTCCAACGTTTGTTGAAACTAAATTGACAGAAGAAATGTTTAAAGATGAAAAATTTAAAGAAGACGTTTTAAATCGCGTATTATTTCATAAGTTGCCTAAATTAGATGATATTACTGGAGCAATATTATACTTAAGTTCTAATTTGTCAAACTTTATTACTGGTGAAACAATAAAAATTGATGGTGGGTGGACTTCAATTTAAAGAAACTAAGTTTTTTAAATTGATAAAGTAAGAGAAAATAATATATAACGAGGGCGTATTACTATGTAAACGTCCTCGTTATTTTTGTCAATTTATATTACATTTTATAAGTAGAAGCAATTTTTCAAAAAATTCATAAATAAAGTTGAAATTTAATAAAGAATTATTATAAACTAATTAAGTTATATAATTACGCTTATATTTTTATAGTTTAATTTTAATTATATATTGTTTTGTGTCAATTAGAGAAAGAGTGCATAAAAACTTGATAACAATGGCGGAGAGATTTATTAATTCAACATTTTCATGTTTTTATTCTAGTCTCAGTAACAAAATATGACGTATGCTATAATATACGTTATTACTAAATATTGGTGCGATTAGGAGATTTTCAATTATGAATAAGCCCAAATATCAAATTGTAGCGGATGAAATAAAAGAAAAAATTATAAATAAAACGTATCAAGTCGGCATGTTACTACCAACAGAAAAACAATTTCAGGATAGATATAATGTGAGTCGCTATACAATAAGACAGGCGATGGATGTACTTGTTAAAGAGGGATTTATTAAAAAGAAAAAAGGTTCAGGCTCTTATGTGAGCTATAGTTATTTGAACGCACGCCAAACGAATGAAACTAGAAAAATAGGTGTTATCGTGACATATTTATCGGATTATATTTTTCCGAGCATCATTAGAGGTATAGAAAATGTGTTGAGAAAAAATGGCTATTCCTTAATACTAGCAAGTACTAATAATAATCATGAAGAAGAACGTAAATGCTTAGAAATGATGTTGAATCAAGGTGTGACAGGATTAATTATAGAACCTACTAAAAGTAATGTTTATAATCCCAATCTATCTTATTATTCATTATTCAAACAACGCGATATTCCGATTTTAATGATAAATGCAAAATATGATGAATTGAGTTTACCTTATACAGCAATTGATGATGTGAAGTCTGGTTATTTAGCGACTAAATATTTGATTGATCATGGGCATGAGCACATTGCGTTGATTACGAAAATCGATGATAACCAAGGTAAGCTAAGGATGAAAGGTTATTTTAATGCTTTTGAAAATAATCATATTCTGTTTAAAGGTGAACATATCTATACATTTGATACTGAAAGTAAACCACAAGTAATCGAACAAATTGTAGAACATATTTGTAATAAAAAGATTAACATTACTGGCTTAGTTTGCTATAACGACGCTATTGCATATGAAGTCATGCAGGAATTGAAAAAAAGAAATATACAAATACCAAATGACTTATCGGTTGTAGGACAAGACAATTCAGTATTGAGTAAGTTAAGTGAGATGAATTTAACTACAACTTCTCATCCACAAGAATTACTAGGTAGTAGAGCAGCTGAATGGATGATTAGTGCAATAGATACAGATAAACAGCAAACCTCACAACTCATAGATACATATATTATAGAACGTAATTCAGTGAAAAAAATATAAATACTGACTCAAGCCAATAAATATGTTGGTTTGAGTCTTTTTTTATCTCTTTACATGTACGGACATAATATATTATATATTGACATGTACGGACAAATAATATAAGGTTTACTTGAAAACGGTTTCAAAGGGGCGTTAAAACATGTATAACTTGAATCGGAATTTAAAGAGTGAAGATATTTCAATAGGTATTGAGCTAGGATCTACAAGAATTAAAACCGTAGCTATAGATCAGAATTTAAACACTGTTGCTTCTGGTCATTTTGAGTGGGAGAACCAATTCATTGATGGGTATTGGACATATTCTATTAATGACATTTGGGTGGGTTTGCAGAAGAGTTATAGTGCAATGATGGTAGAAATCAAAGAAAAGTATGATTTAACCCTAAAAAAAGTAAGATCTATTGGGGTTAGTGGTATGATGCACGGCTATCTGGCATTTGATCAAAACGAAGACTTACTCGTGCCATTTAGGACTTGGAGGAATGGGAATACAGCTAAAGCAGCGAAGTTACTTAGTGAATCATTTCAATTTAACATACCTGAACGTTGGAGTATTGCGCATTTGTATCAGGCTATATTGGATAAAGAGTCCCATATAAATCGAATAACGTATTTAACCACATTAGCTGGATATGTACATTGGTACTTAACTGACGAGAAGGTGTTAGGTATAGGTGATGCTTCAGGTATGTTTCCTATAGACATTCATACAAAAAGTTATAGGAAAGATTTGTTAGAGGAAGCAAATCATATTTTTAAAACAAAGTATTTTGAAAAGCCAGTTGAAGAGATATTACCTGAAATTAAATTAGCTGGTGAAAGTGGAGGGCTACTTACAGAAGAAGGAGCGACGTTACTAGACCCTTCCGGTAATCTTGAAGCTGGCATTTTGATGTGCCCACCAGAAGGGGACGCTGGCACAGGTATGGTTGCAACAAATACAGTTGCTCAGAATACAGGTAATATATCTGCTGGCACAAGTGCGTTTGCCATGGTCGTACTATCAAATGCTTTGAAAGATATGTATCCAGAGATTGATGTTGTGACAACTCCTGATGGTAGTGAAGTGGCTATGATTCATACTAATAATTGTACTTCAGACATTAATGATTGGATGAATTTATTTGGTGAAGTGCTAAGCGTCATGGGTGTTGATTTTTCATCGGATGAGTTGTACGGACACATTCTTGAATGTTCATTAAGTAGTAATAATAATATAGGCGGTTTACTATCATATAATTATGTCTCTGGGGAGAATATCACAGATGTAGAAACAGGCTATCCGTTATTTATACGAGAGCAAAATTATCAGTTCAATTTAGCAAATTTTATGAAAATGCATTTATTTAGTGCTTTTAGTACTTTGAAAATTGGCATGGATTTACTAAAAGAAAATGAATCTATCAATATAGATAAGTTGATTGCTCATGGAGGAATATTTAAAACGAAAGAAATCGCTCAACAAGTACTAGCTTCTGCACTTGAACAGCCTATAACGGTTATGGAAACCGCAAGTGAAGGAGGTGCTTGGGGGATTAGTGTTTTAGCGTATTATGTCACATTAGATACTGAAGTACCGCTAGATGTATTCCTTAATGAATCAGTATTTATAAATACGAAAGAAAGGACATTACAACCAGTAGAACAAGAAGTTATTAATTTTAATAATTATGTAGAAAAAATGAAAAAAGGATTATCGATTGAACAATCCGTAGCTAAATATTTAGGAGGCGATACGAATGCTCGAAGCGTTAAAAGCTGAAGTTTATCAAGCGAATTTAGAATTACCTGACCGAGGACTAATTAAGTATACCTGGGGTAATGTCAGTGCGTTTGATTCAGAAACACAGTTATTTGTTATTAAACCAAGTGGTGTTGATTACGATGAAATGAAGCCTGAGGATATGGTTGTTTGTAATTTAGATTGTGAAGTTGTTGAAGGGAATCTGAAACCATCATCAGATATGCCAACACATGCAGTACTGTATAAAAAATTTGGCGATATTGGTAGTGTGGTCCATACACATTCACCATGGGCAACTACTTGGGCACAATCTGGGTTGCCTGTTCCTGCAATGGGTACCACACATGCAGATACATTTTATGGTGATATTCCATGCGCAAGATTTTTAACAACAGAAGAAATAAACAAGGATTATGAGTATGAAACAGGCAATGTCATTGTTGAAACATTTGATAAAAAGGGGATAAACCCACAAGAAATGCCTGCGGTTTTACTACATGGACATGCACCGTTTATATGGGGAGAAAACTGCGACGAGGCCGTCATGAATGCAGTTGTTTTAGAAGAAATATGCAAAATGAATATATTTACGCGCCAGTTAAATCCATTTGCTGAAACATTGCCTAAAGCAATACTTGATAAGCATTTTGAAAGAAAACACGGAAAGAATGCCTACTATGGTCAAAAATAAGGGGGAAGCAAAATGACAAATATTAAGAAGTTCTGGTTTGTAGTTGGTTCACAAGCACTTTATGGTGAACAGGCTTTAGATCAAGTTAAGCAAAACGCCAAAAACATCGTTGAAGGGTTGAATGAAAGCGGTCGATTACCTTTTGAAATTGAATTACAGCCTAAATTGGCGGTCTCAGCAGATGTGATAACTGAAATTATGAAAGAAGCCAATTATCATGATGATATTTTAGGTGTTATTACTTGGATGCACACATTTTCACCAGCAAAAATGTGGATAAGAGGTACTAAATTATTACAAAAACCACTATTACATTTAGCGACACAATACAACGAAGATATTTCCTGGGAAAACATTGATATGGATTATATGAACCTACATCAATCGGCACATGGGGATAGAGAATATGGTTATATTAACCGCCGCTTGAATAAAAATAATGAAGTTATATTTGGTCATTGGAAAGACACAAATTTGCAACAGCAATTAAGAGATTGGATGCTTATAGCTAATGCTTATAGTGAAAGTTTTAATTTAAAAGTTGCTAGATTTGGGGACAATATGCGTAATGTGGCAGTAACAGAAGGAGATAAGATAGAAGCACAAATTCAATATGGTTGGACTGTTGATTATTATGGTATCGGTGATTTAGTAGAATACATTAATCAAGTTTCTGATGAAGATGTAGATGAATTATTCAAAACATACGAAAATTTATACGAATTTGACTATAGAAATTATAGCGATGCGGCATTTAACAGTTCTGTAAAAGTACAAATTAAGTACGAAATAGCGATTAAGCAATTCTTAGATGAAGGTGGGTATACTGCTTTCACTTCAAACTTTGAAGATTTACATGGTATGCAACAGTTACCAGGTTTAGCAGTACAAAGGTTAAATGTACAAGGGTATGGATTTGCTGGCGAAGGTGACTGGAAGACGGCAGCGTTAGACCGTTTATTGAAAATTGCTGCAGAAAATGAATCAACAGGATTTATGGAAGATTATACGTATGATTTAAGAAGTAGTCATTCACATATTCTAGGGTCACATATGTTAGAGGTCGATCCGACACTTGCCGAAACGAAACCGAAACTTGTTGTGAATCCACTAGGTATAGGTGATAAGAATGACCCAGCAAGATTAGTGTTCGATGGTAAATCAGGTGAGGGCGTTGTCGTAACTATGCTTGACTTAGGAACACATTATAAATTTATTGTTAATGAAATAGAAGCTAAAAAACTCGATGAACCTGCACCTCATTTGCCGGTAGCTAGAGTACTTTGGGAAGTGAAACCATCATTAGAAAAAGGCGTGAAAAGTTGGATAGAAGAAGGTGGAGGACACCACACGGTACTTTCCCTAAAATTAACTCGGTCACAAATAGAAATATTGTTGAAAATGTTTGATGCCGAATACACGCTAATTAATTAAATATCAAAAATGTTTGTCGTGAATTGATGCATATGTAATTAAGTTTTTCATTAAAAAGAGGGTGAATGGGATGAAGGTTAACAGTAAGGTTTCAAATAGTTTTATCTATTTCTTCGGGGCATTTGGTGGTATATTATTCGGTTATGATATAGGGGTTATGACTGGAGCTCTACCATTTTTAAGAGAAGATTGGGGTATCGAAAGTGGATTTATTATAGGTTTAATTACATCTTCAGTTATGCTAGGCGCAATATTTGGAGGTATTTTAGCTGGTAAACTATCGGATAAACTAGGCAGAAGAAAAATGATATTAATTTCAGCAATTATTTTTGTTATTGGTTCAATATTGTCTGGTATTGCACCACATGATGGTAATTACTTTTTGATTTTATCTAGAGTTATACTTGGTTTGGCAGTGGGTGCAGCGTCAGCGTTAGTGCCTGCTTATATGTCTGAAATGGCTCCAGCGAAATATCGTGGTCAATTATCTGGAATGAACCAGACTATGATAGTATCAGGAATGTTATTATCGTATATTGTTAATTATTATTTAAGAGAGCTACCTATAGAAGTTGGTTGGAGATTAATGTTGAGCATTGCGGCTATTCCGGCACTTATTTTGTTCTTAGGTGTCTTAAAACTTCCAGAATCTCCAAGGTTCTTAATTAAAAATAGTAGGTTTGAAGAAGCTAAACTTGTATTAAGTAACCTTAGAAATAATCATAAAGTCGATGAAGAATTTGAAGAAATTAAAAAAACGATTCAAAAAGAGAATAATGTGAAAAATAATCAGTCATTAGCCACATTATTTAATGGTAAATATAAATATTTAGTAGTTGCAGGATTAGGTGTAGCAGCATTTCAACAGTTTCAAGGGGCGAATGCAATATTTTATTATATTCCTTTAATTGTAGAACAAGCAACTGGAAATTCTGCGAGTGATGCACTTATGTGGCCTATTATTCAAGGTATCATACTTGTATTAGGATCATTACTCTTTATTTGGATAGCAGATAAATTTAACAGAAGAACATTACTTATGCTAGGTGGTACGGTAATGGGATTATCGTTTATATTGCCTGCTATTATTCATATATTTTTACCAAATGCGAATCCGATATTGATAGTAATCTTTTTAAGTATTTATGTAGCCTTCTATTCCTTTACATGGGCGCCACTTACATGGGTTATTGTGGGTGAAATATTCCCCTTAGCAATTAGAGGTTTTGCTTCGGGTAGTGCATCATCATTGAATTGGATTGGTTCTTTCTTAGTTGGGCTTTTATTCCCAATTATGACAGCTTATTTTTCACAACAAATTGTTTTTGCTATCTTTGGTGTTATCTGTATACTCGGTGTATTATTTGTGAAAAAATTTGTTCCGGAATCAAGAGGTCTTACGCTTGAAGAGATTGAAGCAATTGGAGAGTCACATAATTCGAATAAGGTTAATGCGCAGGTGGAAAAAATATAGTAATTTAAGTAGAAAATAATACGGTAGATAATAAAAGGCCTTTTCTATGAAACTCCTCAATTAAGAAGGGTTTCTAGAAAAGGCCTTTTTTAATGCATATGTTTATTTAAAGAAACCTAAAATGAAGTCTACACCTTTACCTAAAACCTCTGCGATGCTTACGCCCATTGTAGCCCAGTCATGTGCTAAACCTGCATTTACTGCGTTACCAATTGCTTCTACGATTCCTGCCATGTGAAACACTCCTTTTTTTAGAAATTTAAAATTAAAACATTTGCTTTAATTTATTAAATACAATATAACTTGTTTTCTTAATTAATTGCATGAAAATGCCTAATTAAACATTTTTTATGCCTAAGTGTAATAATAGTTTTTTTATAGGAATTGTAAGTATAGTATGAAAATTTTAATTCTTTGTAAATTATTTAATGTTGTGTAGTTACTTTATAGGAATTGTGGCATGATGGTAAGTTATGCAGCTGAATTTATTGTGAATAAGGTTGAGGTTAATGAAGTGAAAAATAAAAGAGGAGAGGACAATGAAATCATATTTGCAAAAATCGATTCCATTACCTCTTTTTGTTTTTGTGAAAAGTGGTGGGAGAATTTTTAACATTGTTGTTAGTGAACATATGGTTAGTATTAAATATGCGTGGTTGAATATGATGATTTGATTAAATAAAGGTCTACATAGCAATAAGGAAGGAGGGCGGAAAACTTTCAGCCCAACAACGAATCGGGGGTAATCTTATTAATAATAGTTGATAATTCCTCTGTAGTTTCTGGTTTTCCGTTATCTACCCAGTCTTGAATGATACCAAAAATCGCATTGCTCAAAAAAATTACAAAATAATGTTGTTCTCTTTCACTTAAATTAATCGTTTTTACTGAAGGCAGAATATTTTTTTCTGCATTTATTTGTAACATTGATTTTACTTGGTTTTGAATTTCAGTAGAACCATTTTTAGAGATGAGCAATAATAAAAGTTCGGCTTCATTATTCCAAAAATTAAGCATGTGATAAAAGAATAAATGACGGTCTGAGTTTAAAAATTCATGAACTTTCTTACTGCCACTTTTTATAATTTCTTGCTGATATTGATGTACTAAATCATATTTATCTTTGTAATGTAAATAAAAAGTTCCTCTACTTACATTAGCTTCATTACATATATCTTTTACCGAGATATCATCGAATCTTTTAGTTTTTAAGAGCGTTATTAAAGCTTTTCGGGTATTTCTTTTCGTCTTCAATATACGGATATCGGTAAATAATTCTTCAGTCATTCGTTTCACTCCTAATATTATTAGACATATTTTTTAAATGTGTCCAGTAACGATAACCTTTTTATTGTTTTTATATTTTATAGGTATATAATCGCATTATGAATGATAATTGACGCTGTGTCTAATAAGGGGGCTAAACATGTCTGAAGTTGCAGCTAAACTAACAAGTGCGACAAAACATTATGGCAAAAAGAAAGTTTTAGATCATATTGATATTGAATTACCATTTGGAAAGATTTTAGGGTTAATTGGTCCAAGTGGTTCGGGTAAAACGACAACGATTAAGTGCCTTATGGGTATGGAGGAATTGGATGAAGGTCATGCTCAAATATTCGATACAAGTATACCCAACCGTAAAATTCTTAATGAAATTGGTTATATGGGGCAAAGTGATGCGCTATATGAATCGTTAACTGCTCGAGAAAATTTAGTGTTCTTCGGTAATTTGATGGGTTTAGACGGTGATAAGCTACAACAAGCGATTGATAAGAATATGAAGCTAGTTAATTTAGATAATGAATTACATCAAATTGTGAATACATTTTCAGGGGGTATGAAGCGCAGATTGTCTTTAGCGATTACGTTACTGTCAAATCCTAATTTAATTATATTAGATGAGCCAACAGTGGGTATTGATCCGAGCCTTAGAAAAGATATATGGAAACAACTTAACCTACTCACAGAGGAAAATAAGTCAGTAATTGTGACAACGCACGTCATGGGAGAAGCGGAACGCTGTGATTATATTGGATTGATTATGGAAGGCCGTTTATTCACTATGGGAACACCAAAAGAACTGAAAGAAAAATTTGGCGTAAATTCTATAGAAGAAGCGTTTATAAAGGCTGAAACGGAGGTGTAATCATGAGATTTAAAGCCGTTTTTATAAGAGTTGTTAAGGAATTGTTGAGAGATAAAAGAACGTTGGCTTTAATGTTGTTCGCACCGATTTTAGTATTAACATTGCTGTATTTCGTTTTTGATACAAATTCAGAGACAAATATGAAAATTGGTGTTACTGACAATGTACCTAACGAAATTGTAAATGAATTATCTTCAGATAAAGTGGATATAGCGAAGGTTGACTCATCAGATTCTGTAAAAGATACGATGGTAGATTCAGAGCTGGATAGTTATATTACGAAAGATGGGCCTAAAATAGAAGTAACTTATGCTAATGAAGACCCTAGTAAAACTGATGCTACGAAACAGTTACTTGCTAGTGCACTTCAGAAAAATAAAATGCAAGATATGATGAAAATTGTAGAAAAAATTCCAGATAATATCCAGCAAGGAAATAAGCAATCCTCAGAGAATGTAGAGTTGAATAATCATTACCTATATGGTGATGCGGATAGTACGTACTTTGATAAAATGTTCCCAATTTTAATTGGTTTCTTTGTTTTCCTCTTCGTATTTTTAATATCTGGTATTGGATTACTTAGAGAGCGTACTAAAGGTACACTTGAACGTTTATTAGCAACGTCGATTAAAAGAAGTGATATTGTGTTTGGCTATTTAGCAGGTTATGGTTTGTTTGCTATATTACAAACGTTACTCATCGTGTTTTATGCGATTATTATCTTGAATATAGAACTTGCAGGTAGTATATGGTGGGTATTATTAGTTAATATTTTAATCGCATTGGCCGCATTGGCTATGGGAATATTTGTTTCAACCTTTGCTAATTCTGAGTTCCAAATGATTCAGTTTATACCTATTGTAGCAATTCCTCAAATCTTTTTCTCAGGTATTATTCCTTTAGAGAATATTGCTAATTGGGTAAGTTTCATAGGTTATCTATTTCCCTTAAGATATGCAGGTGATGCATTGACGCACATTATGATAAAAGGGCAAGGACTTGAATATATTTGGTTTGATATTTGTATATTATTCGTCTTTATTATCGTGTTTACCATTTTAAATATTATTGGGCTTAAACGTTATAGAAAAGTTTGATTTTATATTAACTTGAAAAATCAAAAGCTCCTTTCTTAACAGTGTTACTGTTTAGAAAGGAGCTTTTTTAATGCTTAAAATTTTGGTGACAAGATTTCAACCAATTGATATTATGTGCTTCTCTTTCAATAGCATAATCTAATACAAGATAATGCCCATAATGTTGTTTTTGAGATGCTTCATTGTTAAATAATGCTTTACGTCGTTCTTTTAAATGTTCTAACTTTAATTCATGTAAATGAATTTGCTCGTCGAACATTACTGGCAATATAGGATCATTTCTATCATTGATAAAATACAATTTTAAATTGAATTCATTTTTGTGTACTGACAACTCAGGTGTTGGGGAAACAAGCCATTCATTCAGTAGTTGTCGTCCTGTATCTGTAATAGCGTATACTTTTTTTTCTAACTTTTCTCCTGTTATTTCAATCGTTTTATCAATTAAAAGACGACCATGCAATTTTTTTAATTCAGGATAAATTTGGCTGTGATTTGCTTGCCAAAATTCACCAATATCGCGTTCAAAAGCCTTTTTTATATCATAACCAGACATACGTTCATTTTTCAAAAGGCCTAGTAATACATATTGTAATATGTTTTTTTGTGCCATAACATCCTCCTTGACGTTTTATCGAATAAAGTATAGCATTTATATGTAATCAAAAACATGTAATTAATTACATGTTTGGAAGGAGCTTTTTTATGACTAATAATTTTGAAACATTAGAAGATTTTTTAGGTACACATCTTATTTATACTTATGATAATGGTTGGGAATATGAGATGTATGTGAAAAATGAGAATACAATTGATTATCGTATACATGGTGGTATGGTAGCTGGTAGATGGGTTAGAGATCAAGAAGCTAATATCGTAAAATTAACTGCGGGTGTTTTCAAAATAACTTGGACTGAACCAACAGGTACAGATGTAGCATTAGATTTTTTACCTAATAATCAGCTTATGCACGGTACAATTTTCTTCCCTAAATGGGTTGAAGAGCATCCAGAAATTACAGTGACTTATCAAAATGATCACATTGATTTAATGGAAGCATCTCGTGAAAAATACGATACTTATCCTAAATTAGTTGTACCTGAATTTGCGAAGATTTCATATATTGGTAACGCAGGACAAAATAATGAAACGGTTGTTAATGTCGCGCCATATGAAGGTATCTTAGAAGATATTAGAAGTGGTAAGTTTTTTGATGAAAATTATCAACATACAAAATAGTAATTACGTTAATTAAATAAATTCATAGTATAAAAATATTAATTACTGATTCTGTTTTTTTAAAGGGAAGAATCAGTATTTTTTATTAAAACATAACATTATAATGTTATAATGATTGCGTTTACAAACATTATAATGTTATGATGTTTTTCGAGAGGTGATATACATTGAAAAGTACAGGTATTATTAAAAATATTGAAACTTTAAATAAAAGAAGAATCGATATATTACTTGAAAAAGGTGTCATTAAAGAAATTTCAGATGGAAATACATTACAAGGAAATGTAATTTTCAATGGTTCGAATTCTTTTGTTTCAACTGGTTGGATTGATTTACATGTTCATGCTTTCTCTGATTTTAGTCCTTATGGAGATGAAATAGATGAAATAGGCGTTAAACAAGGGGTTACTACAATCGTAGATGCAGGGAGTTGTGGCGCTGATAGAGTTAATGAGTTACATGAAAGAGCGCAACAAAGCTTAACTAATGTATATTCATTTTTAAATATATCTAAAATAGGACTTGAAAGAATCGATGAATTATCAAATTTGGATTGGATAAATCAACAAGCGTGTATTAAAGCTGCTCAACAATTCGAAGATATGATTATCGGATTAAAGGCGCGTATTAGCAGTAGTGTAGTTAAAGATAATGGTGTAGTGCCTTTGAAAAAAGCTATAAAGATTAGTGAGCAATTAAAATTACCGATTATGACCCATATTGGATCAGCACCTCCTAAAATACAAGATGTAATTCCATTACTTAGAAAAGGCGATGTTATTACACATTTTTTAAACGGTAAGTCTAATAACCTATTTGACCAAGATGGAGTACCTTTGACAGTTTTAAGAGAAGCAATAAGTCGAGGAGTGAAGTTAGATGTTGGTCATGGTAATGCAAGTTTCTCATTTGAAGTAGCACAACAAGCACAACGTAACCATATTCAATTTAATAGTATAAGTTCAGACATTTATAAAAAAAATAGAATAGAAGGCCCAGTATTCAGCTTATCGAATGTACTTACTAAATTCTTGTATCTCGGTTATACATTAGAAGAAATTATTAAAGGTGTCACAGAAAATCCAGCTCAAATTATAAATAAACCTGATTTAGCAAAATTTAAAGAGGGCATGACAGCTAACTTAACCTTATTCGATGTTATAGATTCACAGCAAAATCTTATAGATTCACATGGACACGAAATTACAATTAAAAAAGTAATTAAAGAAAGAGGCGTGGTAACAAATGGAAAATTCATTGAATTATAAATACGGCTTAAAACAAGTTATAAATGCAAGTGGGAGAATGAGTATTCTGGGTGTGTCTTCTCCAACTAATTCTGTAATGAATGCTATGAAATTTGGAGGACAAAACTATGTAGAAATTGCAGATTTAGTTGATAAATCTGGGGCATATATTGCTAATAAAATTAATGCTGAAGATGCTGTCGTTGTAAATTCAGCGTCTAGTGGAATCGCATTATCGATTGCAGGTGTTGTTACCGAAGGAAATGAACGTAAAAGTCAAAAGCTTCACAATGAAAGCATAGAAAAAAATGAAATCATATTATTTAAAGGACACAACGTTCAATATGGTGCTCCTATTGAGACAATGGTTTACTTAGGTGGCGGTCGCACAGTTGAAGTAGGGTATGCAAACGAAGGTAAAGAAAACCATATACAAGAAGCAATAAATGAAAATACAGCAGCCATTCTTTATGTGAAATCGCATCATACGGTGCAAAAAAATATGGCATCTGTTGAAGAAATATATCAAGTAGCTCAAAAATATAATATACCGTTAATTGTGGATGCTGCTGCAGAAGAAGAGTTGACGAAATATATCCAGTGCTCAGACTTAGCTATTTATAGCGGTTCAAAAGCAATTCAAGGTCCAACTACTGGTATAGTCGCTGGTAAAAAGTCATTGATTGAATCTGTGAAAACTCAATTACATTTTATCGGGCGAAGTATGAAAGTAGGAAAAGAATCAACTTTTGGGTTATTACAAGCATTAGATGAATACTTCGATAAAGTTGATAATTCAGAATCAGAAAAAAGTGAATTAGAGAAATTATCACCCATTAACAACTATGAAGGTATTCGATTAGAAATTGTTCAAGATGAAGCAGGAAGAGAAATTTATAGAACACGCGTACATGTAGATTCATCTATTTTAAATATGTCTGCAGAACAATTTGTTGGAAAATTAAAAAATGCTGATGTTGCAATTTATACACGCGATTATGGAGTGAAACAAGGATTCTTTGATATTGATCCAAGACCATTAAAACAAGGTGAAATTGAGATTATTTATGAAACAATTATTCAAATTGTACAGGGGGAAATTTAATGAAAATACATGATAGATTTTATAAAGATAGAGTTGCTTTGAATGTTTTAGCTAAAGGGGAAGAGAATATCAAAGCAGTATATCAAGCAGCTGATAAAAATATCGTTATAGGTGTGTTATCGAAAGATTATGACGATGTAAATAGTGCGGTGACAGCGATGTCACAATTTGGAAAGGATGTTGACGACGCTATTTCGATTGGCTTAGGTGCTGGAGATAACCGACAAGCTAAAGTAGTAGCTGAAATCGCAAGATACTATCAAGGTGCACATATTAACCAAGTATTTACCGATGTAGGACAAACAACTGCTAAAAGCGATGAACAATCTTGGGTCAATGCATTAGTCTCTCCCACAGGTAAACCAGGCTTCGTAAATATTTCTACTGGACCTATTAGTAGTGAAGGAGAAGAGAAAGCAATTATACCTATTGAAGCAGCAATTAATTTAATTAAAGATATGGGAGGATCTTCAATCAAGTTTTTCCCTATGAAGGGCTTAGAAACAGTTGAAGAATATAAAGCAGTAGCCGAAGCTTGTGGAAGAGCAGAATTTGGGTTAGAGCCAACGGGTGGCATCACTAAAGATAATTTTGAAGAAATCGTGAAAATTGCTTTAGATTGTAAAGTTCCCAAAATTATACCGCATGTTTATTCATCAATTATTGATAAAGAAACAGGTCTTACAAATATAAATGATGTAGAATGGCTTACTTCTAAAATTAAGAAATTAGTGGATTTATATGAATAAGCACATTGCAGCTTATGGGGAAATTATGATGCGGTTAGAAGTACCCGACAATCTTTTATTGAGACAGGCGGAAAATTTGAAATACTCTTTTACTGGAACAGGCGTTAATGTTACGGGATTATTGTCACAATTTGGCTATGACACGAGCCTAATCAGTGCGGTACCAGAAAATTCAATTGGTACAGCTGCTATTGGTGCGATAAGAAGATTAGGTATTCACAGTGATTTTATTATCAAAAATAATGATAACTTGGGTATGTATTTCTTAGAGCAAGGGTTTGGTAATCGCCCTAGTAATGTGACCTATACAAATAGACAGCAAAGTAGCTTTAACACAACAGATATCTCAGAATATGATATTGTTCAATCCATGAAAGGCGTTGATGTGTTGCATATTTGTGGTATATCTTTAGCTATGAATAACCTAACTCAGAACAATATTCTTACTATTGTTAAAGTGGCAAAAGAGCAAGGTATTAAAATTGTTTTTGATTGTAATTTTAGGCCTTCTTTATGGGGTGAGAATGGAAATCAGCGTGCAAAACCATACTATGAAACCATTTTAAGAGAAGCGGATATTGTAATTATGAATGAAAAAGATGCAATTAACACACTCAATTTAACAACTACTAAGGAGAGTAAAGAAGAACAATTAGAAGAATTATTACTTGTTGTAGCTGAAAAATTTAATATAGATATTATTGCTGGTACTATCAGAACAATTCAAGGAAGTAATCAAAACAACATCAAAGGGTATTTATTTAAAAATGGAACAATGTATTATTCGGAAGCTTTTGAAGTGAATATCTTAGACAGAATTGGTACTGGAGATGCATATACATGTGGCGTAATCCACGGTGAATTATCAAATATGGATCCTCAAGAAATGGTTACATTTTCAACCGCATCTTGTGTATTGGCACATACAATTTCCGGGGATACACCATTATTTGATACTGATGATATAATAAAAATCGTAAATGAAGAAAAAAATGATATTGAGAGGTAATTGATTTATGACGAAATTATCATCAGATAAAGGTCCATTATATATACAAATAAAAGAAATTATTGAAGACCGTATTATTCATGGTATCTATACTATTGGAAACTATATACCAACTGAAATTGAATTTGAAGAAGAGTTTAATGTAAGCAAAGTAACAGTCAGAGCGGCTATTAAAGAATTAGTTACACTAGGATACTTGGAGAGAAAAAGCGGTAAAGGTACAACAGTCATTAACCATAAACAAGTGAGTAATGAAACCAATAATAAAAATTTTACAGAAAAACTTGTAGAACAAGGAAATAAAATTCATAAACTTATAAAAGACATTGTAGTAGAGACGCATGAAAAAAATAGTGAGTTATTTCAAATGTTTGGCGAGAAATCTTATAAAATTACAAGAGTCTATTTATTAAATGATAAACCATACATTCTATTTAATCATTATTTACCCTACCCATTAAGTAGTTTGGATGAGTATGGAGAATTAAAGCAAAATAATGATCTTTCTATATATAAAATTTTAGAAGATGAGCAAATAGAAATAAAAGATATTGAGGATAACTTCTCTGTAGATTTCAATGAACAAGCCACAGCGTACTTGAATCTTCAAACCTCAGATCCTTTACTTGTAAGGGAGAGAATATCGTATTCAGTAAATTACCAAATTGTTGAATATAGTATAGGTTATTACAATAGTAAATTGAAAAAATATAGTATCAGTCTGAAAGGATAAGCAATCTCTTGTGATTTGTTGGTAGCGCTAACATAATTGGGGGAAAAAGATGGATTCTAATATATATTTATTAATCATTACGCTACTTTCAATCGTTATTGTCATATTAGGCGTTGCATGGTGGAAATGGCATGCATTTATCAGTTTAACAGTGGCAGGTTTATTTTTAGCTATCATGGCAGGATTGTCTCCGGAAAAGATAGTTACAGCGTATGAAACGGGTGTAGGGGATGTTTTAGGCCACTTAGTAGGTATCTTAGCGTTAGGAACAATTTTAGGAAAACTAATGTCTGATTCTGGAGCAGGTATGCAAATATCTGATTATCTTGTTAAAGTCTTAGGTTATAAAAAATTACCATGGGCTATGATGCTATCCGGTTTTATAATCGGAATACCTGTATTTTTTGAAGTGGGGATTGTAATTTTATTACCACTTGTGATTTCAATTCATAAAACGACTAAGACGAATATATTACTTATTGCTATACCACTATTAGCAGGATTATCAATTGTGCATGGTATTGTACCACCACATCCTGGAGCTATGACAGCAATTGGCATATATGAAGCAAACATAGGTAAAGTGTTGTTATACTCGCTGCTGATTGCATTACCTACAGCAATTATAGCAGGACCTGTTTTTGGCAAGTTTATAAGTAAAAGGGTAATACCAGAAAAAGAACCGAATATTATTAAGGTAAACAATAAAACAAATGGTTTGCCAAGCGTTATTGTTTCATTTTTAGTAATTATTTTACCAGTACTTTTAATGTTGTTATCTATCGTGACACCTTATTTAGGGGATATTCCTAGCATATTAAAAAATACATTGTTATTCATAGGTAATCCAGTAATAGCATTATTAATATCTTGCTTTGCTGCATTCTATTTATTAGGATTCAAACAAGGTATGACGAAAAATGTAATTAAAGATTTGGTGGAAGAGTGTATCTTACCGATTGGTTCTATTATTTTAATTATAGGTGCTGGCGGAGGTTTTAAACAAATACTTATTGAAACAGGTGTGGGAGATTCAATTGCACAGATGACAGAACATCTTTCACTATCGCCATTACTATTAGCCTTTTTAGTAGCAGGCTTAATACGTGTCGCTACAGGTTCTGCCACTGTTGCTTTAACCACAGCTGCGGGAATAGTGTCACCAATTATCCAACATATGTCTGGCGTGAATTTAGAATTGTTGGTAATAGCTACTGGAGCAGGGTCATTAATGCTCTCTCATGTAAACGATGCTGGATTCTGGATGGTTAAAGAGTATTTAGGTTTAAATGTAAAAGAAACTTTTAAAACGTGGACAGCCATGGAAACTTTATTGTCATTTGTGGCATTTGCAATTGCTTTTGTAATAGATGGTATTATTTAGGTAGAAATCGTTTATAACATAAATATAAAAAGTCAGCCACCGGTAAGAATGGCTGACTTTTTTGATTTACAGTAAAATTAGCATGTTATAAAACTGGGGTTCAATTTTTAGCTTGTTTAGTTAGATTGACTTTGAATTTTTTCTGAATTACTTTGAACTTTTTCATCTTGATTTGAAACAGATGTCACGCTTTCCTTTTTCCAAACGCTTTCTAGTTCTTCAAGTGTTTTACCTTTGGTTTCAGGAATGAATTTCCACACGAATAGTCCTGATAAAATACTCATCAGTGCATAAAAACCATAAGTCATGGCGCCGCTAACATCCATCATAGTTGGATAAGTGGAAGTAATCGTAAAGTTAGCTAACCATTGAACTGCCACGGCTATTGCCATAGCACTACTTCTAATTCTATTAGGGAATATTTCTGATAATAATACCCAAATGATAGGTCCCCAACTCATCATAAATGAAGCAGTATAAAGTACTAGAAATATTAAAGTTATAATACCGAATGCACCGTTTGCAGCTAAGATACTCATACCAATCATGCCGATTGCCATACCAGTTGATCCAATTATTAGTAAAGGTTTCCGTCCAAATTTGTCTACATATAATATAGCAATGATTGTGAAGATTACGTTTACTAAGCCCATGACAACAGTTTGTATCATAGATGTGTTGCTACCTGAACCTAAATTTTCAAAAATACGAGGTGCATAATATAAAGCAACATTGATTCCAATAAATTGTTGGAAAACAGATAATAAAATACCTACTATAATAACAGTCTTACCAAAACTGAAAAGTGGTGCTTTTACATCTGTTAACTTATTTTTAGTAGCTAAAATGTCATTTAGTACATTTTGAGCATGATTCTTTGAAGAATAAATTCTATTAAGAACCGAGAGGGCTTCTGTATTTTTATTACTTAATGATAAGAACCTAGGTGTTTCAGGTACTAAAAATAATAAAAAGAAAAATGCTATTGCGGGAATCGCTTCAGTAATAAACATATAACGCCATCCAATATCTTGAATCCAGTTTTGGGATTGGCCATATGTAATACCGTAATTTACAAAATACACTACTAACATACCGAATATAATGGCAAATTGATTCCATGAAACGAGTTTACCTCTAATTGACGAAGGGGCTATTTCACTAATGTACATAGGAGAAATTGCAGAAGCTAATCCTACGCCGATACCACCAATAACACGGTACAGATTAAATGCAATGAGTAGGCCAAGGTTAGATCCAGTTGAATCAAAAAATAAAAATTCGGGATAGCCTGACAAAATTGCAGAAATGATAAATAGGATAGCAGCTACTTGTAATGACTTTTTTCTACCTAAGCGACTTGAAAAACTTGAAGACAATATACCACCAATAATACAACCTATTAGCGCACTAGAAACTGTGATGCCATGAATGAAACTGCCATAATCTTTCGTCAAATATTGCTGTAGAGATTGTTCAGCTCCAGAAATAACTGCTGTGTCATAGCCGAATAATAAACCACCGAGCGTTGCGATTAAAGCTATTTTAAAAATAAATTTCTTATTATTATAAGTTGACATATATCCATCCCCTTGATAGATCACTTAAATTTATTAAGTTTTTGAGTTACTGGCTGCGTAGCGTCATAAATTGTTTTATATATATTAAATAAGTCTTGATAAGATTTTGTGTTTGCTTCAATGGGGTATACTTTTTGATGGTATGCTATCCATGCTTCGCTCATGTCATTGAAAGTATTAAACCATTGTTCTCCCATAGCGGCTAACATTGCTGCACCATAAGCTGGACCTTGTTCTTCTGTTCGTGTAGAAATAGTTGAATTGAAAATATCTGCTTGAATTTGCAACCATTGATTATTTTTAGCTCCACCACCGATTGATACAATTTCATTAATGTTAATAGCGTTGTTTTTCATAATTTGAATACTTTCATTAATAGAGTAAGTAATGCCTTCTAGAACAGCGCGTTTCATATCGATCTGTGTCGTATTTGCATCTAAACCGATGAAACTACCTCGTACTGAAGCATCATTGTGTGGCGTACGTTCACCTAATAAATAAGGCGTGTACATTAATCCATTAGCACCAACTTCTGAGTGATTAAGATCTTTTAAGAAAGTAGTAAAATTTTCATCAGGAGAGATAAGTTGCTTAAGCCATTCCAAGCTATACCCAGCAGATAAAGTCACGCCCATAATGTATTTCTGGTTTGGAACACAATGATTAAAGTAATGTACGCTCCCATCATTTTTATAATCAATACGATTTTCAATAGACAATGCTACTCCTGAAGTTCCGATACTGACAAGTTGCTTTTGTTCGTTGGTAATACCTGAACCTAAAGCACCACAAGCATTATCTGCGCCACCTTGGTACACGTTAATGTTCCAATCAATACCTAAAGTATTTTTTACTTTTTCAGTTAATTGGCCACTTTTTTGGTGTGAAGCAATAATTTCAGGGCAAATGGATGGATCAATATTTAAATGATGCAATAATTCTGTAGACCAATTTTCATCTTTTACACTAAACATAATTGTACCTGCAGCGTCTGAAGGTTCTGTGTAAATATTACCTGTCAATTTATACACGATGTAGTCTTTAGGAAGCATAAACTTAGCGATACGCCTATAGTTGTTTTGCTCGTTATTCTTTAACCACATAAGCTTAGGTAAAGTGAACCCTTCTAATACTGTGTTTTGTGTTAATTCTAATAACGAATTAAGGCTTAGCTTTTGTTTAATGTCTTCAACTTCTTGAGATGTTCTTGTATCATTCCATAAAATGGCTGGTCTAATTGGATTGCCCTCTTGATCAATTATTACTAAGCCATGCATTTGTCCAGAAAAACTGATGCCAGTAATGTCACCCTGAGTATAATGATTTAAAATATGTTTTAGACTCTCCAACGTTGCTTCATACCAAATTTCAGGTTCAATTTCGCTGTATCCTGACTTAGGATGTGCCGTGTTATAAGAGACGCTGTAAGATTCTACAACGTCGCCACTTTTATTTACCACAAGAGTTTTTAAAGCACTCGTGCCAATATCCATACCAATTACATAGGCCATTTTTATCAATCCTTATTATTAATATTTAAGATATATTGGTTAATTTGTGATTTAATGACTTCTAAATGATCAGAAGCGTTATTAATCGTATTAATATTGAAAGCATAATCTTCTAACTCATTAAATGAAGTCTTTCCTTCAACTATTTTTTTACCAATGCCTTCATTAAATGATTTATATTTTTCATCCATAATGTTTTCAAAGAAATTATCTTCAATCATCTTATAAGCAACACGTAGGCCTAATGCGAAAGTATCCATACCTGCAATGTGAGTTAAAATTAAGTCTTCTTGTTTAAATGATGTTCTTCTAGGTTTAGCATCAAAGTTTAATCCGCCTGGAGCCAACCCACCATTTTTAAGTATTTCGTACATTGCTAACGTAGTATCATATACATCAGTTGGAAATTCATCTGTATCCCATCCTAAAAGAGGATGTCCTTGGTTAGCATCGACTGAACCCAACATATTATTATCACGTGCATATCTTAATTCGTGTTGGAATGTATGGCCAGCAAGTGTCGCGTGGTTAGCTTCAATATTAAATTTAAAGTCTTTATCTAAACCATATTTTTGTAAGAAAGCATGTGCGGTTGCCACATCAGTGTCATATTGATGTGTGGTAGGTTCTTTAGGTTTTGGTTCTATTAAAAATTGCCCTGTATAACCAATTTCATCTGCGTAACTTTTGGCCATCTTAAAGAAAGTAGCTAAGTTATCTAACTCTAATTTCATATTAGTATTTAATAAACTTTCATATCCTTCACGACCGCCCCAAAAAACAAAGTTTTCAGAACCAAGTTTTTTAGCAATTTCTAATGATTTTTTAACTTTTGCAGCTGCATATGCAAATACTTCAGCATTTGAAGACGTGGCTGCACCATGAACAAAACGCTCATGAGTAAAGTTGTTGGTTGTATTCCAAAGTAATTTCTTACCGGTTTGATCCATTTTTTCTTTAATAAGTTCTACGATGATGTCTAAATTTTCATTAGATTCTTTTAAAGATGCACCTTCTGGAGCAATGTCTACATCGTGAAAACAAAAGTAATCAATACGTGTTTTTTCCATAAATTCAAAAATTGCTTCTACTCTTGCTTTTGCTTTTTCCATCTCGTCTAATGAATCCCAATCACGTTCTGCAGCACCTACACCGAATGGATCAGAAAGGTCAGCAGTAAATGTGTGCCAATAAGCAACACTAAACCTTAAAAGTTCTGACATGGAGTGATTACCAAATTTTTCTTCGGGATTGTAATACTTAAAACTAAAAGCGTTATTTGACTTAGGACCTTCGTAATTTACTTTATTGATATCAAAATAAGACATAATATTCCTCCTATATTTTAGTTAGTTGATTTAACAAACAAACTAACTTTAGAGGTAATATAGCACATCGTTTATTTTTTGTAAACGCTTACTAAAAATAAAAAAAGAGTAGGACAAAAATCAATTTAGTTTGAAAGATTTTGTTGACCCACTCAAGTAAGGAGGAATAAACAGTCCGAGACATCTACTGTATGCCTCGGATTGCTGTGATTATTTAATATTCATTTGAATGTTATTTATATTTAAAGTCTTTTGCATTATTGCTAAGGTACCACCCAACAAAGTAGCTTGTTTTACATTAGTGGTCAGATGTATTTGAATTGAACTAGCTTGAGAAAAATACGAGAATTGTTTTTTAATTTCATTTAAAATATTAGGTAATTCATTAATTAAAGGACAGTTAATGTAAATAGCGTCTGGATTAAATTGTGTATTCAAATTATGAATAAGAACTGCCATTCTGTTTATAAATTGTTCAATTTCCTGAGCAACAATTGAATTTCCCGCATTATAATATTGGATTAGTTCTGTAAACGTAAGTGTGGCTCCCAACCTATTATTTATTTTCTGTATTAAAGCATCTTGAGAGCATATATCTTCGATTTTATAATATTTGTTGCCATTATCATTTATAGATCCCAAAACCAATGTTTTACCTATCTCTCCAGCCTCTCCATTTGAGCCACGATAAAGTTTTTTATTTATTATGATACCAGCACCTATACCTTTGTGAATACTTAAAGTAATCAAATTATCTATGTTTGAATTTATATATAGACTTTTTTCATATAGGGCTGATAAATTTGCTTCATTTTCTATAATGACAGGAACATTTGTGAATGACTTTAATTCATCAGTAAATGTGCTGCGTTCATTTTTATGAAAAGGAAGGTTGATAATGTTTTGCTCATCATCGACGATACCATGTATGGATATAGATATGCCTAGTAACCCATGTAACGTATCATATTTTTCTGACACATTTATATTAGATTTTAAAATTTGTAATATACTGCTTACATTTTTATCTTTTAATTCGTAGGAATCTTGCTTTAATATAGTGGCATCAAAGTAGTTGTACATTAATTCAACAGAATCATATGTTAAATCCATGGAAATATAGTAGCCATATTTTTGGTTGATTTCAAGTAAAATAGGCTTACGTCCACCACTTTTAGTACTATTACCTTCTCCTACTTCATTAACTAAACTCTTGTGTTTTAGGTTGTTCAGAATGTTAGAAATAGTAGCTTTATTAAGTTCTAAATTCTTCGATATTTGTGTTCGTGAAATATTACTATTATTGAATATTTGTTTTAATACACGCTTCTCATTTTCATTTACTATAAAATTATTTTCCATTTATTATTACCTCTTATCTAATTTGGACAGGGGAAGTTCGGTTAATATTACCAAGTGTAACATAGTGTAATGTGAGTACGTTGGCAAACGATATAAGCAACATTATTCTATAATCGATTATATATTATAAAGTGGAAAATATAAATTTAAGTTATAGACGTAGAATATTGAGTGAGAATAGATTGATTAATATACGTTACACTTTAATAATGAAAATTAATTTCGTATATTTCATTTATTGATTTTGCAATAATAGAATTTATATAATTATAATAAATTCGATTGACAACTGTTTTTGAAGCGAGTATTATATAAAAATGTATAAGGGGTGTACTGTTTTGGAGGTTTATATATCCCCATAAATTTGAATAGCTATAAACGCCCCGGAATAAGCATTTTAGCATGTTTCGGTTTTTAAAACTCTAATAGTACATACGGTGTACAATTATAAAAAGGAAGGTAAAAAAGATGTTTAATGAATTTAAATTTATTTTTAGAAACAAAATGTTAATAATAGCACTTATAGCGATAGCAGCTATCCCATTGCTATATGTAGCATTATTTGTAGGTTCTATGTGGAGCCCATATGATAAGACAGACCAATTAAAGATTTCCATTGTTAACCAAGACAAGACTGCAAAATTGAATGATGAAAAAGTTACAATCGGTGATGATGTAGTCGATAAATTAAAAGATAATGATAAATTTGACTTCCAAGAAGTTTCTAAAAAAGAAGCATATGACCAACTTGAAAGAGGGAAAAGTGTTGGTACAATTATTATTCCTAAAGATGCATCAAGTAATGCAACAACATTATTAGATAAAAATCCTAAAAAAATAAATTTAGAAACACAAGTAAATCCAGGATCAAGTTACACTGGTAGTCAATCAGCTCAAAAAGCCATTAATACAGTGACAGACTCAATCAAAGACAATATTCGTTCTAATTATTTAGACCAATTATTTGATAGTGCTAAAAAATCAAAATCTGGTTTCCAAGATACTTCTGAATCTTTAGGCGAAATGTCAGACGCCGAATCTCAACTTATTGATGGAAATCAACAAGTTACAGATGGTTTGAAACAGTTAGAACCTGCAGTAGGACAGCCTGCACAACAATTGATTTCAGGAAATCAACAAGTTACAGATGGTTTAACTCAATTACAACAAAATAATAATCAATTAAAAGAAAAAATTGACCAATCAGTTTCTCAACAAGAGGGTGTCGCATTTGAAGGAGATAACGAAAAAGCTCTAAATAATGTGACGAAAGTGAACGAAAATAACGCTACAGAAGCTGATAAATATGGTGAGACAATTGTTCCATATATGGCAAGTGTTAGTTTATTTGTAGGTGCAGTTTCATTTAGCGCAATTTATCCTTTAAGAAAAGTATTAAGTAAAGAGATTAAATCGATTAAACAAGCATTTGGCAAACTATTATTATATCTTGCACAAGGTACAATATCAGCACTTTTAATGAGTAGTTGGGCGATATTTGCACTGAATATGTCTATCGATAATATCGGTAAATTTATCTTAGTAGGATTATTGTGGGCTATCGCAGCAATTACCATTACAACATTCTTAAGTCTGTTGCTAGATAGAATCGGACTCTTTATATCAATGGTCTTATTGATACTACAGTTAAGTTCCAGTGAAGGGATGTTCCCAATAGAATTATCTGCACAATTCTTCAGATGGATTCACCCATTCTCACCAATGTCATACGCAATACAAGGTTATAGAGAAGCAATCTTTACTCATGCAGGACATTTTAACTTTGGTTTTGTTGTAGCCTTACTCATTGGTATTATTGTAGTAATGATGATTTTACAATATATAGTAATATTATGGTTTAACAAAAGACAAAGAGTACCATTCTCATTAGAGTTTAAATAAGTGTTATTCGGAGGTGGCTTATTTGGAAAATGTAGATAAGACAATTGAAGAAGCGATTATTAAATTTCAAATAGTAATGTTGCATTTAAATAAAGAAATTGTAGATATCGTTAAAGAGACCGGGTTAAGTAATTTGCTTTCAAGAGAACAAATTGAGGCAATGAGAATTATAAAAACTGAAGGCAAAGTAACGATTAATGAATTAGCTGGTTTACAAAATATTTTTAAAACGGCTGCATCAAAGCGTATAGCGAAATTAGAAGATATGGGCTATGTGCAACGTGCGCATTCAGATAATAAACGTATCAAACTCATTAAATTGAGTGATGAAGGTGAAGCATTTTTGAAGAAAGCAACAGCTGTTATGACAGAAGCAGTGAAAGATCGCCTTGGAAATAAATTTACAGCCGAAGAAGTTCATCATTTCGTAGATCAACTTACACATATTGATAATGCTTTTAGAGAACACAAATAAATTACAAAAA
The DNA here is from genome assembly GCF_051408735.1 of Staphylococcus sp. AS1337. Taxonomy (NCBI): domain Bacteria; kingdom Bacillati; phylum Bacillota; class Bacilli; order Caryophanales; family Staphylococcaceae; genus Staphylococcus; species Staphylococcus sp. AS1337. The sequence goes on along the minus strand of NZ_JBOIHZ010000001.1, from coordinate 16,799 downwards.
ATGGCCCGAGACATACAGTGGTGTTTCGGGTCGTTTTTTATGTAGACATTCTTGTTGAAGATAAATTAATACAATGAAATCATTTTAGGTAAGTAGATTTTCTGTCTGGTTCACTTAATTTTCTGATTCAATATTATTAATAATAAATAATGAGTAACTATAATTAAAAAATATTAATACCTATAAAATATGGACTTAAATATTCGCAATTAGTATAATTAACATTGCAATTAAGTATTTTTTATATTATGTTGGTAAAGATTATTGTCTTAATAAATTTAATTTTATAAACAGGGGGAACATTGTTATGAAAAGAACAACAGAACGCGTACTAACATGGATCGGTATTGCGCTACAATTAATTGCTGTAATACTATTGGCTGTTTTAATTCCGATGTTTGGAAATAGTGAGCTCAAAGATACTTTTATTAATCAAATGATGCAAGAAGAGACTAGCGTTACATATGAAGATGCTAATGCATTCTTTAGTACATTAAGCGGACTTGTAACTGCAGGTTTAGTAATAGGTATTGTAATTTTAATTATTGCATTAATAGCAGCATTCTTAATTGGTAAAAAAGCTAAAATAGCAGGCGTTTTACTAATTATTGCAGGTGTAATTTCTTTATTAGGTAATTGGATTAATGCCGTACTGTGGATTGTTGCTGGTATCATGTTATTAGTGAGAAAGCCAAAAGCGCCTGTTTATAGTAAAGACAATGATGAGGATGTAAATCCATATATTAAAGATGGTTCACAAGTCAACGAACACAATAATTCGTTTGTTTTATCAGAAGAACAAAAAGAAAACGAAAAAGAAGCTATAAAAGATGAATATACAAAATCAGATGAAGAGAACAAATATAAGTATTAAATAGCAAGTGTAATAACATAATTTTAAGCACCAAGTCGGCCTTAATGTATGAGGGACTTGGTGTTTTTTATATATAAAAATTATGTGAAATTATTCATATTTTATTAAATGCAATATTTGTTGTAAATATTCGTATAACTCATGATGCTCAATTTTTTTATTTACTTGATTAATAGGATTTTGATTGATAAATTTTTTGGGTGACATGTGCATTATATTTTTAAAATCACGCAAATAAGTATTGTAAGAACGAAATCCGTATTGTCTCCAGATAGATTCCAAATTACCATGTAATAAAAGTTCCCTCGACAAATTATAAATCTTTACTTTTTTAATATACTTTAATAAAGATATATTCATTTTCTTTGAAAATTCACGTGATAGGTAACTACTGTTTACATAAAATTTCTTTGAAATGTAAGATAAAGTTAAAGGCTCTTTATAATTTGTATTAATATACTCAACTACATTTTTAACCAGTTTACTTGAATATGACATATTCACATATAAATTATCTTTTGAATGATTAAGATAATTAATAAGTTTTATCACTCCAATATCTGCATTGAAAAAATCTTCCTCTAGAATTACTTTTAAAATGTCAATATAAGTTTCAGTTATAACTTTGGGTGGCGGATAATTGTCTGAAGCTCCTTCTCGATATGCTAATGAAAAACGGTGATAGGTTATGTTATTTACAGAAATACAAGAAATTATAGCATGTCTACTAATTATTAAATTTTCTTCGAAGTCATAAACTATAAAAATTTCACCTTGTTGGAAAGTATATGTAGAGGTGAATTTTTGAAAGGAAATTTTACCTTCTATTACTAAATATATATTCGCAAAGTTAGGCGTATTTAGATAGTCGAGTTTGTCATGTTGTTTATAAATAACTAGGTTGTAATTCACTATGTTACCTCCGTCTTTTTATATTGGAATGTAATTCTCGAATTAAATTCAGCTACGAAAGCATATATTATATTGAAAATATTACAGGTAATTTATATTATGGTCAATTATTAAAATATAGATAAATAAAAACTACTTGATAATATAAAATGTTTATTTTAGGTGGGTATTCAACATGACTCTTAAAATATTTTCGTTTAGAAATACTATTATTTTACTATGGTTTTTAGATTTGAATTCACCATAGAAGTTTTGGATACTCATGCTCAATTCATTGAGGGAGTAATATAAATAACCTTTAGATTATCAAGATGTTCATTGCTTATTAAAAAATATTTCTATATAGTCATACGCTTGTATTGTTTTTGATTTATTAAATATAAAGTATTGAATAAACTAAATTGTTTTATTGAGGAAGATGTATAAAAGGTGTAAATTAATATTATAAGGATACTATTTGATTTATTATCTATACTTAAAATTTATTTTTCAAAATATCAAATAATGAGGTGAAGTAAATGTTAATAATGGTTGCAGTTCTTACACCAATATTACTTGTCGGCTTTATCGTGATGTCGATTTTAGAAGAAAAGAAAACCAATAAGAAAAAAGGAAAGAAAAAGTAAGCTTATTACTATAAATTAATAAGCAAAATTTGATTTCCTAATATCGAGACAAGTTGTTTAACGTGAAACATAACTTAACAGTCTTGTGGGTATGCTCCAGTTCTTGCATTGCGTAAAAGAATTTGCAATGAATAGTTTCATACGCAGTTAGCTTTAACGTGAACAATGTGTGATTTATTTTCAAGGGGGATACTTATGTAAATTTCTTATTTTTTCATAAGTACAAAAAGTAAGTGGAATTAGGCAAAGGGGGCAAAATTAAAATGCACGAAATGTTAGTTATTTTAGAGACTGTATTGTTGCCTATTTTTATTATGATTGTAATAGGGTATGTACTGCAGAAAAAATTTACATTAGATTTAAAAACATTGGCAAAGTTAAACATATACATATTTGTACCTGGATTCATATTTGTAAAATTTTATAAGACGAATTTTGAAATAAAGCTATTATTGTACATCGTATTATTCTTTATCATATACATAATTATCCTTTATGGTATTGGTAAGTTATTGGCATATTTTGGTACAAAGGATAAAGGGGAAGCAACAACATTAACGAATAGCGTATTATTTTTTAATTCTGGTAATTACGGCGTCCCGGTAAATGATTTAGTATTTAAAGGAGATCCTTTGGCGATGTCTGTTCAAGTCATTGTGCTTTCCTTACAAAATATTTTCACTTTTTCATATGGTATATTTTCAATACAAGCTGTGCATATTGGGAAACTTAAAGCGATATTAGGTTACTTTAAGATGCCTGTTTTATACGCTTTAATATTCGCGATTGTTTTGAATTATGGTAATGTCGCTATACCTAAGTTTATATGGACACCGGCAAACTATATTGCAGATGCAATGATAGCAATTGCCTTATTATTATTAGGTGCCCAAATTGCTAATATTAAATTTAGCTTTAAATGGTCAAGTTCATATGTGTTTATATTTGTGAGGCTGATTGTCGGCCCGGTAATAGCCCTTGGTATTATCAAACTGATGGGGCTTGAAGGTATCATAGCACAAGCGTTATTTATTACTTCAGCTATGCCTACATCCGTTAATAGTTCTGTTATTGCCCAGGAATATGATAATCATCCAGAACTTGCGGCCGAATTAGTCTTTTTATCAACATTACTGAGTGCGATAACCGTAGTCATCGTCATTTATATGTCGAAAATATTATTCTAACTTCAGTTTCATTATAATGTCATATTATTGGAAATTTGAAAGTTATTTCAATATGATACAGTTGTTGAATATTTAAAATCTAACAAAAGGAATCGATGATATTGAATGAAGCAGTGTTAGGTATAGATGTAGGAACAAGTTCAGTTAAAGTTATAGCCGTGAGTAAAGAAGGAGAAGTTCTAGCTAAGGTTAGCGAAGAGCTTGATATTATACAACTTCAATCTGGATATAATGAACAACAACCAGATGAATGGTTTGAGGCAACAAAGTCATGTATTAGACAAATATTAAGTAACAACGCGTTAAATGATATCTATATTCGTGCCTTATCGTTATCTGGTCAAATGCATAGTTTAGTGGCATTAGATAGCAATAATAAACCGATTCGAAATGCAATATTGTGGAATGATACTCGATCAACACATCAGTGCGCAACAATTGAACAACAATTTGGTAATTATGTGTTATCAAATCCAGTATTAGAAGGCTTTACACTAACGAAATTGCTATGGATAAAAGATAATGAGCCTAATAATTGGAACAAGATAGCAACATTCTTATTACCTAAAGATTATGTGCGGTTTAAGCTTACCGGTAAAATAAATATGGAATATTCAGATGCTTCAAGCACACTATTAATGGATCCAAAACAGAAAAATTGGTCGAAGGCAATTGGCTCACAATTTGGTATTCACGATATTTATCCTTCACTCGTATCATCCGGAGATTTTGTTGGATATGTAGAAAGTAGCCTAGCTAAATCATTAGGATTAAAAGAGGAGGTAGCTGTTTTTGCTGGTGGTGGTGATAATGCATGTGGTGCACTTGGTGCTGGCGTTATCAAATCCAACGATACATTATGCAGTATTGGGACTTCTGGTACGTTATTAACTTGTGAAGAAGGTGAAGGAAAGATGTATCGCCATAATTTGCACTATTTCAATCATGTTGTCGAAGATAAATCATATGTAATGGGTGTGACGCTTGCCGCTGGAGATAGTTTGAATTGGTTAAAAAAGCATGTATTTCCTGACTTAACTTTCAATCAAATTTTAAGTTTAGCAAGTGAATCTACAATTGGCAGTGAAGGATTGTTATTTGCACCTTATCTTTCAGGTGAGCGTACACCACATGGCGATTCCAAAATTAGAGGTAGCTTTATCGGGTTAAGTACTTTACATACAAATGCAGATATAGCTAGATCAGTAATTGAAGGTATTACTTTTTCATTGTATGAAACATTGGTATATTTACGTGGAAAAGGGAAGGACATAACGCATATTACCTCGATTGGCGGAGGTGCGAAGAATGATTTTTGGTTACAATTACAAGCTGATATATTTAATGCGAAAGTCAGTAAATTGAAATATGAGGAAGGGCCTTGCATGGGGGCTGCAATGCTAGCTATTGTCGGTTTGGGTTGGTATGAAAACATAGAAGATATAGTTAATCAATTTATTGTCTATGATAGAACCTTTTTTCCAAATAAAGCTCATCACGAACGCTATGTTGAATATTTTGAAATATATCAAGAAGTCTATCGTCAGACCAGACCTATAACAGCACGTTTGTTAGAGTTGTCTTTATAAGTGGGAAATTGCATAATAATGTCAGCTAACATTAGAAACATTTGCTACCAATGTCAAAGTGATACTTGAAAAGTAAATCATTATAAGTTAGATTGTAAGTAATCGTTAAAACATGTGAAATGAACATTTAATTTGAAAATTTAATAGATAGAAACCACTGGAAGTGCCTTTGATAAAGGCTGAGACCGAAGTAATAACTGAGGGATTCCTAGAACCTGATCCAGTTCGCACTGGCGTAGGAAAGTGGCGTTTTCTATGATAGAAGTAATCATATAACGTTATTTTTCCACCAGGGAAAATAACGTTTTTTTATTTTGGGGTGAATATATTGTTTATTGCTATTACACCATATCAAGATTTGTCTAAATCACATATTAAGCATTACTGTAAAATCGAAGGTGTTATTGATTACTTATTAATAAGAGTGCCAATGAATACTGAAGAACTAATTCAGTGGGTTCATGAATTACTAAAAAATGAGTTTCCTAAGGATAAGATTATTATTCATAGCGATATCAACGTAATCATACGATGTGACTTGTCGGCAATTCATTTTAGAGAAAGTGACCGTTCTATTGTGGAAATACAAACTCGTTATCCTAATTTACAAGTGAGTATGTCTACGCATCGTAAAGATGCTATTGCTAACGCTAAATATTTAGGGCTAGATTTTGTGTTGTTCGGACACGTATTTGAAACACCTTCTAAACCTAAACAAAAGCCTAGAGCAAAGACGGAAGTTGAAGAAGCGCTACAAATTGATATTCCGATTATTGCAATTGGAGGTATTAATCAACATACTTTATCTTCTTTACCTAATGGATTTTCAGGAATAGCCGGGATTTCTATTTTTAATAAATACTCGAAACAAAAACTCATGAATATGAAGGAAGTGTGGGAGGAACATGTATGATGTCATTATTATTGGTTCAGGAGTCATGGGCATGTCAATAGCACGTGGGTTAAGTCAGTCCTTTGCGAATATAGCTGTGATAGATAGAGACGAAGCAGGTAAGCATGCATCTTATAAAGCAGGTGGGATGTTAGGCGCGCAAAATGAATTTACCGAAAACAGTGCTTTATTTAGTTTGGCAACAACTTCTCAAAAGATGTTCAAACCTCTAAGAGACAGTTTGTTTGAAGAGGTTGGCGTGGATATTGAGTATTTAAATAGTGGATTAATAAAATTGGCTACGAATCATTATGATAATAAAAAAATCGAACAACAATATCAATTCTTGAGACAACATTTTACATCTGTAGAACATCTTAGCCCGACTGATGTTCAGCATATGTCCAACGGGGTCATTACTTCAAAACACACAAATGGTATTTATATGGCTGAAGATAATCAAATTAATGCAAACCGCTATACCAAAGCGTTGTTGAAGTCGCTATCATATCGACATATAGATAGAATATACCAAACAACTGTAACCCATATTGAAGCCGAAAAAGGCGGCTACCGTGTGGAGACACAAAGTGGAACTTATTATACTGAAAAGTTAATTGTCACGGGTGGTGCTTGGACAAGCACACTTTTACCGCAATATTTACCTTGTGAAGCGGTTAGTGGTGTAAAGGGAGAAGTACTATTGATAGAACAACCCGATTTGAATTTGGGCGTTACCATGTTCCTGACAAATGGTTGCTATGTCGTCCCTAAATTAAAGAATAGATATTTAGTCGGTGCAACAAGTTACTTTGATGACTACTCAGTTGGGGTGTCTAATGCAGGGAAATCATGGCTTAAGTCACAAGCTTTGCGCTATATACCTGATTTGAAAAATGGAAAAATCATAAACCAATGGTCAGGTATACGACCTTATTGTCAAAATGAACAGCCTATTATGGATGAAGTGGATAAAGACTTATTTGTCATTACTGGCCATTATCGCAATGGAATTCTACTATCACCTTTAATAGGCGAGTTGATGAGTCAATGGGTTATTAATGGCCATAGGCCAAAACAATTATATGATTTTCAGATTAGGAGAGGTGAAAGAAATGAAATGTAAGATTAATGGCGATGTATTTAACTTTGAACAACCAATTAATATACAAGAAATAATTCAATCATTAGGACTGGATGAAACACGTATTATTGTAGAGCATAATGAGACACTAATTAAACGTGAACAATTTGCAACAAGGTTAGTCAATGATGAGGATAAATTAGAATTACTAGAATTTGTAGGAGGCGGATAATATGTTTAAAATAGGAAATTTCACATTAAATTCAAGGTTGTTGTTGGGGACAGGTAAATTTGAAAGTGAGCAAATACAGACAGAATCAATTCAAGCTTCAGAAACTGAAGTATTAACATTTGCTGTCAGAAGAATGAATTTATATGACAAAAATTTACCTAACCCATTGGCCAAAGTAGATTTATCAAAATTTGTTACTTTCCCTAATACTGCAGGTGCTAAAAATGCTAGTGAAGCTGTAAGGATTGCCGAAATAGCAAATCATGCAGGAGTCTGTGACATGATTAAAGTAGAGGTCATTGGTGATGACGAAACATTATTGCCAGACCCATTAGAAACATATGAAGCATGTAAAGTGTTGTTGGAAAAAGGTTATACGGTCTGTCCATATATTTCAAATGATGTCGTATTAGCTAAGCGCTTAGAATCACTTGGTGTACACGCGATAATGCCACTTGCATCACCTATAGGGACAGGTAGAGGTATTAACAACCCATTAAATTTACGCTATATCATAGAACGCACAAATGTGCCCATCATAGTTGATGCGGGTATTGGTTCCCCTAAAGATGCTTGTCATGCGATGGAATTAGGTGCTGATGGTATTTTACTTAATACGGCAATATCAAGTGCAGCGGATCCTGTGAAAATGGCAGAAGCAATGAATAAAGGGATTACTGCCGGAAGATTGAGTTATGAAGCAGGAAGAATACCTGTGAAGTATACGGCACAAGCATCGAGTCCAACTAAAGGTATTGGATTCTTATGATAGAACGGTACAATCGACAGGTAAGATATCATCAGTTTGGTGAGCAAGGTCAAAGCCAACTTCAAAAAACTCATGTCATGATTATGGGTGCAGGTGCACTTGGTAGTCACAGTGCAGAAATGTTAGTAAGGATGGGGGTAGGATCACTTACTGTAATCGATATGGATATTGTTGAATTATCCAATTTACATAGACAGGCGTTATATGATGAGTTGGATGCGGAACAAATGTTACCTAAAGTTGAAGCATTAAAGCATAAGTTGAATCAAATCAATAGCAACGTACAAGTAACAACAATAGATCGAGAAATAACAAATTTAAATATAGAAAATCTATTAACGGCATATCATCCGGATATTGTTATAGATGGTATGGACCATTTTAAAATAAGATATTTAATCAATGAATCTTGTAATAAGCAAAGTATACCTTGGATTTATGGTGCTGCAGTTGGTAGTAAAGGTACTGTTTATGGTATCGATAATCAAGGACCATGTTTGAAATGTCTACTTGAAACAATGCCAAGTACTGGTGAAAGTTGTGCAATAAATGGTGTGCTACCACCAGTGATTTATCAAGTAGCTAGTATGCAAATTTCCGAGCTAATGAGATGGGTCTCTGGCGAAGCATTTTCAAAAAAACTTATAACTATAGATTGTTTTAATATGCAATATAAGTCAATGGATATTAGTGCTTTAACACAAAGTGATTGTAATGTTTGTGTGAAGCATGAGTATGAATTATTAAATGATAAATACGACACCAAGATAGAGAAGCAATGCGGAGATATGTTCTTGTTACGCTTTAACGCCGACATTTTTAACCATATTGATTATTTACCAGTTACTGTGAAAAAAACTAATGACTTTGTGAAACTATTGGCGTATGAGGCTCATGAAATCACACTGTTCAAAGATGGAAGAATGCATGTCTATGGTACTGAAAATGAGGAGGAAGCTAAGAAAATTTATAGAGAAATTGTAAAGAGTTTGAGTTGAATATAAAATAATTTAAAACACTGATTAGACAATAGGATGATTAACTATTGTGTAGTCAGTGTTTTTTATATTTTTAGATTGTTAATATAGATGTTTTGAAAATGTAATTAAAGTTCACAAATACTTTGAAAAGATTTTACAAATTTGTGAACTGCTTATTTATACATTGAAACACTATATATTGTGTTATAAATTTAAATAAAACACAACATATAGAAAAGAGGGGTAAAATGAATAAACTCGAACAAGATTTAAAGAATTTAATAACTAAAGATCCTACAGTGATAAATGAAAATGCCAATAAGGATAGCGCTACATTTTCGACGATGAGAGATTTAACAGCCGGTGTAGTATCTAAATCATATGCGTTAAATCATTTATTACCAGAACATATCGCAACAGCTCATAAAGAAGGGGACATACATTTTCATGATTTAGATTATCATCCATTTCAACCGCTTACGAATTGTTGCTTAATAGATGCAGAAAGTATGCTCAAGAATGGTTTTCAAATTGGTAACGCAACTGTGACTTCACCTAAATCAATTCAAACAGCTTCTGCCCAACTTGTACAAATCATTGCCAATGTTTCTAGTAGCCAATATGGAGGGTGTACAATTGATCGGGTTGATGAATTACTGAGCCATTACGTTCAATATAATGAAGCTAAGCATCGAGAATTGGCTGAAAAATTTGTGACACCACAAGACATAGAAACTTATGTTGATTATCGAGTTTCACAAGATATCGAAGATGCTATAGAAAGTTTAGAATATGAAATTAACACATTGTATACATCAAATGGTCAAACACCTTTTGTAACATTAGGATTTGGATTAGGAACAGATACATATAGCCGTAAAATCCAACAAGCAATTCTTAACACTAGAATCAAAGGTTTGGGTAAAGATCGTATTACTGCCATCTTCCCAAAACTTGTATTTTCAATTAAAAAAGGTGTGAATTTTAGTTCGAAAGATCCGAATTATGATATAAAACAATTAGCATTAGAGTGCTCTACTAAAAGAATGTATCCTGATATTTTGAATTATGATAAAACGGTCGAAATATTAGGTGATTTTAAAGCTCCGATGGGTTGTCGTTCATTTTTGCCAGCTTGGAAGAACGAAATTGGAGAATTTGAGAATAATGGAAGATGTAATTTAGGTGTTGTGACATTAAATGTGCCTAGAATAGCAATTGAATCTAATGATGACATTGAAATGTTTTGGAAGATATTCCATGAACGAATGGCACTAATGCATGATGCTCTCGTCTATCGAATTCAACGCATTTCCGAAGTAACACCTAATAATGCACCTATTTTATATAAAAATGGTGCATTTAAACATCGTTTAACGGATAAAGAAGATATTATGACATTGTTAAAAGGAAAACGAGCTACTTTATCTATGGGATATATCGGTTTGTATGAAGCGGCTACAGTGTTTTATGGTCCTAATTGGGAAACACAGTCTATAGCTAAAAAATTTACATTAGATATATTAAAAGCAATGAAAGTTTACCAACTGAAATGGACTGAACAATATGATGTTTGGTTCAGCGTTTATAGCACACCAAGTGAGTCTCTAACCGATCGTTTTTGTAGACTCGATATGGAAAAATATGGTGAAATACCGAACGTCACTGACAAAGGATATTATCAGAATTCATTCCACTATGATGTAAGAAAAGATATTACACCATTTGAGAAAATTGATTTTGAAAAGGAATATCCTTTTTATGCAAGTGGTGGTTACATCCATTACTGTGAATATCCGAAATTAAATCATAATTTAAAAGCATTAGAAGCGGTATGGGATTATTCATATGATAAGGTAAGTTATTTAGGCACGAATATTCCGATTGATCATTGTAGGGAATGTGACTTTAAAGGTGATTTTAAAACTACAACAACAGGCTATCAATGTTCTGAGTGTGGTAATTATGATCCTACTACAGTTGATGTAGTGAAACGTACATGTGGGTATCTTGGTAATCCAGTCCAACGTCCTACGATTGAAGGAAGACATAAAGAAATGTGTGCTCGAGTGAAACATCTGAAAGAACAAACACTATGACAATATTAAATATTAAAAGAGGACAAGGTTACATTGCCAAAATTGAGTCACAAAGTTTTGTTGATGGAGAAGGTGTCAGATGTAGTTTATATGTCTCAGGATGTCCATTTGCCTGTGAAAATTGTTATAACAAAGTGGCGCAAAACTTTAGATATGGTGAAAGATTTAACGATTTAATCTTGGAAGAAATATTAGGAAACTGTGAACCTGATTATATTTCTGGGTTAAGTATCTTAGGTGGAGAACCATTTTGTAATTTAGACATTACATTAAAGTGCGCCCAAGCATTTAGGGAAAAATTTGGGTGTTCAAAAACATTATGGGTTTGGACAGGCTTTTTATTTGAATATTTAATGGAAGATAAAGGTGAAAGAAATGAGTTACTTAATCATATAGATGTGCTCGTAGACGGTCCTTTTATTAACCATTTATATCAACCTAACCTACCATATAAAGGTTCTTTGAATCAACGAGTAATTGACGTAAAAGCATCTTTATCACAAACACGAGTACGAGAACTGCAATTAACATAATTTAAAGTAGAAAAAAGGTTGATATAAATAATCTCATAACTAAGACTACCAACCTAACAAAGCAGTTCATTATTATCAAAGCGTGTCTATTAGTTCATTAAAGTATATTTAGAGCGAAAATGTATCGGACTTTTCACTTATATTCAGACTTAAAGGGATGGGACAACAAATTATTTTTGAAAAAAGGTGATTTCTGTCTCGTCCCTAATATTATCATTTTAGTGAAAGCCGTTACACAGTGAAAGTTTGTTTTAAGTATTAGCTTTTCATAAGTGCATGTATATCACAAGCGAATTACTATTAATATAAAGCATAATTAACTAAAATGAATATTGATGAAAGATACAAAGTAATTAATTTCTGACATAGAGAAGGTTGAAAGGAGCGGATTAATCATGTGCACTGGTTTTTCATATTTATCGAAAAGTAACCAGGTGATATTAGGACGTACTATGGATTTTGTTTATCAATTAAAAGGAAACCCTGCTGTACAACCACGTCATTTTTATTGGGAATCACGCGTAGCATATAAAGGTAAAACAAAGTATGGTTTTGTTGGATCGGGTAGTGATATGGAAGGATTCTTATTTGCAGACGGTGTCAATGAACATGGTCTCGGTGCTTCAATACAGTATTTTAGAGGATATGCAACATATGCCACAGATGTACGAGAGGGGTATATGAATATTGCTCAAAGTGAAGTAATTACGTGGGTGTTGGGTTACAATCGAAATATTGAAGATTTAATAGAAAATGCTAAATCCGTAAATGTTGTCGCACACACACTCAATGATATAGCTGAAGTTCCTCCATTACATTATCATATTACTGATGATTCAGGTAGAACGATTGAACTAACTTTTAAAGATGGTACTATGATCGTAAATGAAAATCCAGTAGGAGTCTTAACTAACAATCCAGATTTGAATTGGCACTATGAAAATTTGAGGAATTATATAAATATTACGCCACAACGCCCTCAAGCAAGCCAACTAATGAATACTATTTTCCCAACGCTAGGAAATGAAGGTGGAACGTACGGATTACCTGGTGGATACACTTCGGCGGAACGTTTTGTTCGAATGGCTTACTTAAAAAATAATTTAGAAGAAACAAGTAATGCAGAAGAAGATGTACTCAATGCATTTAAACTTTTAGAAATTGTTAGTATACCTAAAGGTGCAGTTAGAGACGAAGAAGCGGCACTACATTATACTTTGTATCAAACAGTCCTAAATTTAACTACACGCACAATGTACATTAAATGGTATGAGTCAAATCAGATTACAGAATTACAACTCACAGAAAATTTATTAAATAAAGAAGAGTTAACGATATTCGAACCAGTTTCGGGTTTAGTAACAAATAAATTAATCGACTAATATAATTTAGAATAAAGCTGATATATTAGCATGGAAAGCACATTCCAATTTAATTGGGGTGTGTTTTGTTGTTTAATTCCATATTTTTACTTTAAAGTTCCAAATTTTTACTGAATTCTTAACAAGTATAGTGCTCCTTTTTAAAAATAAATATTATTGTTAATAGCATGGATATTATCAACAAAGGAGAATAAGACATCTATGAGATTACTCAAAGAATATATTGCTAAAAGAAATAATAAGTATTCTATTCGAAAATTCACTGTGGGAACTGCGTCGGTTTTAGTAGGATCAGTTCTTTTTATCAATCAAGACAGTGAGGCAGAAGCAGATATGGTAAATGACAAAGAAACCATTGAAGCACAAAATAACGTTGAAGAGCAAGTTGTTTCAGAAGAAAAACATTTTGATTTAGAGAAAATTGGAGAAAAACATTCTAAAGAAGCTCAAATTGACGAAAATAATTCAAATGTTGTAAATCAAAAAAAATCGAAAATTGAAGAGACAAATAAAGCAATACAAGAAGATGAGCAAATCCCTTTTAATAATGAAGTGAAAGCAGAAGAAGGACAAAAGCAAAATGAAATTTCAAATAAAGTAGATGAGATAACAGACTATAATTTTGAAAAAGAGCATATAAATAAGCAAGAAAATAAAATAACTGAACAAAATAAAACAACTATGTCATCACATGAAAAATCTTCTGACACAAATATAGATAATTCTACATCTATAAAAGAAAAGCAATCTACATTAGAGCAAAAAGTTGGAAACGTTAACCAAATTAAAAACAATAGTGTTGAAGAACAAAAATTTGTTGATAATGACAAACAAAACAAAGCTCCTGTAGTTACAAAGAAAGTAGAAAGTAACAGGGATACTATTCAAAGTAATAGCTTAAATATAATAGATTTAAATAATGAAACAAAAGAGTCAACTAATAATAAGCCTAAATCAAGAGTGGCAAGGAGCTTGAATAGTTCATCTTACAATAATCGTTTCAAAGATAGACGTTACAGTGCGAGATTGAGTTATAATTCTGTACATGCAGGTGACTATATTACAAAAGCTATAAGAGAAGTTGAAAAAAATAGAAACGAATTAACTGAAGAAGAAAGAAAATTATTCATGAGAAATATCATTCGACAAACTTCACTTAAGAATAATAAGAGCGTTTATAATAATGTCTATAGAGGCATATACTCAGAACTTGGAAATAGAACAATTAATGCTTCTCAAGCAGACAAAATCAATGAATTATTATCTAAAATGAAAGATTTAACTTTTAATAGAGACAATAATGATTATCGCGCTGTTTATACATTTACGGACCAATCAGATGTAACTAAAAACCATTTTGGTATCGTAGAAGATGATATTTTTTATAATGACGGTGAGGTACTAATTGCAACAATGGTTTTATCGAAAGAAAAAGGTAGAGGTACCTATCGATTTGAGAATTATGCTATAAGACCTAACGCAAGTCTTAGTAAAAAAATAAAAAAAGTTTTCGCTGTATATAATGGTAGACAAAGAGTGTTATTACAACAAGACCATCTGGGATACTATTCATATACTCGTCCAGATAGCGGATCCAACGGTAATCCAAACACTGGAGGTGGTTCTGGCGGTCGAGTTGAATTTGTTATATCGTTTGACGCTAGTTACTATATAGATGTTAAACAAGATAAATTATTTGGATATATATTAAGTGATACATTAGATACAAATGTCTTTAGAGGAGTCAATATTACGAATCAATCTGTGGATATTGATGATGTAGCAAGAAGAATTAATGGAGCTCTAGTTAAAGCTAAAAAACAAAAGGCAGAAGAAGCAATCCAATCTGCAGAACAAGCAAAAAAATACGCTGAACAACAGATAGCAGAAGTAACAGCTGATGGAGCGGTAAATCCTGCTGAAAAACAAAAAATTGATGAAGCAATTACAGCTTTGGAAGAAGCAAAAAAAATAGCTATAACCAAACTTGATAGCGTGTTAGAGGGCACAGCAGATAAAGGTGATCTTCAAAGTAGGATAGATGAAATCCCTACATTAATTTCCCCAGAAGTGAATGATTTAGATAGTAATGGTGTAGTAGATACTGTTCAATTGGCTGAAGCTGCTCAAGCTGTACAGGCTGCTGAAGAAGCAAAACGAATTTTAGATCAAAAGTTTGAAGAAGCAACAAGTGATGGTTTAGTAAATCCAAATGAACAAACTGCTATTAATCAACTAAATAAAGCGTTCAAAGTGGCTAAAAGCATAGCGAGTGACAAACTTAAAAATGTACCTAATGGTATAAAAGGTAAAAACGAGCTTCAAAATAAATTAGATCAAATGAATGAAGTGACAATACCTGAAATCAACGACCAAGATAGCAATGGCGTGTTAGATACAGAGCAATTAAATGAAGCGCAACAAGCCATCGAAGCAGCCGAACAAGCTAAACAAGCCGTAGATAACAAGTTATCTGAGATCACAGCAGATGGATTAGTCAACCCAACTGAAAAAGCAGAGCTAGATAAATTAGTTGAGGCGCTAGAAACAGCTAAGACAAACGCAACAGAGAAATTGAATAACGTACCGAATGGTACAGCAGGTAAGGATACGTTACAAAGTCGCCTAGAACAAATCGGTTCAGTAACGTCGCCAGAAGTGAACGACCAAGATAGCAATGGTGTCTTAGATACAATCCAATTATCAGATGCGGAGCAAGCGATCGAAGCAGTAGAACAAGCTAAAGTAGCTGCGAATAACAAGTTGTCTGAGATTACAGCAGATGGGTTAGTCAATCCAACTGAAAAAGCAGAGCTAGATAAATTAGTTGAGGCTCTAGAAACAGCTAAGACAAACGCAACAGAGAAATTGAATAACGTACCGAATGGTACAACAGGAAAAGACGCGTTACAAAGTCGCTTAGATCAAATAGGATCAGTTACATCACCAGAAGTAAATGACCAAGATAGCAACGGGGTCTTAGATACAGAACAATTATCAGATGCGCAACAAGCGATTGAAGCAGCCGAACAAGCTAAAGTAGCTGCGAATAACAAGCTATCTGAGATCACATCGGATGGCTTAATCAATCCACCTGAAAAAGCAGAATTAGATAAATTAATTGAGGCGCTAGAAACAGCTAAGGCAAACGCAACAGAGAAATTGAATAATGTACCGAATGGTACAACAGGAAAAGATGCGTTACAAAGTCGCTTAAATCAAATCGGTTCAGTTACATCACCAGAAGTAAATGACCAAGATAGCAACGGGGTCTTAGATACAGAACAATTATCGGAAGCGCAACAAGCCATCGAGGCATTAGAACAAGCTAAACAAGCCGCAGATAACAAGTTATCTGAGATCACATCGGATGGCTTAATCAACCCAACTGAAAAAACAGAGTTAGATAAATTAATTGAGGCGCTAGAAACAGCTAAAACAAACGCAGCAGAGAAATTGAATAACGTACCGAATGGTACAGCAGGTAAGGATGCGTTACAAAGCCGTTTAGATCAAATAGGTTCAGTAATGTCGCCAGAAGTGAACGATCAAGATAGCAACGGGGTCTTAGATACAGAACAATTATCGGAAGCGCAACAAGCCATCGAGGCATTAGAACAAGCTAAACAAGCCGCAGATA